>NZ_JBZEER010000001.1:0-961719 GCF_058310175.1 Flavobacterium sp. AK-345 | reverse complement strand
CGAACAGAGTAGTTAAGCCCGCCTGCGCAGATGGTACTGCAGTTATGTGGGAGAGTATGTCGTCGCCTTTCTTTTGAGAATCCTCATCATTTATTTGATGGGGATTTTTTGTTTTATAAATAGTTTGTTATGAGCCATATTATTATGTATTTAAAGTCTACTCTTCTACACATTCTTATTATTAATCATAAATTATCTTTTATATCTTTATGTCATATAAGTTAGTTTGAGTTTAAGAAAAAGTATTAATTATGAGAATGTATTTTATTGTAATATTAATGTTTGCTGGGTTGTCTTCAAATGCACAAAAACAGGATGTACAGAAAGCCATTGAATCTTTTTTTGTAGCCTTTCATCACAAAGACACAATTAAATTGAAGTTAGTTTGTTCTGATAAACTTATTTTGCAATCTATTAGTGAAAGTGTAACCAAAGGAAATAAGTTATCTGAAGAGAATATAAAGGAATTCTACAAGTCTATCGCTTCAATACCTTCTAATTTAAAATTTGAGGAGAAAATCTTGAATTATAATATCCAAATAGATGGGAGTATGGCGCATGTTTGGACTCCTTATGAATTTTACTTAAATGATAAATTGAGCCATTCTGGAGTTAATGCTTTTACTTTATTCAAAGAAAAAGATTCATGGAAGATTGTCTATTTAATTGATACCAGAAGGAAATAATAGTTATATTACTTCTGTTAGATAGTAATGACAAGAATCTGTGATTAGACATTCTTCGCACTTTGGTTTAGGTCTGCAGGTTTCCCGTCCTAAGAATGAGAGAGCCATTCCTATCTCTGACCATATATTTTTTGGTAATGCCTGCATAAGATCTTTTTCAACCTTATTTCCATCTTTACTTTCTTTTATTATACCAATTCTTGGACTTACACGTATTACATGTAAATCTGCAATTATTCCTTCTGCTGGTTTGTGGCTTTCTCTTATAATCACATTTGCAGATTTTCTACCAATACCTTTTAATGCTGTTAATTCCTTCATATTTAAAGGTATGTCTTTATCATCTTTAATAAACTTAGCAATTTCCAGAAGCCATTGTGCTTTTGTTGGATAATTCCGAACCTTACTTATATAGGGAGTAAATGTCTCTAAATCAGTTTTAGACAGACTATTTAAAGTGGGATATTTTTTGAATAAGAGTGGAGCAATTTTATTAATGTTTGCATCAGAATCTTGTGCTGATAGAACTACCATCACCAACAATTGATAGATGTTTTGATAATCCAAAGGGTGTTTTTTTCCTTTATATTTTTTCAAAAGAGGTTTTAGTTTACTTTCCCAATCAGATATTTCTCCAAATAAATCCATTTTGTTTTTCTTTAGAATTATACAATTAAAAATGTAACTAACACAAATTTAAGCACTTTAAATAAATTCTAATATCTTTTTTATCACATTTTGATTTCCAAGTATTTTTCGGTGCCCGAGACCTTCAGTAATATATAAAATCCCGTTTTTAAGTTGTTCGTGAATATGAATTCCTGCTTTTACAGGAACTTCGGGATCATCTTTGTCATGTATTACCAAAACTGGAATTTGTATTTTTTGTGCTGCTTTATATGCTGAGAAATCGTCCATTTTTACCTGATATTTCTCTTCAAACAGATCGCGTAATCTTTCGCTTATTTCTTGCTTTAAAGCTAATTTCAAAATAAAATCATCTAAAATATCCTGAACAATATCTCCACTTCCAATTATAACAGCTTTATTTACCCGTAAACCATCTTTAATCGCATTTAGTACCGACATTCCTCCAAGTGAATGACCAATAGCAACCTCAAACGGACCGTACTGTTTCTCAATTTCTAATATTGATGCAATAAAATCAGACATAATTGTAGTTTTTCCTTTAGATTTTCCATGCGCAGGTGCATCAAAGCTAATTGTAGAATAACCTAGTTTTAAAAGTTCATCAGCAATTTTAAATAGTTGTGTTCCTCTCCCTGACCATCCATGAACCAATAAAATTTTGCGATCACTTTCTCCATATTTATAAGTTACTACACTTTTGTCAATTTTAGGAATATAGATTTTATTTTGAATGCTTTTTATATCCATTTCAAGCTCCCGTTTTGGAACTTTATGTTTTATCGGAGTTGTGAATAGTTTAGCAGCATATGACGTAACTAATTTTGTTGAGATAAAAGCACAAATTTTACAGGATATAATTATAAACTGCGGAATTTTTAATGATTTAGTAGGATTAGTTATATTTTTTGTCATATCAATAAATATTTTTTTGAGGCTTAATTTTGTTTATTTTTTCCTAAATTTAAAAAACATAAAAGTAACATATTAATAATTGCTTATTTAAAAAATAATTTGAGAATTAATTTTACTATTAAACCTATAAATTTCTAACATGGAAATATTTCATATCAGTGCAGAATGTTATCCAATGGTAAAGGTTGGTGGTTTGGCCGATGTTGTT
Organism: Flavobacterium sp. AK-345; assembly: GCF_058310175.1. Classification (NCBI taxonomy): domain Bacteria; kingdom Pseudomonadati; phylum Bacteroidota; class Flavobacteriia; order Flavobacteriales; family Flavobacteriaceae; genus Flavobacterium; species Flavobacterium sp. AK-345. The sequence goes on along the minus strand of NZ_JBZEER010000001.1, from coordinate 959,262 downwards.
GGTGCATTACCTAAATATCAAGCTTCTGCGGGTAATCTTGTTAGAGTTGTGGTTCCTTGTTATGATACAAAATTTAAAAAAGAAAATAACTTTGAATGTGTCCATTGGGGAAATGTTAAATTAGGAAATTTCGATTTTCCTTTTAATGTTTTAAAAGAAACTTCAGATAAACTAGGTTATGAATTATATCTGATAGAAATTAAGGAACTATTTGACAGACCAAATGTTTATGGATATGAAGATGATATTGAGCGTTTTTTTTCTTTCCAAATCGCAGTATTAGATTGGCTTTTAGCTAGAAAAACAATTCCTGATGTAATAAATTGTCATGATCATCATACTGGATTAATTCCGTTTTTGCTAAAATATGCTTATAAATATGAAGAGTTAAAAAGTGTAAGAACGGTAATTACAATTCATAACGGTTTATATCAAGGCTGGTTTGGTTTTGATAAACTACATTATTTACCTGAGTTCGATTTAATTCATGTTGGCTTTCTGGAATGGGGAAGTTCTTTGAATTCATTGGCTGTTGGAGTTAAATGCGCACATGCTGTTACGACGGTGTCTCCGAGTTATTTAAACGAAATAAACTATTCAGCAAATGGCTTAGAGTCTTTATTTAATTCGGTTCAAAGTAAATCAAAAGGTATTTTAAACGGAATTGACATAGAAGTTTGGGATCCTTCTAAAGACAAAATGATCGTAGAAAATTATTCGATTGATAGTTTTGAATTTGGAAAACAATTGAATAAGGAAAACTTGTGTGAGCAATTTGAATTAGATCCGCGAAAACCTCTTTTTAGTTTTATTGGGCGTTTATTTGAGGAAAAAGGGGGAGATTTATTGCCTCAGGCTGCTGCATTGGCCTTATCGGAAAATTTTGAGAATATCAATATTTTGATTTTGGGTTCTGGAAATTCCCTAATTGAAGAACAATTAATACAGTTACGTAATGATTATAAGGGAAATTACAATGCTTTCATTGGTTATAATGAAGAATTAGCGCACCTGATTTACGCAGGTTCAGATTATATTTTAATGCCTTCAAGAGTTGAGCCATGTGGATTAAATCAAATGTATGCGTTGCGTTATGGAACAATTCCGATTGTCAGGAGAACAGGAGGTCTGCGTGATACTGTAGTTGATTTTGGAGATAATGGTAATGGGATTTGTCATAATCAGGCTTCGGTTGGTGATATTTGTTATTCTATAAATCGCGCTGTAAAATTATACGATGATAAAATAAATTTCAATAAAGTTATAAAAACAGGAATGAGCATTGATCATTCCTGGGAAAGAGTTTGCCAAGAATATATCGAGATATACAACCTAATAATTGAGAAAAATGAAATTTAAAAAGAAAAATGTCGTTGCCATTATCTTAGGAGGAGGACAAGGTTCCCGTTTGTTTCCATTAACAGAAACGAGATCAAAACCTGCAGTACCAATTGGAGGAAAATATCGATTGGTGGATATTCCAATTTCAAATTGTATCAATTCAGATATTTTCAAAATATTTGTCCTGACACAGTTCAACTCTGCTTCTTTGAATGCTCACATCAAAAACACTTTTAATTTCAGTATTTTTAGTCAGTCATTTGTTGATATTTTAGCAGCAGAACAAACCCCTGATAATCCAACATGGTTTCAGGGAACTGCAGATGCAGTTCGACAATGTATGTCGCATTTTCAAAAGCATGAATTTGACCATGCTTTAATCCTATCCGGAGATCAATTATATCAAATGGATTTTAACGAAATGTTAGAAGCCCATATTGCTGCAGATGCTGCGATATCTATTGCGACTTTACCTGTAAATGCGAAAGATGCCCCTGAATTTGGTATTCTTAAAACCAATCACGAGAATTGTGTTGAAGCTTTTATAGAAAAACCTGATGCATCTTTATTACCTGAATGGGAATCTGAGGTAAGTGAACAAATGCAGGAAAAAGGTAAAAAGTATTTGGCATCAATGGGGATTTACATTTTCAATAAACAATTGCTGGAAGATTTAATGTCTGATACTGAAACGAAAGATTTTGGAAAAGAAATTATACCGCAAGCCGTTGGAAAACATAAAATTCTAAGTTATCAATATGAAGGATATTGGACGGATATAGGAAATATTGAATCATTTTTTGAAGCTAATATTGGGCTAACTGCTGATATTCCGGAATTCAATTTGTTTGATAATGAGAATAAAATTTTTACAAGACCAAGATTATTACCGCCATCAAAATTTAGAAATTCAATTATAAATCAATCATTGATTTCTGAGGGCTGTATTATTAATGCCAAAGAAATAATAAGTTCTGTAATTGGTATTCGTTCCAGAATTGGTACAGGAACTGTGTTGCAAAACTGTTATGTGATGGGGAATGATTTTTACCAGGATCTTGATGAAATGAACCATGAAAGTACTATTAATAAAATCCATATTGGAATTGGAGATAATTGTTTTATAAGCAATGCTTTAATAGATAAAAATGTCCGCATAGGAAATAATGTTCACATTAGCGGAGGAAAACATTTAGATAATTTTACCAATGAATTATACAGCATAAAAGATGGAATTGTAGTTATTAAAAAAGGCGCAATTCTCTCAGATAATTTCAGAATTGAATAAAAGTTCAAAATTAATTATTGCCTTAAAAACCAAATATGTCTAAAGTAATCACGCATTCTTTATTTACTGATTTCGATATTGATTTATTCAAAGCAGGAAAGCACTTCCAATTATATGAAAAATTAGGAGCACATTTAATTGAAGTCAATGGAGAAAAAGGTGTTTATTTTGCCGTTTGGGCTCCAACTGCACAATCAGTTTCTGTTGTTGGAGATTTTAATTATTGGACACAAGGAGAACATTTATTGCAAGTTCGATGGGATTCTTCCGGAATTTGGGAAGGATTTATTCCACATATAGAAAAAGGAGCACTTTATAAATATAAAATTCAATCTAATATTGATGGCGTTGTAACCGAAAAAGCAGATCCTTTTGCTTTATATTGTGAAAAACCACCTCATACGGCTTCGGTTGTTTGGGATTTGGATTATAACTGGAAAGACGAAAACTGGATGAAATCACGTCAGGAAAGTAATAAGCTGGATAAGCCTTATTCTGTATATGAGGTTCATTTAGGATCTTGGAAAAGAGGTGATCAAAATCGGTTTTTAACCTATTTAGAGCTTGCTGATGATTTGGTTAATTATGTAAAAGAAACTGGATTTACGCATGTTGAATTTATGCCAATTATGGAATATCCTTATGATCCATCATGGGGATATCAATTAACCGGATATTTTGCGCCAACATCCCGTTTTGGAAAACCTCAGGATTTTATGGTTTTGGTTGATAAGCTGCATCAGGCTGGAATTGGTGTTATTTTAGACTGGGTTCCGTCACATTTTCCTGATGATGCACACGGTTTAGGCTTTTTTGATGGATCACATTTATATGAACATCCGGATCGTAGAAAAGGCTATCATCCGGATTGGAAAAGTTTGGTTTTTAATTATGGTAGAAATGAAGTTCGTGCTTTCTTAATAAGTAATGCTGTTTTTTGGCTGCAAAATTATCATGCTGATGGATTAAGGGTTGATGCCGTAGCTTCGATGTTATATCTTGATTATTCGCGAAATGAAGGCGAATGGGAACCCAATATTTATGGAGGAAGAGAAAATCTTGATACTATAAGTTTTCTTAAAGAATTTAATGAAGTTATCTATGCTAATTTTGACGGAGTTCAGACAATTGCAGAAGAAAGTACTTCTTTTCCAATGGTATCGAGACCAACTTTTACCGGAGGTTTAGGTTTTGGAATGAAATGGATGATGGGCTGGATGCACGATACATTAAAATATTTTCAGAAAGAAACCGTCTATCGCAAATACCACCAAAATGATTTGACATTTTCGATGACTTATGCTTTTACAGAAAATTTTATGTTACCATTTTCACATGATGAAGTGGTTTACGGAAAAAAATCTATTGCCAATAAAATGCCTGGCGACGAGTGGCAAAAATTTGCTAACCTGCGTTTGCTGTATGGTTATATGTTTACACATCCCGGAACTAAACTATTGTTTATGGGATCAGAATTTGGACAAAGTGATGAATGGAATTTTGAGAAAAGTTTAGACTGGCATTTACTTCAATATGATTATCATTTGGGCATAAAAAAGATAATCACAGATTTGAATCATTTATATAAAACTCATCCTGCATTATATGAAAAACAGTTTACTGGCGAAGGTTTTGAATGGATAAATTATTCAGATCATCAAAATGCCGTTTTGTCTTATATCAGAAAAGGAAATAACGAGAAAGAAAATGTAATTGTTGTTTGTAATTTCACACAAGTGATAAGAGAAAATTATAGAATCGGAATTCCGCAAAAAGGAAAACTAAAAGAAATTTTTAATAGTGATTCAATTATATATGGCGGAAGTGGAGTAGGGAATTCAGAAACATTAAAAGTTCAAAGTATTTCTTATGATGGAAGAGATTATTCGGTAGAATTAACTTTACCTCCCTTGAGCGTAACAGTTTATTCCTTTCAATAAAAATTTAATCTTTATTTCGTAATGCAATTTTATCAGTTTTGCATTCTTAAATTATCGATTTCCTGATTTTTTGAGATGTAATTTAATAGTCATTCAGAAAAATCGTTTTCGTGAATAATCCTTTTATTCAGAGAGGCTTATTAAGTTTTTTTGTATGTTTGAGATAAAGATTGGAGTTCTATAATTAATTCATTTAGCGTATGATTACAAATACAGCACTAGAGTATAAAGGCGATTTATATCCATCAAAAATTGTTTCGCACGAACATGAAGGAGATACCATCTTTTTTCATACAGACAACAAAGTAATCTTAAAAGTCACTATTCTACGAGACAGTTTAATTCGGTTTCGATTTACTACAAAAGGTTATTTCAGCAATGATTTTTCATACGCAATAGATAAAACACAATTGCATGGTTATAATTTTTTAGAATTAACCGAAGAGGAAACTTATTTTCAAATAAGAACCAGTAAAGTAAAGTGTAAAATTCAAAAACAGGATCTTCGTTTGTCTATTTATGACCTCAATGATTTTCTAATTCTTGAAGATGAGCTTGGTTTTCATTGGGAAGAAAGTTATGAATATGGCGGAAATATCGTAAAAATGAGTAAATCATCCAAAGATGGAGAATGTTTTTACGGTCTTGGCGACAAAGCCACACAAATGAATTTAAAAGGCAAAAGATTAGAAAATTTTGCGACAGATCAGTACGCTTTTCACAAAGAACAAGATCCATTGTATAAAGTTGTTCCTTTTTACATTGGTTTACATAACAAACAATCATACGGGATATTCTTTGATAATACCTTTAGAACTTTCTTTGACTTTTGTCAGGAAAGAAGAAATGTAGCCAGTTTTTGGGCCGAAGGTGGTGAAATGAACTACTACTTTATTTATGGCCCACAAATGCAGGATGTTGTTACAACTTATACTGATTTAACAGGTAAACCAGAATTACCGCCACTTTGGGTTTTGGGTTACCATCAATGCAAATGGAGTTATTATCCGGAAAGCAAAGTAAAAGAAATCACTTCAAAATTTCGAGAATTAAAAATCCCCTGTGATGCTATTTATCTGGATATCGATTATATGGAAGGTTTTCGATGTTTTACCTGGAGTAGTGAATATTTTCCCGACCCAAAACGAATGATTGCAGAATTAGCCGAAGATGGTTTTAAAACAATTGTAATCATCGATCCGGGAATTAAAATTGATAAAAATTATTGGGTTTACCAGGAAGCTCTTGAAAAAGATTATTTCTGTAAAAGAGCAGATGGACCTTACATGAAAGGAAAAGTCTGGCCGGGAGAATGTAATTTTCCGGATTATACAAATCCAGTAGTGAGAGAATGGTGGGCGGGCTTATTTAAAGAATTAATTTCGGACTTTGGTGTAAAAGGGGTTTGGAATGATATGAACGAACCTGCTGTTATGGAAGTTCCGAATAAAACGTTTCCAATGGATGTACGTCATATGTATGATGGAAATCCTTGTAGCCATAGAAAAGCACACAACATTTATGGTACACAAATGGCTCGTGCTACTTATCATGGAGTAAAGCGTTTTGCATATCCTAAACGTCCATTTGTAATTACAAGATCGGCATATTCAGGTGCGCAGCGTTATACATCATCATGGACAGGTGATAACGTAGCAACTTGGGAACATTTATGGATTGCCAATATTCAGGTACAAAGAATGTGTATTTCAGGAATGGGTTTTACAGGTTCTGATATTGGTGGATTTGCAGAACAGCCAACAGGAGAATTATATGCACGCTGGATTCAGTTGGGCGTTTTTCATCCTTTCTGCAGAACGCATTCTTCCGGAGATCACGGCAATCAGGAGCCATGGGCTTTTGATGAAGAAGTGATTAATATTACCCGAAAATTTGTGAGCTTACGTTATCAGCTATTGCCTTATTTGTATACCATGTTTTGGCAATATATAGAAGAAGGTATCCCGATGCTAAAACCATTGGTTTACTACGATCAGGATGATACCCAAACACATTATCGTAACGATGAATTTATCTTCGGAAATCAAATATTAGTTTGCCCAATTCTGGAACCTAATTCTTTAGGAAGACGAATGTATATTCCAAGAGGAGAATGGTACAATTACTGGACAAATGAGTTTACAACCGGCGGACGAGAAGTTTGGATCGATACCAAATTTGATGAAATTCCGGTTTTTGTTAAAGCAGGAGCAATTATCCCTAAATATCCTGTACAGCAATATGTCGGTGAACTTGAGTTTGATGAATTAACGCTGGATTTATATTATAAAAATGGTAAGGAAAAATCAGTAGTTTATGAAGATGCTCAGGATGGTTATGATTATAAAAAAGGCCGTTACAGCTTTTTATCTTTTAGAACCATCGGGAAAGAAAAAGAACTTATTATTCAATTGCATAAAGAAGGAAAATACGATACACCTTATAGTAGATATAAAATTAATTTAATTGGATTGCCATTCAAAGTAACTGAAATAGAGATTGATAACGAAAAAGTAGAATTTGATAGTGAAAGATTTGAAGAAAATCATTTCCTGATTATTGATAAAGAATTTACCGAATTGCACATTATTGGACAATAATAATAATTATGATACGTTTCGATTTAATTATATAAAAATACCTATTAAAAATAATCGTATTTTTATTTTATATTAAAATCTATGATCATGAAAAATTACTTTTTCTTAACCGCTTTTGCGGCACTTTTACTAGCTGCATGTGCGACAAATCCTGTAACAGGAAAATCAACTCTTAACTTTGTATCAAACAGCGAGTTATTTCCAACTTCATTTCAACAGTACAATGCTTTTATTTCAGAAAATAAAGTTATAACAGGAACTGCAGATGCTAAAAGAGTAGATCTTGTGGGCAGTAAAATTAAAGCTGCAGCAGAAAGATACTTAACTTTTTTAGGACAAACGCAATACTTAAAAGATTACCGTTGGGAATACAAATTGGTAGAAAATAAAGAAGTAAATGCCTGGTGTTTACCAGGAGGTAAAATCGTGGTTTATTCAGGAATTTTGCCAATCACTCAGGATGAATCAGGTTTGGCAACTGTTATGGGGCATGAAGTTTCTCACGCATTGGCTAATCACGGGGCACAAAGAATGAGTGCAGCACAATTGCAGCAAATTGGAGGAGTTGCTTTAGATGCTGCAACAAGCGGTAAATCAGAGTCAACAAGAGCCATATTTTCGCAAGCTTACGGAGTTGGTTCTGAAGTAGGAGTAATGCTTCCATTTAGCAGAAGCAATGAAAGTGAAGCCGATAAAATTGGTTTGACACTTATGGCAATTGCAGGTTACAATCCCGATGATTCAATTGCTTTTTGGAGCAGAATGTCGGCTAAATCTGGCGGATCGGGAACTCCTGAATTTATGAGTACACACCCTTCTGATGCAACAAGAATTGCAAATTTAAAAGCATTAATTCCTGATGCAAGGGCAACAGCTGCAAAAGTTGGTGTTATCAGATAAACAATATTCCCTATATCAAAAAATTATAAAAGCTATTCTTTCAGAGTAGCTTTTTTTTGTATTTGTCAATAAGTCAATTAATTGCGATTAAATAATAATTTAATAATGTACGATTTATGAATATTATATCCAATTATAGAAAAAAAGAAATAATTTAGCAACCAAATTCATAAATATGGCAGATTTAAACAAAGGAGATAAAAAATTATTAAATGCATGGGCTTTTTACGATTGGGCAAATTCAGTTTATCCATTAGTTATTTCATCGGCCGTTTTTCCAATTTTTTACGAGGCATTATTTTCAGACAAAGATCATTATATAGATGTTTTCGGAATGAATCTTAAAAATTCTGCTTTAATCAGTTTTATTACAGCTGCAGCATTTTTGGTTGTTGCTTTTATTTCGCCATTATTATCGGGTATTGCCGATTATGTGGGGAATAAAAAAACATTTATGAAATTCTTTTGCTATATGGGAGCTTTGTCCTGTATGGGTTTATATTGGTTTAACCTTGAAAACATATACATCGGCTTACTTTTTTACTTTTTGGGATTGATTGGTTTTTGGGGAAGTTTGGTTTTTTATAATTCCTACCTGCCTGATATTGCTTTTCCTGAACAGCAAGATAAATTAAGTGCCAAAGGATATTCTTTAGGATATATAGGAAGTGTTATTTTAATGATTGTTAATCTTGCGATGATCATGAAACCGAAAATTTTTGGCATAACAGGGACTGAAGGCGAAGCTGCTATGAAAGCAATGCGCTATTCATTTTTAATGGTTGGAATTTGGTGGATTGGCTTTAGTCAATATACTTATTATTATTTACCAAAAGGAAATAAAAAAGAAGATCAAAAAGTAAATAAAGATGTAATCTTTAATGGTTTTAAAGAATTAAAAAAAGTGTGGAAATTACTGGAAGAAAACATCTCCTTAAAAAGATATTTGAGCAGTTATTTTGTTTATAGTATGGCTGTACAGACTGTTATGATTGCAGCAACTTATTTTGGTGCTCAGGAAATTGACTGGCCATCTCAGGCTGAAAGTACAAAAGGCTTAATTATTTGTATTTTATTAATACAGTTAGTAGCTGTTATTGGAGCCGTTCTAACTTCAAAAGCTTCTGCAAAATATGGCAATATTCCAACCCTAATTGTAATAAATTCTATTTGGGTAATTTTTTGTGTTATTGTTTATTTTATCTGGCTGCCAATACATTTTTATGCGATGGCTACATTGGCAGGATTTGTAATGGGAGGAGTTCAGGCCTTATCACGATCTACTTATTCTAAATTATTGCCGGAATCTGATGATACAGCATCTTTTTTTAGTTTTTATGATGTTGCCGAAAAAATAGGAATCGTAATTGGAATGTGTGTTTACGGCGCGATTGATCAAATTACCGGAAGCCCCAGATATGCAATTGTAGTATTAGGCGTATTTTTTACAGTAGGTATTTTATTATTACGAAGAGTGCCAAAAAAAGGCGTTTTAAATTAATAAAACACCTCACTTAGTTTTGTTATTTAAGTAGAAAATTTATAGAAAAAGCTCAATACTAAAAAGGATGATTTTGTTCGTTTTAAAACGGATTGATGATTGTAATATATTTAGTATTGAGCTTTTTTTGAATTAACCTTTTGTAATATTTCCTGATCCGGAAACTTTTACGTCACGTTTTTCAGGGTTTCCAAAATATTTAATATTTCCTGAACCCGCAACTCTGGCAGTTAAGCTTCCTTCACAGTTTACAGTACTGTTCCCTGAACCTGAAACATTGGCTTCAACAGTTTTTGATTTTAAATCTGAAGCATTTACATTTCCTGATCCCGCAAGTTTTGAAGTAAATTTATCTGCAGAACCTTTTAGAGTAACATCTCCGGAACCACTTAAATTCAACTCAAAATCATTTGAATTAACGTTTAAATTAACGTTTCCTGAACCTGCCAGTTTCGCAGCAAAAGTATCGCTTTTAATTTGATCCTTTGTTTTTAGATCTCCTGAACCCGAAAGACTTACAGCAGAAATTTTTTCGAATGGAACCGTAATTTCAATTTTGTGTCCGGAACTTGGTCGGATATTTATTGTTTTATCAACATAAATTTTCAAGGCATTATCTTCAACTTCAACTTTTATAGCAGATAGTAAATTTTCTTCTCCCTTAATAGTAATTTTTCCTTCTTTTCCTGCTACAAGATTTACATCAAAAGAACCACCAACTTTAATAGCATCATAATCACCTGTGTTTCTGGTTTCGGTTACCACTTTGCCATTGCCTTTTATTTTATTTTTGTCATTAGATGACCACTGTGCATGAGCAATAAAGCTCACTAAAAATACACCACAAACTAATAATTGAATTGATTTTTTCATTGTTTTGATTTTTGATTATTGTTTTTTGATTAATGACACGCTGCCGTAATTTGAATTCACTACCACTTTATTCTGACCTTTTTTCTTGTTGAAACCACTTATTCTTTTACTGGTGCTTTTGCTTTCAGTAACAGAAACATCCAGAGAATTATCGCTTTTGATATTTCCGTATCTCGTATTAATATCAAAATCAAAAGAGTAATTAGTGTCATACCCCAAGGCTACATTAGAATAAGTTGAGTTGATGTTGACATTATTAGCCTTATCTGTTATTGTTGATATATTTATTTTGCTGTAATTGGTATCCAGATTGACACTATTTGAAATTTCGGCAATATTAACCGTCAGATAATTTCCAGATCCTGAGAATGAATTTATCTTTTGAAACCTAAAGTTCCCGTAATTACAATCGTATTTTATATTTTGTCCTTCGGAAATAACCAAATCTGTATAATTTGTATCTAAATTTAAATTACCCGAATCAACGATTTTCAAACCAGAATAACGTGCTTCAATAGTTCCGTTTTTGATATAGTCAATAGTTGAGTTTTGGCAATATTCAATATGAACACGATTATTGGATCCGTTTAGCTTTCCTAAATTAACTTTACCGTATTTGCACGAAATATCAGTTGTAGATTCTAAACTCAGAATTGTAATATTACCGTACTTATTATCCAGCTTTACAGTTCCGTTTTTCGGAATCTTAATCACATAATTGATTTCAAAACTATTACTGCTTCCGCCGCTTTTTATAGAAGAATTTCCAAGTTTGGTAATCGCAGAAACCAATCCTTTTAAGGCAGTTATATCAATATCAATACTATTTAATCTTTCATTTACCCAGTTTTCATTCCCTCCCGTTACTTTTATAGTAATATCAAGATCAATTTTATCTTCATCCCAGGTACTTACAGTAATATTTCCGTATTTATTTTCAATATCGATTCCTGCATTAGAATTTACGATATACGTTTTTTTGATGTTTTTTTGTTTTGAAATTACCATATCATCATTTGAAAACCCTAAAAAAGGAAGCAAGATGAATAAAATAAGTATGTTATAATGTTTTTTCATGAGTTGTGTTTTTTAAATTTTCATTTTCTTCGATACGCTGCAAAACCGTCTGTAAAAAAGAGATTCTGGTTTGCAGATTGCTAATCATCGCATAAATGATTTGTTTGTTTTCACCGTTTTTCTGAACTTCTTTTATGATTTTTTCATAATCAGCATCAAAAACTTTCATTTGTTTTAAAGCATCATTTATGATTTGTTCATTTTCAGGCGAGCTCTTTTCTTTTAATTTAACAAGTTCATTTTCGATTAAAATATTAAAAATAGAATCTGTGCGTTTGGTTTCCTGCGATGCAAATTTGAATTCTTTAGGTTTTTCGTTATTGTTATACAAAACAGAAATCCCTAATAATAAAGCTATCGAAGCCGCAATGACCCAACCGGCATAATTTTTTTTCTGTGGCTGTTTTTTATTTAATTTATTCAAAAAATCTACCTGATGATCAGAACTCATTTCGTGAACATCCCATTGATTCTCCAATTTTTTAAATAACTCGTCTAAATTGTCATTTTCCTTTTTCATATATCCTCTAATTTTTTTCGTAAATTTTCTTTAGCTCTGCTTAACGTAGTTCTGCAATTTGCATAACTAATGTTTAAGATTTCACTCATCTCTTCCTGATCATAACCTTCAATATAAAAAAGCGTCAAAACCATTCGATAATTATCTTTTAAACCTGAAATAGCGTCTAAAACTTGTTTCACTTTAAGTGAATTTAAATCGATATTTTCAGAAAAAAAATCATCATTTTCTTCTATTTTATAAAGTGTTTTATTCAGGTCATCCATTTGGAAAGCATTATTTTTTTTATAAAAATCAATACTATAATTAATAATGATTTTTTTAAGCCAGGCTCCAAATGCAACTTCTTGTTTATAATCGTTAATTTTTGTAAAAGCTTTCAGGAAACCTTCCTGCATGACGTCTTGTGCAAAATGTTCGTCTTTTACAATTCTGTAAGCTACATTGTACATAGCTTTACAGTAACGATTGTAAATTTCAAATTGCGCCTTTTGATTATTTAATTTGCAAAGCGCAATTAATTCTTCGATATTTTGATTAGTTATATTCAAGTAATGGTTGCTAGTTTTTTATAATGACTTTGCTTTTTTTGGTTTGTTACAGTTTTGATTATTTTTTTAAAATTATTTTAAGTCTATTTCGATAGTAGTTCTTAAAACATACTTTATTTTCATAAGGATTAAGTTTAAAATACTGAAATATAATACATTACGAAATTGTTTGTTTTGAAGAATTAGTTTGTTAAAAAAATGCTAAAAAAATCGTTTTTTTATGTTAATTTTGGAGCACTAAAAACAAATTTAACCATGAGAAAAATTAAAAGTATTGCTTTATTGGCATTATTGATGTCAAGTTCGTTATTTATTTCTTGTTCGAATGATTCGGATAATGAAAATACTGCAGAAGCTTCAACAGGAGATTATTGGCCTACAGCAGTTAATAATCAATGGGTTCTGGATCAGAATGGAACAGAAAGTACAATGAAAATTGTTAGTTCAGAAAAAGTAAATGATGACACTTATTTTAAATTCAATCAGTTTTCACTTGCTCAGGATGGAGGAGAAGGAAGCGCTACTGCTGCCATCAAAAAAGTTAAAGGAGATTATTACATTAAAATTGCCGATGTGATATACAATGCAAATGGTATTACAGGTAAAACAACTGGTTATGAATTCATTTTCTTTAAAGATTATTTAGAAGTAAATAAAACCTGGACAGGAAGTTATACACAAGAAACTTCATTTGATTTCCCGGGTGTTCCTGTAATAAAATTAAATGTTAACTATACAGGTACAATTTTAGAAAAAGGTGCAACAGCAACAGTTAATAGTGTTTCATATAAGGATGTAATTAAATTTAAATTTCTTATGGAAACAAAAATGGAAGGACAAACCGCAAGTTCTGTAACTGTAGAATATTGGGTTGCCAAAGATGTTGGTATAATTAAAATGACTTCTGGAAGTACAGTAAGCGAATTAGTTTCTTATTCTTTAAAATAATTTAGAGTAACTATAATAAAACAAAAACCCGAAATTACTTTCGGGTTTTTTTATATCCAGGATTTTATAAAAGATAAATAAGGAAGAAAAGATAAATTTCAAAACTGACTATTTTGCATTTGGCACAATGATTGTCTATTTTTATGGCCTACGTTGTAAACGAAACACTTATTATACTTTTAACAAAAACTGTTGTATTTAAGGTTAACTTTGCAGTTAGAATTTAACTTTTAATGACAAAACGACTTATATAATATTATGTCAAATCATAAAATACTTACTATTGACAATCTGTCACTTCAAGAATTTGATTCAGAAGCAGAATTAATTCCATTATTAACTCCGGAAGACGAAGAGGAAATGAACAATGAAGAACTTCCGCTTTCGTTACCAATTTTACCTTTACGTAATACCGTTTTATTTCCGGGTGTCGTTATTCCGATTTCTGCAGGAAGAGATAAATCAATAAAATTAATTAATGATGCAAATGCCGGTGGAAAAATCATTGGAGTTGTTTCTCAAATTAATGAAGAAGACGAAGATCCATCAAAAGATGATATTCATAAAATAGGAACTGTAGCCAGAATTCTACGCGTTTTAAAAATGCCTGACGGAAATGTTACGGTTATTTTACAAGGAAAAAAACGTTTCGAAATTGACCAGGTAGTTTCAGAAGAACCTTATTTGACAGCAACTATTAAAGAAGTTGAAGAAAAACGTCCTGAAGAAAACGACAGTGAATTTACGGCCATTTTAGATTCTGTAAAAGAGTTGGCTATTCAAATTATAAAAGAAAGTCCAAACATTCCTTCAGAAGCAACTTTTGCGATTAAAAACATTGAAAGCCAATCGTTTTTGATCAATTTTGTTTCTTCAAACATGAATTTATCGGTAAAAGAAAAGCAAGATTTATTATCGATAAACGGATTAAAAGAACGTGCGCTTGAAACTTTGCGTTACATGAATGTTGAGCTGCAAAAATTAGAATTGAAGAATGACATTCAGTCAAAAGTTCGTTTTGATTTAGATCAGCAGCAACGTGAGTATTTCCTTCATCAGCAAATGAAAACCATTCAGGAAGAATTGGGAGGCGTTTCGCAGGAAGAAGAAATGGACGAAATGGGACTGAAAGCGAAAACCAAAAAGTGGGATGAAAAAACGCAAAAACACTTCGAAAAAGAATTGTCTAAAATGCGTAGAATGAATCCGCAATCGCCGGATTTTGGTATTCAAAGAAATTATCTTGAGTTATTTTTAGAATTGCCATGGGGCGAATATTCTAAAGATAAATTTGATTTGAAATTTGCTCAGAAAATATTAGATAAAGATCATTTCGGACTTGAAGAAGTGAAGAAAAGAATGATCGAACATTTGGCTGTATTGAAACTTCGTAACGATATGAAATCGCCAATTATTTGTTTAACAGGGCCTCCGGGAGTTGGTAAAACTTCTATTGGTCGTTCTGTTGCCGAAGCTTTAGGACGTGAATATGTTCGTATTTCCTTAGGTGGTTTACGTGACGAAGCAGAAATTCGCGGACACAGAAAAACTTATATTGGCGCCATGCCGGGCCGAATTATTCAAAGTTTGAAAAAAGCAGGAACATCAAATCCTGTTTTTATTTTAGATGAAATAGATAAATTATCAAGTGGAAATAGCGGCGATCCGTCTTCAGCTTTGTTAGAAGTTTTAGATCCGGAACAAAACAATGCTTTTTATGATAATTTCCTTGAAATGGGGTATGATTTATCTAAAGTAATGTTTATTGCTACTTCAAACAATATGTCGGCGATTCAGCCAGCATTGCGTGACAGAATGGAAGTAATTAAAATGTCAGGTTATACAATTGAAGAAAAAGTAGAAATAGCAAAAAGACATTTATTTCCAAAACAATTAGAGGCACACGGATTAACTTCAAAAGATCTGACAATTGGAAAAAAACAATTAGAGAAAATCGTAGAAGGTTATACACGTGAATCTGGTGTACGTAATCTGGAAACAAAAATTGCTCAGGTTATCCGTAACGCAGCAAAAGCTGTTGCTATGGAAGAGGAGTACAACAAAAAAGTTACAGATGAAGATATTGTAACTGTTTTGGGTGTACCAAGATTAGAGCGTGATAAATATGAAAATAATGATGTTGCCGGAGTTGTTACAGGTCTTGCCTGGACAAGTGTTGGCGGGGATATTTTATTTATAGAATCTTTAATTTCTGAAGGAAAAGGTGCTTTAACAATTACCGGAAACTTAGGAAATGTAATGAAAGAATCTGCAACAATTGCTTTGGAATATATTAAAGCAAATGCTAAAAAACTTGGCTTAGGTGTAGAATTGTTTCAAAAATATAATATCCACTTACACGTTCCCGAAGGTGCAACGCCAAAAGACGGACCAAGTGCCGGTATTGCAATGTTAACGTCGTTGGTTTCATTATTAACACAAAAGAAAGTGAAGAAGAGTCTTGCCATGACAGGAGAAATTACACTTCGTGGAAAAGTTTTACCTGTTGGCGGAATCAAAGAAAAAATCTTAGCTGCAAAAAGAGCAGGCATTAAAGAAATCATTTTATGTCACGAAAACAAAAGTGACATTGATGAAATTAAAGCCGAATATCTAGAAGGTTTGACTTTTCATTATGTAAAAGAAATGAGCGAAGTTCTGGCTTTGGCTTTGACGGATCAAAATGCTAAAAATGCTAAAACATTGAAATAAAAAATTTCAATTGTAAATTCCATCCCGATAGCTATCGGGATTAAAATTCCAAATTCCAAACTTTACTTAAAGATTGGGATTTGGTTTTTTTTTGAATTCAATTCAATTCAATTGGAATTTGGAATTTTCTTTTTGGACTTTCTTTTTAAATTGGAATTTGGAATTTAATTTTTGGTATTTTTTTCAATTGGAATTTCATATAAAATTATTTTATAAGTTATATAATTTTATCTTTGTCTTTGCGTTATTCCCATATAGGAACGCCAAAAAAAATATGGTAAAACAATTTGTTTTATTTTTTATGATACTATTTTGTTCGGTTTCCTTCGGACAAATTGGTGGGCGCTACACCTATGAATTTCTAAATTTAACGACATCACCAAGACAGGCGGCGTTAGGTGGTAAAACGATAACGATTTATGATGAAGATGTTAATCAGGTTATGTTTAATCCAGCTACCCTAAATGAAGATATGGACAATCATCTGGCTATGAATTATGGCAGTTATTATGGAGAAGCATCTTACGGAACTGCTTCTTATGCTTATACTTATGATCGACATGTACAAACTTTTCATGCCGGAATAAGCTATATTAACTACGGAACATTTGAAGGTTATGATGAAAATGGTCAGGCAACTTCAGACTTTACTGGTAGTGAAGCGGCGTTATCGTTTGGTTATGCATACAATATACCTTTTACAGATGTTCATGTTGGAGTAAATGCAAAGTTAATAACTTCAACATTAGAAAGTTATAATTCGTTTGGAGGCGCAATTGATTTAGGCTTTTTATATATAGTTGAAAAAAATGATTTAAATCTGGCACTTGTAGTTCGAAATATAGGAACTCAGTTTACAACATATTCAGGAATACATGAAAAATTGCCACTTGAAATCATTGCAGGAGTGTCGCAGGAATTAGAGCATGTGCCACTGCGCTGGCATCTTTCTTTAGAAAATTTACAACAATGGAACGTTTCCTTTTCGAATCCCGTGCGTGGTGAAACCAATATCGATGGAACAACAAGTGAAGAGAAAGTTTCCTTTGTAAATAATGCTTTAAGACATGTTGTTATTGGGGCAGAACTTTTTCCACAAAAAGCAGTTAATTTGCGTTTAGGTTACAACTTTAGAAGAGGTGAGGAATTGAGAATTAATGATCAGCGTAATTTCTCAGGCATCTCTTTAGGTTTCGGTTTAAGAATGAACCGTTTAAAATTTAATTATTCATATTCACGATACACATTAGCGGGTAATTCGAGTCTTTTTGGACTAATCTTAAACTTTCAATAATTAGGTAATTTATGAAGCTATTTTATTTGATTCTTTTTGTTACTGCAGGTTTTTTTAATACCTCAAAATTAAATTTTAAAAATGAAAACATGACTGATGCCGAAATCGAAAGATTTAATAATCAGTTAAATGAAATTAAGGAAGTGATTAGTACTGATTCGAAGTACAGTAAAAAGATCGCTTTTTTAGTAGATATGAGAATAAAGTCAGGTAAAAATCGATTTTTTGTTTACGATCTGGTAAACAATAAAATTCTTGACCAGGGACTTGTAGCACACGGATCAGGTTCTGAAACTCAGGTTAGAGGAGAATTAAAATTTAGCAATGAACCAAATTCTAACTGTACCGCATTAGGAAGATATTCGATCGAAAAATGTTATAAAGGGATTTTTGGAAAAGCTTACAGACTAAACGGATTAGATGAGACCAATAGCAATGCTTTAAAAAGAGCGATAGTTTTACATCATTATTCTGCAGTTCCAGAGGAAGAACAAGATTATTATATATCACGTAGCAAAGGTTGCCCAATGGTTAATGAACAATTTTTTAAAAGAATAGAAAAAATAATTGATAATTCTAAATCGAAAATAGTTTTAGATATTTATTATTAAAATTTTTATTCGGCCAGATAAAATAAAACTCACATAAATCTTTTATGATCTAAAAACAGTTTTTTGTTTTAGATTATAAAAGATTTTTTTTGCAATTTTTATGAAAAAGCTCTTCGTTATCTTGTTTTTTATATTGTTGGCTTTTATTGCTTACAGGTTTATCTATAAGGATATTAAACCTGATTCTGAAGTAGCAACAAACAACAGAATCAATTCTCATGTTAATAAGATAAAAAAGATAATCAGTAATGATCCTAAGTATAATAAGGATGTTGCCTTTTTTATAGATATGAAAATACCATCAGGCAAAAATCGATTTTTTGTTTATGATTTAAAAGAAAATAAAATCATAGATAAAGGGATAGTTGCGCATGGTTCAGGTTCTGAAACTGGTATTCAGGGAAGACTAAAATTTAGTAATGTCCAGAATTCTTTAAGTACTTCTTTAGGAAGTTATTATATCGGAAATTATTATACCGGTAAGTTTGGAAAAGCGTATAAGCTGTATGGTTTAGATAAAACAAATAATAATGCCTTCAAACGAGATATTGTTTTTCATTATTATTATGATGTTCCATATAACGAGAAAGATGGCTACATTTGCAATAGTTATGGCTGTCCAATGGTCAATAAAAGATACTTTGAAAGAATAGCCAAAATAATTGATGCATCAGAATCTAATATTTTGATGTGTATTTATTATTGAAAGCTCTAAAAAAAATAAAAACTAAAACATAAAACATTGAAAAAGATTACTATTGCTATCGACGGATTTTCATCAACAGGAAAAAGCACTTTGGCAAAACAATTGGCAAAAGAACTTGAATATGTATATGTAGATACCGGAGCAATGTACCGCGCCGTAGCTTATTTTGCAATGCAGCATGAGTTTATTGGTGCTGATTTTTTTGATAAAGCAGCTTTAATTGAAGCTTTGCCAAAAATTCAACTAGAGTTTCGATACAATGTTGATTTAGGTTTTGCTGAGATGTATTTAAATGGTGAAAATGTCGAAAAACCAATTAGAACAATTGAGGTTTCTAGTTTTGTTAGCAAGGTAGCCGAGGTTTCTGAAGTGCGTGCCAAATTAGTTGAACAACAACAGGAAATGGGAACTAACAAAGCTATCGTGATGGATGGCAGGGATATAGGAACTGTAGTTTTTCCAAATGCAGAACTTAAAATATTCATGACTGCCAGTGCCGAAACCCGCGCGCAAAGACGTTTTGATGAATTGCAGCAAAAAGGTGACAATGTTTCTTATGAGGATGTTTTAAAAAATGTAGTAGAAAGAGATTATATAGATACACACCGTGAAGATTCACCTTTAATTATTGCTGATGACGCAATTGAAATAGATAATTCTTACTTGAGCAAAGAAGAACAATTTAATGCTGTTTTAGAATTAATAAATGACGTTGTTAAAACGGTTTAATTTTTTGTAGATAACATTTTTAATGGTAGTTTTACCGCTTCATTTATTTCTAAAGACAAATTCATCATATGGGCATTAAAAACAGGTTGATTATAATGAGCTTTCTTCAATTTTTTGTTTGGGGAGCCTGGCTTATAACAATTGGAAATTATTGGTTTGGAACTAAAAATTGGGAAGGAACCCAATTTGGTCTTGTTTTCGGAACCATGGGAATTGCTTCTTTATTTATGCCTACTTTGACCGGAATTATTGCTGACAGATGGGTAAATGCCGAAAAATTATATGGTTACTTACATATAACATATGCTTTAGTTTTATTTGGTATTGCGCAAGTTACAACTCCTGATAATTTTATTTATGTAATGCTTGCAGCAATGTGTTGCTATATGCCCACAATTGCACTAAGTAATTCAATTTCTTACACTTCACTAAAATTAAATAATAAAAATATAGTAAAAGATTTTCCGCCAATTCGTGTTTGGGGAACTATTGGTTTTATTGCCGCAATGTGGATTACCAATTTAAGTGGAAGCAAAGCGACAGAATATCAATTTTATATTGCAGGAATTGGTGCTTTAATTCTTGGATTTTATGCTTTTACGTTACCAAAATGTGAACCACAAAGATTGACCAAAGAAGACGCTTCATTAACAGAAACATTAGGTTTAGAAGCTTTTAAGTTATTTGGAAACT
The DNA here is from genome assembly GCF_058310175.1 of Flavobacterium sp. AK-345. NCBI lineage: Bacteria > Pseudomonadati > Bacteroidota > Flavobacteriia > Flavobacteriales > Flavobacteriaceae > Flavobacterium > Flavobacterium sp. AK-345. Next base: position 938,978 of record NZ_JBZEER010000001.1, on the reverse strand, counting down.
ATAAAATGGCTTTGTTTTTTGTTTTCTCTATGTTTTTAGGAGGCGCTTTGCAATTAACAAATGCTTACGGAGATGTATTTCTGGATGAATTCAAACATTTTCCAAAATATGCAGATTCTTTCGTAATTAAATATTCGACGATTATTATGTCGATTTCACAGGTTTCTGAGACGTTATTTATATTGGCAATTCCGTTTTTCTTACGACGTTTCGGAATCAAACAAGTAATGCTTATTAGTATGCTTGCCTGGGTTTTACGTTTCGGATTATTTGCTTTTGGAGATCCTGTAACAGGATTATGGATGATTATTTTGTCATGTATCGTTTACGGGATGGCATTTGACTTTTTTAATATTTCAGGTTCGTTATTCGTAGAAAGCAATACCGATTCTAAAATACGTTCATCAGCGCAAGGATTATTTATGATGATGACCAATGGAGTAGGAGCTGTTTTAGGAAGTTTAACTTCGGGTTGGGCAATTGATCGATTTTTTACCAAATCGTTTAGTAATACAATCGAGTTATCTGGATTTTTGCAAACAGAAACTACAAATCCTAAAATGTTAGAATTTGTAAAAAGTCAGGGGAACTCAATTTCTACAGATGGAGTTTTTGCAAATCCAATTTTAATGAAAGACTGGCATACCATCTGGTTGTCATTTGCAGCTTACGCTTTAGTTATTGCAATTGCCTTTGCTGTTTTATTTAAACACAAACATGATCCGAAGGAGATTGAGAATTTGAGTCATTAAGATTATATTATTTTATTAAGAACCCGACAAATTTTAAATTCTGTCGGGTTTCTTCTTTTTATTATTTTATCATATATTTAAAAAATGCAAAATCAGATAAAAAAATCACTACCGCCGTTCAAAGCTGTTACTTCGAAACCAATGGTATTTATTAATGTTCTAATTGGGTTTTTTGGAGTGTTTTTTCTGTTATTCTTTCTGGCAGGAATAATTTTTATAATGACTAATTCTTCTGATGAAACCGGATTGGATGAAATTGCTACGGTTGCTTTTTTTTTGATATTTCTATTTGCTTTAGTAAGTTTTTCGGTATTGCTATTTTGTTATAGAAAAAGAATGTACACCACAACTATAATTGATGAAAAAGGAATTCGGTATCTAAATAATTTTAATAATGCTATTGTAAAAGATTTACCGTGGAGATGTTTTGTTAAAAAAGAAAAAGTTGAATACATTTTAGAACCACCAAAATATGATGTTAATTCAAATACGCCTATGAAAGCAGTGTTTGATCAGTTTTATTGGCCGGTTTTGATTAATGATAAAGTCATAGTTCATAATGATGCATTTTTAGGAAAACACTTTTTTGCAATGATTTATTCTAACCGGTTGGAATTGATTAGGGCTTTTGTTTTAGGAACTGCGCATTACAGACCTGATATTACTATAGATCCCGCAATTTTTGTAAAGCACTATATTGATTCTGAAAACTATGTAATTAATTATCGTCAACGAAGGCAAATTCAATTTTTTGGATTTTTATTTTGTGTGTTGATTTTAGTAATTTTATACTTTGTAGTTTATTGATTTTAATTGTTTTAAAATTTTAAGTCATGATAAAGCAAATATTAGGTGTTATTCTTGGGTATGCTGTTTTTGTAATTAGTTCTATATTTCTTTTTAAATTTTCAGGAGTTAATCCGCATGAAGATGCTTCGAAGTTATTTATGGTTTTGACATTTGTTTACGGAACTGTTTTTTCGTTTATAAGCGGACTAGTTGCTCAATTAATTTCAAAGGCGAGAAGCTTAAAAGTCAATTATGTGCTTTTTATTATCATGGCTGGTTTTGCTGCTTTTTCACTTTTTAAATCGAGTGGTAGTTTCTGGACGCAATTGCTGGCAATTTTTGTTTTTGCGCCTGTTTCTGTTTTGGGAGGTTTGTTTTGGATTAAGAGAAATAAGAAATAATCTATTATCTTTGTTGTCGTTCAGGCTTTGATAACAAGTATTTGAACAAAGAATATTAATAAATATAAAATACCACAAAAGTTTCTAAATTTAGAAACTTTTGTGGTATTTTTGTTATATGCAATTTGAATGAAATATTTTGAAACAAAATTTTTAGAAGAGGCTGATGAGTTTATATCAAAACTTGATAGAAAAATAATTAATAAATTATTTTATAATATTGATTTGGCAGAGAAAAGTCATGATCCAAGATTATTTAAAAAATTGAAAGATGAGATTTGGGAATTTAGAGTGAGATTTGGAGGTACTCAAATTAGGCTATTAGCATTTTGGGATAAAACGGATAATAAACAAACTTTAGTTTTTGCAACTCATGGCTTTTTCAAAAAGGTGGATAAAATTCCAACTGACGAGATTGAAAGAGCAAATAAAATAAGGATTCGCTATTTGCAAGATAAGTAAAAAACAAAATTATGGAAAAGAAAATAATTAAGTCGTACTCTCTTTCTGAAATGAAAGATAAATATATTGGTATAGTTGGTACACCTGATAGAGATCAATATGAATATGAACTTCGTATGGATATTTTAGGAAGAATGATCAAGACCGCAAGAAAAGAGAGAAACCTTACTCAAGAGCAATTAGGAGAATTAATTGGTGTGAAAAAAGCACAAATTTCTAAATTGGAAACCAGTGCAAATAGCGCAACAATTGATACTATAATTAAGGTTTTCAAAGCACTAAAAGCTGAAATTAGTTTTAATGTGAAAATAGAAAATCAGAATTTGCAGGTTTCGTAAAACTTTGTAAAAGTTTAAAACTTTGACAAAGATAGTTGCGCATAGTAAACCCGACAGTCCCGAAGCCTCGGGATAAAACCTGTCGGGTTTGTCAATAACAAAGGGTTGAGTTCTAAAAAACACTAAAACCTCTAATCTAGCCCCGATAGAGCGGATATCCTTTTATGGTGGCGTTCACCATAAAAGATAGGAGCGAAAGCGGGACTGAACGTCTTGAAAAACCTGAAATCTTCTGCTCCTGAATAATTGATTGATTATCATTTGGTTTTATTTTGCCATTACAAATAAATGTATTAATTTTGCAGTCCTTTTGGCAAAGAAGAGTTTCCTTTAGGTATCAACTATTTATGTAAAACAACTTCTGTTTTTTCTACTGCATTAAGAAACTCAAGAAATACAGAATACAAATTTTTTATCAGAGCATGTCTGAACAATTAAAATCACAAGAAGAGTTTTTAGCAAATTTTAACTGGCATAACTTCCAAGAAGGAATTGATGCAGTAGATGAGAAAAACTTACAAGAATTCGAAGAACTAGTTTCAAAAACTTTCATCGCTACAGACCAAGAAGAAGTAGTTGAAGGTGTAGTTGTTAGAATTACAGATAGAGACGTTATCGTTGATATCAACGCAAAATCGGAAGGTGTTATTTCTTTAAACGAATTCCGTTACAACCCAAACTTAAAAGTTGGTGACAAAGTAGAAGTATTAATCGACATCCGTGAGGATAAAACAGGTCAATTAGTATTATCTCACAGAAAAGCACGTACTATTAAATCATGGGATAGAGTTATTTCTGCAAACGAAACAGGAGAAATCGTTAATGGTTTTGTAAAATGCAGAACTAAAGGTGGTATGATCGTTGACGTTTTCGGAATTGAAGCTTTCTTACCTGGTTCTCAAATTGACGTTAAGCCAATTAGAGACTACGATGTATATGTAAACAAAATGATGGAATTCAAAGTGGTAAAAATTAACCACGAATTCAAAAACGTTGTTGTATCTCATAAAGCGCTTATCGAAGCTGATATCGAAGTACAGAAAAAAGAAATCATCGGTCAATTACAAAAAGGACAAGTATTAGAAGGTGTTGTTAAAAACATTACTTCTTATGGTGTGTTCATTGACTTAGGTGGTGTTGATGGATTAATTCACATTACTGACCTTTCTTGGAGTAGAATCAACCACCCAAGTGAAGTTCTTGAATTAGACCAAAAATTAAACGTTGTAATCCTTGATTTCGATGATGAGAAAACAAGAATTCAATTAGGATTGAAACAATTAAACGCTCACCCATGGGATGCTTTAGATGCTAATTTAACTATTGGTGATAAAGTAAAAGGTAAAGTAGTTGTAATCGCTGATTACGGTGCATTTATTGAAGTTGCTGAAGGTGTTGAAGGTTTAATCCACGTTTCTGAAATGTCATGGTCAACTCATTTACGTTCTGCTCAGGATTTCGTAAAAGTTGGAGATGTTGTTGAGGCTGTTATCTTAACTTTAGATAGAGATGACCGTAAAATGTCATTAGGTATCAAACAATTGACTCAAGATCCATGGACTGACATTACTTCTAAATACCCAGTAGGTTCTAAACATACAGGTATCGTTAGAAACTTTACAAACTTTGGTATTTTCGTAGAATTAGAAGAAGGAATTGATGGATTAATTTACATCTCTGACTTATCTTGGACTAAGAAAATCAAACACCCATCTGAATTTGTAAATGTTGGTGAAAAACTTGATGTAGTTGTATTAGAATTAGATGTTGAAGGACGTAAATTATCTTTAGGTCACAAACAAACTACTGCTAATCCTTGGGATCAATACGAAGATTCTTTCGCTGTAGGAACTATCCACAATGGTGAAATTTCTGAAATCGTTGACAAAGGAGCTACTGTAGAATTCGGAGATGATATCGTTGCTTTCATTCCTACTCGTCACCTTGAAAAAGAAGACGGAAAGAAATTGAAAAAAGGTGATACTGCTGATTTCAAAGTAATCGAATTCAACAAAGAATTCAAAAGAGTAGTTGCTTCTCACACTGCTATCTTCCGTGAAGAAGAAGAGAAAAACGTGAAAGCTGCAACTGAAAATACTTCATCTAACTCTACTACAAATGCACCAGCTGCAACTTTAGGAGATAACAATGATGTATTGGCTGCATTAAAAGCTAAAATGGAAAAAACTGAGAAAAAATAATTCTTAGTAGAGACGCACAGCAGTGCGTGTCTACATTCCTATAGAAAGTCCCACAGCAATGTGGGACTTTTTTTTGGTTTATGTTTTTTATTTTAACAAATAAAGTTGTGTTATAGTCTTAAAAAGTTATTTTTGTTTCAAAATTTTTATATATGAAAAAACTCTACTTTTTAGTTCTGACTTTATGTTTTTTTAATGGTTTGAATGCACAGACCGTAAATATACCGGATCTTCGTTTTAAAAATATGTTATTAAGAACTCCTGGGATTATTAACAATACTGCGATAATTAAAGATTTGCAAGGTAATACTCTTAAAATCGATGCCAATAATGACGGTGAGATTCAGGAAAGCGAAGCTTTACAGGTAGGGTATATAGATGTTCACGGAGATAGTGTCAATGGTTTAATTTACTCTTCTGTAGGTATAGGGAAATTTACTAATCTGGAAACATTAATATGTAATGGTCATAGGATTTCTGATTTGGATGTAAGTACCCTAACGAAGTTAAAAACGTTAGCTTGTAATAATAACAAGCTTACCACTTTAAATTTAGAAGGATTAGTTGATTTAGTTACATTAAATTGCTCCTATAATCTGCTTAGTGTACTGAGATTAAATGGCTCACCTAAGCTTACAGATGTAAGATGTGAGACAAATTATGAACTTTTTGTTCTGGACATTTTTGAGTTAGCAAACCTTAAAACCCTAATTTGCAGTAATACAAACCTTTCATCATTAGATATTAATAATTTAACAAATCTTACTTCTGTAATTTGTACAGATAGTGAACTTTCCCGCGTAGATTTAACTAATCTGATTAATCTTGATAATGTAAATTTTGATTTTAATAAAATATCTACACTAACTTTTGGTATTTTACCTAAACTTAAAAGAATATCTTTTAGAGGTAATAAAATGACTTCTTTGGATTTAGATGGCTTGCAAAATCTTGAATCTTTAGATTTTACGGGTAACTTTCTTACTTCGTTATATATAAATAATCTGGTAAAACTTGAACAAATATTATTTGGTGGAAATCAATTGACATCTTTAACATTAACCAATTTAACAGGAATCAGAAGTATTCAGGCTAACAGGAATTTGCTGGAGTCAGTAAATATATCTGATTGTCCTAATCTGGAAAGTTTAACTTTATATGACAACAAACTTATTTCTTTAGATGCAAATCAATTTAAGAAGCTTACTAATCTTGATTTAGATAATAATGCAAATCTAATCTCGGTATCAATTAAAAATGGTTCACCTGAAAAGCAATTATATACTGATGTTTCTAAATGTCCAAATCTAAAATATATATGTACAGATGATTTTAAATTAAAACCTGTTCAAAGCATGGTTGATCAATTAGGATATACTAATTGTAATGTAAATAGTTATTGCACTTTTGTTCCGGGTGGTGATTTTTATACCATAAAAGGAAATACTAAGTATGATGAAAATGCAAATGGGTGTGATGTGGATGATATTAATTTTCCTTCTCTAAAACTTTCAATTTCAGACAATATCATTGGAGAATCCATATCTAATAATTTGGGCTCTTATTCTTTTCCTGTTTCGGCTGGAGGATATACGCTTAAGCCAGTATTAGAAAAACCTAATTATTATACTATAAATCCATCAACGGTAAATGTTGTTTTTCCAGTACAAGCAAATCCTTTTATTCAGGATTTTTGTGTTACAGCAAATGGCGCTCATCCAGATTTGGAAATAACATTAATTCCTATTGACGCGGCACGACCAGGGTTTGTTTTAAAATATAAAGTTGTGTTTGCAAACAAAGGAACAATGACTCAATCAGGTACAATTAATTTAAATTTTGATGATTCGATTTTAGAGTTGGAAAATTCTAATCCGGTAGTTTCCAATCAAAAAATAAATAACTTAAATTGGAGTTTTACTAATTTATTGCCTTTTGAAAGCAGAGAAATTACTTTGACAATGAAGGTAAACAGACCAACAGAAATACCTGCCGTTAATAATGGAGATATTTTGAAATATGTAGCAACAATTACTTCATCAGAAACAGATGAAACTCTAATTGACAATACATTTACTTTAAATCAAACAGTTGTGGGTTCTTATGATCCAAACGATAAAACTTGTTTAGAAGGTTCAGTTATTACGCCAGGTTTAATAGGCGAGTACGTTCATTATATGATTCGTTTTGAAAATACCGGGACTTATCAAGCAGAAAATATAGTTGTGAAAGATATGATTGATTTAACAAAATTTGATATTTCAACTTTAATTCCAACAAGTTCAAGCCACCCTTTTGTAACAAAAATTTCAGAAGGAAATAAAGTAGAATTTATTTTCGAAAACATTAATCTTCCTTTTGATGATGCCAATAATGATGGTTATGTAGCTTTTAAAATAAAAACAAAACCAACATTAAAAGTAGGAGATTCATTTACCAATGATGCTAATATTTATTTTGATTATAATTTTCCGATTTTAACGAATAAAGCCATTTCAACTTTTAAAACTGTTAGTAATCTGGGTACTCAGGATTTTGAATTTTCGAATTATTTTACTTTATATCCAAATCCGGCTAAAGATGTTTTAAATATTACTGCAACTCAAAGTATAGAAATACAATCATTCGCTATTTATGATATTTTAGGACAATTAGTAATTGCTGTTCCAAATGCAAAATTAGTTTCTACTATTGATGTTTCTAAACTTAGAACAGGTAATTACTTTGTAAAAGTGAAATCAGATAAAGGAAGCTCAAGCATGAAATTTATCAAACAATAAATAAATTCCTCTAAATAGAAAGTCCCACAGCAATGTGGGACTTTTTTTTATACACTTGTTCCTGAAAATATATTTTTAATCTACATGAAAAGATTACTTTTTTACTTTCACAACAAGTGGGTTATTAATTTTTTTCGCAAAAGAACTCAAATAGGTTTCCCATTCAGTTTTGGTTTGAAATGGGCTTCCTTTTTTCCATCCAAAACCAACAAAATAAATTGCTTTATTGTCTTTTACTTTTAAGTTTCCATACAAATTACTTAAGTCCTTATCATTGGTAAGATAATTATCAAAACTAGTTAAAGTATTTTTTGGCGCAACTAATCCAGTTCCTATTTCAGAATCATCAATTGGTTCCCAATGACTTAACCAGCCTTCTTTTATATTGGTGCCAATCGTTCCTTTTTTATCATGAAGTGTTAATCCCGCAGCTATTGTTTTTGTTCCTGTAATTGAAATTTCAAATCGGGATAAATAGCTTCCGTAGTCCAGACTAATTAATTTAGATTCGGTTATTTTATTTCCTTTTGCATCCCAATCGGCATAAGTTAGAATAAAACTGGTTCTGATTGGGCCAGTTGTAATAGTTTTCCAGCTGATGAAATTCTTAGAAAAATAATATTTATTGTCAACTTTCACGGCTATTCCGCCAACGCCACGACTGTTTCCAACATGAAAATTATCCAAACCTTCGCCAGTATCTTTATGATAAGTTCCTGTTCCGTTAGTGGCTTTTTCATACCATTTATTAATAATAGGATAATCGACTCTTTTTAGCCAGGCATCAATTCCGCTGGTCAGAGTTCCGCCTTCAATTTTATTTTCAACCATTTGTTGTGCTACAGGACCATAAGTTCTAAAAGCAACTTTGTTGTTTTCCCAGGCATAGTCGTCTGTTCTTTCAGGAACAAATCTCGAATAGCAAATACTGTTTTTTGTAGCTGATGTATTTTTTGCCACAACAACTTCAAAATCTTTTTGAGAAGAAGCATTTATTTTCGGCTGAAATAATAAAACATCCATTGTTCCGTCGCCATCGTTATCTACAGCTTGACTTTCGAGAAATAAATCATTGTTTTTTTCCTTTATGGCAAGTTCTTCCAATTTTGCAGAATCGGGTAATCCGAGTGATTTTTTTGTGAGTTCAACAGTTTCAAATTCCCTTTCAATATTGAGAGAATTTATTATGGTTATAATTTTGTTTTGAGAATGAGTGACAAAATTACTTGCCAGAATTACGGTGAGTAAAAGATATTTTTTCAATTTTTTGCGGTTTAATTTTCGTTAGAAAGTTTAATGTATTGAATGCTTATGACTTTCTAAAATTACAAATCAAACTTTAGATATAAATACATATTTGGTATAAAAATGTACAGAGATTTAATTTTAGTGATTAATAAAAAAAAACTGTTTCTTGTTTAATGCATTGTATTGTAGTCTATTAAAAGTTATTTATTACTTTTAGTCTATCAATTTAAATATTATAAAAGATGAAAAAAAAATATTTGTTGATTACAATAATCTTCTTGAGTTTTCTAAAATTGTCTGCACAATCTCAAACAGCTAAAAGTATTGACTATTGGAAAGAAAAGTTAAATTCTATAAATACTCAATTAGCAGATGCTTTTGTAAATAAAGACATCAATGTCATAATGAAATATTATGATGAAAATGAGCCAACCTGCATGCCTGAATACTATAAGGCAATATATTCAAAATATGGTATAGCATACTACTATCAGCAATGGTTTGATAACGTTAAGATAAATTCGTATAAACGTACTATTTACGAAGTTTTATTAATTAAAAATCACTTAGTAGAAATAGGAACTTTTACCAATAATTTTACAAAACCTGATAGTACTTTATTTGTTTATGACGGAAAGTACATGAATGTATGGAGAATTGAGAAAGATGAGAATCTCACCCTTATATCAGAAATTTGGGGAGCCAACAGTGCGGTAGATAAATCTAATTTTTCATTCTTAAAACCGCAGGCCAGTAATATGCCAAAGCTAAAGGTAAACAAATCTGTATCTGATGAAGTAAATAAACGTAATGATCTTATTGCTAAACTTGTAACAAAAAGAGAAGGGGAGAAACATGCTACAGAGTTATTTGCAAATGATGCGATATACATGACTTATGATACGCCAATGCTGATAGGTATGGATAATATAAAACCTTATTTTGTTGAACATGAGAAGCCAAATGGAGTATCAATTGATTTTTTAGAAATTAAGGCAAGTAAAATGATTGCTCTCGATAAATTTGTTATCGAATATGGTTATTATTATGTAGATGTTTCGTGGGACAAGAAAAAAAAAGCAACAGTTACCGGAAAAAGCACCAATATCTGGAAAAGAGATAAAAATGGTGTTTTGATGCTATATCGCCAAATTGTAAATCATGACTAAACAGAATCACTTTTGAAATAATATCAAATTGAACTTTTGCTAAATAAAAAGAATTATCTTTAAGATTATAATATCAAAAAAATGAAACAAAGCGCCGGTTTATTACTCTATAAATTTGTAGATGTAACGATTTATTTTTTATTAGTTCATCCTGGTGGTCCATTTTGGAAAAATAAGGATTTAGAAAGCTGGTCGATTCCAAAAGGAGAGTTTACAGATGATGAGGATGCATTAATTGCCGCCCAGCGTGAGTTTCTTGAAGAAACAGGCTTTGAAGCAGATGGAGATTTTATTAAACTGGAGCCTGTAAAACTCAAATCAGGTAAAACAGTTTTTGCCTGGGCTTTAGAATTTGATATTGACGTTACTTTAATAAAAAGTAATGAATTTGAAATCGAATGGCCGCCCAAGTCCGGAAGCATGAAAAGCTTTCCAGAAATCGACAGGGCAGAATGGTTTCAAACAGCAGAAGCTTTGAAAAAAATAAACCCGGCACAGGCTGATTTTATAGTTCAGATTGTTTCCAGAATATCTGTTTCACTTTAATTTCACAGACTTTTTAAAATTTATTTTGTAATTTACATTCTTGTCAAATTTGATAATTAAATGTAAAAAATTAAATATGAATACTAAGTGTATAATTTTCGATTGCGATGGAGTTCTCGTAGATACCGAAAAAATTGGTAACGGAATTTTGCTCGAAATGGCGGCCGAACACGGTTTTGAAATGAAATTAGAAGATGCTTATCGCGATTTTAACGGCCGTAATTTAAAAGAATGTTTTCAGCATATAGAAACTGCAATAGATAAAAAACTTCCGGAGAGTTTTGAAAATGAATATCGTACCAAAAGTTTTGAAGCTTTTAAAACGCAGGTTAAGCCTATGGAAGGCGTAGTTGAATTTATAGAAAAATTAAAAATCCCGTATTGTGTGGCTTCAAGCGGTCCTGTAGATAAAATCAGACTTAATCTTGAAGTTGCCGGATTATTGGATAAATTCGAAAATAAAATATTTAGTTCCTACCAAATTAATAGTTGGAAACCAGAACCCGGAATTTTTTTGCACACAGCAAAAGAAATGGGTTTTGATGTAAAAGATTGCATTGTAGTCGAAGACAGTAAAGCAGGAGTAATGGCAGGAAAAAGCGGCGGATTTAAAGTCTACGGTTTTGCGAATGGCTATAACAATAAAGACTTAGCAAACGAAGGTGCAATTCTCTTTAATAGTTATGAAGAGTTAGAAAATCTTTTGAAATAGAGTTTCAGGTTTGCTTAGTTCCTCGCAATGAAAATAGTGCGCTAAACCCGACAGGTTTTAAAAACCTGTCGGGTTTAGTGTTTATACTGAGTTAGCTTTGTCAAAGTTTAAAACTTTGACAAAGCTTTTTACAAAACTTCATGTTCACGAGGCTTCGACTTCACCTGAAAAGATTGTGTTTAAAATTATCTAATTGCCCAATTATCTAATTAACCGCATTATCAAATTATCTAATTCTAATGTAATTTGTTACAATAAAATAAAATTTTATATATTTGATTATATATAATTGTTTTTATAGCCTTGGAAATTATCAAATTATAATTTTAGAAAGCATCATAAAACGATTTTTTTTGCCTGAAAACAGCAATCCCAAGCTGTTGTTTTTAGGATTATGGTTTTCTCACGACCATAAAAAATAACCTACAGACAGAAACAAAATGACAAAATGTATAATTAGATTTTTAGTTGTATCGATCTTTTTTTTGCCTGCTATTATAAGTGCGCAAATAAAAAAAATCGGGGTTCCGTTTATTACAAATTATAATCCAAAAACATACAAGGCAGCTTCAGAAAACTGGGATGTTTTGCAGGATTCAAAAGGAATGATGTTTTTTGCCAATCATTTTGGTATTATGCAATTTGATGGTGTGCGATGGAATATTGTTACACAGCCAGAAAATAAAAGTATGGTAAGGTCCCTTGCAATCGATAAAAATGATCGAATATATGTAGGGGCTCAATGCGATTTTGGTTATACTTTTCAGTTGCCAAACGGGCAATACAAATATACTTCATTGGTAAAATTACTTCCGGTTTCGTCCAGAAATTTTGGCGATGTTTTACATACTGTTGTTCGAAATAATGAAGTGATTTTTTTCTCAAACGAAAAAATATTTATTTATAAGAACAATAAAATCAAGGTAATACAATCTACTTCAAATTTTGATGAGTTTTTTAATGTTGGCACTTCTATTTATGTTTTAGATAACAGAAAGGGTTTGTTGAAGTTAAAAGATGATGTTTTAATTCCTGTAGAAAAAGGACAACAGTTTTTGGGAATGAAAATTCGGAAAGCTTTTGCAACGAAAGAAGGATTGATGCTGCTAACCCAAAAAGATGGTCTTTTTGTTTATAAAAATAATCAAATAAAACCTTTTGTTACAGAAGCTGATTATTTATTTAAACAGCATCAAATTACGACCGCAATTTTGTTTCCCGATGGCTATTTAGGAATTGGAACACGACAATCCGGATTGATAGTTATTGACAGTACCGGACATTTAATTCAGCACATCAATAAACAAATGGGGCTGCAAAATGAATATGTTACAAATCTTAAAACGGATAAAGAAGGCAATTTATGGGTAACTTTAAAAGAGGGCATTTCACTAATTCAGATTTCTTCACCTTTGTCGAGAATACTAGACACATCAAGTTCCGAAACTAAAATATATTGCAGCCAGATTTATCAAAATAAATTATATATCGCCACAGATAACGGTTTATTTTGGATGGATTGGCAAGCATATAAAAACGGAAAGCGTGAAAATACACATTTCCAACACATTTCAGGAATGTCTGAAAATGTGTGGAATGTTGGCGTTTTTGGCAAGTCGCTATTGGCTTTTGAAAAAAACGGAATCTATGAAATCAAAGGAAATTCGGCTCAATTACTGGCAAAAACTGATGGTGCGTGGCAAGGCATAAATATTCCAAATCGCCCTGATTTATTATTAGTTGGCGGTTATAACGGAATGCATTTGTTAAAAAAAATAAACGATTCCTGGGTATATCAGCATAAAATTAAGGGTTTTCAGGAAAGCAGCAGGATAATTGTAACTGATAACGAAAGTATCTGGCTTGCTCATGGTTATAAAGGAATTTATAAAATTAAACTCAATAAAACATTTGATGCAGTTTCAGATCTTCAGTTTTACAATCAGGAAAGTGGTTTTCCTTCTAGTTTGTTTTTGAATACTTTTAAAATTAATAATCAAATACTTTTCGGAACTACAAAAGGTATTTACAAACAAGACAATACATCAAAAAAAATGATTCCCGATGCGGTTTTTAAAAAGTATTTGGGATTGGAAAATCATATTCGATTGCTTAAAGCAGATAATCAAAATAATATCTGGTATGTTTCCGGAGAAAATACAGGGAAAATGACCCGACAGGCAAATGGAAATTTTACTGTAGAAGAATTGCCTTTTAGAAAACTTCGATATTTATATGTTCCGGGTTTCGAAAACATTCAGACAACTACAGATGGCGATGTTTTTTTTGGTACTCAGGATGGCTTAATTCATTATAACGCAACAAAAAATAAAAGTTATCAGGCAAAATATAAAGCGGTTATTTCTGAGGTGAAATGTATTTTACCAAAAGATAGTTTATTGTTTTCCAGTAGATACGATATTCTTCCTAAGAATATAAATTTGGATAAAAATGAACTCACTCCCGTTTTATCACATTCTAATAATGCTTTGCATTTTTCGTTTGCTTCACTTTGTTATGATGAAGCCGATGCTACAAAGTACGAATATTGGCTGGAGGGTTTTGAAGAAAAATGGTCGGATTGGAGTTTGCAGACCGAAAAAGAATATACCAATTTGCCTGAAAACGAATATATTTTTCACGTAAGGGCAAAAAACATTTACGATGTTGTAAGCGAAGAAGCTATTTTTAAATTTGAAATTTCACCGCCGTGGTACAGAACAAGTTGGGCTTATATTTTGTATTTGTTGCTTTTTGGTGTTTTGATTTATGCGATTATTAAATATCAAAAAAATCTTGCCGAGCGCGATCGGGAACAATTGATTTTAAATCAGGAAAAAGAATTATTGCGAAACAGAGCAGAATTAAACGAACAAAAACTGGCATTAGAACAGGAAAACATGGCCATTATGCGCGAAAACCTCGAAGCTACCATTAATCTTAAAAATGCAAAAGTAGCTTCTAGTACGGTGAATCTAATCCATTTAAATGAAATTTTGCTTTCGATAAAAGAACTTATCGGACAAATTGATAAAAAGAATGACGCCAATGTAAATTTCAGTTTATTAACCAAAATAAACCGATTGATTGATCACGAACTTCAGGGAGATCAGCATTGGAATGAATTTGAAGAAATTTTCAACCAGCTTCATGATAATTTTATGCAACGGCTAAAAACGAGTTTTCCCGAATTAACTCCCCGTGATATGCGTTTATGTGCTTATTTGCGAATGAATTTTAATACCAAAGAAATTGCGCCGCTTTTAGGAATCTCCGTAAGAGGGGTAGAAGATACCCGATATCGCATTCGCAAGAAATTACAACTTTCGTCAGATGCGAATATTACAGAGTTTATTTTGAATTTTTAAATATGTTGTTTTTTTAAACACATAGAAACATAGATTTTATAATTTAATAAAAACGGTTAAAGGCGTTTCACTTTTTTTAATGTACATAGCTATGTGAAGGAAACTAGTTTCTTTTCTGCATTCTTTTTGATATAGAAATCTATGTTTCTATGTGTTTAAAATTATTTCACACAGATTTTAAAAAGATTTAAGCAGATGCGCGCAGATCATTATCCAAATTTAAATCTGCTCAAATCTGCAGAATCTGCGTGAAATAAAATCTTTTTAAATCCTTTTAATCTTTGACAAACATTTATTGCACATTCTTACAAAATAAAATTCATGCTTATGTGCTTAAAACCAGTACATGAGCAATTTTTCACTATCAGTAAAATCCTAAGTAGTTTTACGGTTTTTGAAAGCTGATTATTACATTTTTTTACAAACACCGTAGTCAAACCGTACCTCAAAATTGACATCTTCGGTAGTTTATTTGTTAATATTGTCATCTTATTAATACAATATAGAACTGTTTTTTAAAAAATAGAAGATTTATTTTGTTAATGAGCTTTACTAACAAAAAACTAAAAAAAATGAAACAAAAAGACTTTTCTTTCGGCCGACCACCGGGAAGCAATTACTATTTTTTAAAAAGGTGTATTATTCTAATACTATTTTTTCTTACACCTTTTTTAAAACTTCAGGCACAATGCAACACTTTAGTCTGGGCTGATGAGTTTAACGGAACCACAGTAGATTTAACAAAATGGCAAAGTATTTCCGGAAACGGCTGTCCATCGCTTTGCGGATTTGGAAATGCAGAAGCTCAGCGTTATGATCCAAACCAGGCGACAATTGTTAAAGAAGGTACAGATAGTTATTTGAATATTCAGGCCAAATACGAACCAAGTGCTTCATTTCCGCAACAACCGTATTCTTCAGCCAAATTAACTACTGAAGGAAAGTATGCCATAAAGTACGGAAGAATAGAAGCCCGTATGAAATTATCATCAGGAATGGGTGCATGGCCTGCGTTTTGGATGTTACCGGCAGGTACAGCAAACTGGCCTTATACCGGTGAAATTGATATTATGGAAGCCAAACACAGAAACCCAAAATCAATAGATGGAACCATTCATTATGATGGAGGCGGATACCATTATACAGGAAGAAGTTATACATCACCAACAGATTTATCTAATGAATTTCACGTTTATGCTGTAGAATGGGGACCAAATATTATCAAATGGTTTATTGATGGTAATTTATTTCATACCGCTACTCCAAATACTACAGTAAACGGAGGCTGGCCTTTTAATGAGCAACAGTTTTATATTATTCTAAATCTGGCTGTTGGTAGTTTAGGAACGCCTTATACCAGTGTAAACGGAGCAGGAGTTGAGCCAATTCCAGCAGATTTTCCAGCAAAATTACAAGTCGATTATGTTCGTGTTTACAGCGGAAGTTTTAATTACGGCGTAGTTGGTGATGCAAAAGTGTATCAAAACGAAACTAATAAAACATATTCTTTAAATGCAATTGCCGGTGCCACTTACAACTGGACAGTTCCTGCAGGTGCCAGTATTACATCGGGACAAGGAACAAATACTATTACGGTTAACTGGGGAACATCAGGAGGAGATGTTGCCGTAGCTACAACAGTTTCAGGATGTACTTCAAGTACTTATAAACTGGCCGTAACAACAGAAGCAGTTTTGCCTGTAGAAAAAATCCATGAAGATTTTCAATCGAATCGAAATATAGTTTATGGTCTTAAAACGGGAGTTCTAACAGAAGCTACAGCAAACCCATCGGCAACAGGAATAAATACCTCTGCTTTGGTGGGGAAATATGTTCGTAACTCATCTGAATTATATGATGTTTTGAATATTAAAAACGTCGTAATCAGCAATGCAAATGATTATGTATACGGAAGAAAAAGAATGTCTTTTGATATTTATACTTCGGCGCCGGTTGGTACAAAAATTTCCATGCAATTAGAAAACAGTTTGGTAACAACCGCTACCAATTTTCCGTCAGGAAGACATAGTGGTTACAAAGCAACGACAACGGTACAAAACAAATGGGAAACAATCGAATTTGAATTCGAAAAAGTAATCGATCCCAATACAAGTGCATTGACAATCAATACTATAGTTTTTCTTTTTGAATCCAATTCTAATTCGGGAGCGACCTATTATTTCGATAATCTGCTGACAAAAGCGGCACCGGAAAAACCAATTATTGCGACTGATGTTTTACAAAACTATGACGGAATCAATAAAATTATCAAAGGAACTACAACAGGAACTTATTCCGTAGTAGCAAATCCGGGTGCAAATTCAGTTAACGCTTCCGCGAATGTGGCACGTTATGTTCGAAATGTAACCGAACAATACGACGTTTTATTTTTCAACACACAAAGCACTATCGAAGATGCCGGTTTATTGAAAAATCAGACCAATAAAATTATGATTGATGTGTATACTTCGGCACCAATTGGTACAGTTGTAAGTTTGAATTTAGAGAACAGTGCGACATCGCTTCCTGCGAATTTTCCAACAGGAAGAAACAGTAACTATGTAGCGATCACGACCAAACAAAATCAATGGGAAACACTAACTTTCTATTATAATTCAAGTCCTGATGCAGGAACTTCAAATTTGGCAATCAACCAAATGGTATTGTTATTTAATTCAGGTTCTTATACAAGCGATTCTTATTATTTTGATAATATCAGAATTGGTTCAACCAAATTACCGGACACTTTTACGCCGGGTGTTGTTTATGAAGATTATCAAAACACGCATAATATTACGTTTAGAGATGCCATCGGAACTTATACTGCAAACGTTGCAAATCCAAACGCAAGCGGCATCAATACCTCTTCAAATGTTGGGCGATATGTTAGAAAATCAACTGAATTGTATGATAATTTTTCGTTCAATACCACTTTAACCAATATTGGAGATTTCAAATCAGGAACTAAAAAGTTTGCGATGGATGTGTATACTTCAGCGCCGGTTGGATCTATAATTTCATGGCAGGCAGAAAGCAGCGCTTCAATTCCGTCCAATTATCCTGCGGGAAGACATAGCATTTACCAAGGTGTTGTAAAACAAAGCAATGCATGGCATACCGTAACTTTCACATATGCAAGTACTCCGGACGCTTCTACATTAGACAGCGATGTAAATCGTTTTGTATTCTTGTTTGAACCTGGAACAAATTCAGGAAACACCTATTATTTTGATAATTTAAGAGCTTTAAATTTAGTTTCTACAGAAAATCCTCCGGCAACTTTACCTGCACCGTGGGTGAGTACAGATTTAGGCGCTGTAACTCCGGCAGGAGAAGCAACGCACGCCAGCGGAACTTTCACCATAAAAGGTTCGGGAACTGATATTTGGGAATCTAGCGATCAGTTTCAATATGTATATCAACCGATAACTGGTGATGCCGAGATTATCTCCAGAGTAACTTCATTGACCAATACCAATACTTATGCAAAAGCAGGAGTGATGTTTAGAGAAACACTTACGCCAACTTCTAAACACGCTATGACCACGATTACGGCTGCGGCAGGAGTAGAGTTTTTATCAAGAGATGCAGTTTCTGTAGCAACAATTCAACAGGGAGCGGCGGGAACCACTCCAAAATGGCTTCGCATTGTTCGTTCAGGAAATGTATTTACATCTTATTCATCGGATAACGGAACTACCTGGACACAACTTGGAACACCAAGAACGATTGCAATGGCGAACACGATTTATGTGGGAATGGCCGTGACTTCCCATGCAAATGAAACTTTGGCAACAGGAGTTTTCAGCGACGTAATTGTTCGAAATATTACACCTCCAAATAATAATGTCAATTTGGCTCTAGCCAAAACTGCAATAGCTTCAACAGAAGAAAACGCTACTTATTCTTCGGCGAAAGCCACAGACGGTGACGCAGCAGCCACAAGATGGGCGAGTAGTTTTGCCAATGCAAGCGAATGGATTTATGTTGATTTAGGATCTAATTACAACATTAATCGTGTGGTTTTAAAATGGGAAGCGGCTTTTGCAACCCAATACAAAATACAACTTTCTACAGATAATGTTTTCACAGAAAACGAAACCATAAATACTCAAACGGCAAGTGATGGCGGAACAGATGATTTAGCGGTAAGCGGAACAGGAAGATACCTGAGAATTTTATGTACTGCAAAAGCGCTGGCTCCGTACGGATATTCATTGTTTGAAATTGAAGCTTACGGATCTGCATCATCAGCTAAAATAGCAAATGTTGTGGAGGAAGCCGAAGTTACCAATACAGATTTTGTAATGTATCCAAATCCTGCAAGCAGTTATATTCAGGTTTCATTACCTGAAAAATTAGATCATAAAGTGATTACGATTTATGATAATTCAGGAACAGCCTTAATACAAACAAAAGTAGATGCTGATACACAGGAAAGCGTAATTGATATTAGCAGATTAACAAGAGGAATTTACATTCTGAATATTAAATCAGATCAAAAAAGCTGGACTAAAAAACTACTTAAGCAATAATTATAATCCGTTGGGTGTAAAGTGATTTTAAAGAATATTGCCTAATTAAATAGGAATTTAAATTTAAAGGATAGCACCAAACAATACACTTGACGGACATAATTTTTTGATTTGAAAACTATTTAAGTAACCCCAAAATAATTTAGATATGAATAAAATTAAACTTAGAATATCATCTTTGGCAGCACTGTTTCTGGTGTTTTCAAACCTTATGTACGGCCAGGGCGCCATACCATTTACAATTACAAATAGTTCTACATTTAATGACAGCGAATTATACGTTGCCATCGTAGGTATCGATTATACAACCGGAAACCACGTTTGGGTCAATGCCAAAACAAGTCAGGTATTGCCAATGAGTCCGTCTTATAATACTGTTACAGGACCAACAATTGGCGGGAATACAGGCCCGGGACAAAACTCAAAATATGCGGCTTGTTTTACCAAGTTAAGTGAGATTCCAAACAAAACTTTCACATTGCCTTTAATCGCGGGCTGTAGAGTTTTTATTGCAAAAGGACAGCAATTGTATTTCTATTTTTTTGGTGCCAATGGTGCGCCATCTGGATATACTTCACCAAACCCTTTGAATGTTACAGATCCAAATCAGGGAATTTTATATGAAATTATTGAGTTGACAAATAATCAATATGGTTTCTTCGGAAATCCTTCACGTGTGGATTCATATAAATACCCAATGGGACTGGAATTATTTGGTGCAAACGGATATCAGAAAAAAGTGGGTGAATTAAAAAAACATGCTGATATCGTAGCTGCTTTTAAAGCCAATGTACCATCAGAATTTCAGGGTTGTGTAAATGACGCCACAGGAGAAATTACAGCGCCATCAAAAACGCCTGCTTTTGCAGATGGAACAGGAGGGACTACTGTAGGACCTCAGGCTAATTATTTAAAATCTTATATTGATGCCATCTGGAACAAATATAAAAACGAAGATTTAATATTTTATGCCGGAGATGCGGGAGTTTTCAAGGGAAGAGTTATTGGCGAACAACTGGAAATGGTGGGGCAGTCCGGTGGATTTGTTGGTCGCACTGGACGTGTTCAAAATCGCCCAACGACTCAGGAAGCACTTGAAGGAAAAGGCGTTCTGGACAGAAGATTGGTTGACGGAGATCTGGATCTTGTTATTCAGGCACAATTAACAGCAGCAATAAACAGACATGTTGTAAATACCACAACGCCAAATCCGGGTCAGCAAAACTGGTACGATGCATCAAAATTTTATCAGGTAAACCCAACCAATCATTATTCTAAATTCTGGCATTTACCAGGAATCAGCATTGATAATCTGGCTTACGGTTTTGCTTATGATGATGTAGCCGATCAGTCGCCATCTCTTCATACACCACAGCCAACAAAAGTAATTGCTGTTTTTGGAGGATATGCCGGAACAGTTCCTTCGGTTCCTGCTACAACAGATGTGATTACGGTTTATAAAGATTGTAACTACACAGGTTTTTCAGGAGGATTAACGATTGGAGATTACAATTTGGCTCGTTTAAATACTCTGGGTATTTTAAACGATGATATTTCTTCACTTAAAGTAGCAAAAGGATTTCAGGCAATTTTGTTTCAGGATGATAATTTTACAGGAACTTCAACCGTAATTACTTCTGATAATACTTGTTTGAACACAACCTGGAATGACAAAGTGACTTCGATCAGAATCTTAGCAAATGGAGTTACGACTTTAGGAAATCAGACTTTCTATTTACAAAACAGAAACAGTAACCTGAATATGGATGTTTGGAACGCAAGTACCGCAAACGCTGCAAATGTAGCGCAGGGAACTCCAAACTCAGCAAACAATCAGAAATTTACATTCACGCATTTAGGTGATGGCTTGTATAAAATTATTGCCAACCACAGCGGACAATCTTTAGATGTAAATAATTTTAATAAAGATAATGGTGCCAATGTAGAGCAATATCCATACAATGCTACACCAAATCAGCAATTTGTATTGGTTGCTACTGGTGACGGATTTTATAAAATTGTAGCCAGACACAGCGGTAAATTAATAGAAGTGGCAGGTGCAAGTACTACAAATGGTGCCAATGTTCAGCAATGGCAGGATAACGGACAAACTTGCGCACAATGGAAACTGGTTCCGGCAACATCTTCACAAACGTCTGTTTTAATTCAGGCCGAAGATTATTCAGCCATGAGTGGAATTCAGGTGGAAGCAACAACGGATACAGGCGGTGGTTCTAATGTTGGTTATACAGAAACAGGAGACTGGTTAGCGTATAACAGCATTAATTTCCCTACAACAGGTTCGTATTTAATCGAATACAGAGTAGCAAGTGGCGTAACAGGCGGTAAATTATCATCTGATTTAAATGGCGGAACAATTGTTTTAGGCAATGTTGATATCCCAAATACGGGAGGATGGCAAAACTGGCAAACGGTTTCTCAAACAGTAAATGTAAATGCAGGAACATACAATTTTGGAATCTATATTCAGAATACGGGAATGAACATCAACTGGATTAAAATTACAAAAGTGGGTGCTGGTTTAGCTGCAAAAACACTTTCTACAGAAACAATTGAAGAAGCATCAGATACAGCATTAAACGTTTATCCAAGTCCGGCAGAAAACATACTTTATTTTACAACTGCCGTAAGCAGTGAAGATGCAAGTATTGTAGACGCTCAAAGTGGAAATACAGTTTCAAAACAAAAAGTTAGCAATAACAGCGTTGATGTTTCTCAACTTAAAAAAGGAATTTATCTAATTGTTTTAGAAAAAGATGGACAAAGAACGGTAAAACGTTTTATTAAAAAATAGTTTTAAAAGAAATTTTAGATGGCAGACTTTAGGTTAAGATTAGATAATAATCTGAAATCTAAAGTCTAAAATCTAAAATTATATTTTCTCCCCCGAAAATTAAATATCTATTAATCTATTAAAAAATGTTACTATGAAAAACAATTACAAAGTGATCCAGTTAAAATGGATCTTAATTTTGGTTCTGGGTGTTGTTAATTTATCAATAGCCCAAAAAAAAGTAATCGCTTACATTCCCAACTGGATTGATTTGAATTCATTTTCGAGCACTATTCAGTACAGCAAATTAACGCATATAAATATTGCGTTTGAAAATCCGGATGCCAACGGATATTTAACTTTCAACTCAGGATCAAACACAATTATTAATGCGGCTCACGCTCAAAACGTAAAAGTTTTTGTTTCGCTTGGCGGAGGTGCAATTTCTGAAGGTGGCGCAATTCGTGATAATTATTTTAATTTGATTACGCCTGCCAACCGAACAGCTTTTATCCAAAAAATCTACGATTATGTGATAGCGCATAATTTTGACGGAGTCGATGTAGATTTAGAAGGCCCTGCAATTAACGGTGATTACGGAGGGTTTGTAATTGCTTTAGCGAATAAATTGCATTCAGGAGGAAAACAAATTACAGCAGCACTTTCAGAAGGATATGGCGGTGCCAATGTGCCATCATCTACTTTTGCGGCTTATGACTGGATCAACATTATGGCGTACGACGCAACAGGTCCTTGGGCACCAGGAAATCCAGGACAGCACTCTCCGTACAGTATGGCTGTAAACCAGTTTAATTACTGGACAGGAAGAGGTTTACCGGCAAGTAAAGCCATTATTGGACTTCCGTTTTACGGTTATGGTTTTGGAGCTTCTGCCAATCAGGGAATTTCTTTTGCGAATATTGTAGCACAATATCCGGGAGCAGAAAATCAGGATCAGGTAGGAAATACCATTTATTATAATGGAATACCAACCATCAAAGCAAAAACTACTTTCGCGATTCAAAATGCGGGTGGTGTTATGATCTGGGAATTATCGCAAGATGCAACCGGATCAAAATCTTTATTGACAGCCGTAAATCAGGTTATTACAGGAAGTCAGCCACCAGTTGGCGGCGGAACTTTAATTCAGGCCGAAAATTACTCTTCTATGAGTGGTGTTCAAACCGAAGCAACAACAGATACTGGCGGAGGTTTAAATGTAGGTTACGCAGATACAGGAGATTGGATGGCGTATTTCAATGTTAATTTTCCAACTTCAGGAAACTATGTAATTGAATATAGAGTGGCAAGTGCCGTTTCAGGAGCCAGAATATCATCAGATTTAAGTGCAGGAACTATTCAGTTAGGTGCTGTAAATATTCCGAATACGGGAGGTTGGCAAAACTGGCAAACGGTTTCTCAAACCGTAAATGTAAATGCAGGAACGTATAATTTCGGAATTTATATTCAGAATACAGGGGTGAATATCAACTGGTTCAGAATCACAAAATCTGGTTCAGCTTTGGCAGCAAAATCAGCTTCTTCGGCAACTTCAGAAGAATTTGTGGCTTTAAATATATATCCAACTTCTGTAGACAATACACTTTCTATAACTCAGGATGTAAGTAACGCAAATGTGAGTATTATTGATTCTCAAACAGGTGCTGTTGTTTCAGGACAAAAAGTAAACAATAATACTGTGGATGTTTCTCTTTTAAAATCAGGTATTTATTTGATTGTTTTTGAAAAAGAAGGTACACAAACAATAAGACGTTTTATTAAAAAATAAGTATTTATTAAAAGTGCTATTTCTTCTTTTTGATTGAAAGAAGGAATAGTACTTTTTTTTAAATTAAAAATTTAGAATCAAAAATTAAAAATTATTCTAATCTGTGTGAGAATATTTGCCACAGATTTAAGGATTTACATGATTTTTATTTCACGCAGATTTGGCAGATTTAAGCAGATTTAAATTTGATATCTGCGCTTATCTGCTTAAATCTTTTGAAATCTGCGTGAAAATAAAACACACAGCCTATTTAAAAAGTAACCCCAAACCCCAAATACAATATGAAAAACAATTACAGATTTCGGTTAAGTTTATTTGTTTTTATTGCCTTTAGCAGTTTTGCCGTCGCGCAGACTTCTTTAGGTTCAAGTAAAACATTCATGAACACTTTAAAGAACGGACTCGCAAGTACTACCTCAAAAAGTACGGGTGAGAAAACCGTTTTACTTCAGGCGGAGCATAAAAACTTCAACGGAAAAATCAATTACAAACAATCAAATGCTTCAAGTGAATTTTTGATTGGTGAAATAAAAAATGTTCCTGAATCTTCTTTTTATATCAAAGTGATGGACAAATCGCTGGAAGGTCACATTATTTTAAAGAAAACAAAAGAAGCTTACAAATATTATTCTGACGCCAGTGGAAATGCTTTTGTATCGAAAGTAGATATCAATACGCTGATTTGTGTGAACTATGAAAATGTTCCAGAAAAAACTCAAATAACAAGTAAAACAGCCGCAGCACAAATTGCTCAGGCCTTGTTGAATTTGCAAAGTTTACCTGGTGCGGCAGGCTGTGTTTTTTTAGATTTTGACGGATACAATATGCCGGCAGGAAATCTCTGGAACAACGGAAACGCGATCAACGCAGCGCCATCCGGAATGAGCGATGCAGCCGTGCAGGAACATTGGGAAGTGGTGGCTGAAGACTACAGACCTTTTAACGTGAATGTTACAACAAGTGAAGCTGTTTTTAACTCATACCCAAGAAACAGAAGAATGCGTGTGGTGGTAACTCCAACCAATACTGCGGCCCCGGGGGCGGGGGGAGTAGCGTATATTGGTTCCTTCAATTGGGACAACGATGTGCCTTGCTGGGTATTTATTACCTCGGGTAAATCTGGTGGAGATGCCTCTGCGCATGAAGTTGGTCATACTTTCGACCTTGGTCACGACGGCCGTACAAATCCTGCAGAAGATTATTTCATAGGAATAAACAATACTTCGTGGGCGCCAATTATGGGTGCAGGATATTACAGACCTGTGGTTCACTGGAGTAAAGGTGAATACGATTATGCGAACAACAAACAAGATGATGTTGCGATTATTGCAAGTAATAAATTCGGAGTAGGTTACAGAGGAGATGATTACGGAAACACAACCGCATCTGCAGCCACTTTAGATTATAACGCAAGCGGAGCCATCAACCAAAAAAACGGAATTATTTCCAGCGAAGCAGATTATGATTTCTTTACGTTTACAACAGGTGGAGGAAATGTGTCAATTAATGCCAATACCGTTTCCAGACATGGAAATCTGCATCTTTTAATTCGTTTATATAATTCGGCAGGAGCAGAAATGGGAACGTATTGGAACTCTGATCCATTTGCTTTAAATGCTGCTATGAATGTGAATTTACCAGCCGGAAAATACTTTATTGGTGTTGATGGCAACGGTGCAGGAAGTGCTGGTTATGGAGGATATTCGGCATATGGTTCTATCGGAAGTTATACGGTTACAGGAACAATTCCGCCGGGAGGAAATATAGCGGCTTCAACAGATGTAATTACGGCTTATAAAGATTGTAACTACACCGGATTTTCTGGCGGATTAACAATTGGTGATTACAATTTAGCACGTTTAAATTCTTTGGGAATTTTAAATGATGATATTTCTTCATTAAGAATCACGCAGGGATTTCAGGCAATTTTATATCAGGACGATAATTTTACGGGAGCTTCAACTGTAATTAATTCTGATAATTCTTGTTTGAACACAACCTGGAATGATAAAGTGAGTTCGATTAGAATTCTTGCAAACGGAGTTACCACTTTAGGAAATCAAACTTTCTTTTTGCAAAACAGAAACAGCAGTTTAAACATGGATGTCTGGAATGCAAGTTTATCAAATGGTGCCAATGTGGCTCAGGGAACTGCAAATTCGGCTACAAATCAAAAGTTTACGTTCACCCATTTAGGCGACGGTTTGTATAAAATTATTGCCAATCATAGCGGTCAGTCTTTAGATCTAAATAATTTTAATAA
This sequence comes from Flavobacterium sp. AK-345, assembly GCF_058310175.1. NCBI lineage: Bacteria > Pseudomonadati > Bacteroidota > Flavobacteriia > Flavobacteriales > Flavobacteriaceae > Flavobacterium > Flavobacterium sp. AK-345. The sequence goes on along the minus strand of NZ_JBZEER010000001.1, from coordinate 912,831 downwards.
AGACAATGGTGCCAATGTAGAGCAATATCCGTACAACGGAACTACAAATCAACAGTTTATATTGTTTTCTACCGGAGATGGATTTTATAAAATTATTGCCAGACATAGCGGTAAATTAGTTGAGGTTGCGGGTGCAAGCACAACAAATGGTGCCAACGTACAGCAATGGCAGGATAATGGACAGATTTGCGGACAATGGAAATTAATTTCAACAACAACTGCGCAAACTTCAACCCTAATTCAGGCAGAAGATTATTCTGCAATGAGCGGAATTCAGACGGAAGTTACAACTGATACAGGCGGAGGCTCAAATGTTGGTTATACAGAAACGGGAGATTGGCTGGCCTATAATAATATTAATTTCCCAACAACAGGTTCTTATTTAATTGAATACAGAATAGCGAGCGGGGTTGCAGGTGGCAGATTGTCATCTGATTTAAACGGCGGAACAATTATTTTAGGAAATGTTGATATTCCCAATACCGGAGGATGGCAAAATTGGCAAACTGTAACGCAAACAGTTAGCGTAAATGCCGGAACGTACAATTTTGGAATCTATATTCAAAATACGGGAATGAACATTAACTGGATCAGAATTACAAAAATTGGGGCAGCGGCAACTCCTGTAGCGTCAACTATTACTGTTGAAGATGAGGTAAATTCAGTTGCTTTAAATGTATATCCAAATCCGGTTACAGATATACTTTTCTTTACTACAGATGTAGTGGGAGGAAACGTAAGTGTGGTAGATTCTCAAACAGGAAGTTTGGTTGTGTCACAAAAAATCAACGACAATAATCTAAATGTTTCGGGTCTAAGAAACGGAATTTATCTGATTGTTTTTGAGAAAGATGGAACTAAAACGATCAAACGTTTCATTAAAAAGTAAGAGTTAGTTATGAATTATGAGTTATGAATTATGGCTTGTAATTTTAGTTAAAAGGCTGCCGTTTTAACGGCAGCCTTTTCTATTATAATGTAATTATAAGTTATTGTTTTGAGTTAATTTTATGGTTTATGATTTTTTACCTCTAACTCAAAATTCATAATTTATAATTCATAACTATTTTTTCGTTTTTTCCAATTCTCCAATAAACGGAATTTCGTCCTGAACCGCAGATCGTATTGTAGTTTGAAAATATTGCTCTAACTGAATAAACTTTGCGGCATTAATTGGTCCAATTGCTTTTTTTGCTTTACCGTAAGCTTTAGATAAAAGCTTTTCAAAATCAACATTGTTTTTCAAATTATTTTTTGCCAGTTCATCTGCTTTTTCATCGGTAATTTTATCATAATTGATGGCGTAGTCGTTTATTAGCTGTATTTTTTTCTGACCCAAAGCTTTGCGCTCGGCTTCATAATTATCGTAAACAGCCTGAAATGCTGTAGCTTGTGGTTCTGCCAAATTCAAATAATCTTTTATAATATCTCCTTTAGATTTTCCGTAAAGACTTTGCACCAGTATCACATCATCAGTAGATTGAGCAAATAAGATAGTAGAAATAAGAAGGGCTGACAATAGAAATAATTTTTTCATAATTTGAAGTTTTATTTTAGTTGAAAAATATTTGATTGGTTATTAAATTATTTACTGAAATCATAACTTAAAGTTGCTCCTAAACCAAATTGATAGGTTGCTACAAAATCTGTTACACCAACCGGGCCATAATAAGTCCAGTAATAGCTTGTACCAACTGAGGCCGACATAGATTGTAAATAAGCATTTAAATTGATAGACCAAGGCGAAGAAGTTTTGATTTTTACACCCCCTTTTATTTCCCAGGCAAAATAATTTTCGGTTCCGCTTTGAGGTGTTTCAAGAAAAGTAATACCGGCACCGGCACCAAGATAGGGCATCACGTTAGAACCAATATCAAAATAATGTGCGTAGTCAACTAAAATATAGTTTAATGCACCTTTATCATCTCCGGCATTAAGCTGAGTTCCTAAGGGACCATATATAGGCAATTTTGTATCGAGTCTGTTGTATTTTAATTCGATAGAACTATTTTCTACAATAAAATATTCGAAACCAATACCATATTCAAAACCGTCTTCTACATAAGCATAAGAGTTATCATATTCTACTTTATCCTGAAAGGCATAACCTGCATATAAATTAAGCAGAAATGAGTTTGAAGTTTGCGCTTTTGCAAAAAATGAAAATAAAAAAATAACGAATAATAGATTATACTTTTTCATAATTTTAGTTTTAATTTGATTTGTAATTAGTTCGTGTTAAAGACTTAACAGGGGATTTTAAAATTATAATCCAAAATTAATTTTAGTTATTTAGAAAAAGTATTTAAACGCCGTAACTTGGTTTCATATTAGAAAATGAAACAAGATTGTAGTGAAATTCGTTCAATAAAAAATAACAAAGTCCGTTTCAAATTAATGAAACGGACTTTGTTATCCTTGTTGATATACTTTGCGTAGACACACTGCTGTGTGCCTCTACGATATGCATTGTGTATATATTTCGTATAAAATTATCTGAATGCTTAAAAAATTAATTCGAAAATATTTTCATTATTCTGAATTCTAATTTCTGTTGGATTACTTTGAGAAGGAGTTTGCGTTGGATACCAGTTTCTGTTTGGTTTTACGATAATTAGTAAACCTTCATCATCTCCCAGAGCAGAAAAAACTTCGCTATTATTATTTTTAGAAAAGAATTCTAACGCATGTTTTTCGATTAATTGATTTCCTAATTCTAACGGCTTTTCGGTTACGATTCCGATTTCGCTAATGTTTAAAATTGATTTAGAACTGAAATTTTCTGTTGAAGCATTTTCAAGATCATATCGGGAAATAAACTCCAATAAATTGCCATTATTATCATAGAAATAAACCGCATTGGCATTCCATGCCTCAAAATTGGCGATCACGTTTTGATCTTCAATTACAATTAAACCCACTTTGTTTTTACACCATTCGATAGCTTCCTCAAGTTTATTTTCCGGAATATTAAAAGCAAAATGATAAATAGAATTAAAAGTTGAATTTTCTATGAATTTTAAAATAGAATTCCCTGTCTGAATTGTAACCCATTTTGAGTTTTTTTCTATGATGGAAAGCCCAAGAATGTCCTGATAAAATGCAGTTGTTTCCTGAATATTATTGGTCTGAATTTGTATTTGTTCTAGTTTCATGTGAGGTGTTTTTTCTTTAGATCAAATTTAAAAAACGGCACTCGTATTATCGTGAAAAGGTGATTATATACGTTGATAAGATTATAAAAAAATGATATGAAAAAGCATTAACGGAAATAAAAAAAGCCCGTTTCATATAAATGAAACGAGCTTTAAAATTGTGGAACTTTGGGGCGCATTCACAATTTATCAAATAATTTATTTTGGCATTATTGGCGTCATAATACGTCTGGTTGGTGTGCTTAATGTTTCGATAAAAGCTAGTAAATCGCTGATTTCTTCTTTGTTTAAATTTAATTTTTTAAGTACCGGATCTACTTTTGGAATCAGGGAATCTCTTGCCGTTCCTAGATATTTTTTCTGAATAGGAGAGGGATTTCCTCCATTATACAATTCAACAACATCTAATAAAGACGGAAAATGTCCGTGATGCATCCAGGGTTTTGTATTGGCGACTTCACGAAGTGTAGGCGTTCTGAATTTGCCAATATCTTTTACATCTTTGGTCACATTAAATCTTCCGAAATCTTCATTTTTTGTCCCGAATAAAGTCTGACCATCATTATGAAATTGATTACCACTAAAATAAGGCGTGTTATGACAATTAATGCATTGCGCTTTGGTTCTAAATAGATGCAGACCTTTTACCTGAGCATCTGTAAATGCTTCAGATTTTCCGCTAATGAAATTATCAAATTTACTTTTCGGACTATTAATCGATCTTTCAAAAGTAGCAATGGCATATTGAATTCTTTGCAGATTCACTTTTTTGTCTCCAAAAGCATCTGTAAAAAGAGCATTATATCCTTTAATCTTTGCAATTTTATCAACAGCAATCGTTAGTTTTTCATTCATTTCCAATGGATCTCCAATCGGAAATTGTGCCTGATCTTCAAGGCTGGAAGCTCGGCCGTCCCAAAATAAAGTTTTGGCATACGCCGAATTTAAAATCGTCATCGAATTTCGTTTTCCCGTTTGGCGATCATGACCAAAAGAACGCGTCAAATTATCTGTCCAGCCCAATTCCGGATTGTGACACGACGCGCAGGCAATTTGTCCGCTCAAAGACAATCTCGGATCAAAAAACAATATTTTCCCCAAAGCTTCTTTCTCTTTCGAATACGGATTATAATCCGGATACGGAACTGCAGGCAAAACACCAATATCCTCAAATTTAGATTTATCGATATTTTCGTGTAATTCTGCCGCAGGCCATTTCGAAGCATCTCCGCTTGAATACAGTTTTCTTAATTCTGTAATATCAATATAATCTGGCTGTTCAACGGTTTTGTAGGCTGTTAAACTTAAGAGAAGGACGATAGGTATTATTAAGGTTTTTAATTTCATATTTATTTTTTGTTTCACGTTTCAGGTTTCAAGTTGCGGCAGAACGTGAAACCTGAAACTTGAAACTTTTTTAATTTAAAACTTAAAGAGTAACTTCTTTAGGGCAAGCGTCGTTTATTGGGTCTATTTTTGGATATGTTTTGTTGTTATACATTTTATATTGTGTAGAAACCGTTCCTCCAAAAAGTTCCTCATTGGTTAGTTTTAACTCAAAAGAAATTTCAAACAAACCGGTACTAATTTCTTTATAAGTTCCTTCACCAGCTATAGCAATAACATGAGATACTTTAGTAGTTCCAATCGTTATATATTGCGGAATAACAAGTACTTTTCCATCGGTTTTGCTGTTTCCATTTGTTGGAAAAAATTCAAGAGCCGAAGTAATATTAAATCCGGGAGAATATTGCGCTGCTGTACTTTCGTTAGAAAAAAATCTTTTTAACCCAAATGAATTTGTTGTGTTTGTTCCGGTTACAACATTAAATCCAATTATAAAAGCGTCATGATAAACATCATCAGCCGTATTTGTTGTACCCTTATCACTATATAAAATAGCATTTTCGTTGTCTTTTGTTACTACTAAAGGAAACGTAAAGGCATTAAAAGTCTGCCAGGCACATGTACCGCTTTTATCAAACCAATGCTCGCCGTAAGTCAGGTAAAACTGATTTGATAAATCATAAAATTTAGATGCCGGATTGGCCTGAACATCTCTTGGTGATTTAATTGGTTTTATAATTTGTAAAATAGTATTTCCGGTAGCGGTGTAATTTGTTGTATTGTTTAAAGTAATATCAGTTTCATAACGAACATCATCATTTTGAATATCTTCTAAAAGCGTTAAATGATAGGTAATTGAGCTTCTGTCATCTCCAAAATCATCGTGTGTTAAAGAATATTCAAAACCATTAAGAAATGTAAATATATCAAGATTTTCAATCTCAGATGGCAAGAATCCATTTGGGAAATTGATTTTAAAATCTACTGTTTCTCCGGCAACTCCTTTAAGATTAATTCGGTTTACAGGAAAAGTATAAGTCGTGCTTATTTCTCCCAAATTTACTGTAAAGACATCATTTACCGCTGAGGTATTTAAATTACCAATGTGAATTGCCGGATCTGAAGTTTCTTTAAGTTTTAGTGTAATACTTTGATTTGGCTGCCATCTTTTATCAAAAGAAAGAAAAAGGGTATCAGTAAGTTTTGTTCCTTCAAATAATAATTTATCAACAGGATTTAAAGTAAAATCATCTTCACTTCCGGTTGTTGTTACACTAAAAGAAGCTTCTACAGCATTTTTTAAATTTGTAGAGGTTAGTGTTACTGGTATTTTTAAAGTTTTCACAGATTTATTATCGTATGTACTGGCAGGCAATAATGAAGTATTTATTGCTGGATATTCTAACGGAATACCACTGCCTGTAGTCTGGAAATTAAACCTGATAAAGGGATCTATGTTTTTAGAATCTAATTTGTAATCATCTTTTGAACATGAAGCAAATAACGTTAAAACGATACTTACTGCTATAATTTTAATATGATTCATTTTGTTTTAAGTTTGGGTTAACAATAATAGTGCTTCGTGGTATAGGCAATATAAATTTTGGCGACGGATAGGTTAAACTGCAACTAAGAGATATACAGCCATCATTACGGGAAATATCTTTTTTGTATCTGGCAATATCAAAAAACAAATGCCCTTCAAAACACAATTCTTTTCTTCGTTCAAGGAATAATGCCTCTTTCAAATCTTCAGTATCTGTTAATTCACTTGCATTTGCCCGGGTTCTTATGGTATTAATATCTTTTTTTGCCTGATCAGTATTATTTAGTTCCAATGCTGCTTCGGCACGAATTAAATATTGTTCGCTCAATCTAAAAGCAACGTATCCCGGATTTCCCTGAAATTTTTTAGTGAAATAATAATTTTGTTTGATTTGTTGATTGTTGACCAATGTTGATAATGGCTTTTCTAAAAACAATTGTTTTCTAATATCTGTTGTTTCATACAAACTTAATAAGTCTTTTGACGCGACATAATTGGAGTAACTGGCATCGCTGGTATAACCAAAATAGGAAGATAATGATCCACTGGCTGTTCCGTCTGAACCTTTTGAAATCGAAAATTCTAATAAAACTTCTGAAACAGGAAGATCGGGTTGTTCCCATTGCGTAATATAATCAGCAGAATTCATTAAGCTTACGCCTGAATTTACAATTACATCATTTGCAGTTTCATAAGCATTTTTCCAGTCTTTTTTAGACAAATAAACTCTTGCCAAAAGTGCTTTTGTATTTTTAGTATTAAAAAAGGAATAAACAGGACCTTGTAAAAGTGAACTGTCAGAATAAAGGTTTAAAGCTGTTGTTATATCCTTAATGATTAAAGAATAAGTGTTTGCAGCAGTTTCTCTCGAAGGATATTGAATTCCTTCAGTAATAGATTTTGTATTATACACAATTCCCAAATGTGATGCATCATCAGTATAACCATAATTTTGACTGTATATTTCACTCAATAAAAAGTGCACATATGCTCTTGCTGTTAAAGCTTCGGCTTTTATCTGGTTTTTTTCAGCTTCAGTGGCGTCTGTTAAAGCATCTGTAAATTCTAAAATTAAATTGGCCTGATTGATAATATCATAACTATCGCCATAAAAAATTGAGAAGTTAGACTCATCAGCAATATCTCCAAAAGAATACAGATTTTTAATGTTAGTTGGAATAGTAAATTGTCCTTGAGAACCATTTGTTAATGATGGGCTAAATTTTAAGTTTCCTCCCTGCAAATCTGCGTAAACAGCAAAACGTTCCCCTCTAACATCAGTTTCAAGATCGCCGTATATACCATTTAAAGCCTGTAAAACACCTTGTTTCGTTTTTAATTGTTCAGTAATTGAAATTTGAGTTCCTGGTTCCTGTTCTAAAAAATCACTACAGCTTTGCAGCAAACAAATTGTTGCCAAAAGCATAAGAAACTTAAAGCTCTTTATATTTTTGAAGTATTTCATCTTTTTAAAATTTAGTATTAATTCCACACGAAATAGTTCTGGCTTGTGGATAAGTGTAATTAAATTCTCTAATGCCATTCATCCCGGAAGGACTTTTTTCTTTGTACCAGTAAAGCACATTAGAAACATCAGCAAAAAGAGTTAATGTATCAAGAAAAGTGTTTTTTAAAGGAACATTATAGCTCAGGTTAATATTGCTTATTTTAATGTACGAAGCATCATAAACATATTTACTCATGTTAGAAATTATGGTATTATCTCCAGGAGAAGGCTGTGAAACTATATCTCCTTGGTTTTTCCAATAATCATAAGCGTTGACAGACATATTTCTGTTTGACGAAGTTCTGTATTTTGCTACTATTTCTTCTGAAACCAATTTATCTCCACCCCATTGAAAAGCACCATTAATTGATAAAGTAATTTGATTGTTTAATGAAAAAGAATTGCTGAAACCACCAAAAGCTTTTGGCTGTAAATCTCCAATTGGCACCCAGTCAGCCTCGCTAAATGTTCTTGCATAAGTTGTAGAATCATACAGCTGTCCATCTTTTTTAATAAGATCTCTGCCTGTTGCAGGATCAATTCCTACCCAGTTTACACCCCAAATTGTAGTGGTACTGTAACCGGTTTTTTGTGCAAGTGCAAGGTTTGCGATAGAGTAGTTGCTTCCTAAACCAACTAACTCGGTTACTTTATTGTCTACAGTCGATATATTAAATGCTGATGTCCACTTAAATTTACCTTTTTGAAACCATTTAATTCGCGTTGAAAATTCGAAACCTTTATTATACATGCTTGAAGCATTTAATTGTACTGTTCCATATCCTGTTTCAGTTGGGATATTTCTACTTGTAATCAAATCTTGTAAGTCATCATAATAATATTCTAATGATAATTCAACAGTATTAAATACATTAAAATCGATTCCTGTATTAAATTTTAGATTTTTTTCCCAGCTTAGATTTCCGTTTGGTGCCGCACTTGGATTAGCTTCAAGATATCCGTTATATCCATTTTGCGAAAGCGTATAAAGTCCTTTTGAACGATAAGAACCTATTCGCGAATTTCCTGTTGAGCCATAACTAATTTTAAGTTTTAATAAATCTATCCATGAACTTGATTTTAAAAAATCTTCGTTGCTTGTAATCCAGGCCAAACCTGCGCCGCTGTTATAAGCAACATTGGTATCATCTCCAAAAACAGAACTTTCGTCACGTCTAAAATTGACTAAAGCGTAATATTTCTTTTTATAATTGTAATTGATTTGCGTAAATAAAGAAACTCTTGAATTATTACTAAAATCAGATCCTCGAACTTGTCTTGTCGTTCTTTCATCAACTAACGGAGTTGTGGTGTCATCATCCTGAATGGCATCTTCAACTCTGTTAATTACATTTGGATTTGAAAAACCGGAAGCCGATGCATAATCAAAATTGGTTTTTTCTTCAGAAAGTTCAAAACCAATTACGCCATCGATACCATGATTTGGATTGATTTGTTTATTATATAGCATTTGCCCTTGCCAGTTCCATTTGGTTGAGTTTCGGTTATTAAAAAGTCGTCTTCCCCAGTTTGGATAAGTAGTGCCATTTAAAATAAAAGATCCGTTATTTTGACCGCTTTCGTTTTCGCCAGAGAACCAGCGATCCTGAACTTTATCAACATAATCCATTCCGAATAAAGTCGAAAATTTTATGTTTTTATTTAGCTCATAAGCTACATTCAAACTTCCTAAAAGTCCACGTGATTCAGTCTCATTTTTGTTTTGCTCAATTGCAGCCAACGGATTTCCTCCTGTATTACCACCGGATACACCTAAATTAGCATAAGTTCCATCAGCATTGTATGGAGATATAGTGGGCAAATAAGCAAAATCATAATAAATGTTTGGAGCATCTTTTTTAATATAACTAGGATTAAGCGATAAATTAATATCCCATTTTGATGCACGATAGCCTAAGTTTATCCCTCCATTAAGCTGTTTTGTAGTATTTCCTACTTGTGGTTCATCAATATTTAAATAAGAAATATTGGTTCGGTAAGAGAATTTTGAAGTGGCTCCTGAAACATTAAAATTATACTTATTATAAATGCCAGATCTGTTTAATAAACCAAACCAATCTGTATCAACTCCGTTATAAGCAACAGGAACATAACCGGAAGTTGTATTTTTTAAATACTGATTTCTTACTTCTGTATATTGTTCTCCGTTTAAATATTTAATTTGATTTATAGCTGATGAAACACCAAGCTGATTGGAGAAACCAAATTTAGCTTTTCCTAATTTCCCTTTTTTGGTTGTAATCAAAATTACACCATTTGCACCATCGGCACCATAAATACCAACGGCTGCGGCATCTTTTAAAACAGTGAAATTTTCGATATTATCAGGCGAAATCATTGCCAATGGATTTGATAATCCTTCTGCGAGTCTTCCTCCGTCAAAATATTGGCTGTCAATTCCAGTTTGTTCACTCATAATTACACCATCAACTATAATTAAAGGTTGAGTAGATGTACCTAAAATGGAATTACTTAACGATTTCAAACTTCCCTGACCACGAATATTTATTTTTACAGGACCACCAACTCCAGAAGTGTTTTCAATTAAAACTCCCGCAATTTGTCCTTCCAGCATTTTATCAACGCTTTCTGAGGCTTGCTGCACCGGAATATCTTTCGCAGTTATAGTCGAAATACTCCCCACAATTTCCTCCTTCAGTTTTGTAGTTCCGTAAGATGACGTAATCACAACAGGATTTAATTCGTCTACATATTCTTCAAGATAAAACACAAAATCTTTCTTGTTTTCTGCCTTTTGAGATTGTGGAATCATTCCTAAAAAAGCAACTTCCAGAACAAGATTATTGATGTTATTTCCTTTTAGCTGATAAACAAATTTTCCATTAAAATCTGTTATAGCACCCATTCCTGTTCCTTTAATGCGAATTGTGGCACCCGGAAGAGGCAGTTTGTCTTTGGCACTATAAACGGTTCCGGTAATGAATCTTTCTGCTTCCTGCAAAGAATTATCTGTTGAAACGGGAGCAGAGCTGGTTAGTAAAACCTGCTTGTTCTGAACGTAAAATGAAATATTTTTTCCTTTAAACAATTGTGTCAAAACAGTTTCTAAAGCTGCATTATCTACATCAATCGAAGCTTTTTGATCGGCATCGATTTTACGGGCATTATAAATGATTCTGAAATTACTTTGCTCTTCAATCGATTTAATAATCAGGCTTAAAGGCTGCTCTTTTGCATGTAATGTGATCGTTTTATTCTGGGAAAAACCTTTAAAACCAGATATGAACAGGGCTAGGAAAAATAGCATTTTCCTTAAATTGGGTATCGTAAATGTCATGTTTTTAGTTAATTATGGAATATTGGTAATGGTAATAGTATTTTCTTTTATTGCGTAATTAAATGGCGTGTCGCGTTTTAGCAATTCTAAAATATTCTCGACGCTCGATTCACTAATTTTTATAGAACCGGTAAAATTCTGTCTGGCCAAATCAGAATTTTCGTTGATGATTTTTACATCATAAGTGCGCTCTATAATTTTTGCAATGGTTGAAAATGGAGTATCTTTAAAAGCAATATCGCCTTTTGTCCAGGCCGAATAAATACTTGTATCTACGAATTTGGTGGTGATTTTTTTAGAATTATTTTGCCATGTCGCCATTTGGTTTGGTACCAATAAAACAGCATTTGATTTGTTTTCGGCTTCTGCCATTTGAATACTTCCTTCGATCAAAGTGCTATTTACTGTTGGGTTTTCATGATAAGCGCTTACGTTGAATTTTGTTCCCAAAACTTCAACTTCGACTTTGTTGGCGTGCACAATAAAAGGATGGGTTTTGTCTTTGGCAACTTCAAAAAAAGCTTCACCCGTCAGGTAAACATTTCTTTTTCCGTTTACACCAAATTGCTCCGGATATTTTAAAGTAGTTCCTGAATTTAAGTTCACAACAGTACCGTCTGAAAGCTGTAGTTTGAATCTTTTTCCGTACGGAATTTTAAGTGTATTATACACCACTTCCTGATCCTGAACTTTTCCGAAGTAAACAATTTGGTCTGGAAATTTTTTGGCAATCAAATCTCCTTTGTCATTTACTACTTTCGATTGATTATTTGAAGTAATTAACTCTGAACTTCCGTCTGCGAGTTCTAACACAATTTCTTTTGAAGATGCTGTTTTTTGACTATAATTAAAAGCCAGTTTTGCTAATCCGAAAAGGACTAAAAATACAGCAGCAAATTTTAAGAAGGTTGTTAGTTTGTTTTTCTTTTTGATTGAAATTACTGGAATAGCTTCACTCGAAAAATCTTCAGACAACGAAGTTATTGCCCAGGTCTTTTTTAAATTTATAAACTGTTTTTTATTTTCTTCTGAAGCATCGATCCATTCAAAAAGAGTTTGAATTTCCTGTTCCGAAGCTTCGTTCGATAAATATTTATAGATTATTTCCGATATCATTTTTTGGTATTTAATTTTTTGGTTTTAGTAAGTACACTTCAGAAATAAAAAACCCTACCTTTTATTTTTAATTATTACAAATAAGAATAAAAAGTAAAAATAAATAATCAGATAATTTTGTTTTTAAAATCTTCAAAGCCTTTGTCATATGGGCTTCTACAGCTTTTAAGGTCACTTGCATTTCTTCTGCTATTTCTGCATTTTTTTTGTTCTCGAATCGTTTTTTTATAAAAACTTCTCGGGTTTTTGGAGGAAGTTCGTTGATCGATTCGTGAATAATGCGTTCTAATTCGGTTAATTCTAAAGTGTCAAATTGTATCGAATTTAAGACTTCGATATCCAGTTCTCTTTCTTTCTGATTTAATACATCGCTTTTAAATTTATCCTTCACTTTATTATGACGAATCATATTCAAACATTTCGATTTGGCGTAGGTATATAAAAAAGATTGTATTCCGTTTATAGAATCAACACTTTCCTTGTTTTGCCATAAATAAAGCAAAGCTTCCTGAGCCAGATTTTCTGCTTCATCTTTATCATAAACAAACTGAACGCTAAAAGCCTGAATCCGGCGGAAATATTTGTCGTAGAAATAAGTAAATGCAGCCTGATCTCCTTCTTTAAAAGATTCAAAAAGATTAAGTTCAAAACTGTTATTATCAATCATCGAAACGGATTTCTGTTTTTGGAAAAGCAATATAAGTAATTTTTAAAAACTACTCGTTTTTGCTCGGAATCCGGCAAATATAAAATATTATTTATACTAATTCTAAATAAAAATCAAATAAAGAATGTTTCCCGAAAAATTATTCAGAATAAGTGTAAAAAAAAATCCCACCATATAAGTTATATAAGTTCATATAAACTTTGGGATAATTTAAAGCTTAATATAGGTCATCAAATATTAATCACAAACTTAAACTTATACAAACTTGTATGGTTAAAAAACTGTAAAAGTTTATGAGCTCATATCGTGAAAAAATATATAACTGCAAACAGTATTATATGGTCTTAATTAAAGTTTAGTTTTAATCTGCGCAAAGTTTATATGAACTTATATAACTTATATGGTGAATAAAATCATTAGTTAATTATCAAATCGATATCTTGAGATAATCCCGTATCAATTTCGCCTTTAGTTCTGTTTGTCATTGTATACGGAGAAAGTCTGCCATTTTTAATGATTTCTTCTTTCGAATAAACTAAATCGTAATACATAATCAGATCGTCAGGATTTGTTGGTACAGTAGTATTTTTTTTAGTCGCCGGAATATCCTGATAATAATATCTTGACTTTTTTAGATTTGGATATTTACTTATTAAATAGTCGTTTATGGTGTATGTTGCACCATCAACTTTGTATAAATCTTCTGTTAGTATTCCGGTAATGGTGAGATTTTGAATGTTTTGTTTTAAGTTTTTATAAGCTTCTTTTGTAGTCGAAAAATCAGATTGCAAAAGATTATTTTTATCTGATAATTTTCTAATCACCGAAAGTCTTACCAAATCGCCGTTTATTTCAATTACTTTAAAAGCAAAATAATAGTTCTGCATGCTTTGGCTTCCGTTTGAGCCTCTTTTTTTGCTAAAAATAAAACTGCCAACTTGTAGTTTGTGTTCCGGACTGTTAATTGCTTTTTTCCATGCATAAGGTTTGTAAACGAATTGTTTAAGAATGTAGAAAACTGCAATGATGAGTAAACTTATTAAGATTATTTTTTTCATTTTGTGAATATTGGAACGTTTTTTTTACCGCAAAGTGCGCAAAGGTTTACGCAAAGTACGCAAAGTTTTTTAACCGCAAAAAGCGCAAGGCTGATTAAAAGCTGTTCTATTAATCGCGCAAAGTCGCAAAGCCGCAAAGTTTATTTTCTTTGCGACTTTGCGACTTTGCGCGAAATAAATTAGCGAACCTAGCGTAAACCTTTGCGCTCTTTGCGGTTAAGAAAAGTTACGCTTGAAGTTTGTATATCCGAAACCAATCAGCAATAAATTGAAAAGGAGTAAAGGAACAAAAGACTTCGTAAAACTGATTGTCGATTCGTCACTAAAAGTTTCAACCTTAAATTTAGACCAGTTTTCTTTTTCTACCGGAGCATTATCAAATATCTTCGGATAAAAATACAATCGCATTTTTTCATGAAAGTCTTTTGTTTTTTGCATAAACAAAAGTTGATTTCCCAAATCAGATTTTGCAATTTCATTCAACTGAATTTGTGTGTGCAAAGTCGGAATAAATTGTGCAATTGTCTGGCTTGCCTGATTTCTTTGAGTCAACTTGGTTCCTAATTCTTTCGACTGAATTGCCGATTCGTCGTCACCCATTTGCTGCATGGCATAATACCAAAGCCAGCTAAACTCCTTATCCGGCAAAGGATAACTTTTAAATTGAGGATAATGTTTGTAGAATTTATCAAGCGTTGTTTGCTTATCCATATCCCATTTTTCATGATAGGCATTTCGTTGTTTCAAAGTCAATTCCAAAGCTTCGGGAACCGGATATTTATTTACTATATAAGTATTAATTGTTGCCGGTAAAATAATAATCAGAAACAGCCAAATTGTTAACAAAATAACCGCATTAAAATTTGAATTCTTTTGCAATGAAACAATAAAAAAACAAACCGAAAACCAAAAAAGAATATACAAAATACTGATTGTGTAAAATGTAAAAAGTGATTTGTTAAATGGAATATTCAGTATAAAAATGGCAATGAAAGTTACAATCGTTAATAATGCAATTAAACTTAAAATCCGGATATAAAATAGTTTAAGAATATAGAAAAATGTATTATCAGTTTGTGTTGCTACAATTTTCCAGGTTCCGCTTTCTTTTTCTTCAGAAACAATATTATAGGTAAAAGCGATTATTAAAAGTGGAAAAAGATAAACGAGAACAAAACTAAAATCAATATTTCCTAACAAAAGATTACTCGGATTATTTAATTCCGAATCATATTTCTGACCTTCCAAACCGCGAATTGTGACACTTTGAATAGACGGATTTACGTCTCGCTGCCCAATCGCCAAACTGTTTATCGGGAAAGTTTTATTGACTAGCGAAAACTTGACATAATAGAGCAAAAGCCCAATTTCGTCTTTATGGAAAGCAGCATTTCTAGCAATATGTTCTTTTTGATATTCAGCGGCTTCGGCGATATTTTTAGTTTGTTTTTCCTGAAATTGTTTTCCAATTAAAAGGCTTATAAATCCGATAAGAAATAGAAACAATAATCCAACTTTTGTTCCTTTCGACCGAATGAAATTTTTAAATAGTAATGCTAACATATTAAATGGCTTTAAGATTTTTTGAGGCTATTTTGATGAAAATAAACAGTAAACTAATCCACAGAAAAAGGGAAATGACCGAAGTGATTTCATTTTTTAAAATTGCCCGGATTCCTTTTGGTTCATAATGAAATTCCTTTACTTCTGCCCAATGATCTTTGCCAATTAAAGCCGGTTTACTTTTATCATTACTGATATATTTAATTTGTAAAGCATTCATTTTTTGAGCCATATTATAACGATATGTTTCGGCTTGTTTCTGGAAATCGATATACGAATCATAATCGGTATTTGACAAGGCCATAGAAAGGTTTTTCATCGCGATATACGGATTTAAAAAGGACATGGCTCTGGAAAAACTGTTTTGTTTTTGGTAAACATGAAGTAAAGTATCCAAATGTCTGTTGTAAATTCGGGCGCTAATTTTTTCGCCTTCGGTCATGATAAAACCGGAATAATTAAAAGGCAATTTTTGAACCGAATCGACTTTGTAAACCGCAAGTAAAGAATCTTTTATTGCTTTGTAATGCAAATCATTCGGATTGTGGCTGTCTCCTTGTTTCAGAATGTCTTTTTCGATGTTGCTGTTAAATTCTATTTTAGAAGGAGCTTCAAAAATATAAGCGCCGATTGCCTGTGTAACTCTTGGCAAAATAATCGTAAAAAGCAGCCAGATTCCGATAAGGGAAATCAAAGCTTTTTTTGAGGTTTTGCTTAAAGCAGAAATCAGAACCGCGATGACGCAAAAGAATATTAAATACAAAAAATGAAATACAATAAACAGAATCATCTTAATCGTTTCATCAAATGAAATGGTGAAGTTTTGAAGCACTAACCAAATGAAAACCAAAACGATAATTGTTGGAATAAACAATATCATAATTACAGAAGCAATTCCGAGAGTTTTACCTAACAAAAGCTGTTTCCAGTTAATTCCCTGACTTAAAAGCAGTTTTAAAGTTCCGTTTTCTCTTTCGGCCGCAACCGAATTAAATCCGAAGAAAAAAATCAAAAGTGGCAATAAAATTTGCAAAATCATGGCAATGCTAATTTCGCCAAAACGTAACATACTGTTAGAGAATCCGGCTTCAGAAAAATTGGCTGTATTTTGTTTGTGAGCTTCCAGGAAAATGGCATTTCCGAAAAACGGTTCCATTCCAAATTCAAAAACACTTAGCGAAGTACTTTTGCGGAAAGCAAAATTGCCGTAATGTGCCATTCGGTGCGGGTTTTTATCCGGATTTTTCAACCAGTCTTCGCGAGATTCGTGCTGGTATTTTGCGCTGGTTTCGTTTTGATTGGTATAATTTTCCCAGCCAGAAAAAACGGCGTAAGCGAGTAAAATACCAATAAAAAAGGTAATTATAAAAACAGCCGAATTCTTAAAAGCGGAGTTTTTTAAATGTTTTGCAATTAAAATTTCTACGTGTAAAGACATGGCTTTTATTAAAATTTATAAGTTAAAGTAAGCGTTGCATTTCGTGGCGCACCAGGAAATAAACGCAGATAATTTTGTGCACCCAGCCAATAGGTTTTATTAAAAATATTGCCCGCATTAATGGCAATTTGCATATTGCTGTTTGTGGGTTTGTAATACAAAGCAGCATCAAAAACGGTAAAATCAGGAAGGGTAAAATCTCTTGTAAACCACGGAATTTTGCTGCTTTGATATTGCATTCCCAAACCAATTCCAAAATCATTTAAAACAGAATCAGAACTGAAGTTGTAGCGTGTCCATAAATTGGCGCTGTTTTTTGGTGTGTTTTGTTTTCTTGCACCAATTAACGAAGCGTCGCGATCATTTACAATTTCGGCATCGATATAACTGTACGAAGCGTTGATTTGCCAATCACGCGTGATATATCCCGCCAAATCGCACTCGAAACCACGGCTTCTTTCGGCACCTCTGGTAACCAATAAATCAGGATTTGCAGGATCATTGGCATTCATCAAAATATTACGCTGATTGATTTCGTAAACTGCAGCATTAAAACTCATAGTATTGTCGAGAAATGTTGCTTTTAAGCCTACTTCTTTCAAATTACTTTCAAGCGGATCAAATAAACTTCCGGCTGGTAAACTGCCTGTTTGAGGCATTAAAGTAACAGTGTTCGATTGTGGCTGATAACCTTCAAGATAAGTTGTATAAACGTTAATAGCTTTATTTACAGCATAGGTAACACCAATACGAGGCAGTAAAGCTTGTTTTTTTACTTTTAGTTCGTTGTTGGTTTCATAATTTGTAATGTCTTCAAACCATTCGTTTCTTAAACCCAATAAAAAAGTAAATCTTTCCCACTGAATCATATCCTGAATATAAATGGCATTGGTTGTCGTTAATGCCGATGGCAATGCTGTTCGAACATTCAAGGTATAATCTTCGGGGCTTCGAACTGTGTATACCGGATTATTTAAGTTGAAAAAATTTACATTTGGTTTTGGCAATACAACACCGTCAACTGTAATGGTTTGATAATTTCCAGCGTTTGCAGGAACAAAAGTGCTGGCAACCGTTCCGTCTTTTAATAAATACCCTCTTGCTGCATTTTGTCCGCCGCCTTTGGTTTTGTTCCAACTGCTTAAATCGTATCCGGTCAATAATTTATGCTTTAGACTTCCGGTTTTTATGTCGAAATTAAAATAAGTGCTTAAATTGTCTACATTCCAATATTGCTGACGCTGAACAAATTGCATCATTGCCAAACTTGTTACAGGCTGATTGTTCATATCGACCGCAAAAGCATTTGTAGTTCTGTGTTCCTGAAGATCTTCTGTCCAGGATTGTTTCATATATTGGGCATTAAAACCAATTTTTGAAGTGAATTTATGTGCAAAATTGGTCATCATAATAAGTTCTTTCGACTTAAAAAAATCACTTGGCGCCCCCAGATTCAAACTAATTGGCGTTTTATTTAAATTGGTAACTCCGGCAACGGCACCAAAAATGGGCTGTCCGCGATCCAGAATTCCCGTCATATCGCTTAAGATTAATTCGGCATTGATAGCAGTTTTTTCATTGGGAATATAACTGAATGACGGAGAAAGCAAAAACGATTTATTGCCCACTAAATCACGAAACGATTTGGCTTCCTGATAGGCTGCGTTTACACGATACAAAAGTGTTTTTGATTCGTTTAAAGGACCTGTAAAATCCAGAGTTCCGCGAAAAGTACTGAAACTTCCGGCACTTAAAGTCACTTCTTTTCGGTCTGTCGCCAAAGGTTTTTTGGTCACCAAATTAATACTTCCGCCCGGATCTACAGATGAAAATGTCGCACTCGACGGACCTTTTATGACTTCAACACGTTCGATATTATTGGTTAAAGGCTGTAAAAAGTAATATTGTCGGGTTCGCATTCCGTTGATAATCTGTCCTTCTTCGTTCTGGCTGATTCCGCGAATGGTGTATTGGTTGTAATAACTTGACGGAATTACACCACTCGTCATTTTTACGGCATCGGCGAGATAAAAAGCGGCTTTATCAGCAATTAATTCTTTGGTGACAGTCGAAATAGATTGCGGAATATCTTTGTTTAATGCCGCTGTTTTTGTCGCTGCAAAAGAATAATCGCTGTTGTATTTTTTGGTAGACCGGCCTACAATTTCTACGGTTTGCAATTCGTTGAGTGCTTCTGTTTTGATGGAATCTTTAGCAATACTATCATTAATTTTATTGGTTTGAGATTGTACGTAATGTGTCCCAATTATTAAAAATATAAAGGAAAATAGCTGTTTCATTTTTATATTGATGGAAATCTTTCCTTTTAAACCGTTTGTAAATACAAATCTTCCAGTTCATTAGCCGAAATTTTTTCCGCTTCAATAACCGTTACCAGATTTCCCTGTTTCATAATTCCGATATGTGTTGCGACTTCACGCGCTCTGAAAATATCGTGTGTTGCCATTAAAATTGCCGTTCCGTCTGCAGAAAGTTCTTTCAGGATTTGAGAGAATTCATTTGATGCTTTTGGATCTAAACCACTTGTAGGTTCGTCTAATAAAAGCACTTTTGCTTTTTTGGCAATCGCAATTGCAATTCCCACTTTTTGTCGCATTCCTTTAGAATATCCTCCAAGATTTTGATCGTGAGCTTTGGTTTGCAAACCTGCTTTTGCTAGAAAATAAGTCAGTTCTCCGGTAGAATAGTTAAATCCGGCCAGAGAAGAAAAGAATTTAAGGTTTTCTAAACCAGTAAGATTGGGATATAACATTACAGTTTCGGGAATGTAAGCCACATCTTTTTTTGTTTTTTCAGCATCGGTTACAACCGAAATATCATTGATTTTAATTTCTCCCTGCGTTGGTTTTATAAATCCAAGAAAAAGGTTTATTGTTGTCGTTTTTCCGGCACCATTTTGTCCCAAAAGAGCAAAAATTTCTCCTTTGTTAATTGTTAAATTCAAGCTGTTTAGGGCAATATTATCGCCGTATTTTTTAGTCAGATTTTCTGCTGTAAGCATGGTTTTATATTTGTTTGGAATTTAATTTTAATAATAAGATTATCGAATCAATAAACTTTTTTAAAGCTTATTAATGTGGATATTATATAATAGCGGAGGTGTTGTTTACTAACGAATTAAGCAGTTTTCTTCAAGAGAAAAAAGTACATTTTGAGATTTTGTTCTATTCGCCAAAATAGAATTCATCAAAAAAATGAAATAGTGATGCTCTTTGCTTTTAAATAAGGCAAAAGTTCAATCTAAATAAATATCGTTAAGTAAACTAAAATAGAGTAGGAGGCGCTCGTAAAGCAAAGAGACTGCCTTTAAAAAATGTTGAAGTTTCTCTATTGTAGAAAAATACAGTTAAAGTTGAAACCTCTTGTTTGTGAAATGAAAAAGTATGAAATGAATTTGAAATAAAAGTACTAAATGTAAAATGACAAACAGGACAATTATTTTCTACACTATGACTGTGCGTAATTTGATTTTTGTGAGCGGTGTATTTATGATCGCAGGGTTTTTCTGTTAATTGCTTATAAACATGTTCATAAGAATGTATCGTTTGAAACAGCATGGCGAACAATACTGTCAACGACATTAAAAGATTAATTATTAAAAATTTCTTTTTCTTCATTCTTGATTTTGGAAAATCTTTTGTGGCAAATAACGCAACTTGGTTGCAAATATAGAAATAAATTAGAACTAGTTTTTTATTTTTTTTGGTTTGCCACGGATTATAAGATTAAAATGATTTTTGGTTTGCCGCGAATTACACTAATTTGCACGAATTAATCTGGTATTTTTTGCCAGGATTAAAAAAATATTTCTCGCAGATTTGGCAGATTGCTTCGCCTGTTCGCTATCGCTCGGGTGAGCAGATTTAATTTGAATAATTTTCGACATCTGCTTAAATCTTTTAAAATCTGCGTGAAAAATATGAGCCACAGATTACAGAAGGATTTTTTATCAGCAAATTAAATTGGTGGAAATTTGTGCATTCGGGACAAAAAAACTGTACTCTAATTTAATCCCAGTTTTTTCTTTTTTCCGAATAATAAAAACAGCACATTTTTTACTTTTTCTTCAAGAGAAGTACGCAAAATAGAGAAGGCTTTGGTGATTTGAGCTTCGACTGTTTTTACAGAGACGTCAAGATGTTCGGCGATTTCTATATTGGTTAAACCTTCTTTTTTGCTTAAAATAAAGACCTCTTTGCATTTTGGCGGCAAGTTCTGGATTTCCTTATTTACAACATTTAAAACACGTTGAAACGATTCTGAATCATCTTCAAAAACAATGGAATTTAAAGCATCATAATACGATTTTTCCAGAGAAAACAACGATTGGTTTTTTCTGTACAAATCAATAAATTCATTGTATACCAATTTATAAAGAAAACTTTTAAGGGCATGATCTGATTTTAATCTGGTGCGCTGTTCCCACACTTTAATAAAAACATTTTGCACGATGTCTTCGGCGCTGTAAATGTTTTTTACCAAACTGTTTGCATAAACGCAAAGTTTATGATGATATGTATCGATTAAATATGCATACGCTTTTTCATCTCCATTTTTCAGAGATTCAATCAGCACATTGTTATCGTTATAATCATCATTTTTCATAGAAACAAATATATAAATTAATGGGTTTTAGGATTCATTTAGTAGCTTAATTTGGCTCAGAATCGGTGTTTTACCATTTTTTACTTGAATTTTATTACAAATAAAAAGAGGCAAAAATGCAAAGATAAATCATTTACCTTATTATTTCTATTGAATTAGTATAGTTTTATTGAAAGAAAAGACTTGTGAAAAACATAAAATTCATCAAAATGAAAAAAACTTTATCAAATTGTTAGGGTTTTGTTTTTTGGCTTCGTAATAATATTAAAAATAACTAAAATGACAGTGAAAAAGTCAGAACGATTAATTGTAAAATATATCACCAATCAGGCCGATCAAAAAGAAATTGAAAAATTGACGAAGTGGCTTGAAAAGGAAGAGAACAAAATCACATTTAAAGAGTTTGTAAAAACAAATTATGCCGTTGATAAAGTCATGTACACTTTTGATTCAACGGAAGTGAAAAAACAATTATCTGAAAGAATTCAAAGTGAGAAAAGTGTTTTTTATAAAAGAAGATTTTCTTCTTATTATAAATATGCAGCGATATTGATATTGGTTCTGGGCAGTTTTTATTTCTATACAAACCCGACTTTATTTCATCATAAAGATAATGTTGTGGTTCCGAGAGAAGATGATATTGTTTTACAATTTGGTAACGAATCGGAACAAACGCTTGATCTGTCTGAAGAAAGAAATGTTACCGATAAATTTGGAAACATAATAGGAAAACAAAGCAAAAGCAAATTGGTTTATACAAATACTTTGTCAAGCGGAGAATTGGTTTATAATACTTTGAAGATTCCGTACGGCAAAAAGTTTGAAGTTCAATTATCTGACGGAACTATTGTGCATTTAAACTCGGGAACATCGTTGCGATATCCGGTTCAGTTTATCAAAAATAAAAGCCGACAAGTTTTTCTAACCGGCGAAGCTTATTTTGAAGTTGCCAAAGATAAAGCGCATCCGTTTACAGTAAATACTCAGGAAGTTGATGTGGAAGTTTTGGGAACTAAGTTTAACGTGAATTCGTATACAGAAGATACAAGCATTGATATTGTGTTGGTTGAAGGTAAAGTTTCGCTTTATAAAGGTCAAAAAACAAACGAGAATCAGGTTTATTTAACTCCGGGATTAAAAGGCACGAATGTAAAAGGACAATCGGCAATTACAAAAGCAGAAGTAAATACAGATTATTATACGGCCTGGGTAAAAGGTAGTTTGGTTTTTAAAAATGAATCTTTTGCGTCGATCATTAAAAAACTCGAACGTCATTACAATGTAACTTTTATCAACAGAAATAAAGCTTTAGGAAAAGAAATTTTTAACGCCCGTTTTGATAATGAACCTATAGAAGTGGTTTTAAAATATTTCAGCGACAGTTATGCTATTGATTATAAGATTGATGAAGATGAGATTGTGATTAGGTAGTTTGGAGTTATGAATTATGAATTATGAATTATGAATTATGAATTATGAGTTAGAAGTTAGAAGCAAGAAGTTAGAATAAAGAATAAAGAGAATAGAATATCTTATTAAGACCGAATTTAAAATCTAAAATCAACAATCTAAAATTTAAAATTAAAAAACGCCTATGAAGCAAAAATCCCGCTAAAAGGATCGTGTTTAAAAAAGAACCGGAAAATGCGCCAACATTTTCCGGTAGATAAAATGCGATCAGTTAATTAACCAACCACACTAAAAAACATTTAAAAGTATGAAAAAACTCTTGAACAAAATTAGGTTTGATAAGCCTTTTTTGAAATTTGATTTGAAAATGAAATTGACTACAATATTTTTATTGACCACTTTATCTGTAATGCACGCTGGAGTTTCTTACTCACAAAAAGCAAAGATTTCTTTCAATGCAAGAAATATGACTGTTGCAAAAGTGATAGAAAAGCTTGAGTATACTACAGATTACAGATTTGTTTACAATGTTAGATCTGTAGATCTCGATCGAATGATAGACATTAGTCTAACAAATGTTTCGATGGAAAATATTTTGAGCGTAATTTTTAATAATACGGGAACGGATTTTAAAATTTCGGGTTCTCATATTATTCTAAGTGCCAAAAAAGCACCGGAAGAAACGAAACCCAAACCAGTTGTAACAGAAGCTCAGGATTTTATCGTAAAAGGTAGGGTTACAGATGAAAAAGGAATGCCTTTAGTAGGTGCCGCGATTTCTGATAACGGTTCGGGAAGAGGTGTTCAGACTGATTTTAATGGTGAATATCAGATTATTGCTGTAAGCAGTGAAACTACTTTGGCTTTTGCCTATTTAGGATTTGAGAGACAGGAAATTAAAGTTGGGGGTAGAAGTGTTATAAATGTTGTTTTGAAGGAAGATGTTCTGGAATTAGAAGGTCTTGTTTTAAAAACAGGTTATCAGGATATTAGTGCCGAGAAAGCGACAGGATCTTTTTCCAGTTTAAAAGCAAAGGATTTTCAGGAACAGCGTTTAAGTAGTTTAGACAACATTTTGGAAGGACGTATCGTTGGATATCAAAATGGAAAAATTCGTGGTACAACTACTATGACAGGTACGAGTAATCCTTTATATGTTATTGATGGATTTCCGGTTGAGAATACAAAATTAACTCCGTATTCTACAATAGAAGAAAATTTGCCTAATCTGAATTTAGAAGATATTGAAACGATTACGGTTTTAAAAGATGCGGCAGCTTCTTCTATTTATGGTGCGCGTGCAGCTAATGGAGTTGTGGTAATTACAACTAAAAAAGCAAAAGCAGGAAAAACAAATATTTCGTTTTCAAGTAATTTAACTATTACTCCTTATAGAAATTATACAGGAAACCTAACAGATTCTGCAGATATTATCAGTTTAGAAAGAGGATGGGCAGACGGAAACCCTAATTTAAAAACGACTAATGCAAATACTTATTCACAATCATTGCTTAATAATGCTGTATTTACAAGTTTAGGAATGCAGACTATTTTAAATGGTTATGCAGGAAATATTTCGCAAACAGAAATGAACGGTCGTTTAGATCAGCTTGGCTCTCAAGGTTATAAATATTATGACGATGTAGCTAAATATGCTAAACGTGATCAATATTTTTTACAGCATAATCTTAGTTTAGGCAAAGCAACAGAAACAAATACTTTTAATGCTTCTTTGACATACAAAAGCAATCAGTTTGAAGATATGTATTCTGAAAACGAAACAGTTGGTCTTAACTTAAAAAACTCAACTGAGATTAACAGCTGGCTTTCTTTGGATTTAGGATCTTATACCAATTTTGGAAAAGGTGATACGCAGAGTTATCTGCCTACAAATCCAGCTTCTGTTTCAAACAATCCTGGTTATAAATATATGCCATACAATCAGTTAGTTAATGACGATGGAACTAATTTTGTTTCTACACCAGAATCCCGCTACAATGCTTTTACGCTAAATTCTATCAAAAACTATGGTCTTTATGATATGAACATTACGCCAATGGATGAGCTGGGAAGAAATCTTACAGAAAGTAAAAATTTCTTAAATCGAACATTTGCCAAGTTTAATGTAAAATTCAGTAATGCATTTACTTATAATGCCATGTTTCAATACGAATTTGGTTCAGATCGTGCCAACCAGTTATTTGATAAAGACTCATATTACGTAAGAAGTATGGTAAATAGTATGGTGACAATTGCCAATAACAAAGCAGTTTATAATTTGCCTTACGGAGATATTATAAAAAATACAGAGCAAATTACAAATGCTTATAATTTCCGTCAACAGTTAAATTTCAATAAAACTTTTAACGAAAAACATGATGTGTCTGCTATTGCAGGTATGGAAATTCGTCACACTAAGCTACAATTCAATACTAATACACGTTATGGTTATGATGCCCAAACTTTAGGTTTTGCACCAGTAAATCAGGCAGATCTTCTTAAAGTATACGGAAGTGTTTTTGGCGGATCTATGATACAAGACGATTTTTCATTAGAAAAAGAATTATTAAACCGTTACGTTTCTGTTTATGGAACAGGAGGTTATACTTATGATAAAAAGTATTCAGTATCAGGAAGTTTAAGATGGGACCGTTCTAATCTTTGGGGAACAGACAGCGAATATCAAAATAAGCCTACATGGTCTGCCGGAGCCGGATGGAATATCGATAAAGAATCTTTCTTTACTGCTTCATGGGTAGACGCACTAAAAGTTCGTGTTTCTTATGGTATTGGTGGAAATATTGCCAAAGATTCTGCACCGTATTTAACAGCTTATTATAATTCTAATCCAAATGTTGGAGGTAATCAGGGAACCGTTAGCGCAAGACCAAATCCGGAATTATCCTGGGAAAAAACAACTACAACCAATGTTGGTTTAGATTTCTCTTTCTTCAAAAACAGATTAGGAGGAACTTTAGATTATTATAAGAAAAAAGGTGAAAACTTATTAGCAAGCAGCCAGGGAATTCCAACAGAAGGATGGGGATATTCTACTTATAAAATCAATAACGGAGAAATGACCAACAAAGGTATCGAAGTTAGTTTAAGAGGAACAATCGTAAAAACACCTTCATTCTCCTGGGACGCGGCTGTTTTATATGCCAATAACAAAAACAAGGTAGATTATGTAAATGTAAAAGCACCTGTTTATTACCTGCAGTTAGATCATGCTGATTCTTTTCCAAGAGTAGGCACCAACTTTAATTCTATTTATGGCTATAAATGGGCAGGATTAAGCAGTACAGGAATTCCGCAAGTTTATGATGCTTCGGGAACAGCAGTAAAATACAATCCGGGACAATTAGAAGCGATTGAAGATTATGGTTCAACAGTTCCTACACATAGCGGTTCATTTCATACTTCTGCCAATTATAAGAATTTCTCGCTTTCGGCACTTTTCATTTATGAGTTAGGACACAAGGTAAGAAATTCATTTCTTCCAATGCTAAATAATAGTTACAATGGAGCAGCAGGAGGTTACGTAACTGATATTACAGTAGTAAACAATCATATTGCCGATCGTTGGATGCAGCCTGGTGACGAAGCTTTTACAAATATTCCGAGAGCAGTTTACGAATATGATCCTGAATTTAATTCAGATTCCCGTACTATTTATTCGTATGCAGATATCAATATTCTGGATGCTTCAAATGTGAGATTAAGCAACATTTCATTAGCGTACCAAATGCCGGCGGCACTTATTAAAAAAGTAAAACTAGACGGCATACGTTTCAATTTAAACGCAGAAAACGTATATACTTTTGCAAAAAGCAGAGATGCTAAGTTCATTTTAGGCGGTTTCACTTCTCCAAGTTTTGTTTTAGGCGTAAATGTTAATTTCTAATTTATAAAGACTAGACGATGAAAAATATATATAAAAAGATAGCGTGTTTATTAGCTTTAGGATTAACATTTGTCTCTTGCGAAGATTATTTGAGCGATGTTCCAAAAGGATCAAAATCACCAACAACATTAGCAGATTATGAAGCTTTTTTGCGTGACGAATACACCAATCACAGAGTTGATATTACCGGAGCTTCACAATTATTAAATGACCAATATGTAACTGTTGCCAACTTAGCAAATTACAGATTGTATAATGCAAATTATATGTGGGACGAAAATGCAGATCGTATTGCATTGAAGGTATCAGACGAAACTACTTATTATTCAAGTTATGCCGGAATTTCGACTTTTAATTTAATTATCGAAAATGCATTAACTACAACCAAAGCGACCGAAGCAGAACAAAGAATAGTCTGGGCAGAAGCAAAAGTACTGCGTGCCATGAACTATTTTAATCTGGTTAATTTTTATGCTGATACTTATGTCGCTTCTACAGCTTCCACAAAATTATCAGTTCCGTTAATAACGAGTGCCAATATTAATGCACCAAACAAACAAGTTACAATTCAGGAAATGTATGATTTTATTCTGAATGATGTTAAAGATGCATTGCCTTATCTGCCGAAAGTTTCCCAGACAGCTTTACATCCAAATTTGGGTGCCGGTTATGCGTTTTATGCAAGAGTTTATCTGCAAATGAATAATTATACAGAAGCCCTGAAATATGCAGATTTAGCATTATCAGAAAACAATAAATTATACGACTGGATAGGTTATTACAATACAAATAAAGCCATTATTGATGCTCCAAATTCGTATACCACTACCATATCTCCAATGGGGTATAATTATGTAGAAAATTATACGTTTCGTCACGGTACTTTTTCTACTTTAACCACAGAAAACAGTATTCCGGTAGAACGTGCACAGCGTTTTGAAGCTGGAGATGCCAAATTTATCTCTCGCTGGAAAATTTATACAGTGGGCGCAGAAACGTATTACAGAAGAACCTTATCCGGTGCTTTTAATTTTGGAGGCATCACAACTGTTGAAGTGTATTTGATTAAAGCCGAATGTCTTGCGCGTGCGGGGCAAATTAGTGAGGCTTTGGATGTTTTAAATACAGTTCGTAAAACGCGTATTCTGCCAGCTTCTTATCAGGATATTTCTACTACTGATAAAACTACGGCTTTGAATGCTATTTTTAGAACAAAAAATAACGAACTTAATAACACGCTGATTCCTTTTGCAGATGCACGTCGTTTAAATGCTGAAGGCGTTTATAAAGTAAGTTACACCAAAACAGCAAACGGAACTACTTACACTTTAGCATCAGATTCTCATTTATGGACAATGCCATTTCCGCTAGGCGCTACACAAAACCCAGGAAACGGAACGATAACGCAGAATGTAAGTAAGTAGTATTCAGTTTCAGCAACTTTGTCAAAGTTTTAAACTTTGACAAAGTTCTCAATCCGGGACTGAAAACCTAGATTAAAAAATAATAAACACAAAAATATCAAAAATGAAAAGTACAATCTTTAAATCAGGATTATTGGCTTTAGCGCTAATAACGACAATTTCTTCATGCTCTAAAAAAGAAGAAGGATTTACTATTACCGGTACAATTGCCGGATTAGACAAGGGAACTGTTTATCTGGAAAATACAGATGAAAAAGGAAACAAAACAATAGCAGATTCTGCTCAAATCAATAAAGACGGAGCTTTTACCTTTACAGGAAAAGTTTCAGAGCCATTATTACATACTATTAAATTAAAAGGAGAAGAATATGGTGCTTTTTTTCTTTTAGATAATGAAAGTATAAAAGTTGAAGCCAAAAAAGATTCTATTTTCAAAGCTAAAGTAAGCGGTGCAGTACAAAACGATATTTACAAATCGTTTTACGATAATGAATTCAAAAAAATACAAAGTATTGCCGGTCCTGTTTACAAATTATCAGATTCTTTAACTCAAAACGGAAAAGCAAAACTGACTGCTGAACAACAAACGATGATGGATAAAAAGTGGAAAGATCTTCAAACTTTTGCTGATGGTTTAACCGATAAATTCATCAGAAAAAATAAAGATAAAATCGCTGCAGCTTTAGTAATTAATGACCGAATTGTATCATACGGAACTCCGGAACAGGTAAAAACGTATTACGCTGTTTTATCTCCGGAAGTACAAAAATCAGTTTACGGGAAACAGTTGAAAGAAGCAATCGATCTTAATGATAAAACGGCTGTTGGTGTAACTGCTCCGGAATTTTCTCAAACAGATGTAAACGGAAAAGTAGTAAAACTTTCAGATTACAAAGGAAAATACGTTTTAGTAGATTTTTGGGCAAGCTGGTGCGGTCCATGTCGAAAAGAAAATCCAAATGTACTTGTAGCTTACAAAACCTATCATGACAAAGGATTTGATGTTTTAGGCGTTTCTCTGGATGATAAAAAGAATCTTTGGCAAAAAGCAATTGAAAAAGATGGTTTAACGTGGACACATGTTTCTGATTTAAAAGGATGGAAAAACGATGCGGCTGTTTTATATGGCGTAAAATTAGTGCCAACAAATTATTTAATTGGACCTGACGGAAAAATCGTTGCCAAAAATCTTAGAGAAGAAGCACTTCAGTCAAAATTGAAAGAAATTTTCAGTAAGTCTTAAATAATAAAAAATAAGCAGTTAAACTTTCTCAAAGTTTTTAACTTTGAGAAAGTTATCTCAATCTAAAAACAACATATCAATCACTAAAAATGAAAAAATACATTTTTTTGGGCTACTGCTCATTAGCGTTTTGTACCTTAATTTCAGCGCAAAATAAATCTGTTAACTTTAAGAAAATAAAAGAGTTAGGTGGAATCGAAGAATATTTATACGAGCCAAACGGTATGAATATTTTGCTTTTGCAGGATAATGCATCTCCGGTTGCAACCGTTCAAATTGTATATCGCGTGGGTTCTAAAAATGAAGTTTTAGGAAACACAGGCTCAACGCACCTTCTTGAACATTTGATGTTTAAAGGAACTACAGCTTTCA
This sequence comes from Flavobacterium sp. AK-345, assembly GCF_058310175.1. Taxonomy (NCBI): domain Bacteria; kingdom Pseudomonadati; phylum Bacteroidota; class Flavobacteriia; order Flavobacteriales; family Flavobacteriaceae; genus Flavobacterium; species Flavobacterium sp. AK-345. Next base: position 883,136 of record NZ_JBZEER010000001.1, on the reverse strand, counting down.
ATAAAAAAAACGGAAATACAATTACTGATGTTCTACAAAATACCGGAGCACAGTTAAACGCTACAACCTGGTATGATCGTACCAATTATTTTGAAACTTTACCAAGTGATAAAATTGGTTTGGCATTAGAAATCGAAGCCGACAGAATGCGTAATTCTTTATTATTAAAAGAAGATAAAGAAGCCGAAATGACGGTAGTTCGTAACGAATTTGAACGTGGCGAAAATGACCCAAATAGTTTACTGGACAAAGAAATCTGGGCTTCGGCATATATTGCACATCCGTATCATCATTCTACAATTGGCTGGAAATCAGATATTGAAAAAGCACCAATTGAAGTATTACGTAATTTTTATAACACCTATTATTGGCCGGATAATGCGACATTGACCATTATTGGTGATTTTCAAAAAGAAAATGTTTTTCAGTTAGTTGAGAAATATTTCGGTAAAATTACCAAAGCGCCAAACAAAATGCCACAACCGTATACAGAAGAACCTCAACAATATGGGCCTCGTAAAATTGTAGTTAAAAAACCGGGAGAATTGGGCGTTGTAAACAAAGCTTATAAAATTCCGGGTGCTTTACATGAAGATTTACCGGCTTTAAATATTTTGGGTGAAATTATTGGCTCAGGTCCGTCTGCGATTTTAAACAAGACTTTTGTAGACAGCCGTATGGGAATTTATGCGTATGCCAGTGCAACGAACTTTAAAGAAGTGGGACTTTTTACCATTGGCGTAGGTTTTCCAACAACATCAAAACATGAAGATATTGATGCTAAAATAAGTGAGGTTGTAGCTAAAATTCAAAAAGAAGGCGTAACGCAGGATGAAGTAAATCGTGTTGTGGCAAAAATTAGCGCTCAGACTATTTTAGCACGTGATGGTTCTGGTGTTATTGCATCAGAATTGAATGAAGCAATTGCTTCTGGTGACTGGACAGATTTTGTAACAGGAGTTGACCGACTAAAAAAAGTAACGCCTGCCGATGTACAACGTGTGGCTCAAAAATATTTAGTTGAAGATCAAAGTACAACAGGGTATTTTATTCCGAAACAATCAGGAAATCAAGGACAAGATCAGGCAAAAGCAGAGAATTTTATGCCAGAAAATGGTCCGTTTTATTATAGAGATTCAAATCATAATCATTTAGAAGAAACTCATTCAGCTCTTTCATCGGAACAAAAAATCACAATAAATACTATTGATGAAAACGTTGAAAATGCAATTGAAAAAGGAGCTTCATCTTATAAAAGAGAAAAAATTGCTGGAATCGATGTGGTTTCTGTAAAAACTTCTGCCAAAGATTTTGTTACCGTTTCAGCAAGTATTTCATTAGGAAACTTTGCCAGTGAGACTAAAAATTCGATGATTCCTTCGTTAACAACATCCCTGTTATCAAAAGGAACTACGCTTAATGATAAATTCAAGTTCTCTGAAAAACTTCAAAAATTAGGTGTGAACATTAATATTGGTGCATCAAACACGAAAATTAATATTGGTTTTAAATGTCTGAAAAAAGATCTGGATCAGGTTATTGTTTTATTGGCAGAAGAATTACGTTCGCCATTATTTGACAAGACCGAATTTGAAAACCTTAAAATGCAATTTACCGGAAATACACAGCAAAATTTAAACGATCCGGGTGAAAGAGGAGATATTGCTTTATCACAGGCGATTTATGAAAAAGGAAACCCAAATTACAGTTTAAGTGTTGAAGAGGATTTAGCCAATATCAAAAATGCAACGCTTGATGAAGTAAAAGCATTTCATAAAAAATATTTTGGTCCGGCATCTATGCACTTTGTAATTGTGGGTGATACAGAAGGGGCAAACTTGGGCGCATCTTTAAAAAAATCATTTAAAAACTGGAATGGCGGTGTGACTGAAACATTGAAATTTAATGACACTCAAAAAGCAGCATCAAAAACAGAAGTGGTTACTATTCCTGAAAAACCAAGCGCCGAATTATTCATTGGCCAATACACAGGTTTAAAAAGAGCCGATGCAGATTATATTCCGTTTTACATTGCCAATTACACTTTAGGTGCCGGTTTTGCGGGACGTTTAATGCAGACTGTTCGTGATAATGATGGTTTAACTTATAGTATTTCGTCTGGTTTAGGCGGAAATATCACCACCGGAGGATATTGGTTTGTGAATGCCTCTTTCAACCCAACTTTGTTTCAAAAAGGATTGGATGCCACTATGGTTCAGGTCGATAAATGGGTAAAAGACGGAATTACCACAGCAGAATTAGAGAACAAGAAAACCAATTTAATTGGAAGTTTTAAAGTAGGAATGTCAACTACAAGCGGTATGGCCAGAACGATTTTGAGTTTTGTCGAAAGAGGTTTAGAGCCAAATTATATCGAACAATATCCAAAAGATATCGAGAAAGTAACGTTGAAAGAAGTAAACGACGCTATCAAAAAATACATTCAGTTAGATAAAATGATTATCATTAAATCGGGTTCGCTTGATAAGGATGGTAAGCCTTTGCAATAAGGGGTAACTAAACTTTGTCAAAGTTATTATCTCATTTTTGTCATCCCGAGGAACGAGGGATCTCCGTAAGCAAGTCGACAAAGATTGGCGATTTAGTTTGCGGAGCTTCTCGCGGAGATCCCTCGTTCCTCGGGATGACAATATGCGGATAACCTAAAAATAAATTTTAATAGCAGTCTTTCATTTTTCATTTTAGAATCTGAATTAGTAAGCCATTTTCTATGAAAGACCATAAAGAGCTGTTTTGCCGACAGCTCTTTTAAAAAACACAATTCTTTACATTTTACACATAGACTTAAAATTCAATTTTGGAAGTTTCCGGAAAATCTAAATTTTTCGCTGAGCTTTTAAGATCTGTTATTTTGAGCAAGGGCGACCTATGTCGTTTTTGAACCTATGTTTTTATGTTTTATATAAATCACAAACAGGAAAAAAATCAAATAACCAAATGAAAAATATCATCATAACAGTAATGCTGCTCTTTTACGGAAGCATTTTTGGACAAATGTACAATCCCGTAAAATGGAGTACAGCGGTCGAAAAAATTTCTGAAAAAGAATATCTTTTAAAAGCCGAAGCCACAATACAAGCTGGCTGGCATTTGTACGGACAATATATTGAAGAAGGCGGGCCATCGCCAACAGCTTTTACTTTCAAAAAGAAAAACTTCGAATTATTGGGTAAAACTACCGAAGGAAAAGGACACGAAGTAGTCGATAAAATCTTCGATATGAAAATTAAATATTTTGAAGGTAAAGCGCTTTTTACACAAAAAATAAAATTTACTTCGGATGCTGTTTCGAATATTGCGGCTGAAGTTGAATTCATGGTTTGTGATGATAGCAATTGTTTGCCACCGTCTTCGGAAGAATTAGTATTTAAAATTCCGAATGCTAAGAATGTGGCTTCTGCTGAAGAAAATGTTGCTGTAAAAAAAGATAAAATGGATACTGATAAAAAGAATGACTCAAAAGGTTTGCTGAGCATTTTTATTATAGCATTTTTATCCGGTTTTGCAGCTTTGTTAACGCCTTGCGTATTTCCAATGATTCCAATGACAGTAAGTTATTTTACAAAACAAAGTAAAACGAAAGCTGCAGGAATTAGAAACGCCTTAATTTACGGGTTCTCAATCGTAATTATTTACGTTTTATTAGGTTCGATTGTAACGGCGGTTTTTGGTGCCGATTCTCTAAATGCACTTTCTACAAATGTTTGGTTCAATATTATTTTCTTTGTTTTATTGGTTGTTTTTGCCTCTTCTTTTTTGGGTGCTTTCGAAATTATGCTGCCCAATGCATTAGCCAACAAAGTCGATTCGCAAGCAGACAGAGGAGGGCTTATTGGTATTTTCTTTATGGCTTTGGCTTTGGCAATTGTATCATTTTCATGTACGGGCCCAATCGTGGGAACTTTATTGGTCGAAGCAGCTTCAAAAGGCGGAATTGCACCAATTGTTGGAATGTTAGGATTTTCAATAGCGATTGCATTGCCTTTTTCATTATTTGCCGCTTTTCCCGGTTGGCTGAATGCTTTGCCAAAATCTGGCGGATGGTTAAACACCGTTAAAGTAGTTTTAGGATTTCTGGAATTGGCTTTGGCTTTTAAATTTCTATCAAATGCCGATTTGGTTCTGCAATTGCATTGGCTGGAAAGAGAAGTATTTTTAACGATTTGGATTGCCGTTTTCGGAACATTGGCTTTTTATTTATTCGGAAAAATTACACTTCCTCATGATTCACCCTTAAATCATATTTCTGTTGGACGATTAAGTTTAGGATTGCTTGTTTTAAGTTTTACCATTTATTTAATTCCCGGGCTTTTTGGAGCTCCTTTAAAATTAATAAGTGGTTTTCCGCCGCCAATGCATTACAGTGAATCTCCATACGGAGTTGGTTTTTCTAAAAATACAGGAACAGCAAATAAAGAAAGCTTACCCGAAGGTGCAGAATACGGTCCGCAGGATATTATCACCTTTCATGATTATGATAAAGGGATGGAATTTGCCAAAAAAACAGGCAAACCGGTTTTGCTCGATTTTACAGGTTATGCTTGCGTAAATTGCCGAAAAATGGAAGAATTGGTTTGGTCTGATCCAAAAGTTTTGGGCGTTTTGAAAAATGATGTGGTTTTGATTTCCTTATATGTTGATGATAAAAAAGAGCTGCCGGAAAGCGAGCAATATACATCTGAAACTACAGGAAAAAAAATCAAAACGATTGGTAACAAATGGAGCGATTTACAAATAAAAACCTATAAAGCAAACGCACAGCCATTTTATGTAATTGTAGATCATAAAAGTGCAAATTTAACAGAACCTTCAGCCTATAATCCTGATATTGAGAATTATTACAATTGGCTGAATTGGGGAATTAAAAACTTTAAAAAATAAGTTGTTTTTAAGATATAAAAGTAATGAATACTATTTTGAATAAACCGGAAACGAGTCAGCTCGAAGAATATTTTTCTGAATTCAGAGAAAATACAATTGGCGCAAATCATCATTTTGAATCTATTTACGGAAAACAAAAACTGTTGTACGCAGATTGGATTGCCAGCGGAAGGTTATACACTCCGATTGAGCAAATCATGTGTACCAAAATTGGTCCCATGATTGCCAATACACATTCATTTTCAAGCCAGACGGGAAAAGCTTCAACTTATGCTTATAATCATGCGAGAGATTTAATTAAAAAGCATGTCAATGCCAATGAATCTGATGTTTTGGTGACAACCGGAACGGGAATGACGGCAGCTTTATCAAAATTACAGCGAATAATGGGTTTGCGTTCTGCAGATAATATTTATAGTCTGCAACTGCTTCATGAAGATGAAAGACCAGTTGTTTTTATCACACATATGGAACATCATTCTAATCAGGTTCCGTGGTACGAAACTATGGCAGATGTTGTGGTTTTACCTGCCGATGAAAACAATTTAGCTGATCCCAAAATATTATCCGAAGAAATAAAAAAATATGCCAACAGAAGTTTAAAAATAGGTTCGTTTACGGCCTGTTCGAATGTTACGGGAATCATTACGCCGTATCATGAATTGGCTAAAATAATGCATCAAAACGGTGGATTTTGTTTTGTTGATTTTGCAGCTTCGGCACCGTATGTTTCAATCGATATGCATCCCGAAGATCCGGAAGAACGACTGGATGCAATTTTCTTTTCTCCACATAAATTCCTGGGCGGTCCCGGAACTTGCGGTGTTTTGGTTTTTAACGAAAAGCTGTATCAATCTAATTTTCCGGATAATCCGGGAGGAGGAAATGTAAAATGCACAAACCCCTGGGGCGAATATCATTACAGTGATGCCATAGAAGTTAAAGAAGATGGCGGAACTCCGGGATTTTTGCAGGTTATGCGTACTGCTTTGGCTTTGGAACTAAAACAAAAAATGGGAATCGAAAACATGAAAAACCGAGAAAAAGAGCTTTTGGATCTTTGTTTTTCTGAACTTCAAAAAATAAACGGTTTGTCTCTTTTAGGAGATTTAAAAACAGAGCGAATTGGCTGTGTTTCTTTTGTTATAGAAAACATTCATTACAATTTAATAGTACGACTTTTAAATGATCGTTTCGGAATTCAGGTTCGTGGCGGCTGGTCTTGTGCAAGTACTTATGCTCATTATTTATTTGGTATTGATGAAGAAAAATCAAAAGCGATTACAAACGGAATTCTTCAGAAAAACTTGACTGATAAACCGGGTTGGGTTCGTATATCATTACATCCAACAATGACAAATGAGGAGCTTTTATTTATTTGTGATTCCATTCAAAAAGTAGGTTTAAATTATGAAGAATGGCAAAAGAATTATCAATATAATCCTTGTACAAATGAGTTTGATAATTTAATAAAAGAAGAAACAATTTGTGAGGATGTAAAACTTTGGTTTTCTTTTTAAAAACTCACTTTATTTTAAGAACAGTAAGCGGATGAAGATAATTCATCCGCTTTTTTTTTATGAAGTTTTTTTATAATTAAAACATTGTTTTTATTTAGAATGGTTAAAAATAATTTGGATAAAAAGATTTTAGCAATTACTTTTGTCAGAAATTTTAATATCATAACCAAAATGAACATCACAACCATAAAGAAAATTCTGTTTAGTTTATTGTTTCTGACCTCATTAACAATGTTAGGACAGGAAACGGGAAAAGTAAGCGGGAAAATTGTCCTTAGCGGAAATACTCCTGCAGATAATATTACTGTTCGTCTTAAAGGAACAAAATACAATGCAGTTACCAATGATAAAGGGCAATACGAGATAAAAAATGTAAAACCGGCAAATTATACAATTAGTATAAAATCAGTTGGTATAAATTCTGTAGAAGATAATATTGTCGTAACTGCTGGTCAGACAACAATTAAAAATTTCTCTCTTTCTGAGAGCAAAGAAGATCTTGATGAAGTAGTAATTACCAAAAATAAATACAAACAGGATAAGCCTTCTTTATCTTTAAGATTACAAACTCCGGTACTTGAAATTCCGCAAAACATTCAGATTGTAAGTGGTCAAACCTTAAAAGACCAACAAATTACAAGTATGAGCGACGGTGTTATTCGTAATGTGAGCGGTGCTGTGCGTTTAGAACATTGGGGAGATTTATATACAAATATTACGATGCGTGGTTCTCAAATTCAGGCTTTCCGTAATGGTTTCAACGTGGTATCTTCTTTTTGGGGACCACTTACTGAAGATATGAGTTTTGTAGATCATATCGAATTTGTAAAAGGACCGGCAGGATTTATGCTTTCAAGCGGTGATCCTAGTGGACTTTATAATGTAGTAACTAAAAAACCAACCGGAATTACAAAAGGCGAAGTTTCTGCATTAGTTGGAAGTTATGATTTTTACAGAGTAAGTCTTGACCTTGACGGGAAACTGGACAAAAAAGGAAAATTATTGTACAGATTTAACGGAGCTGCGCAAAAGAAAGGTTCTCACAGGCCTTTTGAACACAACGACCGTTATGTAATTGCTCCGGTAATTTCATATCAAATTGATGATAAAACAAAATTAACTGCAGAATATAATTTTCAGTATGCAAATATGACCGAAGTTGGTTCTTATTATGTTTTTGGTGCTGATTCCGGAGGATATGCAACAACTCCTGTAGATTTTACAATGACACAGCCAGGATTGCCGGATACTAATATTCAGGATCATAGTGGTTACCTGATGTTTGAACATAAGTTTGATGACAATTGGAAACTTACAGCACAAACTTCTTATTTTAAATATTTACAACAAGGATACAGTTCATGGCCAAGTACGGTAGGACCAACTGTTGATGGAAGCTTAGGTACCGGTGAAATCATTAGAAATGTTGGTATTTGGGATGCGGAAAGCAATATGTATTTAGGACAAATATTTCTTAACGGAAAATTTAATACGGGACCAATCACCCATAAAGTATTAGGAGGTATAGATTTAGCAAGTAAAGATTATATGGCAGATTGGGGACAAGCTCACGATCTTGATACAGTAGACGATCCATTTAATGTAAATAACCCAGATTATGGCACTCCATCAAACGGACTTCCTAATTTTGATCATACAACGCCTCTTAGTGTTAGAGCTGCTGCAGCGGGTGGAATTATGAGTTCAGAATATGCTGCCGGTTATGTTCAGGATGAGTTAGGATTTTTTGAAAACAAATTAAGGGTAACTCTTGCGGCAAGATACACCTGGATTAGCCAGACAAGTTGGGGAGAAACTCAGGCGGATAGTCATATTACGCCACGTGCGGGTATCAGTTTTTCTGTAACTGATAATCTGGCCGTTTACGGATTATATGATCAGGCATTTTTGCCTCAATCAGGTATTATTCTTAACGGAGATAAAGTGAAACCTCTTACGGGTAGTAATATCGAATTTGGTATAAAAAAAGACTGGTTTGACGGATCCTGGAATACTTCATTATCGGCTTACCGAATTATAAAAGAAAATGAACTTACTGCAGATCCTAACAATGGTCCAAATGATCCGTATAAAATTGTATTAGGAGAAAAAAGAGCTGAAGGTTTTGAATTTGATGTTAGAGGAAAATTATTAGACGGATTGAATCTTATCGCTAATTATGCTTTTACAGAATCAATAGTTACAGAATCTAATATTTTAACTGTAGGCTCAGTTGTTCCCGGATATGCTAAACATACCGCAAATGCGTGGTTAAACTATACTGTTCAAAGCGGTAAAATCAAAGGATTTGGCGCTTCTATTGGAGGAACTTTCCTTGCAGGACGTCAAACTGATACATGGAGCCCGGGAGCAGAAAGATTGCCGGACTATTTTAAACTTGACGGAGGTTTGTCTTATGAAATTGGAAAAGTGAAAGTTACTGCCAATGTGTTTAATATTTTGGATAAATACCTTTACAGTGGATCTTATTATGAATGGCTTAATGCTTATTACTGGCAAACAGAAGCTCCAAGAAATTTTAGAGTTGGTGTTACTTATAAATTCTAATATTTTTTTAGAATTCTGATTAAAAAGCATGCGGTTTCGCATGCTTTTTTTTGTGGCATTTTTATAAACTGTGAGGTTACTTTGCGGGAGACGCACTGCTGTGCGCCTCTACGATATGCGTTGTGTAGATATTTTTGTGTGGATACGTGGTATTAGATGTTTATGTTTTTTTATTTCGGCAATTATTGTTCAAATGTTCACCACAAATTATGTTCAATCTATATCGTAGAGACGCACAGCAGTGCGTCTACGTTCCAATAATCCGCATTTTATTTCAATTAGGATATTCGGCAATTATTGTTCAAATGTTCACCACAAATTATGTTCAATCTATACGGTAGAGACGCACAGCAGTGCGTCTGCGTTCCAGTAATCCGCATTTTATCTCTATTAGAATATCCGAAAAAACAAAAATCGACCTTATAAAATTATTATTTAAATAAAAAAACAAAGCGGGAGACGCACTGCTGTGCGCCTCTACGATATGCGTTGTGTAGATGTTTTTGTGTAGATATTTGGTAGTCGTGTTTATGTTTTTTATTTCGACTATTATTGTTTTGTTGCAGGTTGAAAATTTCTATAAACTGTGAGGTTACTTTGCGGGAGACGCACTGCTGTGCACCTCTACGATGTGCGTTGTGCAGATATGTGTCTCTACAATATGCGTTGTGTAGATATTTTTGTGCGATATTTTTTGTGTGGATACGTGGTATTAGATGTTTATGTTTTTTTATTTCGGCAATTATTGTTCAAATGTTCACCACAAATTATGTTCAATCTATATCGTAGAGACGCACAGCAGTGCGTCTACGTTCCAATAATCCGCATTTTATTCCAATTAGAATATTTGAAAAATATTATTCAAATGTTCACGACAAATTATGTTCAATCTATATCGTAGAGACGCGCAGCAGTGCGTCTACGTTCCAATAATCCGCATTTTATTCCAATTAGAATATTTGAAAAATATTATTCAAATGTTCACGACAAATTATGTTCAATCTATATCGTAGAGACGCACAGCAGTGCGTCTACGTTCCAATAATCCGCATTTTATTCCAATTAGAATATTTGAAAAATATTATTCAAATGTTCACGACAAATTATGTTCAATCTATATCGTAGAGACGCGCAGCAGTGCGTCTGCGTTCCAATAATCCGCATTTTATCTCAATTAGAATATTCGAAAAACAAACAAAAATCGACCTTATAAAAATTATCATTTAAATAAAAAAACAAAGCCGGTTTCCCCCCAAGAAACCGGCTTCATTAATTAACTAAATTAAGATTAACGCAAGGCAAATCGTAATTTAAGGCCATACGAAACTAGTCGCACATCGTTTGCATATGGAGTTTCCAATACGCTGCTATATTGTAATTGCACAGGCAATTCAGGATTGTATTGCACCAGGTTTTTATTATTGTTTTTGTCATAGATATTATTTAGGCCGTAATCTAAATAAACACCGATGTAAATAGAACTTCTGTCTCCGATTTTTTGTTTTAGACCAGTTTCAAAAGTGGCAGAGTAAGATACATCTGTATCAATATCCTGTTTGTTGGCTGTAACATTATCTGTGCTGGCAAAACCGGCAAATGCAGGACTAAATAATTCTACATTATATTGCGGATAATAACCGCTTGTAGTTAGATTTTGCATTTTGGTTTCGTAAGTTCCGCTTGTTGCAAATCCAATTTTTGCTCCTGCTGCAACATATAATTGTGATGTTCCGGGAGTTTCAAATTGAATGCCTATTGGAATATTAATGTAACCCAATTTTTGCTCTTCTCTTAGATTTGTTGCTTTATATCTGAACTGAAAATTTTCATCTTCGGCATCTGTAGTCATATATTGTCCTGCCAAATAACCAAATTTTGCATCAGAATTATAAGTTTGATATTCTACACCAATTCCAATACTTAAACCTTCGTTTAAATAATAAGAATAACGAATTCCTGCATTAATACCATTTCCGTATACTGTTTCTCCAGCTGAATTATATTTCAGGAAGGAAAAAGGCCCGCCTACAGAGATTGATATTTCCTGCTTTTTATCCTGGCCATAACTATTCAGGCAAATTATTAAAAGCCCGGCTATGGTTAATGATTTTATAGGATTGCTTATATATTTTTTCATCTTAAAGTTATATTAGCCAGTATCATTTTTATCTGATACTGGCGGGTTTATTTATTTTACAATTACTTTGAATGATTTTTTTATGTTCGCACTTTCAAGAACTACGAGATACATATTGCTTTCAGTCGTTGCAGGTAATTGTATTTCAGTTATTACTGAAGATGACTGAACTGTTTTAACCAGTTTTCCTGAAACAGAATAAAGTGAAATCTGCATATTTGCCAGATCTTCTGCTGGAAAATCGGCTTCTACGGTAAGAACTTTTCCAACTTGAACAGGGTTAGGATAAAGTTTGGCCTGAAATGAATTTTGTATTACAATTGTCGATCCACAGGTTTGAAGTACTTTTCCATCTTTGGTAGTCATTTTTACACTATATGATGCAGTTGGGTCCAATACATTATTAGAATCATTTCCTGCAGTATAATATTGACCGGTTCCTATCAATTGACCGTTTTTAAACCATTGGTATGCAGTAAACTCATAACCGCCATTTGTTTGAGGGTTGTTGTTTACAAGAAGTACATTGTTGAATTTTTGTTTCACAATATCATAGAAACCAAATGGTTTTTCTACTTTGATAGTATAATTAGCAGTAGTACTTCCATCTTCTGAAGTAATGGTTACGTTTTGCGTATAAATTCCCGGTTTAGGAGTTTGAACCGTAAAATTGGCAGATGGTGTTATTGTTGCATTTGTACTGTTTAAAATAGCGATGTTTGGATTGTTTTCTCCACATTCCATTACATACGTAATATTTTTTGCAGGATCGCTATACACTTCACCATTGATAGTGATACTTGTAATCGAAACATCGTTGTTTTTAATCACCAGAGTTTGAGAAACAGAAACGGCTGGCAAATAGTTGTCATCACCATCCTGATGGGCAGTAATTTCCAATTGTCCGGATCTTATCAGACTCACTAAACCACTCGCAGACACGTTTGCCGGAGGAAGTGCAGAAGTATAAGTAAACGAATAACGAATTGGTAAACCTGAATTTGATGTAGCTTCTAAACTGAAATCATTATTAATTCCAAGGATTCTCGCTGCTAAAGCTCCAAAAGTAATTTGTTGAGGCGCTTTTTTGATTTCAAGCTCTGCAGTAAGCGTAATTGGTGAACAATTTGGCGAACTTACAGAAGGTGATACTATTGCAGTAACTGAATAGAAACCTGCATCAACAGCTCCGTTTGATGTTCCTGTTGATGGAGTAGTGGTATAAACTACGCTTGCTCCGGCAGGAAGATTTGCAACTTCTATCGTATGAACACTTCCATTGTAAGTGAATTCTGCATCAGTAAAAGTTACCTGATCTAAAGGAGAAGCTATTACATTAATATTTTGTTGCTGAGTTGCAGTATTTCCGCTATCATCAGTATAAGTCCAGTTAATAACATAATTACCAACTGCAGTATAACTTAAAGGATCGGCTGTTGTTGCAGTTATAATTCCTGAACAATTATCAGTCGCTGTTGGTATAGCAATTTCGGCCGGTAAAACTGAACAATAATTCGTAATATCAGGAAGATTTGTTACATCTGGTACCGGTAACGTCACATCTGGAATTGTAGTTATCGTTACCGTTTCGGTTAATGTACAGCTATTTGCATCTGTTACAGTTACGGTATAAGTTCCTGCTGCCAAGCCCGAAGCTATATCTGCAGTTCCTCCTGATGGAGCCCATGAATAAGTATAAGAACTAGTTCCACCGCTTACGTTTACTGTGGCAGAACCATCACTTTGTCCATTACAAGAAACATTAACTTGTGATGTTGTTGCTGCAAGTATATTAGGTTCTGTTATAGTAACAGTTGCTGTAGTTTGACATAGGTTAGCATCGGTTACAGTTACAGTATAAGTACCTGCAGATAATCCTGATGCTGTTGCAGCAGTTCCGCCAGATGGAGACCATACATAAGTATATGCACCAGTTCCGCCTGTTGCACTTACAGAAGCAGATCCGTTAGATCCTCCATTACAGGAAACATTTGTTTGAGAGAATGTAGTAGCCAGGGCAGCTGGCTCAGTTAATGTAAAACTTTGTGTTGTCTGACATAAGTTAACATCTGTAATCGTTACTGTGTAAGTGCCTGCAGTTAATCCCGATGCAGTTGCAGCAGTTCCACCAGATGGTGACCATGAATAAGTGTAACCTCCCGTTCCGCCTGTTACGATTACAGAAGCAGATCCGTTTGATCCTGCGTTACATGAAATATTTGTTTGTGAAGGTGTAACTGTTAAAGCAGTAGGTTCAGTTATTGTAAAGTTTTTTACAATTGAACAGCCATTTGAAGAAGTTATTGTTACCGAATAATTTCCTGCAGTAAGTCCTGTTGCTGTATCTGCATTTCCTCCGGCAGGTGACCAAACATAAGTAAACGGACCAGGAGCACCAGAAGGCACAACGGTTGCTGTTCCTGTATTGCTTCCATTACATAAAATATCTGTTTGAGATGTTGTAGCAACTAATGTATTTGTTGTGGTTACAGTAAAGTTTTTTGTAACTGTACATCCGTTAGCATCTGTAATTAAACAGCTAACATTTCCATTGCTTAATCCAGTTACTGTTTGCGTTGTTTCGCCAGAAGGGGACCATAGATAATTATATGGTGAGGTACCACCTACAGGCCCTACGGCTGCCTGACCTCCAGTTGTACAAGTTGCATTAATTAGCGTTGTAGTAGCATTTAAGACTGCAGGCTGATTAATTGTAAAGGTTTTAGTTAAAGTACATCCGTTAGCATCTGTAATTAAACAATTGTAGTTTCCAGCTGCTAACCCTGTTGCTGTACCAGCCGTGCCGCCAGAAGGTGACCATATGTATGAATATGCTCCTGTCCCTCCTGAAACAATTACTGATGCCGTTCCGCTGGCACTTCCATTACAAAGTGCATCAGTTTTTGCTGTTGAGGCTACTAAAACTGAAGGTTGACCTACAGTAACGGTTGCAGTGGTTTGACATGTGTTAGCATCTGTAACAGTGACAGTATAGGTTCCTGCCGCAAGACCTGAAGCCGTTGCACCAGTTCCGCCAGATGGCGACCATGAATAAGTATAACCCGGAGTACCTCCGGATGCATTTACAGTAGCAGTACCATTCGTACCTCCATTACATGAAACATCTGTTTTTACTGCAGTTGCCGAAAATAGAGGAGGTGTGTTTATTGTTAAGTTTTTAACTAATGTACAGCCATTTGCATCTGTAATTGTGCAGGTATAATTACCGGCAGGTCGTCCTGTAATAGTTGCTGTAGTACCACCAAGAGGCGCCCATGAATAAGCATATCCTGATGTTCCACCTGAAACTGTTACAGAAGCACTTCCGTTAGATCCTCCAAAACAACTAACACCAACTGTTGCAGTAGTTGCAGATAAAATTGCTGCCGGCTGAGTAATTGAAAAAGTTTGTGTTGCTATACATCCGTTAGCATCCGTAACCGTAACTGTATAAGTTCCTGCTGTAAGCCCTGTTGCTGTTGCAGCAGTTCCTCCAGATGGCGCCCATGAATAAGTATATCCCGGAGTTCCACCAGTTACATTTACCGTTGCAGATCCTGTGGCCTCACCACGACATCCAATATTTGTCTGTGCACTCGGTGTAGCTATCAATGCACTTGGCTGATTGATAGTAAAAGTTCTTGTAGTCTGACACAGATTAGCATCTTTAATCGTAACCGTATAAGTTCCCGCTGTAAGTCCTGTTGCTGTTGCAGCAGTTCCGCCAGATGGCGACCATGAATAGGTATAAGCACCAGTTCCGCCTGTTACATTTACTGTTGCAGATCCTGTTGCAGCTCCATTACATAATATATCAGTTTGTGAAGTTGTTACAGAAAATGGAGTAGGTTGTGAGATTGCAAAATTTTGAGTTACCTGACATGAGTTTGCATCTGTAATCGTAACCGTATAATTTCCCTGAGAAAGTCCCGATGCTGTAGCAGCCGTTCCTCCAGATGGAGACCATGAATACGTATATCCTCCTGCGCCTCCTGTAGCTGTAACAGTTGCAGATCCGTTAGCACCTCCATTACAGCTTACATTAGTTATTGTGCCTTGAGAAGCTGATAAAACCGATGGCTGTGCTACTATAATATTACTTACAAGTTTTGTACATGCATTCGCATCTGTAATTGTCACACTATAAGTTCCAGCGGTAAGTCCGGTAATAGCAGAAGTTGTTGCTCCTGTATTCCATAAATAAGTATATCCGGGAGTACCTCCGGATGCTGTAACACTGGCAACACCATTAGATCCTCCAAAACATGCCACTTGAGTTGTAGCTGGAGTTCCGTTAAGTACTGGCGGCTGTGTTATATTAAAAGTTCTTGTAATTTGTGTCGATTCACCATCTGTAATGGTTACCGTATAAGAGCCAACACCAAGTCCTGTTGCTGAAGCATTCGTACCTCCGGATGGAGCCCATGCATAAGTATAAGGAGTAGTACCGCCAGTTACTACAACAGAGGCAGAACCATTAGTACCGCCATTACAGCTAATATTTGTCTGTGGAGTTGATGAGGTACTCAAAGCCGCTCCTGTAGTAAAGGTTAAATCACTTCCGTAACCGGTACCTCCACTATTTGTTGCATAAGCTCTAAAATGAATAGTTGTAGCAGGAGGAAGTCCTGTTATAACATTTGAAAATGTTCCTGTACCATTTCCAATTTGAACAGTATTATTTGTAACAATAACAGGATTTGCTGTTGTAGCCCAAACTATTCCTCTTACAATACTTGCATCACCACCATCTGCAGTTACCACACCACCAAGTGTTGCAGAAACAGATTTAATAGTTCCGGCTGCGGTAGTTGTAACTGTTGGTGCGACTGCGGTAGTAATTGCCGGAACAGGGTAACTTACAGGAGTTATAGTATAATTAACGGTGGGGTCATGAGACCAATTTGTATAGGTATTAATACTTGTCATTATATCGAGAGCAGTACCAGTTAATGTTCCGGTAAATTTGCTATTTGCAACTTCAGGACCAGGTGCCGGAAATAAAGAAATACAATTTAAACCATTGGTTAAACCTAATGGCTGAGCACTTCCGGGACCTCCACTTGTAGTTGAAAGATTCCATTTGGTTGTAGCATCATAATCAGCAGAATTATATTCTCCATGAATACCTGCAATAAAAGTGGGCAGATTTGGTAAAATAGGCAAAACACCACTTGCTGACTGGTAAGCCAAAATCTGGTCACCGGCAGAAAGATTAAAACCAGTATAACCAGGAGCATAACCAATACCTGTTGTTCCGGTCACTGTAAATACATCAGGAGTTGTTTCCATAACAGAAACAACAGTTCCTACCGGAGTTACTCCGGGACCGGGTACTATCCATTGCAAATGTGTTTCAGTACTTCCAGCTACCCAGGTTCCGTTACCCCAGCCACGTTCAGTAAAATAGATTACTGTACCTGCAGGTATATCTTTTAATGTGATAAAAGAAAAGCCATCCAGAGGACTGGTATTGTAGCCAATAAAAGCTATATCGCCCGCTGCTAAAGTCTGTGACTTTGCATTTTGATGCACAAAAAATGTACATAAGAGCATAATGAATAATAGTAATTTTTTTTTCATAATAGATAATGTTAGTTTAATGACATAGATAAGCATTGTGCCAGCCGCCTATTTTATCTGGCTTAGTAAATGAAGTAGAAGCCTTAATAAAATGTCCGTCATTTATCAATGTTTCAATTTTTTTAAAGCTTATAGTATTAAGAGAATCAATATTTAATTCATAGATGTAATGATTAAATATGGTTCTGTTTGTGTCCTTATCAAATCGAATATTTCCTCTTGGTCCGGCAATATTTAATTTGTTCATCTCCTCAATTAAAAAATCAATACTAAGATTGTTATCAGCATTAAGAAGAATGTTCTTTAAAATCAGTCCGTTTTCGTACCCCAGAATAGAAAAAACCGACGGATTCTCTGCATATGCTTTTTTATATTCGATAGTAAAATCTGCAGTATCACTATCATTTTGCATCCAGGAACTTACTACATAAAGCTCGTGAGGGTCATTTTTATAATCATCCAGAATTTTATCATTAATAAAAAACGGAGTAACATAAAACGGATACTTTTGAGTAATTTTATTTTGACTTATAAAATCAGCATTTTCCTGAGCATATAAACCACTATAAAAAGCAAAAACAGCATCAGGCTCCTGAGCATTTATAGATTGATCCATTTGTGAAGATTCATCTTCTCTGGGAACAAAAGGAGTAATATAATGTCCTGAAAAATTTGCCTTTTCCTGAAAAGCATATTCAATTGCCGACAGCATACCGTAACCTGAATCATAAAAAGAACTGGCTGTTGCAATTCTTTGCAATTTTTTGTCTGTTAAATAACCGCCTAAATGATAACAGGATTCTGTTAATCCAAACGAATTAATGTAAACTCCTTTTGGTGTGGTGGTTTCATAAGGTAATGTCGCGCCAAGATCTGCAGCCAGTAATAAAATATCATTTTGTGAGGCATAATTATAAACCTCCATTATATTATTATGACCAAAAAAGCCAATGATAACTGATACTTCTTCCTGAAAATTTAATTTTTGTATTTTCTCAATTATTACTTTCTCGCTGGAACCAATACCAATACTCTCCACAAAAAATTTTACTTTGAGATTATTAAGTTTTAAGCCTCGTATAAAATCTTTATCTAATGTAGGATACTGTTGCGATTTTGGAATTAAAATTCCTACTTTGATGTCGTTATCCATAAAATGAGATTAAAAAAAACAGAGGCAATAGATACCTCTGTTTCATATTTATTAATTTCTGGAAGGAAAAATACCTTCTAAACAAATGCTCATGTAAACTCCCAAATAAGGATTTCTTAAACTAAATGGATTATTTGCTCCTGCAATACCAGTAGTACCTACTGCAGTTGTTCCGGTTGTAGTTGCTCCTTTAATAGGTGTAGCAGTACCTCCTGGCTCACTATAGACATTTGCTGTAGAGCCTCCACTTGAAAATGAATTGTTGCCGCCATCAGTTTCATTACTAACTGTACCGCCGCTTAATGCGTTAATAGTTGTAACAGCAGTAAGACCCAATGCAGGAATAACATGTCCGTGAGCAGGCATATTGTTTATTGTTAAAGTAACGTTTTCAGTTCCGCTTACTTCTCCATAGTTAATATTACTTAATCCAGGCCCTTGTCCAGGGTGTACAATAGATCTGCCTCTTAGATCAGGCAAAGCAAATGTTGTTTGGCCATTACCGCCATAAGTTGTTCCGATTAACGAAAAAAGTGCTGTGTTTTGTGCTATTGACATGATTTGTCCGTTACAAAATGCCCAGCCTCTTGGTGCAAAATTAAAAGCAAAAGCTTTGATAGTCGCAATGTATTCTTCCATGGTTTTAAAAATTAGATAGTTAATAAATTTAGTTTTGGTTTTGTCGTCTTATCTCTATAGTAAAAGATAGATTTGACAGTTTTTTAGTATAATGCTAAGTTACTTTTTATATCTATTTAATAAACAGGTGTTTATACCTGTTTTTGCTTCAAAAAAGAGAGTTTTTACTTATTTTTTTACAGAAAACTGAATAATTCTTCACTTTTTTGTCAAATGATATTCGTTTACTCTTTATTAATATGAATAATTTATTTTTTCAGATTAAAAGTAAATATCTCATACCCATCACCAGATTAATATGTCATGGAACAGGAATTTACTGTCATGAAATTAATTTTTAGTGTCACAATTAAATTTGTTTGGCTTATTGATTTGTAGGTTTATTTCAGATCAAACAATTAATTGTATAAGTTTTGCGTTAAATCATGTAAGATTTTATATTCATAAGTTAAGAAATTTGAACCGACGAAAAGAAAATGAAGTAAAATTCTTATTCAATTAGTGTTAACTTATTTATATATAAACCTTTTTTAATTTTTAAACTCCCAAATACCATGAAAAAAATTCATTACATCTTTGCTATCCTTGCGGGTGCATTATTAGCTCTTACGAGTTGTTCAAACGATGACAAAATCCCACATACTGATCCCGGTACAATTACAAATCCGGTAGAAACAGAAACACCTAATACAGCTTATGCTCCTGCATTTACAGGTCAGACCCGTATTAATGGTGTGCAGACAAATACTCCTTATGAAGGAAAAGTGATTACAACAAACTTAACAGCTCCATGGGGAGTAAAAAGCCTTCCTGATGGCAGATTATTAGTAACCGAAAAAGGAGGAACCTTTCGAATTGTAACTAAAGAAGGAGTAGTTAGTGCCGCTATTACAGGAGCCCCGGCTGTAAATCCTGCAGGACAAGGCGGATTATTAGGTTTAGTGCTCGATCCTGATTTTACTACAAACAGAATGATTTATTGGGTTTTCTCAGAAGCAGTAACAGGAGGAAATCAAACATCAGTTGCCAAAGGAAGACTATCAAATGACGAAAAAACAATAGAAGGCGCAACGGTAATTTATCATGCGAATCCTGCAAACCCAAGTACGCTTCATTATGGAGGAAGGATTCTTTTTGATAAAACAGGAAATCTTGTCGTTAGTACCGGAGAGCGTTCTGTTCTTGAAACCAGACCATTGGCTCAATCCGTAACTGGCGGTCTTGGTAAAGTAGTTAGAATAACTAAAGATGGTCAGGCAGCATCAGGCAATCCAACTTTTAGCCAAAGCGGTGCATTACCAGAATTATATTCTATTGGTCATAGAAATCCACAAGGCTTAGCACTTCACCCGGTTACAGGTGACATCTGGGAAAGCGAACACGGACCACGTGGAGGTGATGAGATTAATCGCCTTAAAGGAGGAGCTAATTATGGATGGCCAACAATAACATACGGAATTGAATACAGCGGAGAGAAAATTGGAGCCGGAATTCAAAAACAAGATGGTTTAGAACAGCCGGTTTATTACTGGGATCCTGTTGTGTCTCCAAGTGGTATGACTTTTTACACAGGAAACCGTGTACCAGAATGGGAAAACAATTTGTTCATCGGTTCATTAAGCGCAACACATATTATTCGTCTTGCCATTAGAGACAATAAAGTAATTGGCGAAGAAAGATTGCTTGCCAGCGAAGGTCAAAGATTTAGAGATGTAACCCAGGGAAGTGACGGAGCTTTATACGCCGTTACAGATGGTGGTAGACTCTATAAAATTGATAAAAAATAGTCCGGAAGATTCACGATTTTTTTAAATAAACATGATAAGGTGCATTACTGCACCTTTTTTTTATTTGAAATTCACTAGTAAATAGTTTTACTAGTAAATAGTTTTAATAAAGGAGGCAATATTGTATTGCAATATAAAGATTAAGGCCCTGTTTTTTTTGATTAACTTGTTGCTTTTTAGTTTTTTACATGTAATATTTTGTAAAAACTAAAAATAATTATGTAAGAAATTTAATGTAATCAAAGTCTAAATTTGAATAATTAGTTATCAATAAAAAACCGTATTATTATGAAAACACTTATCAAATCCAAAGTTGCCTTACTTGTTATTTTAGCAGGACTTGCATTTTCATGCAAAAAGACAGACACTGTCCCGGCAGATTCAACGTACGATTCAACAGACACTACAGTTGATAGTATCAATGC
Source organism: Flavobacterium sp. AK-345 (assembly GCF_058310175.1). Lineage (NCBI taxonomy): Bacteria > Pseudomonadati > Bacteroidota > Flavobacteriia > Flavobacteriales > Flavobacteriaceae > Flavobacterium > Flavobacterium sp. AK-345. Next base: position 862,422 of record NZ_JBZEER010000001.1, on the reverse strand, counting down.
CGCCGCAGTAGATACTACAATGGTACCTACTGACACAACAGCTGTAAAAGACACAACAGCAACTACAACTCCGAAATAGGAAAACAGCAAATAGATTAATAAATCTATGTATTGATTCAATTTATTTATAATGTTAGTTATTGATTCAGAAAAACCTGCAGTAATTATTACTGCAGGTTTTGTTTAAAAATTCACCATATGAACTTATCACCAAAAACAATAATATTCACAATATTCGCTATATTAATAATAGGTATGGCACTACTTGCAGCACATACGCAAGAAAAAGCAGATAACGAAAAATGTCGCTATACAAAAACAGATTATGGTTATTTAATGGTTTTAAGAGAAGGAGATGATGTTTTGGCTAACCTTGAAAATTTAGCCAAAGAAAAACAAATCCCCTCGGCCAACTTTACCGGAATTGGCTTTGCAAGCGACGCTACTTTTGGTTTTTATGATTTTAACGCAAAGAAATTCAATCCCAAAACCTTCAATAAAGTCGAAATGGGAAGTTTAACCGGATCAATCGCCTGGAAAGAAGAAAAACCATCCATTCACGTTCATGGTGTAGCAACCGATAATAAGTTTGATGCTTATGGCGGACATATTCTGGCCTTAAAAGTAGGAACAGGCTCTATGGAAATTTATATTACCATTCATAATGAAAAATTAGAACGCAAACTCGAACAACCTTTAGGAGCCAATGTTTTACAATTAAATTGTAATCAATAATTAATTGAAAACCTTAAAATTATTCTGTTAAATATTTAGCAAATACTACTCAATTCTGTAATTAGTCTATTATATTGATAGGGTTTAAAAAGTTTTACGTTTTTATGCATTCAAATTCAAATTATCTCTTTAAATTTGCCGCAGCAATGAAAAACGAGATCCAGAATTTTAGCCATTATAGCCACAACATGATGATGTGTTGTGATGTTGTTATGCAATAAAAATGTCTGGCTTATATAAAAATAATATGATTTATTACAAAAGCCTTTCATAATCGTTGAAAGGTTTTTTTGTTTTAAAAAATGCGAATACATTTTACCGCAAACTCGCAAAGTTTTGTATTGATTTAGCTTTGCGAACTTTGTGCTTTTCATAAGAGACTATTGGATAAAATCTTAGCGTTCTTTGCGGTAAAAAGACATTTACAATGCAAATTAATTTGAATTAAAATAATGATTGAATTAAAAAATGTTACCAAAACGTTTCATCAGAAAAACAGAATTGTTACTGCTTTAGCCGATGTTTCACTTAAAGTTCCACCGGGAAAAATATTTGGTGTAATTGGTACTTCGGGAGCAGGAAAAAGCACATTGATTCGATGTGTAAATTTACTGGAAAGACCAACTTCCGGAGAAATTATCGTCGACGGAAAATCGCTGATGCAATTATCAAATTCTCAATTGGCAATTGAAAGAAGACAAATCGGAATGATTTTTCAGCATTTCAATTTACTTTCATCAAGAACTGTTTTCGAAAATGTTGCTTTTCCATTAGAATTAGTCGGAACTTCAAAAGCAGCTATTGAAACGCGTGTTCTCGAATTATTGCAATTGGTGGGTTTAAGAGAAAAAGCAAACGATTATCCGGCAAGTCTTTCAGGAGGACAAAAACAAAGAGTGGCTATTGCCAGAACTTTGGCAAACAACCCAAAAGTACTTTTGTGCGACGAAGCCACAAGTGCATTGGATCCTGCAACGACAAGATCAATTCTTGAATTATTAAAAGACATCAACCGTCGTTTAAACATTACAGTTTTACTAATTACACACCAAATGGAAGTGGTGAAATCAATTTGCGATGAGGTTGCCGTAATTAGTCACGGAGAATTGATAGAGCAGGGAAGTGTAGGTGAAATTTTTGCCGATCCGAAACATGAATTAACAAAAGAGTTTATCGCTTCTTCTTTACATCTTGATGTTCCGTCTGTTTATCAGGACAAACTTCAAAAAGAAGATAATGGAACTTTAAACCCGCTGTTGCGACTTGAAATGACCGGAAAATCTGTAAATGAGCCAGTTATTTCAGAAGTTTCGAGATTATTCGATACCGATTTCAAAATCATTTCTGCACAAATGGATCAGGCCGGAGAAGTTAATTTTGGTGTTATGCTGATCGAATTATCCGGTAAACGCGAAAATTACAAAGCGGCAATCGATTATTTTATTTCAAAACATATTAAAACAGAAATCATAGGTTATGTCTGAAGCAATTATTGAATTATTAGTAAAAGGAACCTGGGAAACCATAGTAATGACTTTCGTGTCAGGCTTTTTTGGTTTCGCCTTAGGACTTCCAACCGGAATTTTACTTTTCCTTACCCGAAAAAATCAAATATTAGATCAGCCCGTTTTAAACAGAAGTTTATCTGTTTTGGTTAATATTTTCCGATCCATTCCATTTATCATATTAATCGTCTGGATGATTCCGTTTACAAGAGCACTTGTAGGAACTTCCATTGGCGTAAGTGCAGCATTAGTTCCTTTAAGTATTGGTGCAGCACCATTTATTGCCCGTCTTGTAGAAAATAGTTTACTGGGTTTACCATCAGGATTAATAGAAGCAGCAAGAGCATTGGGCGCAACACCTTTTCAAATTGTGTACAAAGTATTGCTTCCCGAAGCTTTGCCATCGTTAATAAATGCAGCATCCATTACCTTAATTACACTTGTTGGGTATTCTGCAATGGGTGGAGCAGTTGGAGCAGGCGGTTTAGGGCAGGTTGGTTATCAATACGGATATATTGGTTATGATGCCGTAACGATGAATTCTGTATTGGCATTGCTGGTACTTTTGGTATTCCTGATTCAGTTTGCGGGCGATACATTATCAAAACGCTTTGATCATAGATAGATAAAGTTGCCACAAAGACACAAAGACACAAAGACACAAAGTTTTTATTTAAGTCAATAATTTTGTTTCACGCAGATTTAAAAAGATTTAAGCAGATTTGAATTAAATAATCTGCGTTGATCAGCTTAAATCTTTTTAAATCTGCGTGAAAAACTTAGTGTCTTTGCGACTTTGTGGCAAATTCTACAATACATAAATATTAATTATAAAAATAAAAACATGATTACTAAAAATAATTTTTTAAAAATAATCGCCATTTTAACCTTATCACTTTCATTGGTAAATTGCGGAAAAAGTAAAAACAACGATCCGCATTTTATAAAAGTAGGCGTTGCAACCGGACCAGAATATAAAGTGGCAGAAGAAGCTAAAAAAGTAGCAAAAGAAAAATACGGTCTTGAAGTAGAATTGGTCTCTTTTAACGATTATGTTATTCCAAACGAGGCTTTAAGCCAGGGCGATATAGATGCCAATGCTTTTCAGCATAAACCTTATTTAGACGAACAATCAAAACAAAGAGGTTACAAACTGGCGATTATCGGAAAAACATTCATTTACCCAATTGCAGGATATTCCAAAAAAATCAAAAATCTTTCTGAATTGAAAAACGAAAGCACGATTATTATTCCGAATGATCCAACAAACGGTGGACGTTCTTTATTGCTTTTGCAGAAAAACGGTTTGTTGAAACTTCGCGATGGTGTTGGTTTGCTTCCAAAAGTAACCGACATTACAGAAAATCCTAAAAACCTGAAAATATTAGAATTAGAAGCACCACAATTGCCAAGAGCTTTAGATGACGAAAATGTAACGATTGCCATTATCAACAATACTTTTGCATCTCAGGCAGGTTTAGTTCCGGCAACCGATGCTTTGTTTGTTGAAGACAAAGATTCTCCTTATGTAAATCTTGTAGTAAGCAGAGAAGATAATAAAAATGAAGAAAAAGTAAAGCAATTTTTAAAAGCTTTTCAATCTGTTGAAGTTGAAAAAGCAGCTGTTCGCGAATTTAAGGGCGGAGCTGTAAAAGGATGGTAATATAAATTGTATCACATTTCTAAATAAGGAAGCGCTAATCTTTTGGTTTAGCGCTTTTTCTTTTTATTAATACTATATTTGATCATCAATTTATAGAATAAAAAATGTTTCAAAATAGTATATTTGTATAAATCAAGAAAATTAATACAAACAAAATGACCCCAGATTTGAATTCTTCCTTATCCTTAGATTTTTTACATACGCTTAAAACACAAACAGCCGGTGCGCATAAAAGACTGGAAAATTTACCGGTTTCTTCTTGTATTCTTTCTCCGGAAATGAAAATAGAAGATTATGCACATTATCTAAAATTGATGTACGACGTTCATTATGATGTAGAAGAAAATATTTTTCCGTTGCTTTCAGATAATATTCCAGATTTAACAGAAAGAAAAAAGAAGCATTTAATAGAAGAAGATCTTACTTTTTTAAATTATAAGCAACCCGTTGTAAGTCCGGTTTTTAATACTGAAAATAGAACAATACCATTTGCATTGGGTATTTTGTACGTTGTTGAAGGTTCTTCTTTGGGAGGTCGATTTATATTGAAAAATATCGAAACAATAAAAGGACTTGATGAAGGAAAAGGAGTTTCGTATTTTACAGGATACGGTAATAAAACAGGAAGTCATTGGAAAAATTTCTTAAATGTATTAACCGAATATCAGGAAGAAAATAATTGTGAAGATGAAATAATCAAAGGAGCAATTTATGCTTTTGATTGTATTCATGACCATTTTGTGGAGATACAGAAAAATGAAAATTAAAGATATTGTAAATAGGGATATTGTTACGTTAACAAACTGCGAGCATGAGCCCATACATATTCCGGGCAGTATTCAGCCACATGGTTTTTTGGTTGGCGTTACTGCAGATTGGAAAATAGATTTTTGTACCGAAAATATTTCAGCTTTCGTTGATCTGGTTTATAAAGATATAATTGGGAAAGATTTTAGTGCCACTTTCGGGGTTCAGGCAAAAGAAGAAATTGTTACTTATATCAATGGTGACAAAAAACAACTGATTTTTCCGCTTGAAATTGAGTTTTTAGGAAAATCATTTCAATTGAGCGTTCACAAAAGTCATGATATTTATGTTCTTGAAGCCGAACCGCATTTTGGAGGCAAAGAGAATACAGCTGAATTATATACTCAAATGCTTCAGTTTATAACCGATATGAACAGCACAAGTAGTTTGAAGGACTTATGTGCGCTTGTAGCAAAAGGGACTCGTGAAATAACCGGTTACGATCGTGTTATGATTTACCGTTTTGATGCCGATTATAATGGCGAAGTTTTTGCTGAAAATTGCAGGGAAGATTTAGAATCCTTTTTAGGATTACATTATCCGCATACAGATATTCCGGTTCAGGCAAGAGAATTGTATATGAAAAATCAGCTGCGATTAATAGTTGATATGAGTTATACACCTGTTCCGATTTTTACCATCGATGATCGGGAAAATAAAAACCTCGATTTGAGTCTTTCAATTTTAAGAAGTACATCGCCAATTCATGTCGAGTATCTTAAAAATATGGGGGTTGGCGCTACACTAACAATTTCTCTTATTCATCATGACAGATTATGGGGGTTAATTGCATGCCACCATTATTCGGCAAAAAATATTTCTCCCGAAATCAGGCTTGCAGCAAAACTTCAGGGACAATTTATTAGTTCTCAAATTGATTTGCGACAATCTACAGATGAATATCAAATTGCGCGCAAAACATCTTTGGCACTGGAACATCTAACAGGTTTAGATCTGCCTCTGGACCCATTATCATTTGCAACTATTTGTGCTGATCCGGAGTTATTGAATCTTTGTAATGCAATGGGGGTTTCTATCTGCGTTGGAGATAAAATATACAAACATGGCGTTACACCTTCTGATGATCAGATTGAGCGAATCAATATAAAAATTAATTATTTTGCTAAAGAAGGAATATTCACTACCAATAAACTAACAGATTATTTTCCGGAATTTAATGATAATCCGGATGTTGCCGGAATTATTTACCATTCTTTAGGAAATGAAAATAGTATTGTATGGTACAGACCAGAAACTATATCAGAAATAAATTGGGGAGGAGATCCGGAAAAAGCCATTATCAAAGACAATAATGGACTTCATCCCAGAAATTCGTTTAATATCTGGAAACAAATTGTTAAAAATCAAAGCAGCAGGTGGCTTCATCCCGAAATAAATGCAGCAGCAAGTTATGCGCATGTACTTCACAATCAGATTATTTTATTGATGCTGAGTGAGGAAGAAGAGAAATACAGAAGTCAGAGTGAAGTTTTAAAAGAAACAAACTCAGAACTGGAAAATATCAACTGGATCAGTACACATGATTTGCAGGAACCTTTGCGAAAGATTCAGCTTATTATTTCTAAATTACTTCTCGAAATAGACAAAGTTCCGCCTCAATCTGTTTATGATTCTTTACAGCGTGTCTCAAATTCAGCAAACAGAATGCAGGTTTTGTTACAGGATATTCTAAAATATACCCGTATAAAATATACCAAAGATGCACTTCAGAAAATTGATTTAAACCATATTATGGAGCTTACTCTCGATGAAATGAAAGAATCATTTACTGAAAGTGGCGCTTTAATTGAATACGAAAAACTGCCTGAAATTTATGGAATTCATTTTTTGATGAAACAGCTGTTTTCTAATATTCTGCAAAATTCATTAAAATATGCATCTTCGGACAGATTGCCTGTTATAAAAGTAACAGCTTCGCAAAAACCGGAACCTTATAATTTTTCAACTCAAATTTATTGTCACTGGATTACTTTTACAGACAACGGAATTGGTTTTGAACAAGAATATGCTGCTTCTATTTTTAAAATATTTACACGATTACATCCACAAGAAAAATACAGTGGTTCGGGAGTTGGTTTGGCATTGAGCAAAAAAATAATGCAAACGTGCGGAGGAACAATTCGCGCTGAATCTAAACCAAACGAAGGTACAGCCATAACGATTTATTTTCCTTGCGATCATTTAAATTCGCTATCGTAAACTATTAGAATAAATTAAAGCACATTTTGGATAATAAATAGTACGCCTCAAAAAAAAGAATTATTTATTGATAGAATCTATAATCTTTTCACGATGGCTAAGCCCCCAGTTTACCAGTGTTTCGGTTACCGGTAAAACAGATTTTCCATATTCAGTAATGGCGTAAGCAACTGTAATGGGTTTGGTTTCTTGTATAGTTCTGCTAACAAGTAAATTAGTTTCTAATTCTTTGAGTTCTTTGCTTAGCATTTTAGCAGAAATGCCATCAATTTCGCGCTGCATTTTTTTAAAATGAATAACCTTATCCGTTCTGTTTGTCAGGAAACGTAAAATCATCAGTTTCCATTTGCCGCCCAAAACATCAAGACTATCGCGCATTGCCATTAATTCTTCTGAACAATTTGCTTCCCTAACTATTCCGTTATCATTTATTTTTGCCATACTAGTTTCTCTTTGGTAACCGGTTACCTTGGGTTAACCCATAACAAAAATAAGGTATTAGCGCTATATTTTTGTATAATAAAACAATAAATATGAAAGCAATAGTATATAAAAATGCCGAATTTATTCGGGAAGAAATAGTTACTCCAATACCGCTGGAAAATCAAATTCAGGTAAAAATTATCGCTGCTGGTTTTAATCCGGTAGATTATCAAATGACAGAAGACGGCTCTGAAAAAAAGTATTTGCATTCGCCCATTCTTGGCAGGGAATTCTCCGGAGTTGTAACCGCGATTGGAAAAAAAGTCACTAGTTTTAAAATAGGAGATCCAGTTTTCTCCGGATCAGGAAGTATGGGATCTAACGGGACTTATGCCGAATTTATTTGTATCCCCGAAGAAATTGCAGTGTATTTACCAAAAAATATTTCTTTTGAAGAAGCTGCCGGAATTCCATCTTCGGGACTTACGGCGCTGCAATGTTTAAATAGAATGCAGGCATCTAAAACAGATTCAATTTTGATTACCGGAGCAGCCGGAGGAGTAGGTAATTTGTTGGTTAAATTGTTGATTGCAAACGGTTATCATAATTTTATTGTAACAGCAGGAAATGATCAAAGTATTGCTTCACTAATAGAAATGGGTGTAAAACGAAATCAAATTATAAATTACAAAATTGATCCGATAGAGGAAACAGCACTTCGTTTAAATGCGGCTAAAAAATTTGATTTTGTAATTGATTTAGTGGGAAATGCAATCGCGGATATCGTTGTAAAACTTTTAAAAACGAACGGAACTTATCTCGATGTTACTGCATTCACGACCAAATATTCCCGCGAAATACTTTTTGGGAAAGGGGCTACAATAATGAATATTTCAAATTATACATATGGTCTTGAAAAACGATATGATTATTATAAAAATGGATTGGAGCAGCTAAAAGGTTTATTAGAAAAACAATTAATAAAACCTCCGGTAATTAATGTAATTGGTCCATTGGAAGTTGCTACCATTAAAAAAGCACATCAAATGCTTCGGGAAAATAAAACTGAAGGTAAGAAATTGATAATGAAGATAAATTAAATAGAATTCAGATAATAAAAAATGACGCTTTTTGGGCGTCATTTTCTTTGGTTGTTACTTAAATTGGTTTCAGACTATATCCTTTAAAAGATTTTTTAGTTCGTTAAAATTGTTAGGTTTAGTCCAGTAATCTTCTGCGCCAAGTACTTTGGGATAAGCAATTGGTGCTGGTCCGGTCGAAAATAAAATAACAGGTATATTTTTGATTGCCTCCGTTTTTTTAATTTCAGCCAAAAGCTCAATGCCTGTCATTAAAGGCATGTTGATATCCAGGAAAATTATGTCGGGTTTGATTTCTCTGTTTATTAATTTTTGCAAAGCTTCTACAGGATTATGTAAAGCCATATATACGGCATTGGATACAGATTCCAAAGCTTGTTGAAAAAATTCGCAATCATCAAAATCATCATCGATTTGCAAAATATTTTTATATTTCATTTATAAAATGTTTGGTTGACTTTTTCTATTCTTAAGTAATTGTGATCTTTTAGTTTTCCTTGTCCCAAAACTAAATTGATTTATTAATAATATAAGATTATGATTATTTTTAAAAAGATGCAGGGATAAAAAAAACTTGTTTATAACAAGCTTTCTACGTTTTTAAATATCATTGCCAGCAAAATCCATGTAATTGATGGAGTATTGTCTTGTTACCTTTAAATCTTTCAAATAATTTTTGATCATTTTATGTCTTTTGTTTGAATGTCAGAATATTTCGAACTGGTAATGAATTCCATATATTTCCTGAATTATATAGATTAACTCGTAATATGGATAGTTTATAAAAATAATTCTACAATACATCAAGGTTTTATATAATTTTCCATTATTGTTATATAATTCCCATTTTTTTTGATTTGTGAAAGATTTTACAACGAAAGCAAATTGTTTTAAAAAGCTTCCCCAATACGGAAATAAATTCCCCAATCTCCTTTTCCTACCGCAGCATCAAGTCCAACATTAAATTTCTCTGTTTTAAAAGCTCTGTATCTGTAACCTACACCGGCTCCGGGATATATGTTCCAATTGAAATCTGCCGTATCAGAACCATAAATAGTAGCAATTCCTGCAAAACCTACGAGTCCCATTTTTTTATTAAAATTATAGCGATATTCACTTTGTAAAGCTATAAGCCCGTCGCCACGATATTTTCCTTCCGAATATCCTCTAATATCTTCTCCACCAATGGTAACCTGCTGCTCAAAAGCAATATTTCCTAATCCAAATTTTCCCGAAAAACGAGCGGCAAGTACATCAGTCCCACTTCGCATTGGAAAATATTTATTGTATTCAGTTAATATTTTATTGGCATTCACATCATTTCCAAACCATTCCGGGTAAGTAATCCATCGCAATCTTATTTTATCGCCTTTGGTAGGGTAATAAACGGCGTTACGGGTGTCGTATAAGGTAATCAATTGTAAACCATTGGTGTGGGTAATAGAAGCTGGCTGTACATCATCTTCATATTTTGTGTTATAATGCGCATACGAATAGCCAATTCCCAGGTATAAAGATTTTATTATTTTACGCTGAAGACTCGTGTTTACGATTGTTGTTTTGGTTCCGTAATCATAAAAATCCGGCGCTTCGAGATCATCCATATAAAATTGTGAATTATGATCGCCTGTTACAAAAAACAATTGTGCACGCCATTTGTCTTCTTTAAAATAAAATTTATTAAACAAGCTTATAAAATATGATTTATTGGTGGTATAAACTCCCGACAATCCTGATAAAGATTTGGGAGAAATAGTATCTGTTTTATCTATTTTGTACATCATCATCGGGATTGCCCCAAACATAAAATCAAGCGTTCTGTTGTAGTTGATATAAGGCATCACATTAAAATCAATATTTTTGGCGGGAGAAGGGGTTGCCGTAGTATCTATTGGTTTGGTTTGTGCAGATGCCAATAAACAGAACAGAAAGAATAGTAGTGTAAATGAAATTCTTTGCATTTGAGGTATTTTCAGAAGTTAATAGCTGAATCGCAAATTGATTTTTAATTTCATCTAAATTAAAGCCATTTTCCATTTTTCAATAGTTGAAATAGATATAATACGTTTCATTTTATAATATGGAACGGATTCAATAATTTTCAAAACGGATTATAAAACTTTAAGTTATTTTATTAATGAGAAGGAGTGTTTATCGTAACCACTTTTTCAAAACGACCATGATGACTAATTGAAACATCCTGAAATTTATTTAAAGCAATATTTAGCAAGTGCGGAATACCGTTATGGTCTTTATAAATTTCTTTTCTTTCAATTTCGGTGACATTATTTAAATCATACAAATTTTGGGTTGCAATACTATGAATAATGTCTTTTGACAAAGTTGTTTTTGTAAAATAGGTATTTTTACAACAAATAACCTGACCAAAAACGGCATTATTTTGTTGTGATAATATCTTGCAAACCAGTTTTTGGGGAATGTATTCTCTAATTTTTGTCTGTCTGTTATAAACTTTATAAGCAGCTTCTTTCATGCTCCATAACGTCCAGACCATAATTTCAGGTTCAGGATTATGGGTTATAAGTAACTGCTCATCAATTGTAAAAAGTTTTTGAATAAAACCTTTGCGCTGCCAGTTGCTTTCATGACGTGATTGTAATAAGTCTATCACATCATTACCAATCATTTTGCGGCAAGTTTAGTTTCTATAATTTCTACGGCCGTTTTTACATCAAGCATGCGTTCCATATCAGTATTGTCGATTACGACATCAAAAGCTTCTTCAATATCTAATACAATATCCACAAGGTTGGCCGAATTAATATTAAGATCATTAATGAAATCAGTTTTCTCTGTAAGATTATCATAAGCCTCTGTATTTGTGGTATATGGCTTTATGATTTCTTTTAGTTTTGCAATAAGTTCTTCTTTATTCATAATTGATTGGTTAGTTTTCAAATTTTTTAAATAGTATACAGGCATTTACATCTCCAAAACCAAAACTTGCTTTGGCAATTATAGTAAGATCTGTATTTATTGTTTTTAAAGGTATTTTTGATGCATCTACCAGTGCCGTAATTTCCGGATGTAAATCTTCGCAATTTGTATTTCCAAACAAAAAACCTTCGTAAAGCTGTAAAACGGTAGCTACACTTTCGATACTTCCTGCGGCACTCAGGCAATGTCCTGTCATGCTTTTCAGCGAGTTTATATACGGAAAGTTATTTCCATTTCGGTTTAATGCTTTTGTCCAGTTTTCGATTTCCAGACTGTCTTTTGTGGTGGCTGTAAGATGTCCGTTTATGGCATCAATTTCATTTGCAGAAATACCGGAACTCTTAATTGCAGTTGTAATGCATCGCTGCACGGCATCGCTGTTTGGAGCGGTCATGCTTCCGTTGCCTCGTTGTCCTCCGGAGTTTACGTTGCCGCCTAATATTTCGGCATAAATTGTTGCGCCACGTTCTAAGGCACTTTCGAGATCTTCAATAACTAATGCTCCGGCACCACTGCCGGGAACAAAACCTGCGGCTGTGGCACTCATTGGGCGCGAACCTTCTTCGGGATTATCATTAAATTTAGAACTGCATACTCTTAAAGCATCAAATCCGCCCCAAATATAAGGACCGCTATCGCCTGTACTGCCCGCTAATATACGTTTTGCCTGTCCGGATCGAATACGGTCGTACGCCATTATAATAGCTTCAGTACCCGTTGAGCAGGCCGATGAATTTGTAGTAACCTGATTTCCAAGTCCGAGTTTACCGCCAAGATAAGCGCTAACACCACTGTTCATGGTTTGAGCCACAACAGTGCTTCCTAATCTTCGGGTTTGCAGTTCGTCTATTTTATAAATGCTTTCGCGAAATTTATCAATTCCCGAAGTTCCCGAGCCAAAAATAGTTCCGTTATCCCAATCGGGTTCATTATTGTTTTCTATAGGTAATCCTGCATTTTTCCAGGCTTCTATGCCCGCAATAACACCGTACAAAATCCCAGTACTATTAAATCCGCGTAGTTCAAGCTCAGTAAAATATTGTAATTTCAGTTCATCACTTATTTCCGGTTTACCCGCTATTTGACAGGAAAACTGCAGCTCCTGCAATTGAGCATCATGTTTTATACCCGAAATGCCCTTTTTTAGCGCATTAGTAAATGCAGGAATTCCAACCCCGTTTGGAGCCGCTACACCCAAGCCTGTTATGACAACTCGTTTACTCATAATTTTGTAGTAATCATTCCGGCTACAATACCTTTACAGACTTCTTGCCCGGCTTCATTTTTCATTACAACATCACATTTAAGTTTGCCAAACCTAAAGAATGTTTTTTGAGAAGTAACGGTTACTTTTTCGTTAGGATAAACAGGTTTTAAAAACTGCATGTCTGCTGATGTAAAAGCAACTACAGTATCTTTTTTCAAGTCATCCTTTAATAAATATATACCAAGGCAAACCATACCAATTTGCGCCATAGTTTCGGTTAAAATAACGCCCGGAGTTACAGGATTATCTTTAAAATGTCCTTTGTAAAAATCTAAATCTTCTCTAAAAGTAAATGTTCCCGTTGCGCCATTTTCATCAACATGCAGTAATTCATCTACAAATAAAAATGGTTCGCTGTAGGGCAGTTGTGCTATAATATTGTTAAGTTCCATAATTGTTTTTCTAAATAATTACCATTGCAATAAAACACGCTGTGCCGAAAATCCAGGACCAAAACTAAGCATTAATCCTTTTTCTCCCGCTTGTGGTTTATTGTCCATAATACGCTCTAAAACATACAATACGGTTGCGCTGGACATATTGCCGTATTGTTTAAGGACTTCTTTTGTATCATCAATATTTTTGCCTAATCCTGAAAAAAGCGCCTCTACGGTTGTTACTATTTTTTTACCTCCGGGATGAAATATCATATGGTCCAGATCTTTAATTTCTAAGTTGTTCTTTTTGAGAAATGGATGAATGATATCGTCAAAATGAGAAGCGATTGTGTCCGGAACTTCAATATCCAAAACCATTTGCAAACCGCCGTTGGTTAGTTTAAATCCCATCATATGTTCGGCATCATAAAAATGATACATTTCTTCAGCCACTATTTCCGGGCCGTTATCTTCTTCATAAGAAGACAAAAGACAGCAAGCTGCTCCATCACCAAAAATGGCAGCACTTACGATATTCGGCATGGAAAAATCATCGAGCTGAAATGTTGCTGTAGGCGATTCAACCGCAATTACTGCGGCGCGTTTTCCGGGATTGGCTTTCAGGAAATTTTTGGCATAAATAATTCCGGATATACCAGCAGCACAACCCATTTCTGTAACCGGTAATCGTACAATATCCTGTTTCAGTTTCATTTTATTGATAAGATAAGCATCCAGCGACGGAATCATAATTCCGGTACAGCTTACCGTTATAATGTAATCGAGAGTCTGCGGTTCCCAGCCGGCTTTTCTAAGTGCTTTTTCTAAAACCTGCTCTCCTAAAATAATAACCTCACGACTGTAAATATCATTTTTATCTTCAAAAGATGTCGCTGTAAAAACTTCAACAGGATCCATTATCGAATAGCGTTTGTCTACAGCGGCGGCTTCAAATATTTTTTTTACTTTTTTTATAAAACGCTCTTCCTGTCCATCAAGCCATCCATCCAAATACGGAAGTATATCTGCTGTTGTTCTGGAATATTGTGGTAGTTGTTTTGCAACAGTAACTATTTTTACACTCATATTTTAGTAATTATCCATTGGTAGCGAAAAGCCCATTTCCAACGTATGATATAGTTTTTTAAACTTAGTTTTTTGGAGAATTCCTCCAGTTCATTTTTTTTAAATCCTCTTAAAATAGAAACCAGACCATCTTCACGAGACATTTTTTCTAAATTAAATACAGAACAAATTATTTCAAAAAGCCTGTAAGCTAATTTACTGCGGTGCAAATCGTTTATCACAACACCAATAGCAGCATTCTTACTAAAGATAGTAATAATATTTAATATTTGCTCATTAGAAAAATGATGAAGTGTAAGCGTACATAAAAGAATATCGTAATGAAGAGCTGCAAAATCTTCACTAAAAATATCGATACATTTATACTCAATATTCGGGTATGAATTTGAAAGTGTTTTGGCGTAATTGATAGTAAAAGCATTTGCATCTACGCCAATAAGTTTAAAATTGATATTGTTTTTTTGACCGTAATTTGATAACATTCGCAGCATATCGCCATTACCACAACCAATATCTGCGATTGTGATGGTTTTTGAAATATCAGCTTTGTTTAATAATTTTTTTACGCCGTTAAGCGTGAGATTATTTCCTCCAAGCAATTGGTTTATACGCGCAATTTGATCAAGCGCGGCCGTCAGCTCATTGCCCTGAAGCGAAAAATCATCCATTATTTCGGCTTCCTGTGTTCTATATTTGGTATTTATGCTCATTATTCGACTGCTATAGGTTTGCCATGCGTTTGTTTTATTATTGCAGATAATAGTGCAGGCATTGAAGCTACTATTGCAACAAACACATTGGTGATTGTTTTGTAGGTTAAAGTTTTTGCCAAAAACCGGCCCATAAGCAGTCTTTTTGCAAAATTCTTATTCCATTCTTTAATGTATTTTTTTTCTAATAATTCACGGGATGCTATCTTTCCATTATGATAATCAAGTACTAATTCTGAAGCTATTTTGGCGCTGTGTATTGCCATTGCCATTCCGTTACCACACATCGGGTGAATAAGACCTGCCGTATCGCCAATCATTAAAATATGATTTTCTACAGGCAGTTTTTTATCAAAAGAAATTTGGCTTATCGTTAATGGTTTTTCAAAAACGGAGTTACTGCTTTCAAAAACGTTTTTAAGATGCTTGTTTTTATAAAGTACGTTTTGCTGGTAATCGTCTATATTTTTATATTTTTTAAAAGTGGCATAATCAGCGAGGTAACAAATGTTTATAACGTTGTTTTCTACTTTTGAAACACCGCAATAACCACCTTTAAAATTGTGTAAGCCCACAACATCATCTGGAAAATCTCCCGAAAAATGCGCTTTAACGGCTAACCATGGCGATTTTTTAGTGATAAAATCCCGGGATAAAACCTGATCTAAATTAGAACGTTTTCCAAAAGCACCCAATACTGTTTTTGATGCTAAAACCTGATTTTGAGTTGTAACTGTAAAAGTAGTATTGTCGAAAGAAACATCAGTAACTGTTTCATTTATAATGGTACAGCCGTTTTGTAATGCTTTTTGACATAGAAAATTGTCGAGTGCAAAACGACTTACGCCAAAACCGCCTAATGGAAGTTTTGTTTTTGCCATTTTGCCATTTTGTGTAGTAAATTCAAATTTAGAAATATTGGTTGGCTTCAATTGTAAAACATCAACACCAAGCCACAGAAGGTAGGGCAGAATTTCATTAGAAATATATTCACCACATACTTTATGACGCGGATAATCGGATTTTTCGATAAGGGTTACTTTTAATCCTTTTTTTGACAAATGTATGGCTCCTGTCAAACCTGCAAGACCGCCGCCTATAATTACTACATCCGGATTTGTTTTCATATATCCAATTTAGCAAAAAAATCTTAGAGATACTAATGATTTTTTATTATAAATAGGTTAATTTGGTAATGAAATGAAGTGCTTTTAAATTAATTTAGAGGTCTGTAAATCTTTATATTAAAGTATTAAATTATTCAGTTTTGAAATTACCATTATCCTATTATCTTAATCCCGATGTGCTTTTTTTAGCCAAAGATTTGCTTGGGAAAGTTCTCTATACGCAAGTTGATGGACAAATAACCGCAGGAATTATCGTTGAAACCGAAGCTTATTTTGGCGAAATAGACAAAGCCTCTCACGCTTATGGCGGCCGACGCACGAACCGAACCGAAATAATGTACAGTGAAGGCGGGGTTTCGTATGTGTATTTATGCTACGGAATTCATCATCTTTTTAATATTGTAACTTCTGTAAATGGCGAACCTCACGCGGTTTTAATTAGGGCAATTGAACCTTTAATTGGTCAGGGAATTATGGAATTGAGACGGAAAATGCCTGTTTCTAAAAGCGCTATTTCATCTGGTCCTGGTTCTGCGGCGAAGGCTTTGGGAATTGATAATTCTTTCAATAAAAAAGATTTAGGCGGCGAAGAAATCTGGCTAGAAGATCATGGGATTCAATATCCTGATGATGCTATCGTGTCTGGTCCGCGCGTAGGTGTTGCCTATGCGCAGGAAGATGCTTTTTTACCCTGGAGATTTTTTGTAAAAGACAATAAATACGTTAGCAAACCCAATAAAATCTAATTAAATACATAGAAACATTGATTTATATTTTTTATTAAATAATTTTCGAATAAATTTCTGTTCTTTGCAACTTAGCATTTACTAAAGAAATGGTTAAAGCTGTCTTAAGCGATCAGCTTTAGAAGGCAATATTATTCTGGACATTGAGTTTAGATTAATTATCATATTTACGTTATGGACAACAAAAAGTTTATATTAAGTTTAAAAAAGGGTAATGAGGCTTCTTTCAAAGAAGCTTACTTAAAATACTACGATAAACTGATAAACATTGCCAGACGTTTTAATTTTACGGTTCTTACCCCGCAGGATTTTGTCCAGGAAACTTTTTTAAGATTATATAATAAAAGAGAATTACTAAACGAAGATGTTTTATTTGATAAACAACTGTTTGTAATCTGCAAAAACATCATTATCAATCATCTTAACAGAGAAAATAAAATAATTCAGTTTGATCCTTCGCAATTAGAAATCGCAGAGGAAGAGATTGATACGGGAATTTTTGAAGAAAGAAGCGAAAAATTATATAATTTCATAAATCAGCTTCCGGAACAGCAACAAAAAATATTTACTTTACATAAACTGGAAAACCTTAGCTATAAGGAGATTGCAGCGATGACGGATCTTTCTGAAAAGACCATAGCCAATCATATTTATCTCGCCAGTAAATTTATTAGAAAAAAAATCGAAAACCATTAGGAACTTTTTTGTTCTCGTTTGTTATATATAAAAACGGAACATAAGAAATGGAAATTGAGGCTTATAAAACAGATGTTACAACAAGGGAAGATGCAAGGTTTATTGTAGCGCTTCTTCAATTTGTTATTTCTGATTGTATCATGAATTTTGATTTGGAAGATTCTAATCATATTCTAAGAATCGAAACTAACAGAGATATTAAGGAAATGGTGTATGGTGTTTTTAATAAGCAGGGATTTTATTGTCAGAAACTTTAACGCTCAAAGACATGGATGAGAAAAAAATAGAAGAAGAATTAAAAAAAATCTGGGACGAAACTCCCAATTTACATTCTGATGCTGAAAAAGAGGCTTCGTGGGAGAGTTTTCAATCTAAAGCCTTTGCTCCAAAAAAGAAGGATTTTAAAATTTGGCGTTATGCAGCAGCAGCGGCAGTTATCATTTTCATGCTTATCGGAACCGGAATTTATTTTAGCAAAAGTCCTTTGCAGGAAAATGTTTTTGCGTCTTCCAATGTAATTGAAAATACGACTTCAAAAATAAAAACTGTTTTCCTGCCGGATAGTTCAAAAGTAGAATTAAGCCCAAATTCTAAAATTGTATATGCCAATAATTTTGCAGGAAACAGAAAAATTGAAATTCACGGAGAAGCTTATTTTAAAGTTAAAAAAGATAAAAAACATCCTTTTCAGGTTTTTTGTAATGAAACCACAACAACTGTTTTAGGAACTTCTTTTACTGTGAAAGAATATACTAAAAACGGAGCCATTATAGCACTTTATGAAGGAAGTGTTCAGATGAATGTAAAAGGTCAGGATAAAAAATGGATACTGGAACCCGGCGACAAATTTACATATGGAAACGCAATAGCAGCAGTAGCCGAATTTGACAGGTTTATTGATTTTGATAATGAAAAATTAACCGCATTAGGAACTTATATTGAGGAGAATTACGGTTATAAAATGGCAATTCCGCAGGAATATTACAACCAGCGAATTACAGTAAGAATAAACAAAAAAGAGGATTTAAAAACAATTGTTCAATTAATATCAGAAATGTATAACCTAAACTTCGAAGTAAATGACGAATTAAAAGAAATTACTTTTCAATAGAAAAGAAAAGGATGCACTAGCCGCGAAACTAAACATCCTCCTCATAGTCAGGATAGTATAAAACTATTCCATTTAATAATATTCAAAAATACAAAAATTCATGAAGCATATAATTTCAGCGTGCTTTTTTTTATTCAGTTGGTGCATGTTTTCTCAAAACATAACTGTAACTGTTGATAAAACGGTAACCTTAAAAGAATTCTTTAAGCAAATTGAAAATCAAACCGATTTTAAATTTGCCTTTACCGATCAGGTTAATACAAGTCAAAAGTATTTTAATCAAAAAAACACCTTTAAAAATATCGAAATCAAAGAACTTATTAATGAACTTAATAAGAACACTACGATTCAGTTTTCGATTGTAGGCAATAATATTTTTGTAAAGCAAAAAGCTTCTAAAACTAATACAGGCAGAATAAAAAAAAAGTTAACCGGTCAGGTACTTGACGATAACAATGAAACTGTTATTGGTGCAAATGTTTTTATTAAAGAACTGCAGACAGGTGCCACGACCGATAAAAACGGAATTTTTTCATTAGAATTGGATAAAGGAACTTACACTGTTGTGGTGAGCTATGTAGGTTTTAAAAATAAGGAAAAGCAAATTACAGTTTCTGATGATGAAAAAATTAATTTTAAAATGGAATCCGACAGCCAGCAATTGGAACAGGTAATTATTACCAACACCAAAGCGGTTGATGTAAGAAATACACAAATGAGTGTAAACAAACTTACTATGGAAGAAATAAAGAGAATTCCATCTGCTATGGGTGAGCCGGATCCCTTAAAATCAATATTGACATTGCCGGGAGTTACAAATGCAGGAGAACTTTCTTCAGGTTTTAATGTTAGGGGAGGTGCTGCCGATCAGAATTTAATTCTTTTAGACGGAGCTCCTGTATATGGTGATTCTCATATGTTTGGTTTTTTCTCTGTTTTTAATGCAGATGCCATCAGCGGATTGGAGTTGTATAAAGGCGGGATTCCTTCTAAATTTGGAGGAAGAGTTTCCTCTGTTCTTGATGTTAGCCAGCAAACCGGAGATTTTGAAAACTACAAAGTAAATGGTGGTATTGGTTTGATATCAAGTCGTTTATTGGTACAAGGGCCCATCCAGAAAGAAAAAGGTTCTTTTCTTATTGCCGGTCGTGCTTCTTACGCTCATTTATTTTTGAAGCTGTCTGATAATAGTAATTCGGCGATGTTTTATGACATTAATGCTAAATTAAATTATCGACTTAGTGCCAATAATACGATTGCTTTTTCAGGATATTTAGGAAATGATGTTTTCGACATAAACGATCGTTTTGGGAGTACTTACGGAAATACAATGGGAATTTTAAACTGGAAACATAAATTTTCTGATAAAATAAATACAAATTTAGCTGTGTTCTACAGTGATTATAAATTTAATCTTGAAATTTCGACAGAAAATTTTGAATGGAACAACACGATAAAAAGCTACGGTCTTAAATACGGATGGAATCATGCTGTAACAGAAAAATTGAAGCTTAACTACGGAATTGACGGTCAGTATTACGATTTTAATCCGGGAACTGTACAGCCAACAAGCTCAGATTCACAGTTTAATTACAAACAGTTTGATAAAAAATATGCTTTTGAATCTTCTGTTTATTTGGATTTTGAACATCAGCTTACAGAAAAATTAAATCTAAGGTACGGGCTTCGTTATAGCATGTTTTATCGTTTAGGAGGCGAAACTATCAACACTTACGAAAACGGACAGGCAGTAGTTTACAATCCGTTATATAATATTTATGAAGAAGGAACTCCAACCGGAAGCATTTCGTATAAAAGTGGAGCAACCATAAGTAAATTTGATAATCTGGAACCGCGCGCAGCATTGTCGTACGCTTTTAATGATAATACTTCGGTAAAAGCAAGTTACAACAGAATGGCGCAATACATTCATATTTTATCCAATACTCAGTCGCCATTGCCAATGAGCATCTGGACACCAAGCGGCCCCTTTACAAAACCACAGCTTTTGGATCAATATGCTGTTGGATATTTTAAGAATTTTAAAGATGGAGATTATTCTCTTGAAACCGAATTGTTTTATAAGAATATCCAAAACCGTATTGATTATATTGATGGTGCCGATATTTTGGCAAACAATAATATAGAACAGGTTATTTTGAATGGTAAAGCGAGATCGTATGGTTTGGAATTATTAGTTAGAAAAAACACGGGTGATTTTACAGGTTGGGTTTCGTATACATTATCAAGGGCAGAACAAAAAACTCCCGGCAGAACCCCAAGCGAACCAGGAATTGCAAATGGCGATTGGTATTTATCAGGATATGATAAAATGCATAATCTGAATATTGTAGGTAGTTATGAATACAATCCGAAATGGTCTTTTAATGCTAATTTCTCCTTACAATCAGGTCAGCCTGTAACGTATGCAAATGGGTATTATGAGTTTGGAGGAATCAATATTCCTAATTTTTCATTGAGAAATGAAAACAGACTGCCACTTTTTCATCACTTAGACCTGGCGGCAACCTATACACCAAAACCGGATAAAAAGAAAGGCTGGCAAAGCTATTGGGTATTTAGCATCTATAATATCTACAATAGAAAAAATGCCGCTTCGATGACGTTTGCAACAAACGAAGATACGGGAGCAAATGAAACCAGAAGACTGTCTATTTTTGGAATAGTACCTGGTATTTCTTATAATTTTAAATTTTAATGAATATGCAAAGGTTTAAACAATATAATTTTAAAAGTAAAGCACTGACTTTATTTAGCCTGTTTCTCGTACTGTTTTTTACTTCTTGTGAAGATGTCGTAACGCTTGATCTGGAAACCGGAGAAACAAGATTAGTGGTAGATGCAGAAATTATTTGGCAAAAAGGAACAAACGGTAACGAGCAAACCATAAAAATTAGTAAAACGGCTCCTTATTATAATAATACAACACCAAAAGTTTCGGGTGCTCAGGTACGAATTGAAAATACTAATGGTGATGTTTTTACCTTCAATGAGACAGAAGCCGGCTCTTATGTATGCACCAATTTTGTTCCTGTTATCGGCATGGATTATACCTTGTACGTTACGGCAGAAGGGCAAAGTTTTACGGCTGTTGAAAAGCTGACTTCGGTAACGCCAATTGATCGTGTAGAACAAGAGATGGTTCCTGATTTTGGAGGCGAAGATGTAATTGAAGTTACCTATTATTATAAAGATCCGGCTGATGCAGTCAATTATTATCTTACAGATTATAAAACAGAATCTTTAATTTTTCCGGAATATGAACTAACAGACGATGAATTATTTAACGGAAATGAAATAAACACAAGATTTTCGAATGAAGATAAACTAAAGTCCGGGCATACGATTGAAATTACACATCGCGGTATTTCTAAGAACTTCTATAATTACATGAATTTAATTTTAGAAGTATACGGAGGAAGTCCATTTTCTATTCCTCCCGGTAACATCAGAGGTAATATTATCAATACAAATGATGTCAATAATTATGCTTTTGGTTATTTCAGGCTTTGTGAAGCAGATAAAGTAGATTATTTGGTGCAATAAAAATTAGGTTGTTAAAATTGATTTGTAATTACATCTGGCATATAAAACAATTTATGTCAGGTGTTTTTTTTAATTCATTTACTAAAAACTAAAACCTCCAAAATCAATGACTTTGGAGGTTTTCAGGTTTTATAAATCAGGTTTTGATTAATATTATTTCATCAGACTAATATTGGTCATACCACCGTCTGAAAGGATTTCGGTACCCACTATAAAAGCCGAATCATCAGATGCTAAAAATACAGCAGCGTTTCCAATATCAGATGGAAGCCCTTGTCTGCCAGCAGGCGTAATATCGATCCAGATTTGTTTTACCTGCTCTAATTGTTCCTGAGGTACTAATTTTCCAAAAACGGGTGTATCAATAGAACCCGGCGAAAGTGTATTGACACGTATTTTTCTCGGCAGCAAATCCAGCGATAAACCTTTGGACAAAGATATTATTGCAGCTTTTGCCGCCGCATAAATAGCCATTCCAGGTGCAGCTCGATGGGCAGCACTTGAACCAATAAGTATGACAGAAGCACCATCATTTAAATATGGAAGTGCTTTTTGTACCGTAAAATAGGCACTTTTCAAATTCAAATCCATATAACTGTCATAGCTTTCTTCAGTAACTTCGTTTATGGTTCCCATAGGAACACCATCTACAACGCCGCCGGCATTTACTACCAGAGCATCAATTTTTCCAAACTTTTCAGCCGTTTTTTTGAATACATTTTCCAAATCATCGCTGTTTGTGACATCACCTTTAATTGCTATAAAATCTTTGCCTAAAGCATTTAGGGCAACATCCAATGTTTTTTCATTTCTTCCCGTAATTGTACCAACGGCACCTGCGTTTTTAAATGCTTCTGCAATACCAAATCCAATACCGCTATTACCGCCTGTAACAACCGTTACTTTATTTTTTAATTTGCTCATTTTCTTTTAATCTTGAATATTTAATTATTAATAATTTGAGGAAGATTTATACACCGTAAATACCTCCGGAAACAGAAATTTTTTCTCCTGTAATCCAACCAGCATCATCAGAAGCAAGAAATACGGCCACTTTTGCAATATCTTCCGGTTGTCCTGTACGGCCAAGCGGTGTGTTGGCAACAAATTTTGTTTCGGCCTCACTGCCAATAAAACCTGCGCTATGCGAACCCTCAGTTTCTACAATACCCGGCAAAATAGAATTGATACGGATATTTCTTCCGCTGAATTCTTTAGACAAAGCAATCGTAATGGCATCTAAAGCTGCTTTTGTAGCAGAATAAACCGATCCTGTTGCAAGTGGTGTTTTACCGGCTTCAGAACTGATATTGATAATGTTACCACCTTTATCGCCAAACAATTTTAGCGAAGCCTGAATGGTTAGTAATGATCCCAAAACATTGATATTGAATTGCTGATGAAAAGAATCTGCTGAGAATTCTTCGATTGGGGCATATTGATAAATACCGGCATTATTTACCAAAATATCCAATGTGCCAAAAGCATTTTTTGTTTCTTCGAATAATATAGCTACTTCTGATTCTTTTGATACATCGGCTTTTACAGCAATAGCTGTTCCTCCATTATCTGTTATTGCTTTTACAACTTTTTCTGCATCTTCTTTGCTTGATGCATAATTGACAACAACTTTGGCACCTTCTGCCGCAAAATATTTAGCTATAGAAGCTCCAATTCCTTTTGATGCGCCTGTTACTATTGCCACTTTGTTTTTTAATTTATTCATGTTTTTATTTTTATGATTTTACAAAGGCAAATTTAGAGCAGATTAATTTATTTTAGTAACTTTGTAACTAAAAGTAACAGTAACCTTGAAGTAACAAAGTAACCTTATGGAGTGTAAAGTACCTGAAAAAGAGATGCACAAAAAAGAGATGATGGCAGTCCAGGATTCAATGGATGTGCTGAGCGGAAAATGGAAAATTGCGATTATTTCCTCTGTTTGTTATTATAACAAAAGAAGATTTTCGGATATTTTGAATGATGTAGTAGGTATTTCAAACAAAATGCTGAGCAAAGAATTAAAAGAGCTTGAAATAAATAAATTAATCAGGCGAACAGTTTTAGAAACGCAGCCAATAAGTGTTCAGTACGAGCTTACGGAACATGGCAAAACTCTGCAGACAATAATTAATAATCTGACAGAGTGGGGCATAGAACACCGAAAAAAGATAATTGAATAATAGAGATGTTATTAAAAAATAAACCAGACAAATAAAATAAATGTCTGGTTTATAAAGTATTGTTTTGTCTTTAGAATTAATTCAATACAGCATCATTTGCATAAACGACACCTTCGTAGCAGGCGTTGTAAATATCTTTCAATTCTTCTACGCTGGTTACACGCGGATTAAAACCGGTGCATGGATCAATGAATGCGTTGTTTGCAATATAATCCAGGTTTTTATCCCAGTCTTCTTTTGAAATTCCGAATTCTTTTAGAGACGAAATATTATTCACTCTTTTTCTTAATCCTTCAATTGCCTGCGCCAATTCTTCGGCAGTTTGCAGTCCAATTACTTTTGCCAATGACGGAAATTTATTTGTAGCTACGCTATTATAACGAATAACATTTGGTAAAAATATAGCATTTGCGCTTCCGTGTGGAATACCGTATAGAGCACCAACCTGATGAGATAATGAGTGAACAATTCCTAACCAGGCATTATTAAAAGCCAAACCTCCCATAAAAGAAGCATCGTGCATGTTTTGACGAGCCGTAATATTTGATGGATTTTTTACAGCTTCTTCCAGATTGTCAAAAACAATTTCTAATCCGCCTTTTGATAATACATCAGCAAAATTATCATCAATGTTAGAAACATAAGCTTCAACGCAATGTGTTAAAGCATCCAATCCTGTATTTGATGTAACGTGAGCAGGCATAGACGCACAAATTTCTCCATCGATTATAGCAATATCCGGAGTTAATTCGTAAGATACAATTGGGTATTTTACCCCTTTTTCACGATCTGTAATTACCGCTAAACCAGTTGTTTCAGTACCAGTTCCGCTTGTAGAAGGAATTGCGATAAATTTAGCTTTGTTTCTTAATACAGGAACACTGAAAGGTTTAATAAGCGAATCAAATTCAGTTTCAGGATGTTCGTAAAAAATCCACATTGTTTTGGCTGCATCAATAGCAGAACATCCACCAATACCTACGATCCAGTCTGGCTGAAACGCACGCATAGCTTCTGCACCTTTAAAACTTGTAGCAGATGACGGATCTTCTTCAACACCATCAAAAACAAAAGTTTCAATTCCTGCTTCTTTCAAAAAAGCTACAGCTTTGTCAAGCGTTCCGCTTTTTTTCATAGAGCTTCCGCCGGTTACAACAAAAGCTTTTTTACCTTTTATATTTTTTAATTCTTCAAGACTTCCCGGACCGTGGAAAACCTCTCCTGCAACAAATAATTTGCTCATCTTTAATAGTATTTAATTATTGATGCAAAGTTAAAGGTGCGGGCGGGGCAGGATGTTATACAAACAAGACTATGCGGTATAAATTTGCGCCAATTCCTGCTGCAGTTCGGTAGGAGTTTCTTTTAGTTTTGCCCTGACGAATTTATTAAGTGCCGAAGGAGAACTAAATCCAAGGTCGAATGCAATTTCCTTGTGAGAAAGATCAGAAAACAATAATTGTCTTTTGATTTCGGTCAGGATGCGGTTATGAATCGCATTTATGGCCGTTTCTCCACAATGTTTTTTGGTTATTTCGTTGAGTTTTTTTGGACTAATTGAAAGCTGAGAAGCATAATACTGTACCGTACGCTCGCTTCTGTATTGTTGGTTTAAGAGTTTCTTGAAACCAATATAAATATGTTGATTTGTTTTTTGATGCAATACAGGATGTTGTCCGTGAATAGATTCTATAAGTCCCAATAAAAAAACTTTAATGTAAAAACGGGCTTGTTCTTTTTTGACAAGACTTGGTTTATTGTAAATATTCTGGATACTTTTTACAAGCGTAATTGCTTCTTCAAATTCCTCATTGGAAAGTGCCGTACAATTAAGATTGGCAGAAAGATTGACATTATAAGGACTTAATTCATTCTTTAGTATATCGGAACAAAATAATACTTCTTCAAATAAAATTATTTTACCGGTTAAATCTTTACTGAAATTAGAAATAAAGCAAATTTGTTCCGGAAAAATGATAGAAATTTTTCCTGCTTTTAGAAAATGAATTTTGTCTTCGATCTGAACATCAACTTTTCCTGTTTCTACAATAATAATCAAAAAGTGATCATTTTTGTGAGGCTGCTGATAGTTTTCAATATGTTTTTTGTCTAAATCAAAAACGCGGAAAGATAAATTTTTGTCTTCTGCTTTTTCAATAATTTTTTTGATCTCTGACCTTTTTATATTCATTTTAAAAATTGCTGTTTTGGCAAATTTACGCAAACTTATTCAGGTCATGGGGAAACTTGACTCAAAAACTATTCAATAAGTTACCATTATACTTTAATAATCAAAGAGAAATTTATTGCAAATCAAAGATTTACATGATGAAATATTCATGGTTTTTTTGTTGATGTGAATGGAATTTTATTGCCATAATTTTTACAGATTTGATTTAAATTGTCTGTTTTTCCTCAGATTTCGGGTCAGTTCGCTTTATTTTTCGTACCTTAAAATCAAATTAATAAAAAAGATGATGACAAAATTAAGAATTTCATTGATCAATATTCACGGACTTTTGAAAGGCTCAGGTCTTGAGATTGGCAGAGATGCTGATAATGGAGGACAAACTAAATATGTATACGAACTTGCCGAATTTTTATCACAACATGCAGATGTTGAGCATGTTGATTTATTTACCAGATTGATTGACGATCGCAGTCTTTCTCCAGAATATGCAGTACCTATTGAAGTAGTAAATGAAAAATTGACCATAAGGCGAATTCCCTTTTTAGGGAAAAAATACAAACCGAAAGAACAATTATGGGAAGGTCTTGATACTTTTGTAAACGGAATTGTTCAGCATATTAAAGTTCACGACATATTTCCCAACTGGATTCATTCTCATTACGGAGATGCGGGTTATGTGGCGAGCGAATTATCGATAATCCTGAATATTCCTTTTGCTCATACCGGACATTCGTTAGGTTTTCATAAAAGAAAAAAATTGCTCGAAAGCGGGATAGACGAACAGGAACTCGAAAAGAAATTTAAGTTTAAAGCCAGAATTGCCGCAGAAGAAAGGACACTCGAATTATCAGAATTTATTGTTACTTCGACAGAGCAGGAAATAGAAACTTATAAACCGTATAAAAATTTTGATTTAGCCAAATACCACGCCATTTCTCCCGGTATTGATACCAGAAAATTTGTTCCCTATTATCATCTCGAACAGGATTTGGATAAGCAAATGGAAGAAGAACAAAGAAAATATTGGGTTGCAGAAACCATTTCTAAGTTTCTTATAAATCCCCACAAGCCCTTTATTTTGGCACTTTCAAGGCCAGATCGCCATAAAAATCTTCATACACTTATTGAAGTTTACGGCAAAGACAAAGAACTGCAAAGCATCGCTAATCTGGTTATTTTTGCAGGTATCCGAAAAGATATTTCACAAATGCCGGAATCAGAAAAAGACGTATTAACAGATTTACTGCTGTTAATGGATAAGTACGATTTATACGGGAAAATGGCAATTCCGAAAAAGCATGATGTAGAAAATGAAGTTTCGATTATTTACCGTTATGCGGCCGAAAAAAGAGGTGTATTTGTCAATCTGACGCTGCATGAAAATTTCGGTTTAACCGTAATAGAATCAGCCAGTTCTGGTTTGCCTGTTGTGGTGACCAAAAACGGAGGGCCATCTGAAATTATACCGACCTGCCAAAACGGAATATTGGTAGATCCTTTAGATGTAAATGAAATTAAAAAAGCGGTGCGAAATATATTAACCGATGAAAATCAATGGAAATATTATTCGAATAACGGAGCCATCAATATTCAAAAACATTACAGTTGGTTAAGTCATGTTAATCAATACGTTGAATTAATTAATGAGAATCTGACGCTTTCATCTGGTTCCGGAATTAAAAACAGACACTATCCAAATATCAATATTGAGCGTTTAAAAAGAAAAGTCGAAAATTTATTAGTTTCGGATATTGACGGAACCCTGATTGAACCCAAATTAAATAATCCGGGTTTAAAAGAATTAAAAGTGCATTTAGTAAATCGCACCAATAAAATGGCTTTTGCCCTCGCATCCGGAAGAAATTTGACGCTGGTAAAAAAAGTAATTGATGAAGAACAATTTCCGCTACCGGATTTTATTATTTGCTCTGTTGGAACCGAAATTTATTATACAAATGGTACGGATTACATTTTAGATAAAGGCTGGGCGACTTTTTTATCAGGAAGATGGAAAAGAGATGATATTGAAAATCGTTTAAAAGCAATTCCGTGGATGAAACTCCAGGAAGATGAAGCTCAAAATCCTTTTAAGATCTCCTATTATTATGATAAGGAAAAATACGATCATGAAGAGTTAGTCAAGGCTTTAGGAAAGGGATGGTATAAAATCAACATTATTCCGAGTCACGGACAGTTTCTGGATTTTATTCCCAAAAGAGCTTCAAAAGGAAACGCAATTAAATTTTTATGCCGTAAATGGGCAATTCCTTTGTCTAACGTAATTGCGGCAGGAGATTCAGGAAATGATATCGACATGTTTAGAGGTGCAATAAAAGGAATTATTGTAGGAAACAGAAGTATGGAATTAGATCATTATGAAACAACCAAAAGTATTTTTGTGGCAAAAAGTTCAGCATCTTTAGGAATTTTAGAAGGATTAAAACATTATAAAATAATAAAATAATATGTATTCAGGTTCAGGTTTTAGCAGTTGGGAAATAGGCGATGTTGATGTTTTTATTGATGAAAACGGACTTCATCATTTGTTTCATTTGATTATTCCTAATCATGATTATATCGCACATGCCGTATCGCGTGATGGTCTTTCCTGGAAAAGAGTAAAAAATGCTTTGTGGGTTGGAGATCCCGGAGAATGGGATGACGATATGTTATGGACGATGCACGTAAGTAAAAACACAGCGGGAGAAGGTTACGAAATGTATTATACAGGATTAAAGCGCAAGGATAAAGGAATAATGCAAAAAGTAGGAAGGGCAGTTTCTCCGGATTTAATTCATTGGACGAAAGAAAACGAATATGGTCTTCCTTTAAAAAGTCAGGCACCTTATTATGAAAGTTCGGCCAATAATCCCCGCGAATGGATTAGTTTTAGAGATCCGTATAAGTATGAATTTGAGGGAGAAGATTATTTGCTAATTTGCGCCAGAAGTGCCATCGGACCAACTTACAGAAGGGGATGTATTGGTGTAGCAAAAAGAGAAGCTACTGGTTTTGTGCTTCAAAAGCCGCTGCATGTTCCGTATGTATATGATGATGTGGAATGCCCTTGCGTAGTCGAAATAAAAGGAATGCATTATTTGTTGGGTTCGATTCGCGAAGATATTAAAGTTCGTTATTGGTTCTCTCCTGATTTTAAAGGAGAATATCATGCTTTTCATAATAATGTGCTAATGCCACAAGGCAATTATGCCGCAAGAATTGTAAAGGAAGGCGATTATTTTTTGATCTACAATTTTTATTTTGTGGGAGGAAATGTCAACACACATCGCGTAATTCCGCCACCAAAACAATTAGATGTTGATACCAGCGGCAGACTTTTATTAAAAACCTATCACCATTGGGAAACGATTTATCAGAGAACAATTGCGCAAAAGAACTTACCAATTCCGGTGCCTATTTTAGGAAATCCATCTGCAAATTTTGTTTTAGAACATGAAAATAAGTGGCGTTTTGGATGCCGAAGCGGTTACGAAGTTTTTTGTTTTGAAAAACCATCCAATGATTTTGTGTGGGAAGGAACACTGGCGGTTGAAGGAATGGGAAAAACAGGTTTTGTAATTGAGTGCGACGAAGAAGGAACTGCCTATTATGTTTCAATTGATTTTGTAAATGGTTTTGTCCAGTTTCGAGCGTGGGGATTTAATGAAAAAGACGTCAAAAACAATTTTATCTTCGAAAATATTCAAACGAATCAATTTGAAATTGTCGATAAAAAAGAAATCTACTTTAAAATAATCCGTCACGGAAATTACTATGAAGTATCGATCAATGAAGTGGTTAAATTAACTTTATTGGATTTTAAATACAGCGAAGGAAAAATAGGGGTCTATGTTTGTTCTGCCATTGTATCCTTAAAAGATTCAAAGATTCACGTAATTCCAGAACCGGAAAATGAATACGCAACTTCAGATCCAAATAAAGCTTTTGATGAATATTTGAAAAAATCGCATTAAGAAGAAAGAGGATAGAGGGAAGAGAATAGAAGCAAGACAATAGAAGCAAGAGAATAGAGGCAAGAGGATAGAAGAAAGAAAGAGAGATGAATATAGCCCAAGGTTTCAACCTTGGGGGACATGCATAATAAAAATACATTATGTCCCAACGGTTGAAACCGTTGGCAATGTTTACAAGTAAAATAAATTATGGCTTTTACGAATTTGCATGAATTAATTTTAAGATCAACTATTAAAAAATTAGTGCAAATTCGTGAAATTCGTGAAATTCGTGTTTAAATGTTATTATTAAGTTGTAAAATGTTTCCAAAAGCTGCTGCAGCCTTGTGAACCTGAATAACCCAGTCATCAGCGGCATTATCATCGGCACCATCTGAAATATATTTTAGACATAAAAACGGGATATTTTCTTTCATGGCAATCATGGCAAGTGCATAAGCTTCCATATCTACCACATCATATATTTTGGTGGCGTGACCCATCTCAAAACTATCACCTGTTCCACAAATACCTATTTGCAGGTTATCCATTGCCAAACCATAGTCAAGAATTACTGGTAAATTAGAAAGCGGAGTTTCATATTGTGCAAATCCCAAACCTCTCACATCCATATCTCTTTGCACAAATTTAGTACAGCAAATAATGTCGCCTTTTTGAAAAGAATTGCTTCCTGCTGATCCAAGATTAACGATTAAAGATGGTTTTTTGTTTTGAATAACTTTGGTTAATTCATAAGCTGCATTTACTTTTCCGATTCCGGTAATGAGCGTATTTTGACCAACGAAAATATCTGCTGCTTCAGATTCTAATGCAAATGAGAATAATACATCTTTTAATGGAAAAGATAATTCGGGTGTAATTTTTATCATTAAATAAGTTTATTTTTCGATATGCAAAGATGCTCATTTCAACTAAATAATAGGTCATGGAAAGAAAGGATTTATGTCAATTTTTTATTGTTCAGATAAGAGATCAGATAGTACGTAATACTTTATTTATTGTTAAAAATTAAAAAAAACAGTTTTAAACTATATTAATTCGATAGAATTTATATATATTTGTAGAGTAGAAAATTTCTACATGACTTATCCAGAAAGACTGAGGGAATAGGCCCGATGATGTCTTAGCAACCTGTTGCCAAATAAGGTGCTAAATCCTTCCGCTACGGCGGACAGATAAGAAAGATTTCGTTTAGTAAATCTGAATAAGCTCATCATTATTAAATTTTTTTATCATTAAAATGAAAGCTGAGCTATTATTATACGCCAATTTTACAGAAACCAATCTGCTATTTCAGGAAAATAAATCTTTAGTTTTTCGAATGCACGGCAGGTAATTTTTTCTAGTCTATTTCCCTTTATTGACGTTACGTTAGGCCATTTCAAATTGGTCAGGGAACACTTATGTTCAATTTTAAATCAAATTATTATGAAAAATATCTTATTAAGCAACACTAATAATCAACTGCGATATATCGGTTACAAAACCTTAAAAAATCACTTCGAAAATTTGGATTCTTCCAAAGATTCAACGAGAAATAAAATATGTTAATTTAAAATGATAGGGAAATGAATGTTATTGAGAAGCAAGTAAAAACAAGCCAATTAGAAAAGTATTTTTCGAAATTTAGAGAAAATACAATAGGAGTAAATCACATTTTTGAATCCATTTACGGAAAACAAAATTTATTATATGCTGACTGGGTTGCCAGCGGAAGATTATATATTCCGATTGAAGATATAATGCTCAATAAAATAGGTCCGATGATTGCCAATACGCATTCATTTTCAAGTCAAACCGGAAAAGCTTCCACGTATGCTTATCAGCATGCCAGAGCAGTAATTAAAAAACACGTTAATGCTAATGAGTCTGATGTTTTGGTTACCACAGGAACCGGAATGACAGCAGCTTTATCTAAATTGCAGCGTTATCTGGGTTTGCGTACTGCCGATAATAAATTTCATTCTAAAAAAACTGAAGACGAAACAGATAAACCAGTCGTTTTTATTACTCACATGGAACATCATTCTAATCAGGTTCCGTGGTATGAAACCAATGCCGATGTGGTTATTTTGCCTGCCGACGAGAACAATTTGGTAAACCCCGAAATTCTTGCTGAGAAAATAAAAAAATACGCAGATCGAAAACTGAAAATCGGCTCTTTTACGGCTTGCTCAAATGTATCCGGAATAATTACACCTTATCATGAATTGGCCAAAATCATGCATCAAAATGGTGGTTTTTGCTTTGTTGATTTTGCAGCTTCTGCACCTTATGTAAAAATTAATATGCATCCTGAAGATCCTGAAGAACAATTAGATGCGATTTTCTTTTCTCCACATAAATTCCTGGGCGGCCCCGGAACCTGCGGGGTTTTGGTTTTTAATGAAAAGTTATACAAAAGCAACATTCCCGATAATCCGGGCGGAGGAAACGTAAAATGGACAAATCCATCCGGAGGATATCAATATAGTGACATAATAGAAGTAAAAGAAGATGGCGGAACTCCAGGATTTTTGCAGGTAATAAGAACTGCTTTGGCTCTGGAACTAAAAGACCAGATGAAAGTAGAAAACATAAAAAACAGAGAAAAAGAATTGCTTGATCTTTGTTATGCAGCGTTTAGTAAAATTCCGGGTTTATCTATTTTGGGAGATATTACAACCGAAAGAATTGGCTGCGTTTCTTTTGTAATCGAAAACATTCATTACAATTTGGTTGTTAGACTTTTAAATGACCGTTTCGGAATTCAGGTTCGTGGCGGTTGGTCCTGCGCCAGCACTTATGCACATTATTTGTTTGATATTGATGAAGAAAAATCAAAAGAAATAACCAACGAATTACTTCAGAAAAATCAAACCAATAAACCGGGATGGGTTCGTTTATCCCTGCATCCAATCATGACAAATGAAGAACTTTTGTTTATTTGTGATGCTATACAGCAAGTTGCGCAAAATTATCAGGAATGGCAAAAAGATTATAAATACAATAGTTCTTCTAATGAATTTGAGAATGTTATAATTGGAGAAGATATTGAAAAAGAGGTACAAAAATGGTTTGAGCTCGGGTAATATAAATGTGCTTTTTAATAAAATTTAAAAACTCATTTCATTACCGAAATGAGTTTTTTTTTGCTAAAACCTGTTATCAGTTTAAAATAATTCCAATTGATTATTAGGGTTTGAAGGTTTGCTTTTTGGAGGTTTGGCATCTCCAAAAATAGTTCTTCCGCCATATTTGTGCGATTCATCACGTTCTCTTTGAATCAGGGCATCAAAGTTAGAATTGGGTGTAAAACTTTCTTCGGCTTTTCTTGAAATCTCTGATAATTTTTGAATTGCCTGTATTTTGTCACTATTTCCAATTTTAGCACGATTAATTGCCCTTTGCAAAGTATCAATTGTTTCATCATAAATTTTTACAGGAACAGGAAACGGATGCCCGTCTTTTCCGCCATGAGCGAAAGAAAAACGTGCCGGATCTTCAAATCGGGTAGGAGTGCCGTAAATTATTTCACTAACCAATGCTAACGATTGTAAAGCTCTTGGTCCCATTCCTTTTAAAAGCAATAATTCTTCAAAATCTTCCGGTTTATTTTCGTGGGTTGCCCATAACATTGCGCCCAATCTTTTCATATTTACATCTTCCATTCTCACATCGTGATGTGCAGGCATAGAAAGATGCTGCATTTCTTTCATGATTCTTGTTGGAGATTCTTTAGATAATTCTAAAATACCTTCTCTGGATTTTGTGGCCGCCTCAGCCGTAAGATTTAAGATTGTGCCTTGATTTTCGCCATAAATAAAAGTATGAGGCTCATTTATAAAGGATTTTAAATCTTGCGAATGCCAATGATATCTTCTGGCAGTTTGGGAGTCAGGATTCATTCCTTGCTGAATAACAGCCCATTGTCCTTTATTGTCAACGATAAAATTATGCTGGTACAATTGAAATCCGTCCTGAATGGCCGTGTTGTCAACTTTGGCAGTTAGTCTGCTGCAATTTGCAAGATCATTTCCGTCAAGGCCTGTTTTTTCGCCAACAAATAAAAGTTCCTGAGGAGTTAGCATGGAATGTTTGCCTTTGCCTCCGCAAATATATATTCCCAATTCTTTTGAATGCGGGTTTACTGATTTTTTTAAGGCTCCAAGTACAGAAGTTGTAATGCCCGAAGAATGCCAATCCATGCCCATCACGGCACCAAAACTCTGAAACCAAAAAGGATTGCTTAGTTTGCTTATTACTTCAGAAGTAGAAAATTCCATAGCAATCGTTTCTACAATCGCAAAACCAAGTTTAGACATTCTTTCAGCAAGCCACAATGGAACATGCCCATAATGTAAAGGAAGATCTGCTGTACCGGAACGTTTCATTTGATAGAATTTGGATTACTGCAAAATTAAGCAAAATAGTTTAAAACGCTTATTTGCAAAAGAAATGATTAAGAATACATTAGCATATTTTATTAAATAACAGATTGTTATCAGCAAAATAAAAACCGCCGGATTTTGCCCAGCGGTTTAGATTACTTTTTATAAAATTCCGATTTTTGATATACAGATTTATCTATTTACATCATCTTCTGTATAGGTATCATCATCTTCAGGTTCGGCAGTAGTTGCATTATATTCATCCAACGTTCTTCTGTCGGGATCATTATTCTTTTTTAAATCTTCATCCAGATACTGCGGTCTATTGGTGTTTTTTTGAAAATCGGGATCAATATTATCGTTATCATCCAGTCTGTGCTGAATTGGATGCTCATTAGATTTCTCATTATATTGATCTCTTTTTCCGGAAGTATCAGCCTGATTCTGATTTAGTATAGTATCCTTGCTTTCCATGGTTTCAGATTTATTCGCCTGATTATCTGATCTGTCGTTTCTGTGGTCTGAAGTATTCATAATAATAAGTTTATAGTTAATAATTAATTCAAGTTGCTAATAAAAAAAGTATAATCCCTACGGGATATTTCTAGGGTGTTACTTTCGTTTCTACCAATATTTAACTCCTAACGGAGTAATAAAAATATCTCGCAAAGACGCAAAATCGCAAATATTTTGTCATTTCGACGGAGGAGAAATCTCCACAAGTAACTCCGCAAAGAGAATCCAATCTTTGTCGAGCTTCTCACGGAGATTTCTCCTCCGTCGAAATGACAATATTGTGTTTAAACTTTGCGGCTTTGCAAGAAAAATTATTGTTCAAAAAGCTTAACTTAATGACATTGTCCCGTAGGGACTACACTTATTAATTAGCAATTGAATTCATTACAAATCTATAGACAACAAATAAGAATAAATTATACTTTTTCGATCTTTAATTGTATTATTATCAGTTGTTTACTTTGAAGTTGCATTTAATAATTTATGGACATTTTGTAATTTTTGGCATCGAATAGTAGAATTTTTTCTCTTTCATTTTTATTTAATTTGATATATAAAATTACAGTGCTAAACAATGTTCATTTTTTAACTAAAAATAACTTATTATGAAAATACCTAGAGAAATTATTAATGGGATTTATATATTTTTAGGAATTGCTGCTTTCTTCTTATTACTGGAAGTTTTAAATCTTGCTCATCTTTTTTATCTGCGTTTATTAAATGTACTTTTTATTTTTTATGGCGTAAACAGAACTTTAAAAATGAATCTTGCTGATGGTAAGAACAGTTTTGTTCCCAACGCAATTTCGGCTATGGTAACTTCTTTTACGGGTGTGGTTATTAGTATTATAGCATTACTTATTTATAGTTATGCTAAAGGAGGAGACAAATACGTAAAATCATTATCAGAAGCGTTTATGTTTGGAGGTGAGCCATCGGTAGCAACATATTCTTTGTGTCTGTTTTTTGAGGGAACGGCTTCTTGTATAATTGTTACATTGCTACTAATGTTATATTGGAATAACAAATATAAAGCCGACTAAACTTCGTAATTATAAAAAACAACCGGAACTTTACTATAAATATAACCTGCATTGCAATTGCAGGTTTTTTTATTTTAAAAGAATCAAAACTGTTGCCAATGACTTGAACAATTTCTCTTCATTTTTAACTTAACACACAGTTCATGTTTAAATTAACTTGCAATTGTAAACTTGCGAGTTAAATAATATACAATGATTCGAGTATTACTAGTATTTTGTCTTTCTACACTATATTCTTTTGGACAGCAGATAAAATTTGAAAACTTCACAACAAACCAGGGCTTATCAAATAATTCGGTACTTGATATAGAAAGCGATAAAGATGGCGGCCTGTGGATTGCAACCTGGGACGGTCTGAATTATTTTGATGGTTACAGCTTTAAGATTTTTAAGAACAATTTTAAAGATCATAAAACAGTTTCAAGCAATTATATTACAAAATTAGAAAAAGATGCGTTGGGGCAAATCTGGCTCATTACAAAAGAAGGTAATGTAAACCAATATCTTGGAAATGATGAATTTGCAGCATTTAAGTTTAAAAGCACTCCAAAAGGGATTCATTTGTCTCAAAAGGGAAATATAGTAGTAGAAACAAATACGGCTTATTATGAATTTAAAAATAATTCTTTTGTTGAAATACCTCAAAATAATGTACAAAGAACAGATTTTGAAAATCTAAAAAGTATTTTACTTAGAAAATATCCTAAACTTATTATCAATGATATTTTAAAAGACAAGCTAGGAAATATATGGTTTGCCACTCGCGAAAATGGATTGTATATTATTACAAATGAATCTAATGAAAATAATATTGAACATTTTACCTCTGATTTGTATGCACCATATTCTTTCACAAATAATGAAATAGAAACACTTCATGAGGATGATTTTGGGAATATCTGGTTAGGGCAAAAAGATGGCGGTTTGAGTATGGCATTTACCGGTTCTGAAAAAATAAATTCTGTTATGCCGCATCCTATAAAAGAACCTAATCTGCCGGATGAAACCATTAGGGCAGTTACCAAAGACAGCAAAGGAAAAATCTGGTTGGGTTATTATACAAGAGGACTTTATTGCTACAACGACAGAAGCCACTTATATGAAAAATTTAAAATAGACAAAGCTGCTTCAAGTCCGGATTGGGAACGAATAAGAACTTTGTTTACGTCAAGCGATGGAACAGTTTGGGCGGGAACTTACAAAGGAATTTTGCGTATTTCTGATAATAAATGTACCAGCTATGAAACAAGCAATATCAAAGGAATGCCTGTTAACAGATGTTATTCTATGTTTGAAGATCAAAACAAACAGCTTTGGATGGGATGCTGGGGAGGTTTGGCAAAATTTAATTTGTCAACCGAAAAGTTTGAAACATTTAAAGGCCAGGAATTATTAAATAAATACAATATAAGATGCGTTAAAAAAAACAATCAAAACCTTATTCTGGCGACAGAAAATAACGGAGTGATTGTATTTAATTTAACGACGAGCGCTTTAAAAAAAATCACTACCAAAGATGGAATTTTAGGCAATAGTGTCTATTCTGTTTTTGTCGATAATGAATCAGATAATTACTGGATTGCTTCTTTGGGAGGTATAACCGTTTTTAATAAAAAAACCGGCGTAATAAAAAATATTACAGAGGCTGAAGGATTGCCAAGTCATATGGTTTACGGACTTATTGATAATGGAAATAAAATCTGGGTTAGCACCACAAAAGGACTCGCTTCTATTGATAAGAAAAAATATACCATAACTTCTTATAACCCGGATCACGGCTGGCAGGCACCCGAATTTTCTGAAGGAGCCTATCATCAGGATTCAAAGGGGAATTTGTTTTTTGGAGGCATAAACGGACTTAATTATTTTAATCCCGGAACCATTCATACGGAAAATTCAAAAGCACGAGTAAAATTGAAAATCGATGGTAATGAAAATTATCCGGCAGAAATAGAAAAAAGTTTTAGTGATAATGAATTGGAAATTGAAATAATACCAATACTATTTCCAAAAGCCAAAAGAAGTGATATTTATTACAAACTCGAAGGAAATGATGAGGAATGGATTCCTTTGGGTGCTAACAATAAAATAGAATATACTGATTTATCTTCCGGAGATTATGCCTTTATGATAAAACAGGGCAAAAACGGAATTCCTGAACCTGCATTTTTTACGCTTCACATTACCGAAGCATTTTACGAATCGGCATTGTTTTATATCCTGTTATCAGGTTTTATATTGCTCGTTTGTGTAATCGTAATTTATGTGAAAAATAAAAGAGCGCTTGTCGAGCAAAAATATCTGGAAGAACTTGTAAAAGCGCGTACGAATGTTATTGAAAAGCAGAAAAAAAACCTGGAAGAAATTAATGCAGAACTGGATAAAAAAAACAAAAAAATAGAAGAGCAAAAAGAGAAACTTTTGATTCTGCACAGTAATTTTAAAAATGAAAATTTTGAAATTGAAAAGTTTAAAACCTTTATGCTGGCAGAATTTCAGGATCCGATAGCGAGAATAATTGAAATCTCGAGTTCGTTTAAAAAAGATACAGAAACCCAACGCGCCCTAATGTCACAATCCGGCAAATTGATGAACCTTATTTCTGAATGGAATTACCTCGAACATGTTAAAGAACTTGGGCCAATAAAAAAAACTGCTACAGATTTGTTTCCTGTTTTAAAAAATAATGTCGAAAAACTAAAGAAAGAACTGCAGTTTAATCAGGTCAATTTTAATTGTGAAATAGACAAAACAGATTGTTTTGCCATTATTGATGTATTGCGTTTAAAACTGGCATTGCAGTATTTTTTCAATGATTTCTGCAAATATTCAGACAGAGACAGCACTTTAAGTATTGCAATCACGTATGAAAATAATTTTTTAAAAATTAACGCGGTTTCTGATAGTGTTATCTTAAAAAACAACTGGCAAAATATCGTGCATTATAGTCCTTATTTTAGAGCTTTACAGGTTTTAATACAAGATTTGGAAGGCGAATTGATTCCATCTTCAGAAGAACAATTTCAAACCACAATCTTAATTCCGATAGAGGTTGTTGATCCTGAAACTAACTTTAAAGAAACAATTTCCTGGAAAAATTTTAATTATGAAGATCAGTTTTCTTCAGATAAAAAATGTCTTTTGGTTTTTGGCGATCCATTTAATAATGCGGCCGCAAATCAGGTTTTGGAAAGCGAAAATTACAACCTGATTTTTGAAAGTTCTGTTTCTAATTTAAATGCAATCACAAAACAGATTGATATAGCCGCTTTGGTTTTTTATCAGGCAGCATTCTCCAATGACCTGATTCATTTTTTAAAAACAAACAAAGGAAATACCAATATAAAAATCCCCATGATTTATATCTCAGAAGATATTAATTATGAACTAGACGAACAATTATTGGAAATAGGTATCGATACACATATTAAATTGCCGGCGCGAGCATCATTTATCAGAAAGAAAATTGATAGCCTGATCAATCAAAATGCAGAGCCTTTGCGAGAATATAAAATTCAGCAAAAAATATTTGAGATTCTCACGGAAGACAATGAACATATTACACCAAATGAAAAACTTTTAAAAAGAGCTTTGGAAATAATTAAGGAGGAATTACAAAATCCTTCTTTTAATGTAGAAATGCTTGTGGAGCAGTTGGGGATTTCGAGGGTAAAATGCTATCGTTTGTTTAAAGAAACGCTAAACCAGTCTCCTTTGGATATCTTAATGTCGCTTCGATTACAAAAAGCAGAAGTTTTGCTAAAAACGAAAAGACTGAACATATCCGAGATTAGTTTTGAGTGCGGATATAACGATCCAAAATACTTTGGACGTTCCTTTAAAAAGTATTTTGGCAAAAGTCCGAAGGAATATAAAGAATATAGCACGTAGTTTTTTGTTAGGACTGCATTTACAGAAAGTTAGCCCAATGTTAATGAACAAAAATTACCCTTTTTTGCCGTTAAATCTATCCTAAATTGCATTAAAAGTCCACTTTTGAAATACAAAAATCCTCCTATTGCCGGGATCCATAAAATACTTTTGGCGAAACTAAAAAAGTATTTAAATGAAAAAAGTTTACGCATTGTTAATTCTTGCCTTAGGATGTATGTCATACTCCCATGCGCAGGTATCAGTATCAGGAATCGTAGTTTCTGATCTTGAAAAAGTACCCGTACCGGGAGTCTCTGTTTATATTAAAGGAGAACCAAAAGGCGCTGTTACGACAGATTTTGACGGAAATTTTAAAATTAAAGCACAACAAAATGATGGTGTTTTAGTTTTTTCTTATGTAGGATTTAAAACAAAAGAAGTTTCTTATTCTGGCAGCCAAAAATTGACTGTTGGTCTTACTGAAGAAGTTAGTACTTTAAATGAAGTAGTGGTTGTAGGTTACGGTTCTCAAAAAAGATCTGATGTAACCGGAGCTATCGCTTCTGTAAAAAGTGAAAATTTTAACAAAGGAGTAGTGGCCAATGCCGGACAATTGATTCAGGGAAAAGTTTCCGGGGTTAACGTTGTTGGGGCAAGTGGTGAGCCGGGAGCTTCACAAGATATAATTATTCGTGGAGTAGGAAGTTTACGCTCAGGAACAACACCGCTTTATGTAGTAGACGGTTTTGCTCTGGATAATACGAATAATGGAGTTGCTTCAAATCCTTTAAACTTTATCAATCCGCAGGATATTGAAAGTATTGAGGTTCTTAAAGATGCATCTGCTTCGGCTATTTACGGTTCAAGAGCTGCAAATGGAGTAATTGTAATTACAACTAAAAAAGGAGCGAAAGGACAAACTAAAATAAACCTTTCTATGAGCACCGGATTTTCAACATTAGCCAATAAAGTTGACGTTTTTAGTGCCGATGAATTTAGAAAACAAGTTGTTGCCGTAAACGGAAATTTACAAGACGGCGGAGCAAATACAGACTGGCAGGATGAATTAACAAGAACGGGAGTTTCTCAAAACGTTAATTTCTCTATGAGCGGAGGAACAGATAAATCAACTTATGCAGCATCTGTAGGAGTAGACAATCAGGAAGGTGTTTTGCAAAATAGTGATTTAAAACGCTATTCAGGACGTTTAAATTTAAACCAAAAAGCATTTGATGACAAGTTTAATGTTGCTTTTAACATGACAGCAACAAAACTTGAAAATTCAAGACCAGATGCCAGAAGTGTAGTGGGCAGCATGTTAACAATGAACCCAACTGATGCAATTTCTGTAAATGGAGAACCAAATGTTAACTTAAGCAATGATGCTGTAAATCCTTTAATCAGTCAGAGAATTTATTCTGATGAAACCAACAACAATCGTATTTTGGCTAATATTGCGCCATCTTATGAGTTCATAAAAGGGTTAACGTACAAATTTAATCTTGGAGTTGATTATTCTATGTCTGAAAGAGACGTACAAGTTTTGCCATATACTTCGGCAACTAATACAACCGAAAGTACTTTGAACAACATTACAACTACTAATAATAATATTTTATACGAAAATACACTGACGTATAATTTTAGTAAAGATGTTCATAGTTTTACAGTTTTGGCGGGTCAGTCTTACCAGAAAATACAAGTAAACCAAAAGAATTACGACTTTAAGGGATTCCCTGACAATGGTGTTGAACCAAAGAATCAAATCGAAGCAGCTACTGAGCTTAGAACCAAGTCTTCATCTGCGGTAGAAAATGAGCTTCAGTCTTTCTTTGGAAGATTAAACTATGGCTATGACAACAAATATTTGCTTACAGCAATGATGCGTGCCGATGGTTCTTCAAAATTTGGTAAAAATAACAGATATGGATATTTTCCATCTGTTGCATTAGGATGGAACATTACAAAAGAAGATTTTTTAAAAGAATCTGAAATGCTTAACAATCTTAAGTTAAGAGCAAGCTGGGGTCAGACAGGTTCTCAGGAGATTCCTTCTAAAATTACAAAAGCAAGTTATACAGAAAGTAACAGCGGATATGATACTTATCCATTAGACCCATCTGCTACAGATTTAGTCGGATATCCTTATGGTTCAATATACACGCGTTTAGCCAATCCTAATATTCAATGGGAAGTTTCTACACAAACCAATATTGGTTTAGATTTTAGTTTATTGAATAACAGATTATCAGGTACTGTTGATTATTTCAACAAAGTTTCAGAGAATATTTTATTAGAAGTAGCGCCGGTAGATCCAATTCAGCCTACATCAAAATATTGGACAAACATTCCTAATATGGAAATCAAAAACAGTGGTATTGAGGTTGCTTTAGATTACAGCAGCGACAAAAGCAAAGATTTCTCTTATAGCATTGGTGGAAACATCTCTTTTACAAACAATAAAGTAGAAAACTCACCTTATAAAATTTTAACTACAGGAGGTGCGCAGGGAGGCGGACAATCCGGAGCAACGATAAACGGTGTGCTAAACGGACAGCCAATTGGTTCTTTTTATATGCTTGAATTTACCGGAATTGGCGCTGATGGTTTAAACCAATTTAAAGATACAAATAACGATGGTAAGATTCTGGACAATGACCGTATTGTTGCAGGAAGTGCTTTACCGGATTATATTTATGCGTTTTATTTGAATTTGAAATATAAGAATTTTGATTTTGGAGCTAATTTTAACGGAGCTCAGGGAAATAAAATCTACAATCACGTTGCAATGTCTTCATTCAACAGAGGAAGTTTGGCAAATTCTTTTAACACAACAGACAGAGCTTCTCAATATTTAAACGAAGCATCTACGAATTCAAATACAGTTTCTACAAGATATTTAGAAGATGGAAGTTTCTTAAGATTAAATAATGCAACTCTGGGTTACAATTTAAGCCCAAAAACAATCGGACTTGATAATATAATGGACAACATTCGTCTTTCGGTAACAGGACAAAACTTATTTGTAATCACAAAATACAGTGGTTATGATCCTGAAATTAATACCGGAACTTCAGTAGGCGAAATTCAGTCTTTTGGAATTGATTATTTCAGTTACCCAAGAAGCAGAACTATTGTATTTGGCTTAAACGCAGCATTTTAATCAAAAATAACAAAACATGAAAAATAAAATAATAATAGCAGGACTTGCATTCAGTTTATTCTTTACCTGGAGCTGTACTGACTTAGAAGAAAATGTCCTTGACGAATCCTTAAATGGGGCAGGACAAGCAGAAGCAATTAGTGGTGCAATTGCTCCCGCTTATGGTCAATTAAAATCAACGTGGTATCATACAAACAATTTTGGTTTACAGTTAATTGCAAGTGACGAAGGTATTTTACCTTACAGAGGAGGAACTGACTGGTATGATGGAGGTAAATATTTAGCCGTACACGCGCATACTACAACACCTACAAATGATCTGGTTACAAGTACCTGGAATGCTCTTACCAAAAATATTTCGAGAACATTATCTGCTATTGAAGTATTAACTCCTCTTGCAGAAGGTGGAAACACAGAAGCACAAGGAGCGCTTTACGAAATGAAAGCCCTGAGAGCTTATTTAAACATGCAGACATTGGACAGCTGGGGACTTGTATTTAAAAAAGAATCATCGGCCAGTACCTCAGAAATATTGAGAGGACAAGACGCCGTTTCTTATATAGAAAGTGAATTATTGTCTGTTGCCGATGTTATTAATACTACAAGAGGACCGGGAAGAATGACTCAGGCTGCAGTTTGGGGGCTTCTTTCAAGATTGTACTTAAA
Source organism: Flavobacterium sp. AK-345 (assembly GCF_058310175.1). Classification (NCBI taxonomy): domain Bacteria; kingdom Pseudomonadati; phylum Bacteroidota; class Flavobacteriia; order Flavobacteriales; family Flavobacteriaceae; genus Flavobacterium; species Flavobacterium sp. AK-345. Next base: position 818,345 of record NZ_JBZEER010000001.1, on the reverse strand, counting down.
TGCTGCTGTTTATCGTGATCCTTACGGTAAGCCTGCATTTGCCGCAGCAGATATGGATAAGGTGATTAAATATACTGACAACATTATAAACTCAGGTAAATTCAGTTTATCTCCAGAATATTTTGACTTATTTGATGATGCTAATAATTCTAACCCTGAATTGATTTTTGCTATAGATCAGCGTGGAGTTTTGGCAGATGAGCATAACCGTTGGGCATACTGGTCAATACCGGGATCAATGTTCGCAAGACCAGAATCTATTAACGTAGACGGAACAGATGGTCCGGCTATTACTTCAGATTTTTATCAAACATGGGTTGATGCTTATGGTGCTGTAGATCCTGCAGATGCTGATTCAAGATTTTATAAAAATAATGCAAAAGTGCCGGACAACTTAAAAGATCTTACGGGACTTTCACCATTAAATGACGAAAATCATTATTACTGTGTAAAAGCTGAGGATTTTGAAATTGACAGAGGAATCATGAGAGGTATTCCTTGGGCAGCAAGAAAAGATGCCAATGGAGCTTTTTATAAATGTGATGGCGGATACAGAATTTATCCGGTTAAGCAAATTAAAGGAAACGGACCTGACAAAAACGTAGGTTATGTGAACCTTACCCTTAAAGTTGATTTTACTAACGAAGGCAGTACGCACGCTGCCGGATACAGAGTGTCTAAATATCAATTTAGTCATACCTCTCCTGATGGAAATACCTACAGCAGCGTAGATATGGTATTGCTTAGATATGCTGAAATTTATATGATGCGTGCCGAAGCTAAATTAAGAAAAGGACAAATTGGTGAAGCATTGGCTGATATGAATATCGTGAGAACTTCAAGAACGGCACGTGCTCCAATTCCTGCTGCGCTTACGGCTATTAACTTAGATATTTTGTACAGAGAATATGGTTTTGAATTTTATTGGGAAGGTTTAAGAAGAACTACTCAAATTCGTTTTAACCATTTTGAAGATAAATGGACTGAAAAATCAGATGTAGATGTAAACCACAGATTGTTCCCAATTCCACAGGTAGCAATTGACGGAGCTTCTAACACACCTGGATATTTAGTACAAAATAAAGGATATTAAAATTTGTTTAATTGTTTTGAATTGAAGACTGTTCATTTTTGCCATTGCTATATAATGAGCAGTCTTCTTGTGTTTATTTTTTTTAAAAACAAGGGTGTTTAGAATTTTTAAAGCACCCTGTTTTTTTACGTTTTTCTTCTTTCAGAAAACCTACAATCTGATAGAAAAAATATCAATTTATTCTGATGTCAGAATAAGCGAATGATTTACGCTAATACCCTTTTTGCCCTAATACCCAATTGCTTTTTTTCAATTCATTAATTCATTTCAAATGAAAAAATCATTTTTATTCATTAGCTTGTTCCTATTATTATCTGGAGCAGGAAATACAATATATTCTCAAGATTTAGTAAAAGTACATTCACATAACGATTACAATCATACTATACCTTTTTGGGATGCATATTCAAACGGAGCAGCGTCTATAGAAGCTGATATTTTCTTGAAAGACAATGATTTATATGTTGCTCACGATCAGCAAAATATTACCGCTTCGAGAACATTAGAATCTTTGTACTTAAAACCTTTGGAAACTGCTTTGAAAATGCAGTACAAAAAAGAGCAGAAACTATTTTTGTTAATAGACATTAAAACGGATGCTGAACCAACACTTAACAAACTCGTTTCTGTTTTAAGTAAATATAAAACGATCACAGAAGATCAGAATATTAAAATCATCGTTTCGGGAAACAGACCAAATTCAGATTCTTATACAAAATATCCTAGTTTTATTTACTTTGATTTTCAGGAATTAGGGAAATCAATTTCAAAAGAAAATTGGGAAAAAGTCGCGATGGTTAGTGCAGATTTTAAAAAATATTCTGTTTGGAATGGATTGGGAAAATTAACAAAAGAAGACCACGATCGTATAACTTCAATTATTTCTAAAGCAAAAACGACCAATAAACCATTCCGATTTTGGGGTGCTCCGGATACAAAAAGCGCCTGGAAAGCATTTTCAGAATTAGGAGTAGATATTATCAATACAGACACACCTTACAATTGTGTTCAATATCTTGGATTTTTACCAAAGCGATTCATAACAGCCACAAATTCTTCAACAGTTTATAAACCTACTTACAAAACAGATCAAAAAAATAGTCCTGTTAAAAATGTAATTCTTTTAATTGGAGACGGAAATGGTTTATCTCAAATTTCTTCGGCTGTTTTGGCCAATAACGGCGCATTGTCATTAACACAATTAAAAAGCGTTGGTTTTATAAAAACACAATCTGCCGACGATTTTACAACAGATTCTGCTGCTGCAGGAACAGCATTGGCAACAGGCCAAAAAACAAATAACAGAGCCATTGGAACAGATAGTTTGCAAAAACCAATCACTAACATTTTGGAAATTTTACAAAAAAGAAAATTTTCTACAGGTGTTATAACTACAGATGAAATTACAGGAGCAACACCCGCTGCTTTTTATGCTCACACAATAGAAAGGTCTAATACAGAGATAATTGCTAAAGATTTATTAAAAAGTAAATTGAATTTATTTGTTGGAGGCGGGGCTTCTACTTTTAAGAATATTGCGTTAGATTCTAAATTTAAAGTATTGCCATCAGTAAAAGACATGCAGACCGTAACTGCTGATACTATTGGTGTTTTTATTTCTCAGGGGAGAGTACCGTCTGTTTTAGAAGGAAGAGGAGAAGTATTGGCAGATGCGACAAAATACAGCCTTGAATTTTTAAATAAAAAAAATAAGCCCTTTTTTCTAATGGTCGAAGGCGCACAAATTGACAGTTTTGGTCACGTTAACAATGTTGCCGGAATAGTAGCTGAAACAATAGATTTTGATACAGCCATAACTCAGGCTCTTATTTTTGCCGATAAAAATGAAGGAACATTAGTTGTCATTACGGCAGATCATGAAACTTCCGGATTTGGTATTCCACAGGGAAACATTAAAAAGCACAAAATAGAAGGTGATTTTATAACAAATGATCATACTGCAACGATGGTACCTATATTTTCTTATGGGCCACATTCGCAGGATTTTCAGGGAGTATATGAAAATAATGAAGTGTTCACTAAAATACTTTCGCTGTTAAAGTAATTAATTTAGGAATAAAAAAGGACAATTGTTATTATTGAGGACAACGAAGAAGGCAGCAAATTGTTTGCAGATTTTTAGGCTAATATACAAAAACAAAAAAAGGCTGTCTGACAGCCTTTTTGTTTTTGATGCGTAATTTGGTAGATTATAAAAATGTTTTTTATTTCCATTTTATCAAATCTTCTTCAATCCTAATTATTCAATATCAAGATTAGGAGGTATTAATTTATACATTACCGGTGTTACAATTCTGGAAAGAATAGTAGAACTTATCAAACCTCCGATTAATACGATCGCCAATGGCGCAATCAATGGATTTGAGTTTAATGCCAAAGGAATAAGTCCGCAGATTGCCGTAATTGATGTTAATACAACGGGCAGAAAGCGGGTTTCGCCGGCAATCGCAATTGCTTCGTCAATAGAATGTCCTTCTTGTCGCAACTGATTGGTAAAATCGACCAGCAAAAGTGAGTTTTTAACCTGTATACCAGAAAGGCCGATAAAACCAATAATCGCCACCAATGACATTGGACTTCCGTCGATAAGTAAAAATACTACGCCACCCAAAATTCCTAACGGAATGATAGACAATACAATGATAATTCCTTTAAAGGTTTTAAATTGTAGCAATAAAACCGCTATGAATAGAAAAGTACTCAAAATAATGACCGAAAGAAAATTACCTCCCAGCGAATCGCCTTCAGATTCTTTTTCACCCGCCAATTTGTAATAATATCCTTTTGGCATTTTTAATTTATCCAATTTAGGAACAATGTCTACCAACAAATCATTTGCATAAAAACCATGTTTAGAAACTGCGGTAACTTTTGAGAATCTGGATTTATTAAAATGATTGATTGCTGTTGGCGAAGTTTCAAAAGAGATTGTCGCAATCTGATTCAGCGCAATCGGAGTTCCCTGAATATTATTGACATACAAGTTTTTTAAGGCGTCAAGATTGGCAAACTTATCTCTTGGCAGCGTGAGTGTTACATTTCTGGCATCGCCGCGATCGTCAATATAATCTCCAACGGTCAATCCTGCAACGGCAAGACGAATAACTTTATCGACTTCGCTTGTTAAAATACCCAGCGTTCTTGCTTTTTCTTTGTTGATTTTTACTTTAACATCGGTTTTATACGTATTTAGCTCGTTGTTAACGTAAATCGTTCCTTCTTGGTTTCTTAAAATATTTTCTACTTCAGAAGACAGTTTTCGAAGCACTTTCTGGTCTTCGCCAAATAAACGTACCACAATATTAGCTTCCAGCGGCGGACCTTGTTCAAAATCTTTTACTTCGATTTTGGCGAACGGCATTGTTTTAAACTTCTCTCTTAAATTTTCAATCAATTCCGTTTTAGCAGAAGGTTTTGCTTCATCTTCCAACTGAACAAAAATCTGTGCAAAATCAGGTTTTCTGTCCTGTGGATGTATGTTGTAATAAATTTGCGGATTTCCTTTACCAACATTTGAAGTATAAAAAGCGATTTCCTTATGGTTTTTTAATTCTGCTTCTATCATTTTGGTAACCCTGTCGCTTTCTGAAATATTCGATTGAAGCGGTGTTTTTATGTTGATTAAAAACATTGGCTTTTCAGAAGTGGGGAACAATTTAAATCCCGTAAGGCTGAATAATCCAAAAGCGGTAAAACTCAATAACAATGAAATTGCAATGGTTGTTTTAGGATATTGTAACGCTTTTGGCATAATATCACGATACGATCTCGTTAGAAATTTTTGCAGGTACTGAAGAAAAATATTACCACCGGCGTGATCGTGTGTTTTTAAAAATCGGCTGCCAAGAAAAGGCACCAATGTTAAGGCAACAACCATCGAGGCCAAAACACTCGTAATAACCGCCATTGGAAGGCTTTTGATAAATTCGCCCGCAACATCCGGCAGAAAAGCCAAAGGTAAAAACGCAATAATCAGCGTTGCGGTGCATCCTACAACGGCAATTCCTATTTGTTTTGTGCCTTTCAAAACCGCGTCCATTTTTGAGTGGCCTTCACGAAGCCAGCGTTCAATATTTTCGACAACAACAATACTGTCATCCACCAGTAAACCCAGCGCAACAACCAAACCAACAATACTTAATTGATTTAAAGAAAAACCTAATGCATTCATGGCAATTAATCCTAAAGCCAATGAAAGCGGAATCGAAATCATCACGATTATAGAAGCTCTTGATCCTAAAGGTAAAAGCGTAATAATAACGAGGAAAATAGCAAGTCCAAAATCAAAACCCAAATGCCCCAAACGCTGCGAAACCATATTGGCCTGATCAAAGTTGTTGATCAATTTGATATTTTGCGGCAATTCTTTGGTAAATTCTTCTACAATTGGATCATATTGTTTTTTAACATCGGTTATGTTTACATTGTCTTTCATTCCGGCCGTAACCAAAACACAGCGATGTCCGTTAATGCGGGTAATATGATCTACGGTTTGAGATTTGTAGCTTACTTCGGCAACATCTTTCATGTAGATTATTTTTCCGTTTGCGTTGTAAATAACGGTATTGGCAACGTCTTCTTCATTTTTAAATTTTCCGCTTGTTTTTACATTAAAAACCTTGGTATCAAGATCAATGCTTCCTCCGGGAATATCGGCGGCTTCACTTTGTAAGCTTCCCATAACCACATTCAACGGAATTTTTAATTGTGCTAATTTATCCAATTGAAGATCAATTCGAATTTCCTGTTCCGGAACTCCGGAATATTTTACGTCTTTTAAATTGGTGATTTTTTCCAGTCTTGATTTTAATTCATCTGCTTCATTACGCAATTTTTTATCCGAAGCATTTTCAGAAACCAAAGCCACCTGAAGGATTTTTACATCAGAAGAAGCAATTTTTTCTGTTTTAATTTGATAAATATCTTTTGGAAGTTCGCTGTTTTTCAGCGCGTTCATTTCAGTAGAAATTTCCTGATATTTGTTGTCAACATCAACTCCGTATTTAAATTTTACCTGAAATGCGGCAACACCATCTTCGACGGTAGTTAAGATTTTATCGATATTTTCAAGTCCGTAAATTTTATTTTCAATAGGTTTTACAACTTGTTCCTCCATATCCTTCGGACTCGTTCCGGGATAAATAACCGTAATAAGATATTGGGGCGGGTGCGTAGAAGGATCTTCAGATCTTGGCATGGAAAATAGCGTAATATACCCCACAACCGACACTAGAAGAAATATAATCAGCGTAAACTGATAATTTTTAACGGCAAAGTTTGTTATCTTCATCTTATGATTATTTAATGATTTTGATCGTTGATTGTTCATTTAAATAAGCACTGTTTGAGATCACAATCTGATCTGTTTTTTGCAGGCCGTCTTTGATATAAACCGTATTATTTTCAAATTTAAAAATAGAAACAGGCTGTCTTTTTACCTTATTATTTGCTACAATAAATACAAAAGCTTTATTTCCATCGGCTTCAATAAGAGCATCATACGGAATTGTAATGACATCTTTTGTCGCATCAGTACGTATTTCGGCTTTGCCAAACATGCCTACGGCCGGTTTACTGTTTTTCATGTCCAGTTTTAATTCGGCCTGAAAAGAACCAAGTGCCGCATCTGCCGCCTGCGATTTTCTAAAAACAGTCGCATTAAACTGATTATCAGGATAACCGTCAAGGGTTACAATGGCTTTTTGTCCCAATTTTACAGCAGCCCATTCTTTGTCTGTCAAACCAATTTTTAATAAATAATTATTGTTTTGAGTCGTTTCGTTTATGGCTAAAATAGGAGAGCCCGGTGCCACAACTTCACCTTCATTGGCTAATTTTTGCGATACAAAACCATTGGCAGTAGCATATATTTTGGCATAACGCGCATTAAAAGCCACGGCATCTTTTTGTTTTTTGGCAATGTCCAGACCGGTTTTTGTATTTTGAAGCTGTTCTAAAGTATACACGCTGTCTTTGTACAAATTGTAAGCACGGTTATAATCACGTTCGTATTTTTTTACATTGAGATCCGTTTGGTTTAAACCTGCGCTAATTTCGGTAGCATCCAAAGTGGCCAGAAGTTGTCCTTTTTTGAAGAAATGACCTTCTTCAACGTAAATTTTATTGATTACACCGCCAATTTTAAAAGCATAATTAGCAGAATTTTCTGTGGTCACTAAACCAGAAGCATTTATATTGCTCGTTAAGGACAGGGATGCAACGGTAGCTGTTTTGATGGCAACAGTTTCGCTGTTTTCAAATTGATTCGTCTCTTTTTTTTCTTCATGACACGCATAAAAAACGGGAAATACAAAAAGACATATTGCTAATGCTTTTTTATGTATAAAATTATTATTTAGGTATTCGTAAATTTTTGATTTCATAATTTTTGTTTTTGGGATTATTTAAAAGTAAAAGTGGCATTGGCTCTTTCTAATTCGGCAAAAGCAATCCAGGAATTATAAAGTGAGATATTCGTATTGAGTTGGGCATTAACCCATTGATTTTGTGCATCAAGGAGTTCGATATAAATTGCCTGACCTTCTTTGTATAATTTGGTGATGTCTTCGTTGTATTTTTTGGCGGATTCTTTTTGATTTTTATCTGCATTAAATTGTTCCAGAGCCGACTTGAGATTATTTTGGGATACCTGAAACTGAAGCAGTAATTGCTGTCTCACATTATCGGTTTGAGAACTTATTTTTTTACTGTCTTCTTCAACCTGTTTTAGTTTGTATTTGTTTTTGTTGCCCGAAAAAATATTCCATTCTAAACCAACTCCTGCAAAATAATATCGGGATTGTTTGTTGACTTCAAAATCAAAATCCTGAAAACCAAAATCAGCAAAACCGCTTAATTTAGGATACCAATACGATTCTGTAAGTTTGCTGACATTACTGTTGATTTCGCTTACCTGAGTTAATTTTGAAAGCTCTTCGCGGTTTGATGTATTTTCATTTACCAAAATAGTAGGTGTAGATTCGTTGTTTGCATCAATTTCAATTTCACTATCCAATTTTTGATTGATTAAAAAATTAAAATAAGTTTTGGCGTTGCCGCTTACTTGTTTTGCTGTTTCGAGGTTTGCTTCGATGCGAATTACCTCATTATCACTTCTCAAAACAGCGGTACGGTTTATTTTATCATTTTTAAATAAAGACTGGTTCACTCTTTGGTTTTCCTTAACCAGCTTTAAAGCATCCTGATAAATGTTAATTCCTTCAATAGATTGCAGGTATTTATAGTAGGCAATTTTGATTTCCTTAACCAATTCTCTCTGGTAAATTTCAAGTTCTATTTTTTGTAAAGAAGTTTGCTGGCTTTTAATCCTCTTGTTATAAATGATTTCAAAATTCAATAATGGCATCGTCGTATGAATTTTGGCATCATAAAAATTATCCGGATTGATGAGTACAGATTGATTTTGCAAAGAAGGAAATGCATTCGAATTTGTAATCTGATTTAAGGTATTGTAAACCGGATTCAGCATATCGCCAATCGGGATATCGATCGTTCTTCCGCCATCTGCTTTGGTATAATTGGCATTTAGTGTAACAGTGGGGTAGAACAGGGCATGAGCTTCTTTAAGCGCATACATGCTTTTGTTGATGTCAAAATTATGCTGTTTGATGACTTCATTACTTTTTAATCCAATCTGGATATAATTGTCGAGTTTGCTTTGGGAATATCCTAGAAATCCAAAACAAAAAAGCGTTAGGGTTATTACTTTTTTCATTTTATTGTACATTGTTTATTAGTTGAACGTTGTTCATTTTTTTGATCAAAAAAAAATTTAAAGCTTTTCTATTATTTTTAAATATTCATTATATCCTTCAAACAAGATTTTATCCGGATTAGAGAATTTTACACCTTTTGTTCTTTGGCGTATTTCAAGAGAACACATGCCATGCACCATGCTCCAGATCATAAAGGATAAAGGCTCTAAAGTATTGCCTTTAAAATGGCCTTTATTCATACATTCTTCTACGGTACTTTTTAATGCGCCAAAAGTACCAACACCTTCATTCCAGGCTTCTTTTTCAGAGGTTTCAATAAATTCCATGGGCGCTTTAACGATAAACATCAAATCATACATTTCTGTATTCTCAAGGGCAAATTTAATATAGGTAAACCCCATTTTTTTAAGGCGTTCCATAGGGTCTTTTATCGAAAACAACTCTTTAAAATAACCGCTTAATTCGTCAAAACCGATAGAGTGTAAGTCGTGTAAAATGGCATTTTTATCCTTAAAATATACATATACAGTTCCTACGCTGTAATCTATTTCATCAGCAATATTACGAATTGTAGTCTGCTCAATACCGCGTTCTAAAAAGAGTTTTTTGGCTCCTTTTAGAATAAGTAGTTTTAAGGCTTCTTTTTCACGTGCTTTTCTTTCGGCAGTACTCATTTGTATAATTTATTCTGCAAATATAAAATTATTTTTTGAACAGTGTTCATTTTTTGAAATTAATTTGTTTTCTTTATATTTTAAACAGAGAAACATAAACTTTAAAAAAGAAATTTACGTACATATAGTATTAAGTTTAAAAATCGCTTAAGATTAATAGTATTAATGCAATATCAGAATTGAGTAAGAGAAGTACTAATATTGTTTTTTTATAATAATTAAAATCTCGTTTTTTTATTATTTCTCAATTATTGTTCTACTTTGGCGATCAGTTTTGATAGTATTCAAAGAAATTGGAATGATATTTCAGGATAAATTAAATTTATATAGATTTGTTTTTTGCACAAACATATTATTTTTTTAAATCTCACTTTGGAAATAAATATAGTTTTAGAAGAGCTTCGCAATAAGAATAAATCCGTTTATAATAATGTTTTTAATCATTTTTATAGAGGGATGGTTTTGTATGCCAATAACTTTTTATACGACAAAGATGCAAGTGAAGATGTTGTGCAGGAAGTTTTTATTTCACTATGGGAAAACTCCGGCGATATTGAAATTAAATCTTCTCTAAAAGCCTATTTGTATGCCATGGTTCGCAATAAATGCCTGAACTATCTTAAATCCCTAAAAATTACAGACGATATTAATTTAATTGACCTGAACTCGATATTAGTGTGGGAAGAAGATTTTGAAATGATTTCTGAAGAAGAAAAAAGAATCTTATATACCCAGATTTTAAAAATCATTGAAACTTTTCCCGAAAGTATGCAGGAAATTTTTAAACTAAAATTTGTCGAAAATTACAAATACATCGAAATAGCAGAAAAGCTCGATATATCTGTCAATACGGTAAAGACGCAGCTTAAACGTGCCAAACAGAAAATCAATCAGGCTATGCCATTGCTGCTTAGTTTGTTTTCTCCCTTGTTGTAAGTTAAATTTTGCTTTTTAGGCTAATTTTACTTTTTTTTCACTTTTTATTAATTTTTTGTCACCCATTTTCATCTTTCGGTTGTCTTGCTAATATATTACATTAAGTAATTGTTAATTTAAAGAGATTCTGAAAATGGAATTTAAAACGATCATAGCGAAAATAAACGATACTCTTTCCCCAGAAGAAGAATCGATTTTTGATACATGGTACAAAGAGTCAGATTTGCACAGGGAATATTTTGAAAGGGTTAAGGAAAATTACCAAATTGAAATTAGCGAAGCTGAACTTGATCTTAATAAAGCCTGGCAGGCAGTTGATAAAAGAATTTCTCCTAAGAAAAGTAGAAAATCATATTATAAATATGCCATCGCTGCATCTGTGGCTTTATTATTAGGAATTGGATATTTTACGATTACTAAAACAAACGCAATTGATTCCGGAAAAGGAACAATTGAAACCAAAGAGGCAATTCAAAATTCTAATGATATAGTGCTTACTTTATCTGACGGTTCAAAAGTAATTTTGAATGATCAGAAAAATGGAGTTGTCGCCAGCCAGCAAAGCGTCGTGATTACCAAAGATAAAGACGGAAGCATTCGATATGATGAAAATAACGATCAGCATACCGGAAAACCTACTTATAATACATTAATTACGCCAAACGGAAAAACTTTTCAAATTGCATTGCCAGACGGTACCAATGTCTGGATGAATGCTGGTTCATCCTTAAAATATCCAACTTATTTTGATGGAAACGAAAGATCGGTTGTTTTAACCGGTGAAGCTTATTTTGAAGTTTCGCATAATGAAAAAATGCCGTTTAAGGTTTTCTCTAACGGACAGCAGGTTGAAGTTTTAGGAACTCATTTTAACATCAGGGCTTATGAAAATGAACCAGTTTTAAAAACTACTTTATTAGAAGGAAAAATTAAAATTACTGAAGGAGAAAATTCTTCTTTGGTAAAACCGGGACAGCAGGTTAAAGTATCTCTTACGAATCATTCGATGAAAATTGCAGAGGTCAATACAGAACTCGCCATCGCCTGGAAAAACAGACTTTTCTATTTTGAAAATGCAAAATATGATGAAATCATGCGGGAGATCGAAAGATGGTATGATGTGAAAGTAATTTATAAGGGAAAAATTCCTGATGAAAAATTTCAGGGAGCCATTCAAAAAGATTTAAAACTAGATCAGGTATTAAAAATGCTTGAAAGCAAAGATGTTCACTTTAAAGTTTCAGGAAAGGAGGTGCTTGTGACACAGTAATATAGTGCCGCAAGAACTTTACGCAAAAAAAATACCCATAGCGTTGGAGCGCTGTGGGTATGTATAGCGTAGTTCTAAATAAAATTAACCGATCCTATTTAATAACTAACCGTTCAAAAGTAATGAAATTTTTAACCAATCAAAAATTACAACCACACAAGAATTCTTCCCAAATAGAAAAATTCCTGTCCATCACAACTGGCAATTTGAAAAAACTATACCTTATATTATTGCTTCTTCTTAGTAGCTTTTCTTTTGCACAAAGCACTAAGACAGTGACTATTGATGGTAATAATTTAAGTTTTCAAACTGTATTTAACAGTATTACAAAGCAAACAGGATATGTTTTCTTTTATAATGTGAAGATATTAGAGAATGCAAAACCAGTCAACCTGAATATTCAGAAGAAAAGCATTCCGGAAGCTTTAGCCATTATTTTTGAAGGCCAGCAGTTTTCTTTTTCTATTCAGGACAAAACTATTGTTGTCACTTCTTCAAGACCCGAAAATAAAACTACCGGATCTATTCAGGTTAAAGGAAAAGTCCTTAACGCGCAGAAAGACCCATATCCGGGCGTAAATGTTTGGGTAACAGGAACCAAAATTGGAGCTGTAACCGATTTTGACGGAAGCTTCGTTTTATACGATGTGCCAACAGATGCAATTATCGAAGTTACAGGATTAACCGTAGAAACAACAAATGTGTTTCTTGAAGGTCGGCCCAATATCACAATAATAGCAAAAGAAAAAGTAGCCTTAATGAACGAAATTGTCGTGAATAATGGTTACCAGAAAATTTCAAAAAACAAATCGACAGGATCTGTATCTGTAATTACGGCAAAAGATTTGGAGAAAATTCCGGTTTCAAACGTAATGCACCAGTTAGAAGGTCAGGTTGCAGGTTTGGCAATTGATGTTTTGGAATCTGATAATACATTTGTTTACTCCAATTTATTTGGTGCAGGTGCCACCAAAACCAGTTACAACTTTAGAATAAGAGGCCAGTCTACTTATGATACCAGCGGTGCCAGCAGCTTACCATTGATTATTTTAGACGGAGCTCCTACAGAATTGGATATTAGAACAATAAATCCAAAAGATATCGAAAAAATAACTTTTTTGAAAGATGCGGCAGCGGCTTCTATTTACGGTGCAAGATCTGCAAATGGAGTTATGATAATCGAAACCAAAAAAGGAAAAAGAGGAAAAACAAAATTCAGTGCTTCTCAAAATTATGCTATTGCAAACACATCTAAGATCTCAACTCTGCCTTTGATGAATTCTTCTCAGGTATTAAATCTGGAGCAGGAACTGGTAGATAAAGGAATTATTACAGACCCGGCAATGGCTTTTAGTCTTTATAATTCAACACCTGTAAGTCAGGGAGTCGAATTAATGCTTCAGGAAAAAAGAGGAACTATTACTGCTGACCAGAAAAATGCACAATTGGATATTTTAAGAGGCAGAAATAATTATGATCAAATTACAAAGTATATCATGCGTCCTTCAGAATCAAATAGTTATGATTTTTCTTTCAGCGGAGGCGAAAATGATTATTCTTATTTTACATCAGCTTCTTTTTCAAACGAAAAAACTTCGGCTATTGGTACTGGTGGTAAACGTATGACATTTACTATAAACCAGGATTTTAAGCTGCTTAATTACCTAAAAGTAAGTACAAGCGTAAAAGGATCTATCTTCAATTACGATCAAAATGGTTTGGGTTTAGAACCACTTGGGGCTTCATTAACAACCTACTTACCGTACGACCAAATTGTTGATGAAAACGGGAATTCAGTTTCTTACGAAAGACGTTTTTACAGTGCAGATACTCAAAGACTTGAAAGCCAAGGATATTTGCCATGGACTTACAACTATATGGATGAATTAAATAATCGTAATAAAACCATAAACGAGCAAAATTATTCGGCCAATATTTCTGTTACTGCTCCTTTGCTAAAAGGATTAAATGCAGTGGGAACCTATTTTATTGAAACTTCTAATTTAAAGAACGACAATTTATATAATATTAATACCTTTCAAACAAGGGACTTTATTAATCAATACACCTATCTTGATCCAGGTAGCAATGAACTTGTCTATGGAATTCCGTTAGGAGGAATAAGTCAAAACTCAAGGTTTGGTAAAGACAGTTATACCGGTCGTGGACAATTAACGTACAATACTACTTTGGCTGATAAACATTCTGTTGATGCCATGGGAGGTATAGAATTTAGAGAAACTAAAGAATCAAATCAGTCAGGAACATTATTTGGTTACAATGATACGGCTCAGACTTCGATTGATCTTCCTTCAAATACACCTAATACAATTTACGGTTATCCTCAGGGAGTAAGTTATAATAATACCTTAAAAAGTGCAACACGCCGCTTTTTATCTTATTATGGTAATGCATCTTATACTTATGATAATAAATATACAATTTCAGGAAGTGCGCGATTAGACGACTACAACAATTTTGGTGTAGATAAAAGTTATAGAAGAACACCTTTGTGGTCTACAGGTTTTAAATGGAATATCATCAAAGAAAATTTCATGAAAGGAGTAACCCTGATTGATAATTTAGCTTTTAGGGCAAGTTATGGATATAACGGTAATATTAGTTTGAGTACTTTTCCTTTTACCAGTATTTCGCTTGCAGATATTGACCGTTTTTCACAAGTACCATACGCTTTTGTTTCGGCAGCAGCCAATCCGGCGTTGCGTTGGGAAAAAACAGGAATCATGAATTTTGGTTTGGATTTCAATCTTCTTAATTATCGTTTAAACGGAACTATAGAATATTACAAAAAAGACAGCAAGGATTTAATTATGGAATTTCCGGTTTCGCCATTTTATGGTACTCCAAACAATATGTTAGTGAGAAATGCATCAACGCTAGAAGGGCATGGAATTGATTTGAATTTAAACGGTGTTATTGTTAAAACGAAAAATTTTGGTTTTGATTTGAACTTAGTTACATCTTATAATAAAAACGAAGTTACCGATTCAAGATTTACAAATTATTCACAATTTTTAAATGGTTCAGGAACTGGAGCACCAATTGTGGGTTATGGACTTAATAGTGTTTTTGCCTTTAGAAATGCTGGATTAAATAATACAGGTTCTGTTCAGGTATATGACAGAGACGGAAACATTGTGCAGTCTAATGTTGCTTTGACCGATATGGCAGATATGAAGTATATGGGAACTTCGACACCCAAATATTACGGAAGTTTAAGTGCTAATTTAACGTATAAAAAACTTTCACTTTATCTTTTGGCTACTTATAAATTGGATTATGTGTTGTTCAAACCATCATTTGATCAGTATGTAACCCGATACGGAAGCTTTAACGGATATGATTTAAATGCAGAAATCGATCAGAGATGGAGAAATCCGGGAGACGAAGCAACTACCAATGTTCCGGGTGTAAGAGGAATGAGCGGTTACAGTTATTCCCGTTATACTTTTGGTGATAACAGAGTAATTGATGGAGACCACATTCGATTTAAAGAAGTTTCGCTTAAATATGACTTATCAGATTTATTTGCAAACACTTTTATACAAGGCGCCTCATTAACTTGTTCAGCAAGAAATCTGGGCATTATATGGAGAAAAAACAAAGAAGATTTAGACCCTGATTTTCTGCCATATACAGGAAACAACATGAAACTGCCTCCAACGGCAATGTATTCAGTAGGATTCAATTTTAACTTTTAAAAGCTGCAACGATGAAAAAATATTTAATATATATAGCGATTTTATCAACACTTTTAACAAGTTGTGATAATTATGTAGACATACAAACTGAAGGAAGATTAATACCGGAAGAAACAGTAAACTACAGATATTTACTGCAGGGAGCCAGTACGTTTAACAGCACTTATGGTTTAGTAGATGTGGCTTCAGATGATATTGTAATGCGTGATGATCATGCGGCCTATTTTAATCAGAATTTTTCGGGATCGGCATATTACAAACCTTATGTGCAAACATATAAATGGGCAGATGAAATTATTCCGATAGGAGAAAGAGATAGTGATATGAATTCTCTGTATACAACATTATTTACTTGCAACGTCATAATTTCTGAGGTAATGACCAGTAAAAACGGTACAGATGCTGAACGTTTAGCCATAAAAGGAGAAGCACAGGTACACAGGGCTTATATCTTTTTAACATTGGTAAATGTATTTGCTAAAGCTTATGATCCTGCAACAGCGGCGACAGATCCGGGAATTCCGCTTTTAACTGAGCCAACTGTGACCGAAAACATTACAAGAGCATCAGTAAAACAAGTATATGATCAAATTATAAAAGATCTTACAGAAGCTACTACATCAGGATTAAAAGCCGTACAAACAGGAAGAAACATCTGGTTTCCTTCAAGAGCATCTGCTTATGCCCTTTTGGCAAGAGCCAATTTGTATATGGGTAATTATGCCGAAGCGCAGCAAAATGCAGAAGCGGCATTGGCATTGCAAAATAACCTGCTGAATTTAGAAGATTATCAAAATTTGGGAGATTATTCATGGCCGAGAACTTTTCAGGATCCTGAAAATATACTGGCAAAAGAATCAGGTAGTTATATGTATTCGCCAATGGTTTTATCATTAAGCGACGAGTTATTAAATTCATTTGATACAAACGATCTTAGATATCAGTTGTACACAAGACCTTTAAGTACTATGACGTACGGAACTCTTACTCAGGGAAGGGCTTATTCAAAAGAGCTTTTATCCGGTGATGGACGTAACGCCGGCCCAACTGTACCTGAAATGTATGTGATTAAAGCTGAATGTGAAGCCAGAG
This sequence comes from Flavobacterium sp. AK-345, assembly GCF_058310175.1. NCBI lineage: Bacteria > Pseudomonadati > Bacteroidota > Flavobacteriia > Flavobacteriales > Flavobacteriaceae > Flavobacterium > Flavobacterium sp. AK-345. The sequence continues at coordinate 801,801 of NZ_JBZEER010000001.1, read as the reverse complement.
CAGGAAGTGCCGGAGCAGCAATGAATACGATTAATACTTTAAGAAAAAGTCGTTTTAGAGCCGCAGATTATACCGATTTAACTGCAGTTGATGCCAATGACGCTCTTGTTAAAGTATTGGCAGAACGCCGAAAAGAATTAATGGGAAGAGGCGGATTTAGATGGGCTGATTTAAAACGTTTAAATAAAGATCCTCGTTTTGCTAAAACCATTACACGCACCTATTTAAACGAAACTTTTAGTATCGAACCAAATGGAGCCCGTTACCAGTTTCCTTTTGCGGCAATCTACTTTGATTATGCCCCTGATTTACAACAAAATTAATAAAATTCAATAGTATACAGCACGCCTAAAAACCTACATAGGCGTGCTTATAAAATCAAAAAAAATGAAAATATTAAAACTATTAGCACTTTTTATAGTTGCGAATGCTTCTATATATGCGCAAGATCAAGTTAAAACATTTGATGTTGCGCCAGAGCAACCAAATCCGGGTGAAGAAATTAGCATTACATACGACCCTTCACAAACGGTTTTAAAAAATGCAAAAGAAGTTTCGGCAAGACTTTATACTTACGATAATTTCAAATGGCAAATTAAGGATATTAATCTAAAAGCAAATGCAGATAAAAAATGGCAGACTAAAGTAAAACTTTCAGATCATGCGTCATTAGTAACTTTTATTTTTACTTCGGATACTTTAGTAGATAAAGGCGGACTGACTACTTACAGCTGGATGCTTCCAAAATCTCCGGGTGCTTATATTGGCTGGGGAATGCTGCGTAACAAAGTTTTTGCAGATGATGTTCCGAATATTGTTGATGAATCTGCTTTTAAAAATGATTCAGTGGCAGTAATGTGGGTAAATTACGAATTGCAATACCATCCGGAAAGCCGCAAAAAGATTTTTTATCCTGCCTTAAAAGTAGCTCAAATAGTTAGAGGCGGTGATTTTTCTCCTCGTATTAAAAAAGAACTTCGATTTATACTTACTAATGAATTAGATAATCAGGATCAGTACAATGTGACCAGAACATTGAATTTATTAGAGCCAACTGCCAATAAAGTTTTTATAGACTCAGTACAACAGGCACTTTTGAAAAAATATCCAAAAGGGGTTTTGGCTCGTGATATTGAAATCAAAAAAATGTTTATGGAAAAAGATTTTGATAAAAAAGTAAAAGAATATAACGAGTTTGAAAAGAACTTCCCAAAAGAAAAATTCTTAGATGTTGTTACCGAAACAGAAAGTCTTTACAGCGATAAATTATTTAAAGCAATTGCCTATAATTATATTGTAAAAAACAAAGATTACGACTTTGCCATCAACAGCGTAAAAAAAGTTTCGTTTTATAATGTATTAGATTATTCCTGGCATTTAATTTCAATTCCATTTAACAGAAATGAAGACGGAGTTGAAAAAACATCTTTGGAAACATTAAAAAAATACGCCGATATCATTATTCCAGAAATGGAAAGCAGGGAATTGTATGTTCCCAAAGAATTTGTTCAAAAATTATCTCCTAAAGAATGGCAGGCTCAGGCATTGAATTATGCAGCAAGAGAATATTTTACGTATGCAAAACTTCAGGAATACTTTAAAAACTATGATTTAGAGAGAAGATATTTAGATAAAATTAAGTCGTTTTACGGGTATAAAGACGCTTCGTATAATGAAGTGTATACAAGAATGCTTATAAGAGAAGGAAAAACGCTGGACGCTAAGGAATTGTTAGCAATCAGCATTAGAGAAAACAAATCAACTCCGGAAATGTTAGCTTCATTAAAAGCCATTTATTTAAAAGAAGGCGGTGCAGCAGCAGGTTTTGAAGCTTATGTCAATTCATTTAAATCAGACAGTAATATTCAGGAACACAAAACCAAATTGATTGCAGAACTTATCAATAAGCCAATTGAAGGTTTTGAGTTAGAAAGCAGCAAAGGAGGCAAAGTAAAATTAGCCGATCACAAAGGAAAAATTGTTGTACTTGATTTTTGGGCAATGTGGTGCGGACCTTGTAAAAATGCAATGCCGGGAATGCAGATGGCTGTTGAAAAATACAAACAAGATCCTAATGTGAATTTCTATTTTGTAGATACACAGGAATATATCAAAGATTTTAAAGCACAAACACAGGCATTTATAAAAGAGAAAAACTTTGATTTTACGATTTTGTATGATGGGAAAAATCCAAAAACAGGAAAGTTTGACGAAGTCTATGAAAAGTATGCAAAAGCATTTCAGTTTTCGGGAATTCCTGAAAAAATGATTATCGATCAAAATGGAAAATTGAGATGGATGTCTAATGGATATTTTGGAAGCCCAACAGAACTTGCCGACGAAATTTCGATTATCATAGAATATTTAAAAGCTGAGAAAAAATAATTTAGTTAAAAAGGTTAGAAAATGAAAATTGTTAATTTTTTATATCTCAGCATTTTGTTATTGTGCTGTCAGATTGGTTTTTCACAAACCATCTGGCAGGGACAATATCAATCGTACCGCATATTAGTTTCTGGTGATTTTGATAGTAAAATAGATTCCCTGGCCTTTAGTATTCCTGAATTAGGTTCAGAATCTAAAGTTGCCGTAAAAATTGTTGCTGATAGTGTTTCCTTTAAAAATGATATGTACGGTTTTACTTTTAAAGGAAAATACAATCCGCAGAAAACAACAATTACTGGGATTTTTAATAATTACTCGATTCCAAATGCGACAATTATCTTAAAGAAACAAAACGAAATTAAACCGTTGTTTTTTGCACAGCATCCGCAAAAACCATATCCGTATGAAGTGAAAGATTTTACCTTTTTAGGAAAAAATACCAAACTGACGTATGGAGCGACATTGACACTTCCGAAAAATAAAAAGAAATATCCGGTTGCTATTTTAATTTCAGGAACAGGACAGCATGATCGTAATTATACGTATGTAGGAAGAGAATTTTTTACCGTTTTAGCAGATTATCTGGCAAAAAACGGAATCGCTTCTTTGCGCGTTGACGACCGTGGAATTGGTAAAACAACAGGAGATTTTGAAATCGCAACAACCGGAGATTTTGCCGACGATATTGATGAAGAAATTGCCTGCCTAAAAAGCGATCCAACTATCGATGGATCTCATATCGGTTTAATTGGTCATAGCGAAGGCGGTATGATTGCATCGATTGTAAGTTCGAGAAATAAAGATGTAAAATTCATGATAAGCTTATCCGGAGTAGGAGTAAGCGGACTCGAAATGCTGAACTTGCAAAATACGGCAATCCTTAAAAGTTATGGTTTTACAGATGAAGTTGTGGGAAAACAAATGGAGTTGTATAACATATTGTTCAAAGCCGTTTATGATACAAAAGATGATGAATCTGCCAAGCCTGTTATTGAAGCAAAAACAAAAGCCTGGATAAAAATGCAGGATTCAGTTATGCTAAAAAAAATACAGCTTTCAGACAGGCGAGATGAGACTTTTACCTACCGATATTCAAGAGATGCTGATAAAAAATGGTATCGATACACCATTCATTACAATCCTGAAGATTATTTGCCAAAAATTACAATTCCGGTATTTATAGGAAATGGAGACAAAGACATTCAGGTTCCGGCGGTAGAGAATGTAAATTCATTCAAAAAACATCTGAAAACCAAAGACCTGACGACTAAAATTTATCCGGGATTAAATCACATGTACCAGCATTGCACAACTTGTACGCAGAAAGAAGTCAAAGAAATAGACGAAGTTTTTGCTACCGAAGTTCTGGACGATATCGCCAAATGGATTTTAAGCCGATATAAAAAGTAATATTAGGTGATCATCTTTGTCAAAGTTTCAAACTTTGACAAAGATTGAAAACCACAAAACACCTGATTACCAAGGTTCTTTATCTAAACTATTTTTCGTTTTATCAATTAATTATGGACTTTCCTTAATTGGATCGGTCATGAAATGTTTCCTGCTATGAAAAAATTACTTTTATTGTTTTTGATACTTTTTAGTTTTCAAAACGCATTTTCTCAAATTTACGATCCGGTATCGTTTAAAACAGCTGTAAAAGAATTAGATAGTAATACTTATGAATTAAGTATTACAACCCAAATAGAAAAAAACTGGCACATTTATTCTCAAAAAGTTCCTGCAAACGGACCAATGCCAACGAGTTTTAAATTTGCAAAATCTAAAAATTATACGGTAAAAGGTGGCGTTACAGAACCAAACGGACATGAAGTTGATGATCCGGTTTTTAATATGCGCATTAAGTTTTTTGAAACCAAAGCTGTTTTTACACAAATAATAGAGCGAAAAACAAATGAAGCTTTTAAGATAAATGCTACCATTGAGTTTATGGTTTGCAACGATCAAAGCTGTTTACCGCCAACGGAAAGAGAATTTATTTTTGAAATTCCGAAAGGTAATTTAAAAGAAGAAACAAAAGTAATTGTGGAAACTAAAACCACAAATTCAGATACAATTGCAACGGTTGCAACAGATACCGTAAAAGAAAATACGATCAAACCGGAGATCAAGAAAGCGGTTGTTGCCGTAAAAAATGTTCCCGCGCCGGAAGAACAAAATATCTGGAGTGTTTTTCTATTGAGTTTTCTGGGAGGTTTGGCAGCTTTGTTAACACCTTGCGTTTTCCCGATGATTCCAATGACGGTTAGTTTTTTTACCAAACAAAGCAAAACCAGGGCAGCCGGAATTCGAAATGCATTGTTGTACGGCTGGTTTATCATTATTATTTATGTAGCGCTGGGAACATTGGTAACCACACTTTTTGGCGCAGATGCCTTAAATGCACTGGCTACAAATGTCGTTTTCAATTTGATATTCTTTTTATTATTGGTTGTTTTTGCAGTTTCTTTTTTGGGTGCTTTCGAAATTGTATTACCAAGTTCATGGCTCACCAAAGTCGATAATAATTCACAGAAGAGTGGTGTTATCGGTATCTTTTTTATGGCTTTGGCTTTAGCGATAGTATCTTTTTCGTGTACAGGACCAATTGTGGGCACGTTATTAGTACAGTCAGCAAGTCAGGGCGGTTTGGCACCCATTATTGGGATGTTTGGATTTTCATTGGCTATTGCTTTGCCGTTTACACTTTTTGCGGCTTTTCCGGGCTGGATGAATTCACTTCCAAAATCTGGCGGTTGGCTTAATTCTGTAAAAGTTGTTTTAGGCTTTTTAGAATTGGCTTTAGCCTTTAAATTTTTATCCAATGCCGATTTAGTTTTGCAATTGCATTTATTAGAAAGAGAAGTTTTTCTGGCTATCTGGATCGCAATTTTCCTTGTTTTGGCTTTGTATTTATTTGGAAAAATCCAATTGTCGCACGATTCTCCTGTAACTCATCTTTCTGTTGGGAGATTGAGTTTAGGAATTGCAGTTCTGGCTTTTGTAGTGTATTTAATTCCGGGACTTTGGGGAGCTCCATTGCAATATATCAGCGGTTTTCCGCCGGCAAAACAATATAGTGAATCGCCAAATGGTTTTGGAAACACAGCGGTTTCAAATGATGCAAAAGAGTTATTGCCGGAAGGCGCAGAAAGCGGTCCAAACGGAATCACGACTTTTCATGATTATGAAACTGGTTTGGCCTACGCCAAAAAAGTAAACAAACCCGTTATGATCGATTTTACAGGATATGCGTGTGTAAATTGCCGCAAAATGGAAGAGCGCGTCTGGCCGGATCCGCAGGTTTTATCACAATTAAAAAATGATGTTGTCGTTATTTCTTTATATGTAGACGATAAAAGACCACTTGCAGAAAACGAGCAGATTGTATCAAAAATAACAGGTAAAAAATTAAAATATACTGGACAGAAATGGAGTGAATTTCAAATCCTGAAATACAAAACCAACGCCCAGCCTTATTATGTTTTAACAGATCATAACGGAGAATCCCTAAATCAGCCAACGGCGTACAATCCGGATATTCAATTTTATACGAATTGGTTAAAAGAAGGAGTAGGGAACTTTAAAAAATAGTTTAAGAAGTGAAAATAAAGCACAGTTTGTCATTTCGAGGAACGAGAAATCTCCGTCAGAAATTCTACAAAGATTGGCGATTTTGCTTGCGGAGTTTCTTGCGAAGATTCTTCCTTTATCAGGATAACAAAAATAATACAATACTGGTTTTTCAAACATTATTATTTTTTAGAAGTATTTGAATTAGTAAGCTTGTACATCATTTGAGAAACCCTAAAAGAGCTGTTTTTGCCAACAGCTCTTTTTTAGGTTTCCTTTAGAAGTATTTTTTGAGTAATTGCCAATAATCTAATTGAGCCTTACAGAAAGATTAAATGAACCTCACAACAAAGCAATACCGAAATATAAATTTTAATTTTGTATGTTAGTAATACAGTATTAGAAATCATGGATGTTCAGCAAGACGATAAATTAAAAACATTAAGCTATTCGGGGATATTTTTGTCCTGTTTTAGTGATTATAGCGAAAAGTGTATTCACGCCACGCCCGAACATGTTTTGGTTTATTTGTACTCCGGAGAACAGATTATAGAGGACAGAAATAAAAAAATAATATTACAGGCTGGTGATTGTGCTTTTATCCGAAGAGATCATCGCTTGAAAATGTATAAAAATAGCAAAGGAGAAGATTTGTACAAAGGTATTTCATTGACTTTTAAGCGAAATATATTGCGTGATTTTTACAACAAAATGAATAAATCTGAAATTCCTAAAGCTGCAAAAGTTACCGATCAAACGGTTTTCAAATTAGATACAACTCCTGCAATAGAAAGTTTATTTCAATCGCTTACCCCTTATTTTGACAGTAATGTAAAACCAACCGAAGGTGTTACACATTTAAAATTATTGGAAGGAATTTATGCTTTGCTAAACAGCAGTGAACAGCTTTATCCAATACTTTTTGACTTTGCTGAACCTTGGAAAATTGATCTTTTGGAATTTCTCAACGAAAACTATAATCAAGAACTTTCAATGGAACAAATAGCTTCGTTTACAGGACGAAGTCTGGCTACTTTTAAAAGAGATTTTAAAAAAATCAGCAACCTCACACCTCAGAAATGGCTGATAAAAAAACGTTTGGAAATGGCTTACATAAAACTAAAGGAAGAAGGCAGAAAAGTACAAGACGTTTATATGGAAGTTGGTTTTAAAAACCCATCTCATTTTTCAACCGCCTTTAAAAAACAATACGGAATTTCGCCAACGGAAGTTTAGACTTTTTTATCTTTCTTTAATTTTCCCGAAGAATGTTCGCTTTTAATTTTTTCGCGATGCTGCATTCCCCATTTTGTCATGGCTCCTACAACTTCTTCAAGCGTATGACTGTAGGGCAGAAGTTCATATTCTATGCTTACAGGGTATCCATTTTCTACTTTTTTGATGATAAAACCATTCATTTCCAGTTCTTTTAATTCGCTGGAAAGAACCCTTGCAGAGATTCCTGTAACTTGTCTTTGAATTTCGGTAAATCGTTTATTTCCTCTTGCCATGGCGATGATAATCATCAGTTTCCATTTGCCGCCAATGGCATATAAAGCGTCTGAAACTGCCATTAAAACTTTATGACAATCTTCTGTAAATGCTTTGTTATCTACTTGATTTTCTTTTACTTCATCCATAACTATGTTGTTTATTACCTGCTAACCTTTAGGTAATCACTAATAAATTGTAAGCAAATATAATATAATTTTGGCTTGTAATAATTACACAAAATAAATTTTCAATTTGAATTAAACGACAAAATTATGACCCTAGAAATTTTAAAAACAAAAGAAGAACTTAGAAACTTAATTGATGATTATGCCTATTTAGGTGATGATAAAAAAATTGCAGAAGTGATGGATTTATTAACACCGGATGTTACCTATAAAGTTTATATGGGTGGCGTTTTGGTGGCCGATGTTTCCGGAAGAGAAAATATGGAAAAAGATTTTAATCATCATGCTTCTTTGGTAAAAACCTATTTTACATTGAACGGACAGCATACTGTAAAAATAGGTAACGAAACTGCTTCGGGAGTTTCTTTTACTCAAATCAAAATGATCAGAGAGATTGAGGGAAAAGATATTTTGACTGATTACAGTGTGAAATATGATGACAGTTATGTATTTGTAAATGGAAAATGGTTCATCAAAGACCGTGTCGCTCATTTCCTGATTATCGAAACAAGACCTGTTTCTTAAATTTATTGAGCCTGTCAGAAAGATTCTTTGAGCCTCGCAGTAAAGTCACTGCGAGGCTTTGTGTTTAATTTTGTGTTTTTAAATATTAAACAGATGCAAACAACAATATTCGACCGATTAAGAAATGGCGAAATCATTTCGTCAGCAGATAAAGATGCGTATAAAATGCGTGAAGCTTCCTTTGCTACAAAGAAATTATTGCTTCAGATGAATAATTCGTCAGATCCTGCGGAAATCATAAATTTTTTAAGCCAGATCACAGCTACTAAGATTGACGAAAGTGTAACTGTATTTACACCGTTATATATCAATTATGGAAAAAATACCAAAATCGGTAAAAATGTATTCATCAACTTCGATTGCGTTTTTCTTGATTTGGGCGGAATTACTATTGAAGAAAATGTATTAATAGCTCCGAAAGTAAGTTTGCTTACCGAAGGTCACCCAACTTCAATCGAAGACAGACATTCTCTAATTCCAAAACCAATTCTCATTAAAAAAAATGCCTGGATTGGTGCCAACGCTACCATTTTGCCGGGCGTAACGATTGGCGAAAATTCAGTTGTCGCAGCAGGAGCGGTGGTCTCTAGAGATGTTCCTGACAATACAATCGTAGGTGGAATTCCTGCAAAAAATTTAAAAACAATTTAATTTAATAAAATGAAAAAAACATTGATTATTACAATAATGCTTCTTTTAACATTGCAAGCATTTTCGCAAGACAAAAAATCTAAATCAGAAAAAATGAATACATCAAAAGAACATTATACCTTTCAATTAAGCGATAAAGTAACGCGTCAAAAAGTAAGTTTCAAAAATCGTTATGGTATTACTTTGAGCGGAGATTTATATCTTCCGAAAAATGCCGGAAACACAAAATTAGCTGCGTTAGCAATTAGCGGGCCTTTTGGAGCTGTAAAACAACAATCATCAGGATTATACGCAAATATAATGGCCGAACGTGGTTTTGCTGTGATAGCATTTGACCCGTCTTATACAGGTGAAAGTAGTGGTGAACCACGAAATGTAGCTTCTCCGGAAATCAATACCGAAGATTTCAGTGCCGCGGTTGATTTTTTAGGATTGCAAAAAATAGTAGATAGAAATAAAATTGGTATCATTGGGATTTGTGGTTTTGGTGGTTTTGCTTTAAATGCCACTGCAATTGACAAACGAGTTAAAGCGGTTGCTGTGACAAGTTTGTATGATATGACCAGAGTAATGTCGAAGGGCTACAATGATTCTGTTACTCTGGAACAAAGAACCAAAACATTGGAAAATCTGGGTGAACAGCGTTGGAAAGATGCAGAAAACGGAAAACCGGCAGATGGCCCAAGAAATTTACCGGAAACATTGAAAGGCGATGAACCACAATTTATAAAAGAATATTTTGATTACTACAGAACGCCACGTGGTTTTCATGCTAACTCTGTAAACTCAAACGGAGCCTGGCTGGTGACTAACCCAATATCTTTTATGAATATGCCAATACTAAGTTATGTAAAAGAAATTTCGCCGAGACCAATGCTTTTAATCGCAGGAGAAAATGCGCATTCAAGATATTTTAGTGAAGATATTTTTAAAGTAGCAAATGAACCAAAAGAATTAATAATTATCCCAAATGCAGTTCACGTTGATTTGTATGATAAAGTGAATGTGATTCCTTTCGATAAGCTGGAAAAATTCTTTAAAGATAATTTGAAATAATATATCAGATGGCAATTTGAAGCGATGCCAAATATTTCTAATGTATAAAGAAATAAATGGAGCGCACCAGCATTCATCACAATTACAAACCTCCAAAGTTATTTGATTTTGGAGGTTATTTTATGTTTACGGGCTTTTTGCCACAGTCATTAAGGCTTTCAAAAAAGATACCAAATATGCAGATCGAAAGAGTTGTGGATTGATAAAAACCAAGGTTACCAATTTTTATAGCAGACACTTTAAATAATTTAATTTTGTAATAGAATAAATAGTATTTTTACTGTATTGAAAACAACCAATATCATATTGTCTTTTATCATTCTTATTATTTCCTTCATGCCGTGTGCTGATATGGAAATGAATAATGCTGCGCAAAAGACAGCTCAATTTACTGAAACTCATATTGATCATTCGCATGACACACAAAATGATTTGTGCTCACCATTTTGCGTATGCAGTTGTTGTGGAGTGCAAGTGTTAAGTTATGCATCTGCAATTAATTTTGATTTTCATGTTATAGGGTCTTTGATTAAGCGTCCGTTACCAAATTACATCTCAGTTTTAGCTTCCAATTTCTACGGAAGTATTTGGCAGCCACCTCAAATAGTATAATGTTGGCCGTCCCGAAGTTTCGGGATTCGGTTAGAGATTTGTGGACTTTCCACACAATTTAAAGACAATTTATTGTCTTAATTTCTCATTTCATTATATATTCAAATGTTAGATAAAATTATACAGTTTAGTATAAGGAATAAATTCATTATACTATTATTTACCTTGGTTTTAATTGCCTGGGGAAGCTATTCGCTTAAAAAATTACCACTAGATGCATTGCCTGATGTTACCAATAATCAGGTTCAGATTATTACTACAGCGCCAACTTTGGCCAGTCAGGAAGTAGAGCAATTAATTACTTATCCGCTTGAACAATCTGTCAAGACCGTTGCTAAAGTAATTGAACTTCGTAGTATTTCTCGTTTCGGGTTATCGGTAGTGACCGTAGTTTTTGAAGATAATGTTGATATTTACTGGGCCAGAGAGCAAATATTTCAGCGTTTAAAACAAGCAGAAGAGAATATCCCTGCGTATGCCGGAACTCCGGAACTCGCGCCTATTACAACTGGTTTAGGAGAAATTTATCAATATGATGTTTATGCCAAAAAAGGATATGAAGATAAGTATGATGCGATACAATTAAGAACCATACAGGATTGGATTATTATTCCGCAATTACAGGGAATAGCAGGCGTAGCAGATGTTAGTACCTGGGGGGGCAAATTAAAACAATATGAAATAGCTGTCAATCCAAATACATTAAATAGTTTAGGCGTAACCATCACTGAAATTTTTGATGCTTTAGAGAAAAACAATCAAAATACGGGGGGCGCTTATATCGAAAAAGACCAGTATGCCTACTTTATTCGCGGAGTCGGCATGGCTACAGGTGTAAAAGATTTAGGAAACGTAGTAGTCAAAAACCGTAATGGTTCTCCGGTTCTGGTTCGTGATGTTGCAGAAGTTCGGGAAGGTATTTCACTTCGATATGGTGCTTCTACTAAAGATGGTAAGGGAGAAATTGTTTGTGGACTGGCTTTGATGCTTAAAGGAGAAAATTCAAGTGCAGTTGTTGCGCGTATTAAAGAAAAAATGATCCAAATAAATAAAAGCCTGCCAGAAGGAGTTGTAGCAGAAGCCTTCATTGACAGAGGAAAATTAGTTGATAGTGCTATTGGAACAATAAGTAAAAATTTATTGGAGGGAGCATTGATCGTTATTTTTGTACTTATTTTATTTTTAGGAAATCTTCGTGCAGGTTTAATTGTAGCATCTGTAATCCCACTGGCGATGCTTTTTGCCGTTATTTTAATGAATGCCTTTGGCGTAAGCGGAAACTTAATGAGCTTGGGAGCAATTGATTTTGGAATCATCGTCGATGGTGCGGTTATCATAGTTGAAGCTACGATGCATCATTTGCAGAAACTCAAAAGAAAAGATAAATTATCACAAGAAGAAATGGATACTGAAGTATATAATTCAGCGTCTAAGATTAGAAATAGTGCTGCATTTGGAGAAATCATTATTCTTATCGTGTACTTGCCTATTTTGGCTCTTATTGGTACAGAGGGAAAAATGTTTAAACCAATGGCCATGACAGTTAGTTTTGCTGTTATTGGTGCTTTTATTCTTTCGTTAACGTATGTACCCATGATGAGTGCCATGTTTTTATCTAAAAATACAGAACACAAAGAAAACTTTAGTGACCGAATGATGGCGTGGCTGGAGAATATTTACGCACCATTTTTAGAGAAGGCTTTGGCATTTAAAAAAACAGTATTAGGTATTGCTCTTGGTTTATTTATTTTGGGAGTTATTGTTTTTCAAAATATGGGAGGAGAATTTATTCCAACTATCGAAGAAGGAGATTTGGCACTAAATGTTACTATTATGACCGGAAGTTCTCTAACCCAAATGATAAAGACTACTACGGAATATGAAAAGATTTTAAAAGATAAATTTCCTGAGATTAAAACCGTTGTAGCTAAAATTGGAAGCGGTGAAATACCAACAGACCCAATGCCAATAGAAAGTGCAGATTTGATTATTGTTCTTAAAGATAAAAAGCAATGGTCAGGAAAATACAAAAATTGGGAAGATTTAGCGAATGCGATGAAAAAAGAAATGGAAATTATTCCCGGAGTAAACATTGAGATTTCACAACCTATTCAAATGCGTTTTAATGAATTGATGACCGGAAGCAGAAGTGATATTGCAATTAAGATTTTTGGAGATGACTTAGAAATTCTGGATGCAAAAGCAACCGAACTCATTTCGAAAGTAAAAAACATTGAAGGAATAGGAGATTTAAAAGCAGATAAAGTTACTGGTTTGCCACAAATTACGATCAAATATGATTATAATAAAATCGCTTTGTATGGTTTGAATATATCTGATATTAATCGCATTATTCGTTCGTCATTTGCGGGAGAGATTGCTGGTAAGATATACGATGAAAGCAAGCGTTTTGATGTTGTAGTACGAATGAACGCAGATAACAGAAGCGATATTGCCGATGTGAGCAATTTATTTATACCATTGCCAAATGGGCAGCAGGTACCACTTTCGCAAGTGGCTTCCATTGATTATGAGCAAGGTCCTGTACAGGTTTCGCGTGAAGATGGTAAGCGAAGAATAACAGTCGGACTGAATGTTCGTGGTCGTGATATTAAAAGTGTAGTAGAGGAAATTCAACAAAAACTAGATAAAAGTTTTGAACTTCCCGCTGGCTATTATGTTACTTATGGAGGGCAGTTTGAGAATTTAATTGAAGCCACAAAACGGTTATCAATTGCATTGCCAATTGCTTTGGGATTAATTTTAATATTATTATTTTTTACTTTTAATAGTTTCAAACAAGCCGGATTAATCTTTACAGCTATTCCGTTATCAGCCATTGGAGGAATTTTTGCACTTTGGTTGCGAGGTATGCCATTTAGTATCTCGGCTGGAATTGGTTTTATTGCTTTATTCGGAATAGCAGTATTAAACGGAATTGTCCTGATTTCGTATTTCAATCAGCTTAAAGCAGAAGGAATAACAGATCCGCTACAACGAGTGTTCCTTGGAACCAAAACCAGACTAAGACCAGTATTAATGACAGCTGCCGTGGCATCTCTGGGTTTTTTGCCAATGGCATTATCAACCAGTGGAGGGGCAGAAGTACAGAAACCATTGGCAACAGTAGTTATTGGCGGATTATTTTCGGCAACTCTGCTCACCTTAATTGTTTTGCCAATTCTATATCTGCTATTGGAGAACAATACTAAAAAAAGAAAAATGATATCGCAACCTCTTACCATCGCATTGTTATTGCTTTTTACGAGTATTTCATCTGCCCAAACAACACAACCAGTAAGCTTACAAAAAGCAATTGAAATGGGGAAATCTAACAATATAGATTTAAAAATTGCCGATAAGGAAATCGAGAAACAAACCGCTCTTAAAAAGACAGCTTTTCAGGCAGATCCGCTTAATGTTCAATATCAGGGAGGTCAGTTCAACAGTGTTGATTTTGATCATAATATTTCGATTCAGCAATACTTTCCGATAGGGAAAATTACCAAAGCCAATCGCCAATTACAAGAAGAACTGGTCAAGCTGGCTGAAAAGCGAAAAGCATTATCTGAATATGAAATAGAAAAAGCAATCACGCTGTCTTATTATCAATATCTATACGGTATTTCAATCCAAAAATTAAATTCTGAACTTAATGATATTTACACCAAATTTCTTAAAAATGCAGAGCTTCGTTTTAAAACCGGAGAAAGTGGCAATATCGAGGTTATAAGTGCCAAGGCCAAGGTAAAAGAGATCGAAACGCAAAAAGAGCAGCTTAGTTACGATATGGCCATTTACCAAAAGCAATTTCAGTTTTTTGTTCAAACTAACGAAAACATAGTACCAGATACCAATACTACATTACTCTATTCTGATGTAAATGAGAAAGGAAAATCAAAAGCAGAGGGTCTGGTTACAGATTATTATAATCAGCAAATTTCGGTATATCAAAAAGAAGCCAATACGTTTAAAGCTATGCGTACGCCAAAATTAGGATTGGGATATTTTGCCCAAACCATCAATACCGAATCTTTGTTTCAGGGCTTTACGGCAGGGCTTCAAATTCCGTTATTTGGAGGAGTTAATACAGCCAAAGCGCAGGCAGCTTCTATAAGCATTTCGCAGTCAGAGCTTGCATTAGATAAAAACAAACTGGCTTTGAATTTTCAAATGCAGGAATTGCAGAACAATTTTGAAAAGCAAAAAAAAGCATTGACCTATTATCAAAATGAAGGAACACAATATGCGGATCAGATTATAAAGTCGGCAGAAAAAAGTTATGCTAATGGTGATATGAGCTATTGGTCGTACATCAGTTTTTTGAATCAGGCCATTGACATTAAAAAACAGTATGCAGAAGCAGCACATTCCTTTAACCAAAGCGCGATAGAATTACAGTTTCCATCCCTTACAAATAAATAAATTTCGCAAAATGAAAAAATATAATATTTCAAAAATAACAGCTAAAATCAATTTATTGATGCTGGTTTTAAGTCTCTTTTTAATCACTTCCTGTCAGGATAAAAAAACCGAAGATACACACGAAGAAGAAAAATCTGAAACGGAAGTAGCATTAACGGCTGATCAATTTAAAACCGTTGGAATCGAAACTGGTTTGGTTGAAGAGAGAAACCTGAACAAAATCATCAAAGCAAACGGTTATACAACGGTACCACCTCAAAATTCTGCAGAAGTAGCAACCTTAATTGGCGGAACGGTTAAAGATATTTTTGTCTTAGAAGGCACTTATGTCAACAAGGGAAAAGTTCTGGCAACCATTCAAAATCTGGAAGTAATCGAGATGCAGGAAGATTATCATTCTGCAACAGCAAATATCGAATATTTACAATTAGAATATAATCGCCAGAAAACACTGAGTGATGAAAATGTAAATCCACGGAAAATTTTTCAGGAAGTAAAATCAAAGCTGGCAGCGGAGAGAGCAAGAGCACAGGCAGCAAAAAATAAACTCGAAACTTTGCATGTAAGCACCAAAGGCAATAGTTCACTTGTTCCTATCGTAGCACCTATTAGTGGTTATGTAGGCAAAATAAACATTGCAAAAGGAGCATTTGCAGAAACTGGACTGATTTTATTTGAAGTAGTAGATAACAGTCAGATGCACTTAGATTTAAATGTTTATGAAAAAGATCTGGGTTCTATTTCTGTTGGGCAGGTTATTGATTTTGTGTTAACGAATCAATCGAATAAATCAATTAAAGGAAAAATTTTCGGAATTAATAAATCTTTTTCGAATGAAAGTAAAACGGTAGCCGTACATGCAAAAATAGATCCTGCCAATGCAAAAGATTTAATTCCGGGAATGTATGTCTCGGCAAATATCAATATCACAAATGCAACTGTTCCCGCATTACCAAAAGATGCTATTGTTAGAAATGGGGATAAATATTTTGTTTATGTTCAGGAACAAAATCACCTGGAGAAGAAAAGTAAAACAAAAGAGAAGGAGCAAGACGAAATTCATTTTAAGGCCATTGAAGTTATTCCCGGAACAACAGACTTAGGTTTTACAGAGGTAAAATTTGTAGATGAAATACCTTCTGATGCACAAATAGTTTTCAAAGGTGCTTTTTATCTCTTATCAGCAATAAAAGGCGGTGGTGAACACGAGCATTAAACAAAAAATATATATAAATAGATTTTAAAATACTTAACTTAGGCATTAAATGATTTTGATAAAAAATCCTAAA
This sequence comes from Flavobacterium sp. AK-345, assembly GCF_058310175.1. NCBI lineage: Bacteria > Pseudomonadati > Bacteroidota > Flavobacteriia > Flavobacteriales > Flavobacteriaceae > Flavobacterium > Flavobacterium sp. AK-345. The sequence goes on along the minus strand of NZ_JBZEER010000001.1, from coordinate 785,606 downwards.
AAAGAGTTCAAAAATGGCACATGAACATATATATAACGAAGATGGGAAACAACTTTGTTGCGAATTAGAACAAAAAAACAATAAAAAATCGAATAAGAATACCGGATGCTGTGCTGCACATGAAGATCACACCCATTTAGATGATGATGGGCACAATCATGAACATAATGCTGATGATAGCTTATTTAAGATGTTTTTGCCTGCTATTATATCCTTCATTTTGTTGATAATTGCTATTGTATTTGATAATTATTTTCCACAAAACTGGTTTAAAGGCTATTTACGATTAGGCTGGTATATCATAGCTTATTTACCTGTTGGAATTCCTGTTTTGAAAGAAGCATTTGAAAGTATAATAAAAGGCGAATTTTTCTCTGAATTTCTTTTGATGTGTATTGCTACACTTGGAGCATTTGCCATTGGTGAATATCCGGAAGGAGTCGCAGTAATGCTATTTTATACTATTGGCGAAGTCTTTCAGACTTTGGCAGTAAGCAGGACAAAATCAAATATAAAAAGTTTGTTGGATCAACGTCCTGACGAAGTTAGTATTTTAGTGAATAATCTTGTACAAACCGTAAAAGCAGCAGATGTAAGTATTGGGACTATTATACAGCTTAAATCCGGGGAGAAACTAGGATTAGACGGAGAATTAATATCAGAGAAAGCATCGTTTAATACCGCCGCTCTAACGGGTGAAAGCAAGCCAGATACTAAAGTAAAAGGTGAAACCGTTTTGGCGGGTATGATAAACGGAACAACCATTGCTCAGGTTAAAGTAACTACTGCTTATAATGACAGTAAGCTTTCCAAAATATTAGAAATGGTTCAAAATGCGACAGCTCAAAAAGCACCAACGGAGCTATTCATCAGAAAATTTGCCAAAATCTATACACCAATAGTGGTTTTTCTAGCCATTGCCATTTGTTTATTGCCTTACTTTTTTGTGGCTAACTATGATTTTAATGATTGGTTATACCGGGCATTGGTCTTTCTGGTAATATCTTGCCCTTGTGCTTTAGTAATTAGTATTCCGCTTGGTTATTTTGGAGGAATTGGTGCAGCGAGTAAAAACGGGATATTGTTTAAGGGGAGTAACTTTTTGGACAGTATTGCCAATATCCAAAATGTAGTAATGGACAAAACAGGAACCATGACTGAAGGAGTTTTTATGGTTCAGGAAGTTATTATTTCAAATGAATTTGAAAGAGAAGAAATACTTAAAATGGTTAATGCTTTAGAAAGCCAAAGTACCCATCCAGTCGCTACTGCCATTCATAATCACGTAGGCGCAATTGATCCTTCCATTGAACTTAAAAATGTAGAAGAAATAGCAGGGCATGGATTAAAAGCTGAAATCAACGGAAAAGAACTTCATGTGGGCAATTTTAAATTGATGGACAAATTTAGCATTCCGTATGATATTGATCCAGATTCTATTGTTTACACGTTGATTGCCATTGCCTATGATAAAAAGTTTGCAGGATATTTAACTATTGCTGACTTGATTAAAGAGGATGCACAGCTAACTATCGACAAACTAAAATCGATGGGGGTTAAAACCACAATGCTAAGTGGGGATAAAAATACTGTAGTGCAGTTTGTAGCGAATAAACTAGGTATAAGTAATGCTTTTGGGGACTTATTGCCTGAAGATAAAGTAAATAAAGTAAATGAAATAAAAGCTAAAAATGAAACAGTAGCTTTTGTTGGTGATGGGGTTAATGATGCGCCGGTTGTGGCATTAAGTACTGTAGGAATTGCAATGGGCGGCTTGGGAAGTGATGCAACAATTGAAACAGCCGATGTTGTAATTCAGGATGATAAACCCAGTAAAATACCAATGGCTATCAATATAGGAAAACAAATGCGCAAGATAGTCTGGCAAAACATTATGCTGGCTTTTGTCGTTAAAGGAATTGTTTTGATTCTGGGTGCGGGAGGCTTGGCTACGATGTGGGAAGCTGTATTTGCAGATGTTGGAGTGGCTTTATTGGCAATTTTAAATGCTGTGAGAATTCAGAAAATGAAATTTTAAATAGATAAATTTATAAAAAGCGCCATTGATTTGGCGCTTTTATTGTTTAATTATTTTTCAGCCAAAGATTTACATCATCAAACGTCCTTCTTTATATACTCATAATTCGTCGCTGGCTGAAACCCATTAAATAAACCTGTTTTTCATCAAAATGAAGTTCAACTTTCAGGCTTTCAATAAAATCTAAAATGGTAACTGAATATCATCTTAATTGGCTGAATGTTGGGTAAGTAGTTTTAAATATTGATGTTTTGTTAACTGGCAATTATGTAATTATATAATTAATAATTGTAAGTACATTAATGTTAAAATATCATAATTTTACTACTTAATATTGTATGACCAGCACCCCCCGCATAGCAAATTGAATAAAAAAGTACTTTCAATTAAAATAAAAGTAAAGAAAATCAAGTTAAGAGTTTTATGAATTGAATAACCAACGATTATCTAATTCCCCCAGATAAAATAATCCGAAAATTATGCCAATACGATATTTTCCCTTAGATAACAGCCCGAACTTTAAAAAAATAATATGCTTCATTTTTGTTTTTTTTATATTCAGTCAAATTGCGAGTAGTCAATGTGCTACACCAATTGTAGGATGTTCAAACACTAATTTATCCAATTTTGGAAGTGAGTCAAATAATGATGCTGCAACAATAGAATATGATAATTTCGTTTCGGGTTTTCATAGCACAGTTGTAAGAACTTCTGATGGTTCTTTCCAGATCTGGGGAGAAAAAATGGCAAATGATGGAACTACAGATGTATTAGCCCCTCTAACGATAAATAAATCAAACTTTCCGGCATTAACGGGTATCCCTCTCAAGGCTGCTTTGGGAAGTAATTCTACGGGTAATATTCAGGCTATTATTTTAGCAACTGATGGATTGTATGCATGGTCAAAAGAAGGAATCGTTCTTAGCGCTGCAATTACCTCAAGCACAGCTTTTCAAAAACTCACTATAAATGGCAACTCAAATGGTCTGCCTACTGGTGTAAATCCCCAAGATGTTAAAATGATGTTTGCGACATACAAGACATTGGCTATAACAACTTGTAGTGGAGATGTGTGGGTACTTTCACAAACATCAACTGTAAGAGGTAATGGAGGAAAGGGAAATGCTGTTACGTGGTACAAAGTAACAACTTCGGATACCAGAAATCCATTTTTGACGGGCGTCGTTGCCTGTAGAGGAAATAACGATGGACTTATGGCATTGAAGTCAGACGGTACTGTATATGTATGGGGTAATAATGTATTATTGGGAAATAACTCGCCTGTTATTCCAAGTCAAGCCAGAGCGGTACAGATGACACTACCTGTGAATGCAACTCCAAAAATGATTGGTTCGACAGGAAACGGGACAGCAAGATCGTACTATATTTTAGCTACAAACGGTAGCCTATATAGTATGGGTGAAAATTCTAATAAGGAGCTGGGAGATTGGACAGTTACTGACAGATTATCGTGGGTACAACCCAGATATTCTTCTCCGACAGGTCCTGTGATGAATGATATTAAATGGTTTAGCCCGCAGGAACATGACGGTCAATATGGTGCCATAAATGTGATTAACAACAGTAAAAGTATTTACGCATTTGGTAATAATGGCTTGTTACTTGGAACTACAGGTGCCACTTCAAACCCTGTTATTCCTAATGGTTTAAATGGACAAGATCATATTCTGGTGGTAGAAACCGGGGGGCACACCTCAATGATTGTTAAAGATTGTGAAGTTAAATTTGGATACGTCGGCCATAGATACCATGGAAGTATGGGCGATGGGAGTGATATAGATACAAATGAATTAAATTATACTTTTGCTACAGCTCCAGTACAAATTTGTGGTGTAGAATCACTTCCTATTATTCAGCCAGTTACCGCAGGAGGAGGGCCTGGTATGAAATATTGCATTAATGATCCTGTTTTATTAGATCCAACTCCTGCAGGAGGTAGATTAAGTATTCGTAGCGGTCCTGGAAACCTGACAGGAAATACGCTAAATTTTACCGCATCAGGTACTGTTGTAGTTCAATATTTAGTAACTACTTCTTGTGGAAGTAAATCATTAGTCACAAAAAGTTTTGAGACTGCAATTTGTCCGTTGGATTTGGAGGTTACAAAAACAGTGGATAATCTTAATCCAAGTATCGGAAGTACTAGTATTTTCACAATAAATGCAAAAAATAATGGACCCTATAAAGCTACTGGGGTGAGTGTAAATGATGTACTTCCATCAGGTTATGACTTTGTTAGTGCAAGTCCTTCTACCGGAACATGGTCACCACCAAACTGGTATATTGGTAACCTTTCCAACGGAGCAACGGCAACAATGTCAATTGTTGCAACAGTTAAAGCTTCAGGAATATATGCTAATACAGCTACCATTACCGGGAATAATCCGGACACTAATACAGCAAATAATACATCAACTGTCACACCCGCAGTTCAGAGTAATCTTTCGATATCGAAAACCATTAGCAATAACACGGTAAATATTGGAGATAACATTACATTTACCATCACTGCCACCAACGCTGGACCAAGCGCTGCAACGGGAGTTTCGGTAATAGATGTTCTTCCTTCTGGTTACACTTTTGTCAGCACAACGGCGTCAACAGGAACCTGGTCATCACCAAACTGGGATATTGGTAGTCTTGCTAAAGGAGCTACTGCAACGCTGAATATCGTTGCAAGAGTAAATGCTACAGGTAATTATAACAATACAGCTACTATAACAGGAATTGAGCATGATCCAATCCTTGGAAATAATTCGAGCTCTGTCAATCCAAATATCAATCATGTGCCAGTTGCGGTTGATGATATTTACAGCGTTGCGGAAGATGTGACATTGACATTAACTCCCTTAAATCTTGATTCAGATCCTGATGGGAACACATTGAATGTTACGTCCATCAATGGAACCACTTTAACCGGCACGGCACAGTTAATTTCCGTAGCGAATGGAACAGTAAACATATCGGCTACAGGTGTGATTACTTTTACACCAGATCAAAACTTTAATTCCGCTACAACCATAAGTATTCCTTATGCAATAAGCGATGGAAATGGAGGAACCGCTACAGCAAACATGTATATTACCGTTACGGCTGTCAACGATAATCCCGTTGCAGTAGACGATATTTATACAATTACTGAAGATGGAACAGTAACATTGAAACCATTAAATCTTGATTCAGATCTTGAAGGTGACACGTTGAGTATAACGTCTATTAATGGAACGACATTAACAAGTGCAGCACAGGTTATTGCTGTATCGAACGGCACTATAAACATATCGGCTGCAGGCGTGATAACTTTTACACCAGATAAAAACTTTAATTCGGCTACAGCCATAAACATTCCTTATACAATAAGCGATGGTAATGGAGGAACTGCTACAGCAAACCAGCTTATTACGGTTACGGCTGTCAATGATAATCCGGTTGCAGTAAACGATATTTATACAGTTGCAGAAGACGAAACGGCAACATTGAACCCATTAAATCTTGATTCAGATCTTGATGGTGATACATTGACTATTACTTCAATTAATGGAACAAGTTTAACAGGTTTTGACCAGATGATAATTGTGCCAAATGCCAAAGTAAACATAATAGGAGGTGTGATTACTTTTACGCCGGATGCTAACTATAATTCGGCTACGCCCATCAGTTTTCCTTATATAATAAGCGATGGGAATGGTGGAACCGCGACAGCAAACCAACTCATTACAGTTAGGGCTGTCAATGATAATCCGGTTGCACTAGATCATGTAAATACAGCGATATTATCTACATCCGGCGCAACACCTATCGATAAATTAACGGCAACAGATGTTGATGGAATTATCGTTAGTTATACCATCTTAAGTTTACCAGTTCACGGTGTTTTGGCTTTATCAGGTGTTCCGGTAACAAAAAATCAGGTACTGACAACAGCGCAGGCAGCAATGCTCACTTATGATCCTAGTGGAACATTTGTTGGTAATGATACATTTACATTCACTGCAAGAGATAACCAGGGAGGTATAGACGCAAGTCCGGCAACGATAACTGTAGTAATTTCAGCAGCACTATTGGAGGCAGCAGGAGATCCTATATGGAATGCAGACGGTATTAATGGTTCATTAGAAATAGGGAATGTTTTGGATAATGACAAAATAAACGGTATTCCTGTTACTGCTTCACAAGTGATAATAAAAGCTATAGATTCTCCTGCCGGAATTACTATTAACACTGATGGTACAATTGATGTAGCGCCAGGTACACAGGCAGGAAATTATACCTTCAACTATCAAATATGTGAAGTGGCTAATTTATCTAATTGCAGTACAGCAACAGTGCGTGTTTTTGTAGAAATTCCTGCTATTGCAATAGTTAAGAAAGTGGTTTTTAACGATGATAACGGAAATGGATATACAGAAGTGGGCGAAACTTTAACTTATAGCTTCGAAATAGCAAATAAAGGAAACTCTGATCTTGAAAACATAACAGTTACTGATCCTTTACCTGGAATTGCGATATTTGGTGGTCCGATCGATTTAGCTATTGGGCAAATGGATAATTCTTCCATTACAGGAACCTATGTTTTAACTCAGGCAGATCTAAATGCCGGGACTATAAGCAATCAGGCAATGGCATCAGGAAATAGTAAAAGCAGAATAATTGTTACGGACAAGTCAGATTTTAGTGATTTTAATGGTGAAAGACCAACTGTTTTAGAATTTGGTGATTGTCTGATCAAAATCTTTAACGCTGTTTCTGCAAATGGAGATCAAAATAACTCAAGATTCTATATTCAGGGTTTAGAATGTTATCCGGATAATACAGTGCAGATTTACAACCGTTTGGGAATTTTGGTATTCGAGAGAAATCATTATAATAACAACGATATCGCTTTTAGGGGCATATCAGAAGGGGCTTTTTCTAGTAAATACTCAAACGAATTAGAAGAAGGTACCTATTATTATATATTAAGATATAAGGACAAGCGATCTACTACACATGAAAAGGCTGGATATTTATATCTGAATAGATAATTATCTAAAACAAACAAACGAGTTAGATGTTGATAAATAATATTTTAACTCGTTTATTTGTTGCGTTATTTTGTCCTGCTATTTTCCGATACAGAAATTAGCAAAAATATTCCCCAGCAATTCATCATTAGAAACCTGGCCTGTAATAAGACCAAATTGGTATAAAGCTTCGCGGATATCAAGAGCAATTAAGTCACTTGAAAGATTTATTTCAAGACCGAATTTCACTTTTGTAATTTCATCCAAAGCTTTAAGTAACGAATCGTAATGTCTTGTATTTGTTACGATAGTTTCGTTATTACGAAGCGCTCCCGTATTTACAAACGAAAGCAATTCATTCTTTAATTCGTCAACACCAATTTTTTCTTTAGCAGAAATCAGTAAAAGTTTTGCATTTAAATTTTCAAGCTTAGTGGTGATGTTTGAAACTTCATCATCAGATAATATATCTTTTTTGTTTACTACAATAACCAAAGGTTTTAGAGGATATTTATTTTTGATTTGTTCAATTTCAGAAACAAATTCAGAACTTGATACCTGAAATTTTAAACCATCAAACAAATAAATTACAACCTGTGCCTGATCTATTTTTTCAAAAGTTTTTTTGATCCCGATGCTTTCTACAACATCTTTAGTTTCGCGAATTCCCGCCGTATCAATAAATCTAAAACCAATTCCGCCAATAACCAATTCGTCTTCAATAGTGTCGCGGGTTGTTCCGGCAATGTCAGAAACAATAGCGCGTTCTTCATTTAATAAAGCGTTTAGCAAAGTCGATTTCCCAACATTTGGTTCACCAACAATCGCAACCGGAATTCCATTTTTAATAACATTCCCAACAGCAAATGAATCGATTAAACGCTTTAAAACAAATTCAATTCTGTTTAATAATTCATAAAACTGAGTTCTGTCTGCAAATTCTACATCTTCTTCAGCAAAGTCTAATTCTAGCTCAATTAAAGACGCAAAATTTAAAAGTTCTTCACGTAATTTGGCAATTTCATTACTAAAACCACCACGCATTTGCTGCATCGCAATTTGGTGAGAAGCTTCGTTATCCGATGAAATCAAATCGGCAACAGCCTCGGCTTGTGATAAATCCAGTTTTCCGTTAAGGAAAGCCCTTAATGTAAATTCTCCTGCATCGGCCATTCTGCAGCCTTTTCTCAATAATAACTGAATAATTTGCTGCTGAATATAAGTAGATCCGTGACAGGATATTTCGATAGTATCTTCTCCGGTATAAGAATTTGGGCCTTTAAAAACAGAAACCAAAACTTCGTCCAGCGTTTTTACATCATCAACAATATGACCCAAATGCAGGGTATGTGTTTTTTGTTTGGTTAAATCTTTGTTTTTAATCGATTTAAAAACCGAATTTCCAATAGTGATTGCTTCAGAACCTGAAATTCGGATTATAGCAATAGCACCGGCTCCGGATGGTGTTGCCAATGCAACTATAGAATCTTGATTTATCATGGTGCAAAGGTATAAAAAAAGGCACAAATTTCCGAAACCGGAACTCATTCGCAAAAGCACTATTTAACCCATATCTTAATGTTAAAATACTGATAATTATCAGGGTGTTTTGTTTTTAGAATGATTAAATTTGAGAGAAGAACTTTATAAAACTGAAACAAAATGAAAAAGATATTATTTCCAACCGATTTTTCTGACGCAGCAACAAATGCGTTTGTACATGCATTAGAATTTGCAAAAATTGTGAATGCCGAGCTTATTTTGTTACATACTTTTGAGATTCCGGTATATGATAGTCAATTTTTTCCTGAAAATTATGCCACAATTTACAGCTCCATAGAATTAGCAAAATTTGAAATGTTCAAAGATGAAATTCCAAAATTAAGAGCTATTGCGGCCGAACGAAATTTGAGTGACATAGTGATAAAACACCGCCTGATGGATGGCGATTTATTATACAATTTGAAAAATGCCGTTGAAGAAGACCAAATTGATTTTGTAATTATGGGAACAACCGGTGTTTCTGACTGGACAAAATTCTTTCTCGGGTCAAACACAAGTTCTGTAATTTCAGGAGTAGATGTTCCTGTTTTATGCATTCCTGAAAATGCTAATTTTAAGAAAATTAAAACAATTGGATTTACGACCCGCTACCGTGATAAAGATAAAAAAGAACTGAAAAAAGTATTAAAAATTGCTAAAAAAACAAATGCCAAAGTAAAAAGTTTATACGTTAAAACTTCAAATTCAGATGTTACTGATGTTACTGTTAAAGAATGGGAAAAAGAATTTGCCGGCGAAAACGTCGAATTTCTGGTTTTACCGAGTGATGAAGTAAAAGAAACAATTCTTGATTTTATACTTTATAAAGACATAGATATATTGACAACCATAACGCATAAAAGATCTTTTTTTGAAAGTATTTTCGAATCCAGTTTTTCAAAAAAAATAACAAAAGAGGTTTCTGTACCCGTTTTAATTATGCATGAAGATTAAATTCGGTCTTTTTTTAGTATTGATTTTATGATCTAAAACCTATATTTGTATTTCATCAAATCAATAAAATGAATTCATATCAAGATAAAGTTGCGCATTATTCGGAACTTCTTAATAAAACCAATAAAAGATATAATAGTTTAAGTTTACTAAGGCTTTTAAGCATTTTTGCTTGTTTGTTTCTGTTGTTTTATTACATCAAAACAAATGAAATCCTGTACGTTGCTTTTGCTTTTCTATCTTTTGTTGGTTTCATCTTTTTAATGAGAATTCATTCGCGTTTGTCTTTTCAAAAACAGCTTACAACGGCACTTTTAAAAATCAATAAAAATGAAATCTCTTTCTTAAAAAGAGAAAAAATTCCTTTTGAGAACGGAATAGAATTCAATGATTTTCATCATCCTTATGCATACGATTTAGATATTTTTGGAGAACATTCCTTGTTTCAGAATCTAAACAGAACAGCGACTTTTATCGGTAAAAAAACATTGGCGAATAACTTGTTGCAACAGTTTTCTAATGATACTATTTTAGAAAATCAGGAAGCCATTAATGAGCTTAAAACAAAAATAGACTGGAGGCAGGAGTTTTTAGCTTTGGCAATGGTGAGCAATGATTCTAAAAACTCTTATGATTCTATAATTCATTGGAATTCATTTAAAAATAATACCTTATCTAAAGTTTTACTATCGCTCTCAATTATTCTTCCAACTTTGTTTTTCGGAACGTTAATTGCCTATTTTATCACTTCAAAAACAATTTTATTATCGTATCTGACTTATATTTTTATAGCAAATATGATTGTTTTGGGAAGATCATTAAAACGAATTCAATCAGAAATTGCTAAAGCAGACAATGTTGATAAAATCATCAAACAATACAGTTTATTGGTTGAGAAAATTGAAACGGAAAAGTTTCAGTCTAAAAAAATAATTGATTTACAGCAAAAGCTTATTTTTAAAAATGCAGCTGCAAGTAAACATCTAAAAGATTTGTCCGAACTGTTTTCGAGAATGGATACAATTAGCAACTTTGTTACCGCTATTTTGTTCAACGGAACTTTTTTGTTTAATCTCCACGTTTTAAAAGCACTTTTAAAATGGAAAGAAAACTATTCTGATGAACTGGAAAAATGGATTGCTATTATTGGTGAATTTGAAGCTTTAAATAGTTTGGCAAATTTGGCATATAATAATCCTGATTTTGTTTTTCCGGAAATAAATTCTGAATACAAAATTGAATTTTCAGATTTGAGTCATCCTTTATTAAATCCTGCGACCAGAGTAGGGAATGACACTCATTTTTATCCGCAATCTTTCATGATTCTGACGGGCTCTAACATGTCCGGAAAAAGTACTTTCTTAAGAAGTTTAGGTATTAATATGGTTTTAGGCGGAGTAGGTTCTGTTGTTTGTGCTTCAAGGGCTAACATTCATCCACTTCCAGTTTTAGTTTCTATGCGATTATCAGATTCTTTAGCTGATAGCGAATCGTATTTTTTTGCCGAAATAAAGCGTTTGAAACAAATTATGGATGCACTTGAAGATAAACCGGCTTTTGTTTTATTAGATGAAATTTTAAGAGGAACAAACTCGGATGATAAACGTAACGGAACTATTGAAGTCGTAAAAAAGATTATTGCAAAAAAAGCAATAGGGGCGATCGCCACTCACGATATCGAAGTTTGCTTAACAACCAATGAATATCCTGCTACTTTAACGAACCAATGTTTTGAAGTCGAAATTCAAAATAATGAACTCCATTTTGATTATAAATTGCGCCCGGGAATTTGCAAAAATAAAAGTGCTACTTTTTTAATGCAAAAAATGGGAGTGATATAAGTTTAGATTTTAGAATGTAGAGTTTAGATTATTTTAAAGCTAATAATTTTGTTTCTTCAGGGGTAAAATCGTTTACAATAGCGTAAGTATTTATTCCTGTTATTTTCATTTCATCAAGAATATCAACTAAATTTTTGTAATTGCATTTTTTGCTTGGCTTTATTATTACAATAACTTTTTCCTGTCTTGAAGGATTTGTAGAATATTCCAGTGTTTTTTTATTTCTTAGAAACAATTCTTTTCTTATTCCATCCTTACCGTATTCAACTTTTTTTGGTGAAATTATTGGTGAATTTAAAATTCCCATATAGTATATTAATTTATTGTTTTCACCCAATATTATTGTTATTAATCTATTTTCTCCTTCACGGATTGGTCCGCAAAAAATAGTTCCGTCGCCGTTATCTGGCAAACTTAAGTCTACAGCTTTTGGTTTCGCCAACTCAATCGTAACCATAAAAAAAATAATCAATAAAAAAGAAACGCTAACCATTGCCGTTAAATCAACTCGTGTGTTTAACTTTTTACTTCTTACTTTTTTAGATAGATTTTCCATAGTTTGAAATATTTTATTTAGAAGCTAATAATTTTGTTTCTTCGGGAGTAAAGTCATCTACAATGGCAAAAGCGTCAATGTTAGCAATTTTCATTTCGTCTAAAATGTCAACCAAATTTTTAAAATTGCTTTTTTTGCTTGGCTTTATAATTATGATTACACCGCTTTTTGGTTTACCCATAGCAGTCATATATTCAGATATCTCGCTCTTTTTTTGTGAAACCTCTCTTCTAATGCCATTTGTGCCATACAAGATTTTTTTTGGTTTTTCCAGAGGATCAAATAATAAACCCGAATAGGTTATAATTTTATCATTATCGTCAAGCAAAATGGTATAGAGACGATTACCGTCGATGCAACCTCTATTCCATCCTCCACAACTAGGATATTTATCTGGTAATCCTAAATCTATTCCTTTAGGTTTCGCCAACTCAATCGTAACCATAAAAAAGATAATCAATAAAAAAGAAACGCTAACCATTGCCGTTAAATCAACTCGTGTGTTTAACTTTTTACTTCTTACTTTTTTAGGTAGATTTTCCATATTTGGTCATTTTTTTATGAAAGTTAATGATAATTTCGAATAAAAAGAGAGTTGGTTTTTAAAATATTTCAAAAATAATTTAATTTATTAAAGCCTTGTTTTACAGTGTATTTTAAGGATTTTGCAATAAAGTTTTATCTTTTTTATTTTTTTAGCAAAACCAAAACCATTGTTATGGCGTAAATGAGCTTATAACTTAAAATATTAATTATGAAAACTAGAAAATTTTTAGCCGTAGCAATCTTAACATTAGGATTTGGATTTGCATCTTTCGCACAAAAAACTGTAATGGTTGGTGGAGCAGCAATGTATCCAAATAAAAATATTGTTGAAAATGCAGTTAATTCAAAAGATCATACTACACTTGTTGCCGCTGTAAAAGCTGCAGGATTAGTAGAAACATTACAAAGTAAAGGACCATTCACCGTTTTTGCCCCAACAAATGCCGCGTTTGACAAATTGCCGGCTGGAACTGTTGAGACATTATTAAAACCAGAAAACATCAAAACATTGCAAACCGTTTTAACCTATCATGTTGTTGCCGGAAAAATGAACGCATCTGATATTGCAAAAGCAATTAAAGCGGGTAAAGGAAAAGCTACTCTTAAAACTGTAAGTGGCGGAACTTTAACTGCCTGGATGGATGGAAAAGATTTATACATTAGCGACGAAAGCGGAAACAAAGCTAAAGTTACTATTGCAGATGTAAACCAATCTAATGGTGTAATTCATGTTGTAGATACAGTTTTACTGCCAAAAATGTAATAATTTTAAATTCCAAATTTAAAAAATTCCAAATTCCAATTTGCAAATTGAGATTTGGAATTTTTTATTTGATAATATTCTACAAAGAAAATTGGAATTTAAAATATTGGAATTTAAAAAACTAAGTTGGAATTTTGGTGTTTCAATATTGGAATTTAAAAGATCTATTTCTTAGCGGTTAATGTAGATCCTACAGAAGCAGCAACAACACAAAAAACAGCCAGAATTTCGTAAAAACTTAAGTTTTCCTGCAGAAAGATAAAAGCACAAACAGAGGCTGCTGCCGGTTCTAAACTCATTAAAATACTGAAAGTTCGTGGAGGAAGCTGACCTAAAGCTTTCATCTCCAAAGTAAACGGAATAGCACTCGACAAAAGAGCAAGCGCAACACCCATTCCGAAAAGTTTTGGAGTAAGATTTGCCAATCCGTTTTCGTAAAAACCGAATGGTAATATTAAAATCGCTGCAAATAACATTCCGGTAGAAACAGCCTGACCATCATTCATTATTCGGGATATTTTTCCGCCCAAAACAATATAAGCTGCCCAAAGACCTCCGGCGATAAGAGCAAACAAAACACCCAGCGGATCTATTCGTTCATTTGACCATGGAGCAATTAAAACGATTCCTGCCGCGGCCAATAATATCCAACAATAGTCTATTAAATGTTTTGATCCAATTATGGCGACCAATAACGGCCCAATGAATTCTAAAGTCACCGCTAAACCAATTGGAATTCGTTCAATCGCTAAATAAAAAATCAAATTCATAGCTCCCAATGACAAACCATACGGAACTACAATCTTCCATTGCTCACGCGTAATTGCCTTTAAATTTGGCCTGTAAGCCAATAGTAAAATCAAAGCCGAAACTCCAATTCGTATCGATGCCGTTCCCGCTGCGCCTATTGCAGGGAAAAGGGATTTAGCAATTGCTGCACCACATTGTACACTGATAATAGCTAAAAGTACCGCCGGAATAGGAGGGATATTGAATTCTTTATTTTTCATTGAAATTATGATGAACGCAAACTTGTAGTAAGCTTAAGAAGATGTGTTTTTCCTAATTTTTTCAAATAGAAAGCTGTGTTGAAAATAAATCAACATTTACAAAAATATTGGATTATAAACTATCCCAAAGCACGTTTCGTTACATAAGCGCGGTAACCGATAATTGCCATTTGCCATTTTTTTGCTTTAGCAATGTCTAAACCCTGCTTAGTGAAGCTTGGTAAAAGTAGTTTATTTATTTTGGCTAAAATTTTATACATGGTGGGTTAATTTTCGGCAAAGATATAAAAAAAGACTTTGCGTTTCGGCAAAGTCTTTTTGAGTTACAGGTTTAAGATTTTTTAGTTAAAATGGTATCTATTTTTTTCAGCATCTCTTTTGCATTATTATTGTCAGGTGCTAATTTTAATGATTTCAGGTAATTTTGCTTAGAAATTTCAAATTGATTATCAGTAAAATAACTTTCTGCAAGGCTATCATAAGCATTTCCGGATTGTGGATTTTCTTTAGTATTTAACTCAAAAACTTTGATGGCATCATTAATTCTTTTACAAGTCATTAATGCATAACCAATGGTATTTAATCTCTCTTCAAAATTCCATTCAGGATGTTGTTTTTTGATAGCAATATAATTTTGTTCTGCTTTATTAAAATCCAGTTTTAAAAAATCGAAGGTTATTTCTTCATCTGTAATGGCATATTCATCAAATAAAGCCTGATCTACAATTCCGGCAACATGAGTAACAACCTGATCCTGAACACCAGAATATTTATGTCCGTTTGATAAAAAAATAACAGTCAAATTGTTTTTGGTAAATTTTCTGAAAGCAGTTTCATTTCCACCACTAAATCCATAAGTAAAAATATTATTTAGAGGATAAATTCCCCATCCGTATCCAAAATTATATTTGTTTTTAAATTGAAAAGGTTCCCACATAATGTGCTTTGTTTCGCTTTTCAAATAACTATTATTATCCAGGTTTTGATTCCATCGAATAAATTCCGGGAGAGAGATATTTATTCCGTTTGAAGAATGAGAATCTTTGCCGCTGTCTGTAACACTTTTTTCATATGTATTGGTTTACCTGTTAAAAATGTATCTAAAAGCGCTATTTGGAAACACTTCTCCAAAGTTAGAAGAAAGATAAACACCCGATTTTACATTCGAAAATTGGTTTTGCAAAATATATTGATCAAACGTTAAACCAGTGATTCTTTCTATAATTTTTGCCAAAAACAAATAATTTGTCTGGTTATAAGTGTATTGGTTTCCGGTAGAAAATTCCATTGGTTTTTTTGCCAATAATTCTATTCTTTTATCATATGGTAATGTAATTGGTATGTCATCAAATTTTATAATATCCGGTAAGCCAGAAGAGTGAGTTAATAAATTCTTGACTTTTATGGTTTGCCATTCTTTGGGTAAATTGTCTAAATATGTAGAGATTTCATCTTCTAAAGATAATTTTCCGTTTTCTATAAGTTGAAAAATGCCAACATTCGTAATTAGTTTTGATGTCGAGAAAATTTTGAATATTGTATTTTGATCTACTGGTTTATTTTCTTCCAAAGAGGCTTTTCCATAATAGTTTTCATAAATAATTTTGCCGTCTTTTATGACTGCCAAAGCTGCACCCGGAATTTCATTGATTGCTATTACATCCTTAATGTATGTATCTATCTTTTGTTTTGTCTCTTTTGTTTCCTTTGTTTGACCAGAACAGAAATTAATAGTCAATAGGAGTGTTGCTATAATAAAAGTTTCTTTCATTTTTAAGATTGTAAAAAGTTGGTTTTATTCGGTTTTTTTTCTTCTAATGGTTCAAATTTGATGTTTTACTCAATTTTCAAAAGCAAATTTTTATCTGGCCCATTTTCAATATTTAAAGCATTTTGCGGAGCTTCAATCCAACCCGTTTTATTGATAACAAATTTGAACATACGCACTTTATCATTTTCAAACTGGCTTTTTGGAATTGAAAGTTCAAAAGTATCTTTGTTTTTTCGAACCATTTGATACTTTTGATCCTTTGGGTTCCAATTGTCGAAAGAGCCGGCAATTGAAACACTTTTTACTAAGCTAGCATCAAGCGCCTTATCATGCTGATAAGTAAAAACAACATTATTGTTACTGATTTTATAACCGTAAATTTCCTTTTTGCTGTTTTCATTAACCAATAAATCGTGTGACAAGCTTACTATAGCATTTCCTAGTGCATTTGCGGTTTTTTCATTACTGATATTTACAATAATAGAAATACCTAAACCACGTTCTGGATAAGCTAAAAACATATTTTGGGTTCCAAAAGCTCCGCCGTGTTTCAAGCAGTTTTTTCCGTTGTCGTCAACTTGTATACCATCCCAAAAATAACCGTTAAAATCACTATCAGAATTTAATAGGTTTCTTTGAGATTCGAGAACTATTTTATTTTTGGTATTTATTTCAAAAGCAAGAAATTTAGTTAAATCACCTAAAGTAGATTTTAATGATCCTGCCGCTCCCCAAAGATTATCAGACAGCATTGGCATTTGGATTTTACCGTTATATCCATTTGCAATAATGGTATTTTTATCAGGATGTAAAAATGTCGATGTCATATTGAGTTTAGACAGAATATTTTCTTTCAAAAGTGTTTCGTAGCTTTTATGAAAGATATTCTCCAGCATATGCGCAGCCAGTTGTACACTTCCATTACTATATTTAAATTTAGTTCCCGGTAAAGTATCCAACTTTATTGTTTTTAAATCTTCAAAGAATTTTTCTCTCGAATAGGATTCATCCATTTTTTTAAAACCAAGATAGCTGGTATCGCTTGGATTATTTCTGAATTTCGAATTATCGGGTAAATCTTTATTAAACCCGGTTCTAAAGGAAACCAGATCTTTAATTTTAATTGGATTTCCCTGATATTCCAAATTAGGATATGAACCTGTTATGTACTTTCTAATATCATCTTCAGGACTTATTTTTCCTTCTGTAACGGCTTGAGCAATTAATAATCCCGTAAATAATTTTGTTATGGAAGCAACTTCAAAAACGGTATTGTTAGCAGCTTGATTTCCTTTTCCTTTATCTATTTCGCCATAATGTTTGGTGTATGTTTTACCATCTTTTACAATACCAATAGAAACAGAATTGGCTTTGGAATTTTCTAACAAAATTGTGGCATTTTTATCCATTGATGCCAGGATTTCTTTTTCGGATAAGTTATTTAATTGTTTCTGTGCCAAACAGGAAAAACCCGAACTTATCAATATTATTAAAATTATTTTTTTCATCTGATTTCGACTTAATGTTCTATTTAACAGATTCGTGCTAGTTATAATTAAAAGACTCTCGTATTAAATATTTGTTTCACTTTTAAAAGAAATATTGGGTTAAAATTTTGAATTGAAAAATAAAGGCTAAAAAAAGAACCAGTGTTTTGTTCACTGGTTCATATCTTATTTATTTACTTCAATTTTATTTCTATTACTTTTTTGATACAACGATCAATATTTAGCTTTGTCCCGTTCATTTCTTTTTGACTAAAACATAAATTTAAAATGAACAATAGTGTTGCAATAAAAAATGTTTCTTTCATTTTAGTAAATCTTATGATTTTTTATTTTTCTCAGCTTTTCTCATCTCCCTTTCTTGCTGTCTCATATATTTTTCATAAGTTCTCATGCCTTTTTCATACTCTCCCATGTTTTTTGCATATTCGTCGCTGCTTGAGCCGTATGTTTTTTCTATGTATTGATTGAATTTTTCCATATCAGCATCAAACTTTTCCATAGCAAGATCGTATTTCGCCATTTCTTTGTCATAAATAGCTTCACGTTTTGCCATGATTTCTTCTACTTGTTTTTCGTAAGCAGACATATCAGGTTCAAAAGCTTCCATTTTTTTCTCGAATTCAGCCAATTCTTTTTCAAAAATTTTCATGGCTGCTTTATCGTTATGGTTGGTTGGCGCTTTTGGTGCTTTTGGCATTTTAGACATGTCAATAGGCGGAGCGGGAGGCATTGGCCCATTTGGAAACACTGGCATTGTTGGCGGTGTAGGAGGCACAGGAGGAGTTACTTCACCCACTTGATTTCTAATTTCTCTAACTTCAATTTTGCGATTTTCAATACTTATTGGTTTTTCAATGGCATCATCTGTAAGTATACCTATTTTATTAGAGCCATCATTTTCAACAGACACCACAATTCCGCATTTCTTGATAGCTTGATCTCCTTCAATCTGAAGAGTTTGGGTTTCTTCATTTTCTTTTTTGATATCGATTCTAATAGATGTCAATTCTTCTTTTGAATTTCTTTTTACATTAGAAATAACAACATCAGCATTGTAATTTTCCTTTAACTCTTCGGCCATTTCCTTTAAATCCTGATCTGTTGTGTGTTTATTAATTTTGTAAACATCAACAGGATCCGTTTTCTCAACAACTTCGGTATCTTCTTTACTTTCTTTTTCTTGTGCAATAACTTTGATTTGAAATAAAAATACAAAGGCTACAAGTGCGGGAATAATGGTGTAATACTTCCAATAATTCCATTTTTTTGATTGATTTTTGTTTAACATGACAATTCGTTTTTTGATTAATGATTGATAAAAATGATTGGTGATTGCAACACATGATTCGTGTGTTGTTATTTTTAAAAGCGTGTATTGATACGCCTTTTTGTCGGATATATTTTTGGTAGCTTCGCTGTCAGCAATAAATTCAAGATTTTGTAAAATCGCTTTTTTGTACAGCCAGATGATTGGATTGAACCAAAAAAGGACACAAAAGATTCTCGAAATTAGAACGTCAATAGTATGATTTTGATCACTATGCACTTTTTCATGTTCCAGAATATTCTCTAATTCAGATTCGCTGTACATTGATGAGTTGTACACGATATAATCGAAATAAGAAAAAGGCGCAATATTTTCTTTGATGTCAACAAATTTAAAATCAGCTTGTTGTTGTACTTTTTTACCTTTTAAAACCGAGTTTAAACTATAAAAATCAAGAGCAAACTTTAGCATAAAAGCCAAAAATCCAATGGCATAAATAGCAAGAGAAACTAAATTCCAGTTTATCACAAATGATTCTTTTTCACTACTTTGTGGAACGTAAGTTGGTGAATAATTAAAATTTGGCAGTGGAGTAGGATCAACCCAGACAACTTTTGTGTAAACTAAAAAGGGCAATGCAACCGAAGTTATCAAACCAATTAGTAAAAACCATCTGTTACTATTAAAGAATGTTTCCTTGCGTAATAAAAAATGATAAGCAAGATAAAACAAGATTAATAATCCACTTGATTTTGCGACAAATATGAAAAGTGCTTCCATAAAAAGGTTATTTTATTTTGGTTGATTTTTTTTTCTTACTTTTCTTTAGGATTTTCGATCATATTAAGGATTTCTCTTAATTCATCTGCCGAAATTTTTTCTTCCTTAGCAAAAAACGAAACCATACTTTTGTAAGAGCTATTAAAATAGTTGTCGATTGCAGTACTCATAAATCCTTTTCTGTAATCTTCAATACTCACAATTGGATAATATTGATGTGTGTTTCCAAAAGCATTATGCGCCACATATCCCTTTTCTTCCAAATTACGCACAATTGTCGAAAGTGTGTTGTAATGTGGTTGATCTTCAGTTATTTCTGCCTGAACCTCTTTTACAAAAGCTTTTTTGAGCTTCCATAAAATGTGCATGATCTCTTCTTCCTTATTGGTTAACTTTTGCATGTTTTCTAATTTTAATTCAAACCTACAACTATTTTTTTAGTTACACAACTAAAAACGTAGTTATTTAACTAAAAAAGAAGTTTAGTTGTGTTTTCAGTAAAAGAAATAATGGTTTAATTATTTGATTTTCAATGTTTAGTGTGGTTTTACCTCAAAGTACGCAAAGTTTTTATTTACAAGTGTTTTTTATAAAATAAAAAAAAGTTCGCAAAGCTTTGTGTTGAAAAAGCTTTGCGAACTTTGCGTATCCCGATAGCTATCGGGATTGCGCGATTTCCAGTAAAGCGAAAACGAGAATAAAAATTTTACCGCAAAGCGCGCAAAGGTTTTTTTTAAGTATGATTTTATTAAATAAAAAGTTCGCAAAGCTTTGTATTGAAAAAGCTTTGCGAACTTTGTGTTTATAAACACATCACCTTAAAAATAACTTAGGGAACTTTGCGTATCCCGATAGCTATCGGGATCGCGTACTTTGCGGTAAAATCACACAAACCAGTGTTTAATTAATTTTCTCGTCGACTAAAGCTTTCCTGATCCAGAAACAGCAAAAAGTCGCAATAACACCAATGCAAGCCATAAATAACCAATTGATTTGATAACCCAAACGAGAAATTATTTCGAAACCAACTTTTGAACTTACAATATGAGCCAAACTAAAGCTCATAGTATAAAGTGCCATATATCGACCTTCCTGACCACGTGGTGCACGACTTAAAGCAAAAGCATTCGAAAAAGGAAACGTTAGAATTTCTCCAATCGAAATACAAATCATACTAATAACCAGAACACCAGCCCATACATTAATAAGTAGTAAAAAGAAACTCAAAGCCATAATAAACGATCCCAGGATAATGATTTTAATTTTCGGAAAAGCTTTTCTCTCCATAAAACCAACAGTTGGCATTTCTAGAGCAAAGATTAATAGTCCGTTTAAAGTCATTAATAATCCCGTTTGAAATTCGCTTAAGCCAAACTTTTCATTATGATATAAAGGTAAAGTCGTAAATAATTGAAAGAAAATCATTGCCGTAATAAAACTCACAAACAAGAAAACCCAAAAGATACGATCATGAAAAACCGATTTGATTTCTGTCGAAATTTCCATTTTATCACCATGATCTACTTTTTTCTTTTCCTTAACTAATAAAGCAAAAATGGAAATCGAAATGATGCAAGATGCACCATCAACCCAAAAAAGTCCCTGATATCCAATTCCCATAATAATCAAACCTCCCAAAGCAGGTCCTGCAGCAAAACCAAGATTTACTGCTAAACGTACCAAAGTCAATGCGCGGGTACGATTTTCGGGTTTTGCATAAGCGCCCAAAGAAACAAACATTGCAGGTCTAAACATATCTGCAATAGTCATTAAAACAAACATTGCACCGCATAAAGCCCAAAATGTAGTAATATATTGTACAAGAAACAGCGAAACCCCACTTGTAAATAAACTAAATATCATGATTTTGTAAAACCCGATTTTATCTGATAGTTTTCCTCCTAACCACGAACCCAACATCGATCCTAATCCAAAAGAAACCATAATCCAACCCACCTGATTGTAAGTAAAATGTAAATCTTCCTTTAAATATTTTGACAAAAAAGGAAGCACCATTGTACCGGCGCGATTGATAAAAGTGATCAGGGTAAGAATCCAAATTTCTCTTGAAAATCCTCTAAAATTATTGATGTAGTGGGTAAAAGCAGTTCTGAGCATTATAAATACGTATTTGCAACAAAGTTAGGAAACTTTGTCACTTACTGCGGTTGGTGCTTTGTTACTTTTAAACTATTTTTGCTTAAAATTTCAAAGATGAAAAATGTAATTGCTTTTTTAGTATTGTTACTGGTTAATTTTTGTTTTGGTCAGAAAAAATTTGATCAGAAAGAAACAGAAAAGTTTCAGAAAACAATAAACTCAGAATATGCTGATCCTAAGACTAGTCCGCTTATGGAAGAAGATTTAAAGACTTTTAAAGCTTTAGATTTTTATCCTATAGATTCAAAATATTTTGTGAACGCAAAGTTTGTAAAAGCAAAGAATGAAAAAGTCTTTGAAATGAAAACTACAGGAACAAGAACTCCACAATATATTAAATACGGAACTTTATATTTTAC
The DNA here is from genome assembly GCF_058310175.1 of Flavobacterium sp. AK-345. Classification (NCBI taxonomy): domain Bacteria; kingdom Pseudomonadati; phylum Bacteroidota; class Flavobacteriia; order Flavobacteriales; family Flavobacteriaceae; genus Flavobacterium; species Flavobacterium sp. AK-345. The sequence goes on along the minus strand of NZ_JBZEER010000001.1, from coordinate 763,487 downwards.
TTTAAACGGTGTTGCCCTGCAATTGAACGTTTATAGAAATATTGAACTTTCTAAAACGGCAGAATATAAAGATCATTTATTTTTACCGTTTTCTGACTTAACAAGTGATAAAGAAAGTTATATAGGAGGAAGATATATTGATTTGAAAATTCCGAAAGGAAACACAATTGCAGTCGATTTTAATCAGGCTTATAATCCGTATTGTGCTTATAATCATAAGTATTCATGTCCGTTGGTTCCTTTAGAAAATGATTTGAAAGTAGAAGTTAAAGCCGGAGTTAAAACATTTCATTAATGGAATTCTTTAATTTTCATACGCATCAATTTACAAACCAGACTGATATTTTAGAATTGGTCAATCAATATCCGCAGGAATTTAATGTTGCAATTCCGTTTTATTCTGTTGGAATTCACCCCTGGTATATTGTGGAAGACAGAGTTGATGCCGATTTGAAAATTATTGAAGAGAAATTGCAAACCGATAATTGTCTGGCTATTGGCGAATGTGGTTTGGATAAACGCATTGAGATTTCGTTAGAACAGCAAATTATAGTTTTTAAAAAACAATTGGCTTTAGCCGAAAAATACAAAAAACCCGTTGTAATTCATTGTGTTGCGGCTTTTCAGGAAATAAGTGCAATCAAGAAAGAAATGAAAATTTCAGTTCCGATGATTGTGCATGGTTTTTCAAAAAATGCCCAAGTTGCAAATCAGCTTATTAAGGATGGATTTTATCTTTCGTTTGGAAAATATTTATTGAGAAATCCGGAATTGAAAACGGTTTTTGAGCAAATTCCAAACGATCGTTTTTTTCTGGAAACTGATACGGTTGAAGAAAGTATCAAACAGGTTTATAATTTAGCAGCAGATTATAAAAATTTGAATATAAAAGAATTACAAGACATTATCTCAAGTAATTTTAAAGAAGTTTTCAGTAATGAAGATTGAGATCTTTTTCAAAGTTTAAAACTTTGACAAAGATAATCGCAATCCAAAACTTGAAACATTAAACAAGAAAAAACAAAATAAACAAAAGAATTTTATATGGCAGAGTGGACAGAAAGAGCCGAGCTTTTATTTACAAAAGAAGGATTACAGAACTTGCAAAACTCGAATGTTTTAGTAGTTGGTTTAGGAGGAGTTGGCTCATTTGCAGCAGAATTTTTGGCAAGAGCAGGAGTAGGGAGTATGACAATTGTAGATGGCGATGTAGTTGATATAACCAATATAAACAGACAATTGCCGGCATTGCATTCGACAGTTGGTGAGCCAAAAATAAAAATTGTTGGCGATCGATTGATGGATATTAATCCGGAATTGAAACTAACTCGTGTACAGGAATTTTTATCTCCTGAACGTGCTTTTGAGATTGTTTCTCCAGAATTTGATTATGTTTTGGATTGTATTGACAGTATCACACCAAAATTAAATTTGATTATTGCAGCCAAACGCAAAAGAGTAAAAATCATAAGCAGTATGGGTGCTGGTGGAAAAATGCTGGCTTCGAAAGTAAAAGTGAGTGATATTTCTAAAACAATAAACTGCTATTTTTCTAAAACTATCAGAAAACGTTTGAAAGAAGTAAAAATCAACAAATTAAAAGTGGTTTTCTCTTCTGAAATTCAAGACGAAAAAAGCTTAAAATTAACCGACGGAAAAAACTTCAAAAAATCATTTTACGGAACAAACAGTTATATGCCGGGATTATTCGGACTTCACGCTGCCGAAACTGTAATTAGATATTTGTTGAAGAAAGAGTAGCTAAGATGCTAAGATTCTGAGATACTAAGTTTTAAATTTAAAGCTAAAAAACTTAACAACTTAGAACCTTAGTAACTCAGAATCTTAGAAAAAAACCTTAGTCCCTCAGGATCTTAGCACCTAAAAAAAATGATAAAAACAGTAATATTTGATATGGACGGCGTAATTGTAGATACAGAACCCGTTCATCGTTATGCTTATTATAAACAATTTACAGAATTAAATATCGAAGTGACCGAAGAAATGTATACTTCGTTTACAGGGTTTTCGACCCGAAATACTTTTCAAACCTTAAAAGGCTTTTTTCCAACGATTGAACATGAAGTTGAAGATCTGATTCAGAGAAAAAGAAGTATTTTTAATGATGCTTTTGATACCAAAGAAGATTTGTATCTGTTAGAAGGTGTGGAAGATTTAATCAAAGATTTGTATGCCAATGGAATACAGCTGATATTAGCTTCGTCAGCATCAAAAGTAACCATTGATCGTGTTTTTACAAGATTTAATTTGCATCAATATTTTACACATATTGTAAGCGGAGAAGATTTTCCGCAATCAAAACCTAATCCGGCAATCTTTCTTCATGCAGCATCATTGTCTGTCGCACCGGCAGAAAATTGTATTGTAATTGAAGACAGTACAAACGGAGTGAAAGCGGCAAAGGCAGCAAACCTATTTTGTGTAGGTTATAACAGTCATCATTCTAAAATGCAGGATTTATCTGCTGCCGATTTAATTATCAATCATTTTAATGAATTAAACGCACAAAAAATATCACAGTTAGGCGTTTGAATTATATAATATTTAACATTTGTTCCCTGATTGAATTTGTAAATTTGGGCAAAACAAAATAAACAAGAAATGAAAAAACTACTTATTGCATTGGCCATTATTTTGGCTCCTTTTGCTACAGAAGCACAAATAAAAACACCACAAGCGAGTCCGAAAGGTTATATAAAACAAACTGTAGGTTTAACTGATGTTGAAGTTACTTATTCAAGACCAGGTGCCAGAGGAAGAGCTGTATTTGGAAATTTAGTTCCCTTTGGTAAATTATGGAGAACCGGTGCTAATGAAAATACAATCATTAATTTTAGTGATGATGTTATTATTGATGGGAAAACATTGAAGAAAGGAAAATATGCAATATATACAATTCCTAAAATCGAAAGCTGGGAAGTGATTTTTTATCTTTCTACTGATAACTGGGGATTACCTGAAAATTGGAATGAATCGTATGTTGTTTTAAGAACTACAGTAAAAGAAGAGGCTTTACCAACTCCTGTTGAGACATTTACAATTGGAATTAATGGTTTAGACCCAAACTTTGGTTATTTAGAAATGGCTTGGGAAAACTCTCATGTTGCTTTAAAATTTGAAGTTCCAACTGCAAAAAATGCGATTGCAAGTATCGAAAAAACGTTGGGCGGACCAACAGCAAATGATTATTTTGCTGCATCTCAATATTTATTTCAATCAAACGGAAATATAGAAACAGCAAGAACTTATGTAGATAAATCTCTGGATATGAGTACTGAAAAACCTTATTTTATCTTAAGATTAAAATCGTTGATCCAGGCAAAACAAGGAGATAAAAAAGGTGCAATTGAAACTGCAAAAGCTTCATTGGCTGCCGCTGAAACTGCAAATAATCAGGATTACGTAAAATTAAATAAAGATAGTATAGCGGAGTGGAGCAGATAATAATTCTTTGAATTATTAAATTCCAATATTTTTAAATTCCAAATTCCAAAGTCATAAACTTTTGGAATTTGGAATTTTTTTTGCGTTCTTTTTTAATTAGAAAACTAACATCTAGTTTGTCATCTCGACGGAGGAGAGATCACACTAGAAACTCCACAGAGAGATCGCCAATCTTTGTCGAGTTTCTAGTGCGATTCTTCGTTCCTCAGAATGACAATACTATATAATTTTTTTAATACAGACAGACTTGTCTGTTTATTGTAATTTTTGCATACATTTGTATTTCTAATTCATCACACAAATGTTACCCAAAGAACGAATTTTAGACAAAGCTTTTGTTTTATTTCACAAACAAGGATATAATGCCACTGGCATCAATCAGATTATTGAAGAGGCGAAAGTGGCAAAAGCAAGCTTTTATCAACACTTTAAATCAAAAGAAGATTTGTGTGTTGCTTTTTTGAATCAGCGTCATGAATATTGGTTTAATGAATTGGAAAATTTCACCTTAAACACAGAAGATCCAAAATTAAAAATTCAGGCTTCGTTTGTTTTTTTGATTTATATGAATGAGAAAGAAAATTTTAGAGGCTGTAGTTTTTTAAATCTGCTTTCTGAAATTCCTTCGGATAATACAAAAGTGCTTAACGTAATTCAAAGTCATAAATCAGATTTGCGGAATTATTTTAAGAATCTTATCCATAACGATCTTATTGCAGACCATGTTTATTTGCTTTTTGAAAGCTGTATTATCGAAAGTCAGTTATTTAAATCAAACGATCTTATAGAACAATCTAAAAAAATAATTAAAACTTTAATTTTATAAAAATGGAACAGAAACTACCATTGCCACCTTTCACATACGAAACGGCATTAGAAAAAATTCAATTGGCAGAAGATGCCTGGAATAGCCAGGATCCGGAACGTGTTTCAAAAGCTTATACTGTTGATAGTGAGTGGCGAAACAGAGATCAGTTTGTAAATGGGAGAGAGGAAATCGTTTCCTTTCTGACGCAAAAATGGAATAAAGAAAGAAACTATAAACTAAAAAAAGAATATTGGGCACATACAGAAAATCGAATTGCGGTTCGTTTTGAATATGAATACCAAAATCTTGACGGAAACTGGTTTAGAGCATACGGAAATGAAAATTGGGAATTTGATTCAAACGGATTAATGCAAAAAAGATTTGCCAGTATAAACGATCTTGCTATTAAAGAAGAAGACAGAAAACTGAAATAATAAACTAATTCATGCTCGGTGGTTCCGGAATCTTGATAGTTCGCTTCGTTTTTTTGACAATTAATAAATAAAAAGTAATTCCGCCCAAAATAATAAGCAAAGCAATCTCAAGCTGGCCAAGACTATTATTGTCGTTATATATTGCATTTGCGCTGGCTAATTTTACTTTTCCCTCCGTAATTTGAATTTGGGATAATTGTTCTAAAGTTTTTAAAGCTTTTTCGCTCGATTTTGCAATTTGATCCCAATTTTTATTTTGGGTTTGTTTATTAATTGTATTACAGGAATTTAGAAAATTTTGAAAAAATATTCTTTCTGTTGGTGTCAAAACTGTTTTTTCGTATAAATGGTCTATCGAATGAATTACTTTTAATGTGCTGATAATTTCATCTGTTTTAATAGTATCGCTCAGATTCAATTTCTCTGCTTCGGCTTTTATAAAATGAAGTTCTTTTGAATATTGAAAAATATAATGTGCCACCACCAAACGATCTTTATAAATCCCGTTTATATTTTCATTTACCTTTTTAGAGTTTTGCAGCGTATTGAAATTGCTTAAAATAATAATCAGCATCACAATCAGCAAAATGAAAGCAGCTTTGGTTTTATTGCTGATTTTATGTAGGTCTATCATTTTGCTTAAGGTTTTGATTTATAAATATTTAAATTCTTAGTAAAGGTTTTTTAAAAATACAACAGTATATAAAATCCGAATTATTTTATAGAATTTAATCCAAGCATTTTATTATCTGTTAACTCTATATTCCTAATAGATGCCAATGGAGCTATTTCTATGGTTTTACTTCCTTTGCTTATGTAGAAATAATATAATGAGTTTGTATTTATCAAATAAATTTCCTCCGATTCTCCGCTGTTATAGTTCAATTTATAGTTGTACTTTATCTTATTATTTTTAATTTTTTTTGATGTAAAATATCCTCCCGCAACCCCATAACCAAGAAAAAAGGAGCATAAAAAAATTGCCAGAGATTTTATTGCGATACTATTGAAATAACTTTTAGTTTCATTTATTGATAAACCTTCTGTAGGTTTTAATTCAAATGCTTTTTGTATGAATTTAATGTTATTATATTTTAATAATAGTGAAGGCAAATAATAATGCAAACCAAATAATAGAATTATGGCGGTTAAGATTATAGGATTTGAAGTAAATTCAGCAATTGGACTCATCAAGATGTCCATTATTGTAGAATATTTTAAAATGTTGATCCCTAATTGATAATAGAAAAAACTATCCTTTAATATTCCCATTATTACAAGGAAGATATAACCCAGCGGAAGTAATTTCTCTATATCGTCTGAAAATTTCATTTACTAATTTTATAGTTAAATTACTTTAGTAACTAATTATTAATTGATAATCAGTATTTTAAACTCTTCATTTGTTTAATGCTAGATTTTGGAAACACTAAAATAGTCTTTTTATTACAATTATGATATAATTATTTACTTATAAAATTAAGTATATGACGGAGTGTTTCTTCCTGTTGTTTTTCGCGGGAAATTGTTGCAGAATCATCTCCCAATTGAAAACCATAATAACCAAATTGTCCATGATTGGCGCCTTCAATCTTTATAAATTTTGTATCCGCAGGAAGTTTAGATTTATTCTTAAAAATTGTTTTTTCATCGGCAACACCGTCATTTGAACCGTATATCTTCATTATGGGAATTTTACTTTCTGCCAATGAAATATCTCGCGGATGTGTTGTTCCAATTAAAATCAGTTTTTGGATTAAATCCGGATTTTCTTTTACAAACTGAGCAGCCATTTTTCCGCCTTGCGAATGTCCCGATAAAATATAGGTTTTGTTTTTATCAGCAAATAAATTAAGTTTTTTTGGAATTTCATATCCTTTCGTAGCTAATCTCCAGGGCATTTTAATCAAATAAACTTTGATTCCGTTTTCTGAAATTTTTCTGCATAATGGCACGTAAGCTTTTGGATCGACCATTGCGCCGGGATAGAAAATGAAGACTTTATCAAATTTCTGCTTTGGTTCAAACAGAAAATAATCATCGCTGTCTTTTACTGATATTTTAGAACTGCTTTCGAAATAGGAATCCGGAACATCTTTAGCCTGATAAGAATAAAACAACCAAATCGTAAACAAAATAGCAATGGTAAACCATACTCTTTTTATAATCTTTACGATTTGGTATTTCTTTTTCATAGTCATTATAGTTTCAATTGCTTGAATATAAAAATATTAACTATTTTTTATTTATCAATAACATATGTAATTAGAATCAGTTTTTGAAACATAGAAACTGTCTAGTTTAATCACTGAAATTATTCCAGAACTATTTCATCAACCTCTTTTTCTCCTCTAAAAAAAGTAATTTGTATCAACAATGACAATGCAATAGTTAACATAGCCCCAATAAAATTCAGCCATAAATAACCCAATTTTTCTTGACTGTAAATCATGAAATAATAAATAATAAATATAGTCGTCTGACTAATAATAGCACTGATAAACATGGCTTTTGCTTTTACACGACGCAAATAAAATCCAACTAAAAATATTCCTAAAACAGTTCCGTAAAAAATAGAACCAATTATATTTACAAGCTGAATTAAATTCTCAAACAAAGTTCCCACGCAGGCAAAAAGTATGGCTACAATTCCCCAGAAAAGTGTGAAGAATTTTGTTGCATTTAAATAATGTTTCTCTGATTTTTCGGTTTTCAGATTTCGTTTGTAAATGTCAATTGCTGTTGTAGAAGCCAATGCATTTAAACCTGAAGCCGTTGATGACATTGCTGCCGAAAGAATTACAGCCAATAATAAACCAATTAATCCTTTTGGCAAATAATGCAAAATGAAATGGAAAAACACATAATCTTTATCATTTGTTTCACTATTACTATCGGCTTTTGAAATAATTTCTTTGGCACGGTCGCGCAAATCTTTTTCTTTATTGGATAAAGCAACTAGCTCTTTACGCAAAATCGGATTGTCATAATCCTGATTCAGCTGATCGATATACAATAAATTGATTACTTTTTTATCTTCAGAAAGTTTACTTAATTTTTTTTCTAAGGCATGATATTCTTCCTTAAAAGCTGATTTTTCAATGACAATTTTGTTATTCGGATTAAAATTTAACGGAACAGGATTGAATTGAAAAAACACAAAAACCATAACTCCGGTTAACAGAATAAAGAATTGCATCGGAACTTTTAAAAGTCCGTTCATTATTAATCCCATTTGGCTTTCGCGAATCGATTTTCCTGATAAATAACGTCCAACTTGCGACTGATCTGTTCCAAAATAGGCAAGGGCCAGGAAAAATCCACCTGTAATACCGCTCCAAAAAGTATATTTTTCTTCGGGATCAAAAGAGAAGTCAACAATATTCATTTTATCATTTGCACCGGCAATATGCATTGCACTGTTAAAAGTCATATCGTTTGGCAAGTAATGCAAAATCAGGAAAAACGTGATAAACATTCCAGACATAATTACAAACATTTGCTGTTTCTGGGTTACGTTTACGGCTTTTGTTCCTCCCGAAAATGTATAGATAATTACAAGAACACCAATCATGATGTTCATAAAAGTTAAATTCCAACCCAAAAGTGCCGACAAAATAATTGCAGGAGCATAAATGGTAAGACCTGTTCCCAAACCTCTTTGTACTAAAAATAGAATAGCAGCAAGAGAACGCGTTTTTAAATCGAATCGTTTCTCCAGAAATTCATAAGCGGTAAAAACTTTATTTTTATGATAAAGCGGGATAAATGTCAAACAAATCACAATCATTGCAATTGGTAATCCAAAATAGAATTGCACAAAACCCATTCCGTCATGATATGCTTGCCCGGGAGTTGATAAAAAGGTAATTGCGCTGGCTTGTGTCGCCATTACAGAAAGACCAACTGTATACCAGGGAGTTTCGTTGTTTCCTAAAATAAAATCTTCGACGTTTTTACTTCCTTTGGTTTTCCAGGATCCATAACCAACAATAAATAAAAGCGTAACGATCAGTACGATCCAATCAAATAATTGCATAGGTTATGAGTATAATTGCATGATTAAGAAAAAAATCACAATATAAATTGCGTTGGCTACCAAAACATAGGTGTAGCTTTTTTTCCATTTTTTTGTTTTTTTAGCTTCCATATTCTTGAAATCTCTATTTTTTTAGTTCTTGTTTAGGCGCTTCGATTGGCTGTTTCAGCGAAATAATATTCGATAATAACCTGTAAGCTCCGGCCACGCCCTCCGGCAATTCTCTAAAAAAGCTTAGGCCTGTGTAAATGTAATATCCTTTTCCGTATGGTGCTACTAATAAAGCGCCATCTTTAGCAGATTCGCCTTTATCATGCGATGATAAAATAGGAGTGAAGGCAGCATCATAATCATTAGGATAATACAAACCTTGTTCTTGTGTCCAGCCTTCAAAATCTTTTGACGTAATTTTGTTTGGCGTATTTAATACAGGGTGATTTGGTGCCAAAAAAGTAACTTTTGCATTTTCTTCGGTAACACGATCATTTGATATTTTTAAAGGATATGGTGCAATCTGATCGGTTACAGTTCTGCCAAAAGTATTGTACTGAACAATCATGTTTTTACCGCTTTTTACAAAATCAAAAAGTATTTTTTGTTTGTTTGCTAATGCATTTACGGTGTTGTAAGCACGAATTCCGGTAATTACGGTACTAAATGAATCCAATTTTTCAGGTGTAATTTCTTCCGGTTTTACAATCGTAACTTTATAACCCATTTGTGCCAAACTTTCAGGTACTTCGTCACCGGCGCCCATAATATAGGCAATGGCATCTCCTGAAGTTTTTAAATCAATTCGAATACATTTTGATTCTGCCGATTTTAAAACCATTTGTTTGGTAATATGATTGAAATCAATAACAATTTCATCTTTATCAAAACGTTTATTATCCACAGTGGCCACACTTTTTGCAACGGCTTCTTCCGGCAATGTTGGCGGAGTTACTTCAAAATAGAAAGTTTGCTCTGTTCCTTTTTTTGCTAATGTAAACGGAATTTCTTTTGGAGAAACTGCCCAGCTTTTTGGTAATTCAAGCTTCAGATTTCCTTTGATATCGTCTTTTCCTGCACGAACTTTTACAGGAATCATTTTGCTTTTTGTACTTCCAAAAAGTAAAACTTTTTCTAAAATAGAAGTTGTAACTTCTGGAACTATATCTAGAAAATTATACATTTCGCCTTTTACACCATCGTTGTATTTGTAAACAACAATGCGCTCAAACGGAATTTCAACGCCATTTATTTTTACATTAAAAATAACTTTTGTTTCTCTGATAATATCCGGAATCCCAATGTTTTCCTGGTTTGAGACCGTGTACATTCCTACGCTTGCTTTTTCTTTTAACCAATAGGGCTGCGTGTATTCAATTGTATTGGGAAGCTGGATCTGAAGGTTGATTTTCTGATCGTTGTTGTTTTGCAAAATACTGTTTTGAACTGTAGTTTTATTGTCCGGTAATGTTGTTACGCTCGTTAATTCCATTGAAACAGAACATCTGTTTATGGCTTCGAGACTTAATTTAACAGTGCTTCCCGGAGTTGCTTCCTGTTCGCTGGCAACTGCTTCCAGATAAAGTCCGGAAGAAGAGGCAATAATGTTTTTTATTGCATTAGTTTTTAATTCTTTCCAATGGTCATCTTCTAAAGACTGAATCATCGAATAGGCTTTTACCAGATCGGGAATACTGGCAGATGGGTTACTAAAGTTATAGTTGGCAATAATTTTAGAAATTAATTCTCCAACAGGTTTTCCTCCTTTAACACGGTTCCATGTGGTGTCAATTCCGTCGAATAAATTATCACGATCTTTAGGATTTTCTCCATTAATAAGTTCCAGATATTCGGTTTCGTTTCCGCGAACACCTGTACTTCCAAAACCTTGCGATTGGTGACGGCTGCGGCTTAAAGCAGCAATTTCCTGATTCGATTTTCCAATTCCGGTATAATAAACACCTGTTTCCAGTTTGGTGAACTTCGATTTATTAGCGGCATCAAATTTTTCCTGACTTCCGTAAAACCACCACGAAGGATTAAAAAACTGACGTTTTACCTGCCATGGTTTAACATATTTTAATTGCTCCGGATATATTTTAGGATCATTTGTTAGTTTATAACTTTCAATGCTCAGCATTGCTGATGATGTATGATGCCCGTGAGTGGTTCCCGGCGAACGATGATCAAATCTATTAATGATGATATCTGGCTGAAATTTTCTGATTGTCCAGACAACATCTGCAAGTACTTTATCTTTATCCCAAATTTGTAAAGTTTCGTCCGGGTTTTTAGAAAAACCAAAATCATTGGCACGAGAAAAAAACTGTTCTCCACCATCAATTTTTCTTGCTTCGATTAATTCCTGAGTCCTTATTACGCCTAATAATTCACGCAATTGCGGTCCAATTAAATTTTGTCCTCCATCGCCTCGTGTTAATGATAAATAGCCTGTTCTGGCATTCATTTCATTTGCCATATAAGAGATTAAACGGGTATTCTCATCATCCGGATGTGCAGCAATATATAATACAGAACCTAAAAAGTTTAGTTTTTTGATTTGATTGTAGATTTCTACAGAACTTGGTTTTTGTGGTTGTTGTGCAAAAGAGATTTGAAAACCTATAAAAAATAAAAGAATTAATTGAACCTGTATTTTTCGCATGGTGTGATTTGATTGTTTTTTGAAATAGCTTCAAAAATACTAATTATTTTATGGAACAGTATTTAAATGAAATGTTAATGCTCAAAAATCGATCCGATTTTTAAGATGAAAATATAGAAAAAAACAAAAATAAAAAGGAGAGTATCATTATTTTGATACTCTCCTTTAAAAAAATTGGCTATTAATTATCTTCTTCCACGGTGATCATCGTGATCATCGTGATCGTGTCTGTCGTGCTTATCGTGTCTATCATGTTTATCATGATGTCTGTTATCGTGGCGTCTGTCATCTCTGTGGTCATGACGATCATTGTAACCATAAACCGGTCTTGGTCTGTATGGTCTTTGTGGTGCACCATGATATCCTTTGTAATATTTTACTCTGTGTCTGTCAAAATACGTATAAGGCGTTCTTCCATGATAATCATTTAAAACTACTTTATATCCTCCGTACAAATCATAATTACGATATTGTCTTGGTAAACGAGTTGCTCTAACCCATCTTCCTCCTCCAAAATAAATAAATTGTGAAGCTCTAACATCATAATACGCTTCAACATCCGGCAAATAATAATATTCCATTTCAGAATAACCCGATGGTCCCCAAGCTGGAGGCGATCCTATATTTACATTAACTGATACCTGGGCTTGTGTGGCATTTGCAACCAAAAGAAATAATCCCGCGATTGCTATTTTAATTGTTTTCATTTTGTTTAGTTTTTTATATTAATCGTAATGTTATTTAACGATATTCATATACTGTGCCAAAAATAAAAACAGCTTGTATTTTGACGAATAAAATACACGTTTCGTCGATGTGAAACCGCTACTGTATTGGGAATGTCTTGATTTTTAAAAAGTTACTAAAATTTTAAAAAAGCACTTTTTCTTCATTTTTTTTGCAAAAAATTAAAAGACAAAATCGATTATTTATATTCAACAATTCTTGGTTTTGCAAGTTCAAAATTCTGTAAACCAAAATCTGTAGTTTCAAAAGTATTGGTTTTAAATACATTATCACCCTGTAACGGTATACTTGGATAGTATGACAGGGATAATTGAAAGGAACTGAAAACTAAATAGTCATTACTGATCAATAAGCCAATTGTTACTTTTTGATAAGCTTTGTTGTTGAACATGGCATCATTCGGACTTCCTAAAACGGCGATGGAGTAATTAAAAAACGGATTCATACGAAATCCCCATATTGCATGCGGAGAATAAGTTTGTGTCTGTAATGATAAAACCGCTTTACTGGTTCCGTATAGTGCAGCATTAAAGCCCGCAAGACCATTTTGCTCATTTAAATTAAGTTCGTCTCCAATAATTTCCTCACGATTTACACCCAAAACCAGTTTTGGATTTACGAATTGTCTTAATTTCCAATTTCCTATACTATATAATTTGGTAAAATAATTCGATTCAAATAAAAACGAAGTCTGATATGTTTTTGATTGATGGAAAAAAGTTCCGGCTTCAAAATTGGTACTTAAAAATCCCCAGTCATAGTAATTTCCAAAAGAAAACTGAGCTCCCACATATGGCCGCCAATATTTATTTTTATACTGATAACCAAGCGTAATGCCATAAATTCTACCAATAGGAACGTCCTCTGTTACACCGTTCCTAAAAATATAACTGTCTTTGACGAATTTTCTGGTATTGATTCCGATACCGCTTAATAATAGTTTTTCATCAGAATAAAAATGCGTTGGATCATATAAATCTGAAGGCGTTTCCGTATAATCAACATTCAGAAAACGGGCAGATACAATTAAATTGGTAACGCCATTATTATCATCTTCAAAAACTTTTGATGCTTTTCCCACCCAGAAATCCTGTACATTATTTTTAAAAGGCTGAAAAGCATATGTGGTATCAGGTAAAGGCGCCTGAAGCGTATCTCTTCTGAAATTTTGTGCAAAAAACATTCCGCCTGCCCATTTGGTTAATGGCGAGTAGAAATCACGTTCAATATCAATACTTTTAGAATAATTATTATCCAAATCCATATTGTATCTTAGTTTGGTACTAATATAGGTGTTTTTGATATTTGGTATTGTGTAGATAACGTCATTGGCATTTTGACCGTCATCAAAACGATTGGTAAAGCGATATTCAAGTTCCTGGCCTGAACCAAAAAAATCTTTTTCCTTAAATCCCACAGAAACCCGGCTGCTTGATATGGAGAATTTTGGAATGGTACTCCAGGAATCTAAAACGCGAATGGTAACATCTACAGAATCTGAGGCCGGACTCGCTAATTGCTTTGTAATTCGAACCGCAGTTACATATCGCTGCGCACGTATAAGACGCTCAGATTCCTGCACTTTATAAGAATCGTACGGAACATTTCTTTTAAATAGCAATAAATTGTAAATGGCTATTTTTTTTGTTTTAAGATGAAGTTTATTACCGGTTCGTTCTCCCCAATTTCGAGGCCTTGCGGTAGTATCTGCTATCGAATGACCAAACGGATCTAAGGTTACTACAGTTATATTTCTAATGATTTTACCATCGTAATTAGCCGTATCTTTTTCTATAATTTCAGCTTCTTTCTTTTTAGGTTTATTGGCTCTAAAAAGTAATTTGTGCAAAGTTTTGGTAAACTTGTGTTTTTTAGAATAGTTTTGGATTTTTTTATACATCGCCGCACTATCTTTTTTTGTTTCCGGTTTTGGCTTATCTACCTGCGCACAAATGCTCTGCAAAAAAAAGCATAGTGAAATAGATAGTATTATTTTAAAGTTTCGGAACATTAAGTATAGTGGGCTTTTTACAGATAATTTTTACATGAATATAAGATAAATAAAACTCATATTTTTTAAAAGAACCATTTATTATTTAATTTTCAATTTTGAGTTTTCTGATTCTCCACGTAAATTTTCTCGGCATATGATTTCCCATTAAATATCCCCATGGTTCTAACGATTCTATTCTTTCAAAAATAATTTTCAAAATAGCTAAAAGCGGAATCGCTAAAAACATTCCCGAAATTCCGGCACCGGCTCCTCCAACAATGATTCCCAAAATAGATACAAAAGCATTAATTTCTACTTTAGAATTAATAATTAAAGGCACAAGTAAATTATTATCGATTAACTGAACAACGAGATTTACTAACAGAATACTTAAAAACACAGATGTTTCGGGCGTTCCGGATAAAGATGCCAAAAGAGTTATTATACCCGCAATTGTAATACCTATATAAGGAATTAGGTTTAAAATTCCGGTTATTAATCCTAATAGAATAAAATATTTGACGCCTACAATCCAAAGTCCTAAACCGGTCAAAATTGAAACTACAATCATTTCTAACAATAAACTAACAATATAATTATTTATAGAAACCCGTATTTGTCCTAATATATCTTTTAAAGCAGAATGGTCTTCTTTGTTGACTAATTTTGCCAGAAAAAGAATAAAATGATCTTTGTACAGCAAGAACAAAAACGTATAAATTGGAATAATAGTACAATCTATTAAGAGATCGGTGATAGATAGTATTGCAGAACCCAAAGTAACGACACCTCCGTTTTTAACGGAATCTTTGGTGACTGTATCAAGGTATTTTTTTTGTTCACCAATACTGATATGAAAATTGTCTTTTACAAACTTATGTACCTCAATTATAAAGACATTAACGTTTTTCTTTATAGCATCAAAATCGTTGGCGATATCTTTGACCTGATAAGATATAAAGACTAATATGCCCACAATAAATGCAGCAAATATTAAAACACAAAGTATAGCGGCAAGATGTCTGGGAAATTTAAGTCTGACGTTTAAAAGAGTAAAAATAGGCAATAATAAAACGGCAAATAAAAAGGCCATCAATACGGGTGTAATGATATCTTTTCCGACACAAAATATAAATGCAAAACAAATTAAAGTTATAAGAATGAAGGAAAGTTTAGCGTAAAATGGCAATTTTATTGTTCGAATCATTGGTATAGAAATTAAGTTACATGGATCGAAAATTGATCTAAACAAAATTCCTTAATTTCTCACAAAATTGTGTTGTACGTTTTTTATATTACTTTACAAGATTCCCATTATAAATTTTAGTCAAAAAACTCTTTATCTTCATAATGGCTTGGCATGATTGAAATCCCTTTTTGAAGCAGTAGATTGTTCGGAAAAATGATTCTTTCGCCGTCTCTTGTTCGAAGATTAACATGAAAAGCACTAATGTCTTCTATTTCTGCCTCGATGGGAAAATCTTTGTCATGAATTTTAATAGTATCGCCAATTCTGAAGGGAAATGAAAAAAACAAAATCATACCGGAAGTTATATTACTCAAAATAGACCATTGCGCAAACATAGCTACACCAATAACGGTAGCGATTGAAGAAACGGTAATAAAAATATCTTTGGTATCAACTCCCCAAATGACAATTAAACTAATGGTAACCAATATATTCATTAATATGTGAATATACTTTATAACCAAATTAGTCCGATGTTCTAATAATTGACTTGAATGTGCATAACGACGAATTAATTTTGCAATTATAACGCGTAATGCCATTAAAGTTAAAAGAAGAATGATGGTTGTTAAGATCTCCTGACTATATTCTTTGAAAGAAAACATAAATAAATTTTTACACTAAAGTACTCAAATATTCGTAAACTTTAGCTGTTGGCAAGCCCATAACATTGGTATAAGAACCTTCTACTTTTGCAACTGCCATAAAACCAAACCATTCCTGAATACCATAAGCACCGGCTTTATCATAAGGTTTGTAGTTTTCGATGTAATATAAAATAGCTTCGTCAGACAAATCTTTGAAGGTTACTTTTGTTACATCATTAATTAGGGTAGAAGCAGAGTTGGTTTTAAAACAAACCGATGTAAATACTTCGTGTGTAGTATTCGACATTGATTTGATCATTTCAAAAGCTTCTTCGGCACTTTTAGGTTTTCCTAATGCTTTATTTTGATGCCAGACAATGGTGTCGCTGGTCACTAAAATTTCGTTTGGTTGTAGTTCACCTTCAAATGCGCTGGCTTTTAATTCAGCCAAATAATCGGTTATTTCAACAGCTTTTAATTCTAGAGGATAAATCTCTTTGATATCTTTTAACCTGATTTCGAAATCAAGGTCCAAATCTTTAAAAAACTGCTGTCTGCGTGGTGATCCCGAGGCCAGGATTAAAGTATATTTTTTTAATTTTTCTTTAAGCATTGTACTTGATATTTAAGGTAATAACCAAAATTGATAAAATTCCGAAAAGCAAAATCAGTTTTAAAACATTACTTAAATGATGGAATTCTTTTTGTGATTTTGCACCAAATGTTTTTACTATAAAGTATAAAAGCGGTGCTAAAACAAAAGCAAAAGCATATAGAGTAACGATATATAAATTGTTTTCTAAAAAGTATTTATTAATGTAAAGTAAACACAATATGAAAGGAATAATAGCAAATCCTAAGGCTATTTTTGCAGCTCTGCTATTTCCAATTGCAATTGGTAAAGTGTTCATTCCCTGATTATAATCACCATTTACATCTTCAATATCTTTTACTATTTCGCGAATAAAATTAATCATAAATGCAAACAAGGCATAATCAATTAATATAGAAAACATACTCGCCATTTGCGCTTGATTTTCAGCATTTGTAGCCGGAAAAAGATCAAAAACACCAATAATTATAACGCTAAATGACAATACACCAGCTACTACAAAATTTCCTAAAACCATAATTTGTTTTAAGCTTGTAGAATAGAAATAAAGCACAGAAGCAATCAATATAAAAATCACGGCAAAAGTTGGTCTCATGATCACATTTGATAGATAACAACCTATGGCAACACCTGTAATATTTAACCCAATGTAAATATTGTAACCTCGGGTTTCAGAAATGTTTTTGCCAATTACTACGTCATTTGGTTTATTAATTCTATCCGTCGCAACGTCAAGAATATTGTTAATTACATATCCCGCTGCTGCCAATAGAACGGTGCTTAAAACCAATAATCCATATTGCCAGTCGGCCAAAGCCAAAGGAATGTCCTGCTGTTTTAAAAAAGCATAACGAAATAAAAGCTGCATAAAAGCCAGCATTAACAGGTTTTGGTAACGAATGAGTTTAAGGTATTTCATTTTTTTTTGAAGGTTCTAAGGTTCTGAGGGACAAAGGTTCAAAGGCTTTTCACCACAACGAAAATCATTAATAATTTATAATTAATAATTCATAATTATTAGTCGTGTTGACCATTAAAATACTCCATCCATTTTCCCTGTACTTTCATCACTTGCTCGATTACATCGCGTGCAGCACCTCGTCCGCCTTTTACGTGAGAGATATAACGGGAAATATTTTTGATTTCAGGACTTGCATCTTGCGGACAAGTTGGTAATCCTACTAATTTCATAACATGAAAATCTGGAATATCATCGCCCATATATAAAACTTGTTCCGGTTTAATGTTATAAGTATCAGTGTATTCCTTAAAGGTTTCAACTTTGTTTGGAGTTCCCAAATGAATGTCTTTAATGCCTAAATTTTGAAGTCTAACACGAACACCTTCATTACTTCCGCCAGAAATAACACAAACATGATAGCCACTTTCTACAGCTGCTTTCATGGCAAAACCATCACGAATATTCATCGTGCGAAGAATTTCACCTTCGCTGGTTACAAAAACAGAACTGTCTGTAAGTACGCCATCAACATCAAAAACAAATGTTGTAATATCGTTCATTATTTCTTTATAACTCTTTGCCATTATTTTGTATAGATTGTGTTAGTATTTTATAAATATTCTTTTGATTTTCATTGGTTAAATATTCCAAATGTGCCTCAATTGTAGTCGAATCATTGCGTTTTGCAGGTCCGGTTTGAGCCTCGGTTGGATTTAAAGTATTGATTTTATCAGCTGTTTCCTGAATTAAAGGCTTCAATATTTCAAAAGGAACCTTATTTTCTTCACAAATTTCCTGACCAATCTGATACAATTGATTGGTGAAATTATTCACAAAAACGGCAGCAACATGAAGTGCCTTACGCTGCTCTGAATTTATAGGGAAAACAGCTTTTGAAATACTTTTTGCTACGGTATCTAAAACACGAAAATCAAATGTGTTTTCAGCTTCCAGACAAATCGGAATCACTGAAAAATCAACTTCTTTATTTTTAGAAAAAGTTTGTAAGGGATAAAAAACGCCTTTACGATTTTTAGCGTCTAAAGTATCAATTGACGCAGTTCCTGAAGTATGAACAACAAGTTGATTGTTAAAAGGTAATTGTGCTGAAACTTCGGAAATTGCATTATCTGTAACAGCAATAATATATAAATCTGCTTCTTTTAAATCCTGAAAATCGTCTACAATTTTATCAAATTCAATCAAAGAAGCCAGAGTTTCTTTTTTTCTGGAAAAAACCTGTGCAATTTCAACAAGCTCACTTTTAGCGAAAGCTTTTATCAAATGCTGCGCAACATTTCCGGAACCAATTAACGTTATTTTAATCATAACGCAAAATTAGCATTATTTTTTGAATGGATATAACCTATTTAATCAACACAAATAAAATTAAAATCAACCTCTTTATTATCTTAAAAATAGTAAGAAAAATATTTTTAATAAGCTTAAATAAATATTTTCTTTACTTATTTTTGGCTTTAATAATTAAAAAAAATATAAATGAAAAGTACAATTACATTTTTGGCAATATTCTGTGTTATACAAATATCATTTTCTCAATCTATTGGAGAGAATGGTTATGCTCCTATAATAAATAATTTTAACATTCCTCTTTTATCCGGTGTTTATAGTGGTCAAAATGCTATAGGACAAACTCCCGATGCAGGTACTGGATGGCAACATTTATTTGCGATAAGACATATTGATTCAAATAATAATTTCCAATTGCAAATAGCTTCATCATACAATGAAAATGACAGGTTATTTTTTAGAAAAATCGCACATGATTTAACATCAACAAATTCTACGTGGATTGAGTTTGCAACAAGAAGTAATAATACTTTTATTGGAGATCAAAGTATTAATGGTAATTTAGGGATTAATAAAGATTTAATCTTAAAAAATTATGAAAACATTGCAGGAAAGGGTAATAAAATTATTTTTACTGCTTACGGGAATGACTTACAAGGACCTCAAATAAGAAGTTATTTAACTTTTGCTTCTGCTAATGATTCACGAATGGGACTAGTATTAAGTTCTTATTCAAAAGGATATATGGATGAACTTTTTCTTACAGATGGCAACGTAGGTATAGGGAAAGCAAACCCAACCAATAAACTAGACGTGAACGGTACAATCCACTCCAAAGAAGTAAAAGTAGATATGCTAGGGTGGACTTGGCCAGATTTTGTTTTCAAAAAAGAATATAATTTGCCAACTCTTGCAGAAGTTGAAAAACATATTAATGAGAAAGGGCATCTCGAAAATATTCCAAGCGAAGAAGAAGTGCTTAAAAATGGTATTAATTTGGGAGAAATGAATGCTAAGCTTTTGCAGAAAATAGAGGAATTGACACTTTACATGATTGAAATTAAAAAAGAAAATATTCAAATGAAAAATAAACAATCTGAATTGGAAAATACAATTACACAACTTAAAAATAGAATTAACTAATGAAAAAAACAACCGTAATAATTGCTTTTATATTTATTACCTCATTTTCTTTTTCTCAACAAATAGGGGATGGATTCTCACCGGTTATAAATGATTTTGCAACACCTTTAAAGTCGGGAGTATATAGTGGTTTGATTACGCGTGGTACGATTCCGGATGTAAGTCATGACTGGAGTCATTTGTTTGTTATTAGACATGTAAATCAAACAAATAATTATCAATTACAAATCGCCTCATTGTACACAGAGAATGATAGGATTTTTTTTAGAAAGATTGCCAATAATTTGGATTTAACACCTACAAATACTGCATGGTCTGAATTTGCAACACGTGGAACAAATACTTTTATTGGAAATCAAACTGTAAATGGTAATTTAGGGATTGGGACATCATCACCCGAATCCCCACTTACCGTTTATGGAATTTCTAGTTTTTATCCACGAAGAATAGGAGCAGGTGATGCAAGACAGTTTTTAATCAACCATTCCTTTAGTAATCCAGATTTCATAAATAACCTTTATCCTATTATTTTGGCTACAGGGGGAGGAAACCAACCATTAATTCTGGATGCAGCTAGAGTTGGCATAGGAACAGTAAATCCAGATTCAAGATTAGCAGTAAACGGAACAATTCATTCCAAAGAAGTAAAAGTAGATTTGCTTGGCTGGTCCGATTTTGTTTTTAAAAAAGAATATAATTTACCAACGCTTGCAGAAGTTGAAAAACATATCAATGAGAAAGGACATCTCGAAAATATTCCAAGCGAAGAAGAAGTGCTTAAAAATGGTATTAATTTGGGAGAAATGAATGCTAAGCTTTTGCAGAAAATAGAGGAATTGACATTATATACAATTCAGCAATCAAAAGAAATTCAAAATTTAAAAGAAGAGAATAAATCTTTTAAATTGTTATCTGAAAGACTTGATAAATTGGAACAAAAACTGAAATAAAATTAATTATATAAAAGCATATTAATGAAAAAAATTACAACACTAGTCATTGTATTATTTTTGACAGTTACAGCATCGGCTCAACAAATTGGGGATGGATATGCACCAATGACAAATGACTTTGGTGGTCTGTTAAAATCAGGTGTATTTGGAGGTGTAAATCATACTGGAGGAGTTCCTGATTTATCTTATTATGGACACCAACATCTATTTGTAGTAAGACACGAAAATTCAAATAATAATCATCAATTGCAAATTGCTTCTTCATTTGCAGAAAATGATAGATTATTTTTCAGGAAAATTGTTGGTGATTTAACTCCTAAAAACCCTATCTGGATAGAACTTGCAACTCGGGGAACAAATACATTTGTTGGAAATCAAATAATTAAAGGTACATTAGAAAATTATGTAGAAGTGCCATTAAATTCTGGAACGGGTTCTTATCAATTAATAAATGAAAGTAGTGGATCTGTAATTTCAAATACAGTTTATAATAGAGTATGGTTATATAGAGACGCTACATCAGATAATTGGTGGACAACTCGACTACATGATGGTATTTCAATAGATGTATCATTTAAGACACCCCATGTTGATACAAGAACATGGTGGGAAAGAGATCCAAATGATAATATCCAATCGTGGGGCAATGGAGTGGATACTTATTTAACAATAGATAAAGGAAATATAGGTATTGGAATTACAAACCCAAATAATAAATTAGATGTAAAAGGCACAATACATTCTCAGGAAGTAAAAGTTGATATGAAAGACTGGTCTGACTTTGTTTTTAAAAAAGAGTATAATTTGCCAACGCTTGCAGAAGTTGAAAAACATATTAATGAAAAAGGACATTTAGAAAATATTCCTAATGAAGAAGAAGTTCTTAAAAATGGAATTAATTTGGGAGAAATGAATGCCAGGCTTTTGCAGAAAATAGAGGAATTGACACTTTATATGATTGATCAAAACAAGAATATTCAAAGTTTGATAGAAGAAAATAAAAAGCAAAATGAAGAAATAATAGCTTTGAAGAAAAACACATTATCTAAATAATTTTAAAGATATAACCCAGCGTAATTAGTATCAATAAGCTGGGTTATATTTTTTTATTCTTTTACATTTTCACCGCTCCTTTAGCAACAGTTTCACCAATAGTCGTTGTTTTAGAATAATTTACATCTTTAGAAGAAACCAATTCAATTTTCTCACTTGCGGCACCATCAATAGTAACGGCTTTTGCAGAAGTTGAGTTGAATTCAACATTTTTTAAAGACATATTTTTTCCGTTATAGATTTCAAAAATGGTTGGACTTTTGATATCTAATTTGGCATTTGTTATTTTAATTCCGTTTGCATCGATGATTGAAAAGCCTTTTTCTGCTTTTGCAATTAAATTTGAAATCTCAATATTTTCAAGATTCATTTCAGGCAAACCCTGCAAAAATACAGCCTGATAAGCTCCTGAAATTGTGATGTTTTTAATCGAAATATTTTTGAATTGCGGCGTTTCTTCATTTACGGGAATTGCTTTTGTATTGATTTTATTTCCGCCTTCGGCCAAAGTTTCTGCGATAGATTTTCCTCCATAATAAAGGTCAAAAGAAATGGCTTGCGATGGAATATCGGTCATAAAAATATCCGAAATATAGATATTCTCCACAATTCCGCCACGACCGCGTGTACTTTTAAAACGCAATCCAACATCCGTTCCCATAAAAGTACAATTAGATACGTGAAGGTTTTTTACACCTCCGGACATTTCACTTCCAACTGTTACGCCGCCGTGTCCGTGATATACGATATTATTTCGTACAATGATATTTTCGCAGGGAACGCCACGATCGCGACCGTCTTTATCTTTTCCTGATTTAATACAAATAGCATCATCACCAACATCAAAACTGGAATTTTCAATCAATACATTTTTACAGGATTCAACATCAAGACCGTCTCCGTTTTGAGAATACCACGGATTTCTAACCGTTACATTTCTCACAATCAAATCTTCAACCATTAAAGGATGAATATTCCATGCCGGGGAATTTTGAAAAACCGGTCCGTCAAAAAGAACTCTTTTACTGTTTTGAATACTTACCATTACCGGACGAAGAAAATCATGAATGGCTTCAAATTCTTCTTTTGTTTTTAAATCAAGGCGCACATTTTGATCGGCACCAATAGAAGCTTTCATAAAAGTTTCAGATGGATACCAGCTTTCTTTTTTCTCATTTAAAACTCCTCCAGAAGCTATCACTTTTTTCCATTGGCTTTCTGTTAGTTTGCTTTTTTTAACTTGTCTCCAAACTTCACCTGAACCATCCCAAACACCATTTCCTGTAAAAGCAACGTTTTCGAGATTTTTACCATAAATAGGAGAGATGCATCGCCATGTATTTAAACCTTCAAAACTGGTTTCTATAATAGGATATAGACTTTTATCGGTCGAAAATTTGATTAATGCTCCGGTTTCTGCATGCAATTCAATATTACTTTTCAGAATAATTGGTCCCGTAAGCCATATTCCGGGCGGAATAACAACTTTTCCGCCTCCTTTTTTTGAAACAGCTTCTATAGCATCGGCGAAAGCCTTAGTATTAAGAGTGTAACCTCCGTTTGCAGCTCCAAAATCTTTTATATTTACGGAGTTATTAGGAATTTTAGGCTCCTGAACTTTTGCCATTTTAAATTCAATACCGGGATAAACATCAGTTGTTTTGGATTTTTGAGCCTGAATACTTCCTGAAAAGCAAGTCGCTAAAAAAGCTGCGAGAATGCACAATAAGTTAGTTGAGTTAGTTTTCATTTCGAAATTAGATGAGTGTGGTTATTAATAGCTGTAATTCTTATTTTGAATCTCGATTTTTATCAATTCTGAAATAATTCCTGTTTTTCAAATATAAATTAAAAATGTAATCGATTACACAAATCTAATGAAAATTTTTCATTTTCAAACGAATTATAAAACAGATTAATTGTAGTA
The DNA here is from genome assembly GCF_058310175.1 of Flavobacterium sp. AK-345. NCBI lineage: Bacteria > Pseudomonadati > Bacteroidota > Flavobacteriia > Flavobacteriales > Flavobacteriaceae > Flavobacterium > Flavobacterium sp. AK-345. Next base: position 739,548 of record NZ_JBZEER010000001.1, on the reverse strand, counting down.
TTTAACTTGTTTAACATGAAAACATCAAATTAAATTAAGCCTATTTTTGGTTTTAATTAACAAATGGCAAATATCGATACTCAACATTTTTAAGTACTTTTGTGGCACTTTTATACAATGTAATTCCTCAAAAATGGATAAAAAAATATTCTCTTTTTTGTTTTCTACACGATTAATGGCCGTTCTTTTTTTAACATTTGCAATAGCAATGGGTGTTGGAACTTTTATCGAAAGTAAATACAATACCGATACAGCCAGAATTTTAATTTACAATACCTGGTGGTTTGAAGCCATAATGGTTTTCTTCCTGATCAATTTCTTCGGAAACATCAAACGTTATCAATTATTAAAAAAAGAAAAGTGGGCAACTTTATTACTTCACATTGCCTTTATTTTTATTCTTTTAGGAGCTTTTATTACACGTTATATTAGTTACGAAGGTATGATGCCAATTCGCGAAGGCGCAGCCGAAAACCAAATCTATTCTGATAAGACATTTATAACCATTCTTGCTGATGGTGAATATAAAGGTGAAATGAAACGCAGGGTTTTTGAAAAAAGCCTTTTGTTATCGCCCGTTACCAATAATGATTTTAGTATTTCAGGAAAATTTGACGAAACTCCTTTTGAAGTGACTTTTGACAAATATATCATGGGCGCTAAAGAAACTATAAAACCAAGTGCAAACGGAACTTTATACCTTAAATTGGTAGAAGCAGGAGCAGGCGGACGTGAAGAACATTTCCTAAAAGAAGGTGAAGTTCAAAACATTCATAATGTTTTATTTGCTTTAAATAAACCAACAGATGGTGCCATAAATATCAATACAACTGGCGAAAAATACACCATTCAAACTCCTTTTGAAGGACGTTTCATGAGAATGGCTGATAAGCTTGAAGGTGATGTTACTAAAGATAATGTGCAGCCGTTAATGATGCGATCTTTATATAGTATTGGTGATATTAGAATCGTTTTTCCAGATCCTGCTGTTAGAGGAATCGTTGATTATGAATCAAATAATGACTATAAAGCAAAATCTCATAACGATGCTTTAATTGTAAAAGTTAAAGCTGATGGTGAAGAAAAACAAGTAAGACTTTTAGGTTCTAAAGGTAGTATTGGTGAACCGCAAACAGTTAAAATAGGAAAAATTGAATACACTTTATTCTACGGAAGTAAAGCCTATGTTTTGCCATTTAAAGTAAAATTAAACGACTTTATAGCAACAAAATATCCTGGAACTGAGAAAAGTTATTCTTCTTTTGAAAGTAAAGTAACCGTTCAGGATTCTACAGAAACTTTTGATGCTGATATTTATATGAACCACGTTTTAGATTATAAAGGATACAGATTTTTTCAATCATCATTTGATCCCGACGAAAAAGGAACTGTATTGTCTGTAAACCACGATTTCTGGGGAACTTCAATTACTTATTTAGGATATTTTATGTTGTTCTTCGGTTTAATGGCTATTATGTTTACCAAACATTCTCGTTTTGCAGATTTGAAACGCAAATTAGAAGCAGTGAAAAAGAAAAAAGAAAAACTAATTACCATTTTTGTTTTATTATTCAGTTTAAATGGTTTTGCGCAAGCGCCTCATGTTCATGAACATAATCATTCGCATAACGAAGATCCAAACGATCACGCCAATCACGTTACAGCTCCGCCAAGTCAAAAACAAATTGACTCTTTATTGACAATCTATAAGGCTCCTAAAGAGCACGCTGCAAAATTTGGGCGTTTGATTATTCAGGATGCTGGCGGTAGAATGAAACCTATCAATACTTTTTCATCTGAATTATTGAGAAAAGTGAGCCAGAGCGATACCTATAATGGAATGAATTCTGATCAGGTATTTTTGTCTATGACGCAATACGCTCAGGTTTGGATTCAGGTTCCTATTATTTACCTGAATACCAAAGATGATAGTATTCGTAAAATTATTGGTGTTGACAGAAAAGCAAAATTAGCTCCGTTTGTAAAGTTTTTTGACGAAAACGGAAATTATAAGCTTGCACCTTATTTAGATGCCGCTTACAAAGCAGGAAATCCAAATAGTTTTGAGAAAGATTTTATCGAAGCTGATAAAAAAGTAAATTTAATGGAGTCAGCATTAAGTGGAAGTATTTTAAGAATATTTCCTATTCCGAATGACCCAAACAATAAATGGATCTCTTATTTAGAATTGAATAATGCAGGCTTAAAAGGAATGGATTCTACGTATGTAAAACAAATTCTGCCAATGTATTTTAGTGCATTAAACAACGGTTCTATTTCTAAAAATTTTGGTACTGCAGATCAGTTGGTTGAAAGTATTAATGGTTTTCAGAAGAAATTTGGAAGTAAAGTACGCCCAAGCGAACAAAAAATTGATCTTGAAATCGCGTACAATACTTATAATATTTTGCCAAAAATGTTTTACTGGTATTCTCTTTCAGGAATCTTCATGTTGATTTTTACACTTTTCAGTATCTTTTTCGATAAAAAATGGTTACGAATCACTGTAAATGGTTTTCATATATTAATTGGGTTAATCTTTGCGCTTCACACAGTCGCATTAATTGCCCGTTGGTATATTTCGGGTCACGCACCGTGGAGTAATGCTTATGAGGCAATTGTATATGTGGCCTGGTCAACAATGTTCTTCGGATTGGCTTTTGACAGAAAATCAAAACTTACTGTGGCATCTGCAGCGTTTGTGACGGCGATGATTTTCATGGCATCAAACGCCAACTGGATTGATCCGGAAATTGCCAATTTACAACCTGTTCTGAATTCATATTGGTTAATGATTCACGTTGCTGTTATTGTGGCAAGTTACGGACCAACCGCACTTGGAATGATTTTAGGTTTTGTAGCCCTGATATTGATTTTCTTTACCAATGAGAAAAACAAAGCCAAAATGGAATTAAACATCAAAGAAATAACTTATATCAACGAAATGGCTTTGACTATTGGTTTGATTATGTTAACAATAGGAAACTTTCTTGGAGGACAATGGGCCAACGAAAGCTGGGGACGTTACTGGGGATGGGATCCAAAAGAAACCTGGGCATTAATTTCAATCATGATTTATGCATTCGTAATTCACGCTCGTTTTGTACCATCACTTCGTAGTAAATGGTTTTTCAACGTAATGAGTATGTACGCCTTTGTATCTATTTTATTTACATATTATGGAGTGAATTTCCATTTGGTTGGTCTGCACTCTTACGCAAGTGGAGAAGCGCATTCATTAAGCTGGGTTTATTATTCCCTAGGGACTATTTCCTTAATTGCACTTATAACATATCCAAAATACAATAAGTATTATAAAAACAAAAAAGCTGTAAAAGCAAAAAAATAAATAATTTCAGAAAGCAAATTATTAATTCTCCTAAAAGGTTCAGCGTAAAGTTGAACCTTTTTTTTGATCATTAGCAGAATTAGAAGCTGTTTCCTGCTGTCCACTGTATCTTTTATGGTTCCCGATAGCTATCGGGACCACCATAAAAGGATGCCGTTACCATCAGGGCTAGGGCACTTGGTTTCATTAGAACATTCAAATAGTAATCATTTATAATTTCTTATTTCGGCAATTTCCCAATAATAGCAAGCACTATAATAATTAGGATAAAAAAAGTAACTAAAAAAATCAAGTGACTTAAAATCGTTAAAAAGAAAGCTCTTGTTCTTGACATTTTATTAAAAAACTGAATGTTTGTCCAAAATATCAATATAATACCAAGAAGATAAGTCAAAGATGAAAACCTCTCAGCATGATGTATACTATTTAAATATAAAAGTATTGGAAATGTCAAAATTTGCACAGAAAGTCTTTGTGAAGCCTTAAAAGTGTTCAATACAAATAATTCGACAAAATTATAGCCTTGTTTTCTAAAAACAATATAAGTTCCAATAGTATAAATAGGAATTGTAGCAATCGTAACCCAGGCAAAATGAGTTGCCATCCACTCATTATAATCATTAAAATCAATCTCTAAATCTGTAGAAGCCTGAAATAAATTGATATGAAAATAATGATACAAAAAACCATAAAGCGCTCCCAAAACTGCAACTAAAGACAATGGTTTGAAATGTTTAACTCGTTTTCCCTCGATAAACTCCCGAATTGAATGCCCTGGTCTTATAAACAATTGTTTAATTGAATAAGGAATTCCATTATCAAAATGCAATAATCCGTGTTGAATATCATGCCATAAAAAATGTGCATTTATTCTGTGCGTATCAGCAGGTTGTCCGCAATTGTTGCAGTAATGTCCTTTAAAAGTCTGATTACAATTTTTACAGGTTATTTCCATACTCTAAAACTTTTAAATTATTAAGATTTCTTAAAACCATTTGGATACATAATGGCTAATAAAACGAAAATCAGCAAAAAGTTATATTCTACACCATTTCTTCCTCCACCAACAACAAACCAGCCTTCCTTAAAATGAACTAAAATTATCCCCATTATCAAAATAAAAATAGTTACAAAACCTGCAGGCTTAACATATTTGTTTATTAATAACAATATAGCAGCAATGATGTGCGAAATTTTTATTGACCATGCCAGAAAAATACCAAACGGCGCAAAGCCAATCTGATTAAGATATAGATTTCCAAAATCGTTTATACCATTATTGAAAATTCCAAAAACAGAGTGGGAGAGAAGTATGATTGCAGTTGCGATTCTTAAAAGTAAATTTCCGTTCATATGTTTGATTGTTAGTGTTTTGAATTAAAAATAATAAAAAAACGCACATTAAAATAAATTAATATGCGTTTTAAATTTTGTTTAAAATTATATCTTATACTTTTCCTAAAGTATACAATTGTTCCATTGTAGGCGTTGCGCTTCCTCCGGCAGGTTCAAGTGTAATTCCAAATGCTTCTGCAGAATCTGTTTGCTCTACAGCAAAGATTTTTTGATCATTTTCTTCAAAATTATCCAGTAAACCAATACTTGTAGGCGTAAGAACCGGACTTAATTTTAAAGACCATACCTGATAAACCATGCCCTTTGGAGGTTTTGGTAAACCTGCAGCATCAATATAAGTCGTTTTGGTGTCTTTGTTCCAGTATACTTTGGCAAAAGAAGTTGGAGAAACCGCCTGACCACCAAGTGTTACACCAGTGTTTTTGATATCTCTTACAATAGTTAGGTTTTTCTCTGTTTCTTTATTTTGCTGATCTAAATAAGCAAATTCTCTTTGAATTTTATTCTTTTCGTTACCAACAGTTGCAATAGCTTCTTTGGTTTTTGTTAATTCTAAAGTTTGATATCCAAGTCCCAAAAGCATTAAAACTGCAGCAGCCCAGCCCACATATTGAGACCAGTTTGATGCGGGTTTCATATCGACTACTTTGCCATGTTTCAGCTCGAGGCGTGCTTTTATCTTTTCGAAATTAGCTACAGAATGAAAAGGTGAAAAACTTGATGATAAAGCTATAATAGCTTTCTCTATAGCAAGGATCTCCTGTTCAACCTCGGGATTTTTCTTTGCCATTTCGGCTATCTCCAGATTTTCTGTTTCGGTTAATAAACCGTAAACATAAAGTTCTAAAATTCCTGATTCTATATACTCTTGTGCTTCCATTATATTTTTAAATAATTACGTAAATCGTTAATACAGTTTCTGTTTTGTGTTTTGATAGTCCCCAACGGAATTGCCAGTTCTTCTGACGCCTCTTGTTGAGTATATCCTTTGAAAAATAATAAGTCAATAATTTCAATACACTTTGGTTTCAATTTTTTTACAAATTCCTGAATTCCAATGGAGTCAATTTTATTAGTGAGTTTATTACTGTCATCTAACAGATTTACGAAATTATCCGAAGAAAGGTTTTTTTGGCTATTATTAAAATTTTTAGATCTTAACTTATCTATACTCGTATTACGAGCTATATTAAGGATCCAGGTATAAAAACGACCTTTACTTTCGTTATACGAATCTATATTTTTCCAGATTTTTACAAAAACTTCCTGCAAAACATCTTCAGCTTCTTCACGGTTTTTTATGAGAACATTGATGACCGAAAACAAACTCTTAGAATACATATCATACAAATGGGTAAAAGCTCTTTCGTCTTTTTTGTAAATTAAAACTAATAATTCTTCTTGACTCATACATTTTGGTTTTTAAGCTTAAACAAAAATTTTAGGAAATATTTTATTACAATCAGATAAAGATAATTTATTTTTTTTATGAAAAAACATTTTTTTTAAATTGTTGTCAGGTCTTTAAAAATAAGGGGTTTACGAAAAATAATGATTTTTTTTACTTTTTTTTACTTTTTTTAAAACCAAAATTTAATCTCTTTCGTATATATCATTATAAAAGTAAGTGAAATAATACATATTGAAAAAATAAAGATAAAAGCCGATTAAAAATTTGATTTATATAAGATTAGTATGAGCCTTTTAAGAGTATTAAAAAAGAAATTTAATAATCAAAAAAAAACATCATGAGTAACATAAATAAATTAAAAATATTGATCATTGCCTTAACTAGTGTTTTGCAGTATTCAAATTCCACAGATACTATTCTTCGCAAAGGTATTGTTAGACATAGTTCTTCAACAATACATCAAATAGAAAATTTAGAAAATAACAGTTCTTATTAGAAAGTTGTAAATCAAGATTTATAAAATTTTATAGTTGATGCTACTCGGACTTCCAGACTGAAAATTTTCCTGAATTACAAAACGACCAGGAAAATAAGCCATGTAAAAATTGTAAACACCAATCAGAAAGTATTTGGAAGTTTAACAATTCAGGAACAAAGAATTTTCATCATAACCGCAGTGCATCAGCTATAATTTAAATAAAAAGATATATAAAATTAATTTCATGGTTTGATTTGTTTGTATGGGGAGAAGCCTAACGAGTGATTAACGTTAGGCTTCATTTTTTTATTTAACTTATGATTAAGAAAAAATAAGCAGCCAAAATCTCTTTAAGAAACTGATTTTGATTAATTTTATAAAAAATATAAACATGAAAAAAATTATAATAATGGCGTATGGCGCACTACTTTTATTTAGTTGCCAAAACCAAGCGCAAACTAATAAAACAAAAACGCCTAAAACGGATAAAGTCATGACAAAAGAAACTATTTATCAATTTAAAGTAGAAGATTTATCAGGAAATTCATTTGATTTTGCTTCTTTAAAAGGTAAAAAAGTAATGATTGTAAATACCGCTTCAAAGTGCGGATTAACGCCTCAATACAAAGATCTTGAAGCAATTTACAAAGAATATAAAGACAAAGGTTTTGTAATTGTAGGTTTTCCGGCAAATAATTTTGCATCTCAGGAACCAGGTACAAATGAAGAAATTGGTGCTTTTTGCCAACAAAATTATGGAGTAACTTTTCCGATGATGGACAAAGTTTCTGTAAAAGGAGATGATATGTGCGAAGTATATAAATTCCTTACTCAGAAATCTAAAAATGGCTTACAGGATTCTGAAGTAGAATGGAATTTTCAAAAATATTTAATCAACGAAAAAGGTGAATTGGTTAAAGTTATCAAACCTAGAACTTTACCAACTGATCCTGAAGTTATCAACTGGATAAAGAGTTAATTAGAAAACTATCAAACCTAAAAGTCCGCAAATTTGAATTTTTCAAGTTTGTGGATTTTTTTTACGACAAAAGTACGTCTTTGAGAGGAACGAAGCAATCTCACGTGCGACATCGACAAAAGTTTATATTGGAGAGATATTGAACGCGGATGACACGGATTCGCAAGCGAAGACACGGATTATTGCGGATTTTTTTCTGGTAGGGTAAATAATAACAATAGTATGTTGAAAAATGTTTTCAAAAGCGCGCTATTTTGACAAAAGAGAAATCATATAAATGAACATAAAGTATGTCATTCTCTGGATGTGATTCTCTTTCGTAGAAATTTGACTAACTATGAGAAAAATCCGCGAACATCTGCGTCTTCGCTTGCGAATCCGCGTCATCCGCGTTCAAAATTACATTAGTAAAAAGCTTTGCGGTTTAAACTAATATCAACTGCATAAATACCAAGTCAAGCCAGTGATCAAACTTAAATCCGACTTCACGAATCGTTCCTGTAGCTACAAAACCAAATTTTTCATGAAAAGCAATACTTCCGGCATTATCAGCATCGATGGCGCCAATCATTACATGATATCCTTGTTCTTTTGCTAAACGAATTAATTCTGTCAGTAATTTAGAACCAATGCCTTTTCCTATCACATGATCTACAACATAAACAGAATGTTCAACAGTATATTGATAACCAATTTTTTCGCGAAACTGTCCGTAACTGCCAAAACCAACTACTTCGCCATCTAAATCGGCTACAACAACAGGCAGGTTTTTAGTTTTTTTATCCTCAAACCATTTTGTTTGCACTTCAAGAGTCTGAATATCATAACTATAATTTGCCGTTGTATGTAAAATAGAATGATTTACAATTTCAAGAATTTTATCTAAGTCGTCTGTAGTTGCGGATCTGAGTATTATGTTCATGATGTTTATAATTGGAATTTGGAATTTATATCTTGGAATTTTATTTGTTATTTAATTCTGCCAGTAAAACATCAACATCTTTAGAATTCCAATTCATTTCCTTTGCAATTGTTTTGGCATCTTTGGCGTATTTTAAAGCTGATTTTTTATCTTTTATTTTATTATACAACCTTGCTGTAAGCAAATTACCATCGTAAGAATCATTTAATTCTAAAGAATGTTTTACCCACAAAATTGATTTTTTAAGGCTTTCCTCGTCAGTAATATGTTTCAGATAAGTTTGTCCAATATCTTTTAGGAAACTGGCATCATTCCAAACTAATTTTTGAGTATCTTCAAGTGTAACTTTTTTATAAAACTGCCATTTTTCGGTTCTTTCGGCCAGAGTTAAATCAAATTTAAAAACGAGTGAATCTGTTTTTTGCAAACGAATTGACTTTGCAATTTCTCTTTGTTTATAATAGTTTATCGTATCTAAATTATCTACATAAGGGCGCAATAATTCTGTTACAATACTTTCTATTTTTCGATCAACACGATTTTGCGAAGCTACGGCGGCAAACTCTTTTTGGTGTTTTAAAACATATTGAAATTCCCTCGAATTAATATCCGTCACTCCATTGGCAATAATGCGCCAGTTTGTTTCGCTAACTAGTTGAACATCTGATTGCGTTTCAAGATAAATATGTGTTGGAATGGATAATTCTGTTCGGTCTTTTCCTTTTTTTAAAGTGTTTAAATAAGCAAAAAACTTAGTTGAATTGCTTTTATCGGCTAAAAACTCTTTCTCCAGATAAGGCAATTGCATTTTAGGATTCAAAGCAAAATTGGCCTCGCTCATAAAATCAGCTTTTTTCATTTCGCCTTTTAAAGCATATAAAAGTGTTTGATTATCATCCAAAAATAAAAAAGTAGGCAATGATTTGGTATTGAATTTGTCTTTTAGCGTAATACCTTCTTCCTTTTCAATATTTTTCCAAACGCAGATATAATTTTTCTTCAGGAAATCCATTACGGCTGCATCGCTAAAAACTTCATTTTTCATTTGATTGCAATGCGGACACCAATCGGCATAAAGCATTATAAAAAGTGGTTTTCCTGTATTTTTTGCAGTTTCCAAAGCTGTTTTATAAGGAACATCATCAGGAATAAACTGATTTTGAGATTTTACTGTTTGAATTGAAATGAATATAAAAAGTATATATAAGAAACGCATGTTGTAATTTTTACTAGGAATTTCGTTTCACAAATATATCCTCTTTTTACAAAAGCTGTCTTAATATCTTCCTAATTTATAAGTTAAATCCAGTACGAAGTTTGTAACTTTGTACTATCAAAAGTGAATCTTACTCTTAAAGATTTTCTTTATAAAATAATACATTATAAGAATGATTTACCCCAAAATACCGCTTGCACAAAGCATTATCGAAATTTGTTTAGCAAAAGGAATCACCAATATTATAATTTCTCCGGGATCAAGAAACGCACCTTTAACTATAGGTTTTGCCCAAAATCCTAATTTTACCTGTTACAGTATTGCAGACGAGCGTAGTGCCGCTTTTTTTGCATTGGGAATTGCCCAGCAAATTAAACAGCCAACAGCTGTTATATGTACTTCAGGATCAGCATTATTAAATTATTATCCCGCTTTTGCCGAAGCATTTTACAGCCAGATTCCTTTAATCGTTATTTCAGCAGATCGCCCGCAAATTAAAATTGATATTGGTGACGGACAAACGATTCGTCAGGAAAATGTTTTTCAGAATCATTCTGTTTTTAATGCTAATTTAACTGAAGAAGCTTCAGAAGAAAATGATTTAAAAATCAATAAAGCGATTGAAACGGCGATTCTTCAAAAAGGTCCTGTTCATATCAATGCTCCGTTTGAAGAACCGCTTTATCAAACCGTAGATACACTTTCGATCCATCCAAAAATTACCGTTTCCGAAGAAATTATCGGAACAAAAACAATAGAAAACAGCGAAGAATTAGTTTCAGTCTGGAACTCTGCCAAACGTAAATTAATTATGGTTGGCGTTAACGAAGCCAATTCTATTGATGATAAAATTATTCAAAATTTGGCAAATGATCCATCGGTCGTAGTGCTGACAGAAACGACTTCTAATCTTCATCATCCAAGTTTTATTAATAGTATCGATACTTTAATTACTCCATTTGAAAATGGTGATTTTGAAGACTTTCAGCCAGAAATTTTAATAACTTTTGGAGGAATGATAGTTTCGAAAAGAATTAAGGCATTTTTACGAAAATTCAAACCACAACAACATTGGCACATAGATACTTTGCGTGCCTACGATACATTTGATGCAAAAACAAAACATATTGTAATGCAGCCAAATGATTTTTTTACCGATTTACTTTCTAAAACAACATTTGTTGAAAGTGATTATTTTTCCAAAATCGACAAGATTTACGATTTACGAAAGGTAAGAAAACAAGAATATCTAAGTAAAATACCATTTTCTGATTTTCAGGTTTTTGAAAAAATAATTGAAACTTTACCCAAAAACAGTCAATTGCAAATAAGCAATAGTTCTGCAATTCGATACGCCCAATTAATTGATATTGATAGTTCTATAGAGGTATTTTGCAATCGTGGCACAAGCGGAATTGATGGAAGTACATCAACTGCAATTGGGGCTTCGGTAGGGAGTAAAAAGCAAAATGTTTTTATTACAGGTGATATTAGCTTTTTGTACGACAGTAATGCTTTGTGGAATTCTTATATTCCAAATAACTTCAAAATTATATTGATAAATAATGGAGGAGGAGGGATCTTCAGGATTTTGCCGGGTCATGAAGAAAAACCTGTTTTTAATACATATTTTGAAACATCACATCAATTAACGGCTGAACATTTGGCTAAGATGTATAAAATGAACTATTTAACGGCAAATGATTTGAACTCTTTAAAGGAGAGCATTGATTTATTATATAGCCAAAATAATGCTGCGGGGATTTTGGAGATTTTTACACCCACTTTTGAAAACAATGTCATTTTGAATCAATTTTTTAAGGAATTAATCTAATTTTTAAATTGTAAGTTAAATTGGGTTAAAATTGTTGTCATTGTAAAATAAATATGTAAGTTTGGTTTTTTAAAATAACAATCAAATAAACTGTTTATTATGAGTGCAAGAGAAGAATTAATTAAAAAGTATGCAGAAGATTTAAAGGAAAAATGCGGAGTAACGCCAAATATGGATTTATTGACTAAAGTAACAATAGGCTGCGGACCATCTATATACAATACAGACGCATCTACAGTTGCAGGAAGCCAACAATCAGAATTAGACACGGTTAAGAAAAATTTCCTGATCAAAAAATTAGGTTTGCCAAATGGTCCTGAATTAGATACTGCAATTCATGCTGTGCTAGAAAAGTATGGTAAAGCCAATAAACACAAATACAGAGCAGTAGTTTACTATTTACTGACAGTACACTTTAAAAAAGAAAGTGTTTACAAATAAATTGAAACTATCAAATACAAAAGCACCATTAATTTGGTGCTTTTTCTTTTTATAAAACAAAAATTATGAAGCAAATAGCGCTTTTTACTTTTTATCTGGAATATTTTTCTGCGAACCATTTTCAAACTTCGTACATTTGCACCTTAGAAACTTAGTCGCTTAGAGACTCAGAACCTCATTATAATGATTGAAATAGGAAAATACAATACACTAACTATATTACGTGATACCAAGGTTGGTTTATTTTTGGGGAATCCAGAAAAAGATCCCGAAGGAATTCACGACATATTATTACCTAATAAATACGTTCCAAATGAATTTGAAATAGGCGAAGAACTTATCGTTTTTGTTTATTTAGATCACGAACAACGTCCGGTTGCAACAACTCTTGAACCTTATATATTATTGAATGAATTTGCTCTTTTGCGGGTAAATTACATCAATCAGGTTGGTGCTTTTATGGATTGGGGAATGGAAAAAGACATTCTGGTTCCGTTTAAAGAGCAGGCGCGCCCAATGGAAAAAGGAAAACGTTACCTGGTTTACCTTTATATGGACGAAAAAACAAATCGTTTGGTGGCTTCAAGTAAATTGAACCAATTTTTATCGAACGACCAGCTTACAGTTGAAAAAGGAGAAGAAGTTGATTTGATTGTTTCACATATTACCGAATTAGGAATAAATGTAATCATCAATGAGCAACATAAAGGTTTGTTATACAAAGATGAAGTGTATGACGACGCGATTAGAACCGGCGACAGAATGCGCGGATATATTAAAAACATTCGTCCTGATAATAAAATAGATGTTGCTTTGCAAGTGCAGGGATATCAAAGTATTGAGCCAAATGCCGAGAAAATTTTAGATGAATTGCGTGCCAACAGAGGCTTTTTACGCTTAAATGATAATTCTCATCCCGAAGACATTAAGACAGTCTTAAAAATGAGCAAAAAAACCTTTAAAAAGGCTGTTGGAGCTTTATATAAAGAAAAACTCATCGAAATAAAAGATGACGGGATTTATCTTATAAATGAATAAAATTCCAATTTTCTAAATTCCAAATTCCAAACAGATGAAATTCCAATATAAAAAATCCAAATTCCAATTCTGACCTAAGTATTGGAATTTGGATTTTTTATTTTATCAGAATTCAAAAATTGGAATTTGGAATTTAAGTTTTGGAATTTATTTTTTTACTGGAATTTGGAATTTATTTTTTGGAATTTAAACCATTTATAACAGGAAAGGCTACTCATTACAAGTAGCCTTTCCCTTTTTATTCTAGTTTTAAAAAAAATTGTAATTAAAAAAAAACAGAAATAAAATTATTCGAATCAATCATTAAGATAATGACTTTAAAAATTTTAGAAATCATCTTCGTGATTGGTATGTCTTTAAATAGCTTATAACATTCGCATCAAAAGCAAAAAATCAATTTCACGGCAGAACCATTTGGTTTGTTTGATATTTATATTTATAGAAAGTTCTTCAATTTTAATTAAGTCCCCATTATCGTAATCCTTGTTAGACAAATTGAGTAAACAATTCTATTTTTTAACCTTAGGTGTTACTATCTCTCCTTTGAGTTTTTACAAATGCATAAACCATTTGCCCATCAATTAAAGTCTTAGTATTCAAAACCCCAAAAAAATGAGCGACAAATTTTTTAAATTTTCTCAAAAAAATCATTTTTTAGGTTAATAAATCAGTGAAAGAAAATCAATCTGAAATCAATGAAATAAATGTATCTAATTGATTTCTAGGGCGTAAAATTACTTCTTTTTTTTTAAAACGAATGTTAAATAATGTTATTTTTTGTAAGTAAATACTATTTGTTAACATTCAGCCACAATTTAGTAAAGACTTAAAGTAAATTGAGTAGGTAAAAATGTAAAAATGGTTTATTTTTACACTATAATTATTTAAAAGATACAAATAGAAATGGATTGGATTACTGCCAGAGAATTTGAAGATATAACTTATAAAAAATGTAATGGAGTTGCAAGAATTGCTTTTAACAGACCCAATGTTAGAAATGCTTTTCGCCCAAAAACAACTTCAGAATTATACCAGGCCTTTTACGACGCACAAGAAGATACTTCGATTGGGGTAGTTTTGCTTTCTGCAGAAGGACCATCAACAAAAGATGGCGTTTATTCTTTTTGCAGCGGAGGAGATCAAAATGCACGTGGACATCAGGGGTATGTTGGCGAAGATGGCCAACACCGTTTAAATATCCTCGAAGTGCAGCGTTTAATTCGTTTTATGCCTAAAGTGGTTATTGCCGTTGTTCCTGGTTGGGCAGTTGGCGGCGGACATAGTTTACATGTGGTTTGCGACATGACTTTGGCTAGTAAAGAACATGCTATTTTTAAACAAACTGATGCCGATGTGACTAGTTTTGATGGTGGTTACGGATCTGCCTATCTGGCCAAAATGGTGGGACAGAAAAAAGCACGTGAGATTTTCTTTTTAGGAAGAAACTATTCTGCTCAGGAAGCAATGGATATGGGAATGGTAAATGCCGTAATTCCGCATGATGAGCTTGAAGATACTGCTTATGAGTGGGCTCAGGAGATTCTCCAAAAATCACCAACTTCTATAAAAATGCTAAAATTTGCAATGAATTTAACCGATGACGGAATGGTTGGTCAGCAGGTATTTGCAGGAGAAGCAACACGTTTGGCCTATATGACCGAAGAAGCAAAAGAAGGTAGAAATGCGTTTTTAGAAAAAAGAAAACCAAATTTCGGAGAAAATAAATGGTTGCCATAGAAATATTTTAGATTTTAGATTGCAGATTTTAGATTTGAAATCTGTGATCTTAATTCAGAATCTAACAATCTAAAATCAAAACTCTAAAATCTAAAATTAAAATAAATGAAACATTGGATTGAAGCCGCCAGACTGCGCACATTGCCTTTATCAGTTTCCGGAATAATAGTAGGAAGCATATACGCCCTATCAAACCCAACCGAAACTATCAATACACCAACTGAAGTTTTTAGCTGGAAAATTTTTGGTTTTTCACTTTTAACGACACTTGGTTTGCAGGTTTTATCCAATTTTGCAAATGATTATGGAGATGGTGTAAAAGGTACTGATAATGCCGACAGAGTTGGTCCGCAACGCGCCATACAAAGTGGAGTCATTACTCCACAGGCAATGAAAAAAGCTATTATAATTACTTCGATATTGACCCTTTTATCGGCAATTATTTTAATATATTTTGCTTTTGGAGAAAGTAATTTCGGATATTCCATATTTTTTCTACTATTAGGAATTGCTGCAATTGCTTCTGCAATTCGTTACACAGTTGGTAATTCTGCTTACGGATATAAAGGTTTTGGAGATGTTTTTGTTTTTGTATTCTTCGGACTTGTAAGCACTTTGGGAGTAAACTTTTTGTATTCGAAAGAAGTAGATCCTATTTTAATTTTACCTGCAGTTTCAATTGGTTTATTAAGCGTTGGGGTTTTAAACCTTAATAATATGCGTGATGAAGAATCAGACAAAAAATCAGGAAAAAATACTATTGTAGTTCAAATGGGCGGAGCAAAAGCAAAAATTTACCATTTTGCATTGATTATAACAGCGATGCTTTTGGTTGTTGTTTTTGCAATATTGAGTGATTATCGTTTTGATCAGTATTTATTTTTATTGGCTTACATACCTTTAACCAAACATTTAATTACCGTTTATAAAAACCAGAATCCTAAGTTATTAGATCCGGAATTAAAAAAACTCGCACTTAGTACATTCTTACTTTCTATATTATTAACGGTATGTATGATTTCGCTGATTTCAGACATCATCGTTAATCTCTTCTTAGGCGGAAGATAAAATAAAGTTCAATTTTAAAAACTCATCAAATGAAAATTACATTTTACGGACATGCTTCTTTAGGTATCGAAGTGGGAGGAAAACACATAATTGTTGATCCTTTTATTACAGGAAATCCACAAGCGGCAGCAATCGATATAAACACATTAAAAGCGGATTATATTTTATTAACGCATGCACATGGCGATCACGTTCTTGACGTTGAAGCTATTGCAAATCGTACCAATGCAGTAATTGTTTCTAATGCAGAAATCACAAGTTATTATGCAAAACAAGGACTTAATGCTCACCCGATGAATCACGGCGGAAGCTGGAATTTTGATTTCGGAAAGGTAAAATATGTAAATGCAATTCACTCAAGTTCTTTTCCTGACGGCAGTTACGGAGGAAATCCTGGTGGTTTCGTAATAGAAAGTGAACATAAAAACATATACATTGCCGGAGATACAGCTCTTACAATGGATATGAAACTGATTCCTTTAAGAACAAAATTAGATTTAGCAATTCTTCCAATTGGAAATAATTTTACAATGGATGTTGAAGATGCTATAATTGCTTCTGATTTTGTAGAATGTGATAAAATTTTGGGTTATCATTTTGATACTTTTGGTTATATCGAAATCAATAAAGAAGAATCTATCCGTAAATTTTTCGATAAAGGAAAAGATTTAATGCTTTTAGGAATCGGAGAATCTATTGAATTGTAATTAATAACTGATTCCAAACTATTAGCTATGTTTTTTTGTGGTTCTCGAAATATCCGGCACCACAAAAGAACATGTTTTATCAAAGTTTAAAAAAGATTTTTTGCGTTAATCAAATATGGATAATATTAAGTTTATTTGTGATTGCTGTGGTAAAGAACATGAGAGTTGGCCTGCACTAATCTATAATTCCCCAAGCAGTTATTACAATCTTTCACCTCAGGAACAGGAAGAAATAGCTGTAATCGATCAGGATTTTTGTGTAATTAAGTATCCGGATCATGTAGATCGATTTGTCAGATGTGTTCTTATTCAGAAAGTTAATGACCATTGTGAAGATCTTGAATATGGTTTTTGGGTTTCCTTAAGCGAAAAAAGTTTTAAAGATTATCTTGAAAATTTTGATAATGAAAATCATGAAACACAATATTTTGGGTGGCTTTGCAATTATATTCCACAATATAAATTTTCAAATAGCGTTCCTACAACCGTTGTAACCAAAAGTGGTAATGACAGACCGGAAATTTTTCCTCATCAGGATTTTGACCATCCTTTTGTAAAAGATTATTATGAAGGAATTACAAAAGAAGAAGCTGAAAAAAGAATTCAGGGAATGCTAAAAAATTAGGCTTGAAATTTGCATGAAATATTTAAACTAAATTTTCTAAAATGAATTTAAAACAAATAGCCCTATTTCTTTTAATAACAGTTTCTTATAACTCTTTTGCACAAAAAGATGGTTATTGGGACAAAGAACGCGCCACGACAAAAGAAATTATTGTTTATGCACGTGACCGAATCACGCTGACAACTGAAGATTTACCCGTTGGAACAACCGAAATCGTGTACAGAATTACTCTTCTGGACGAAAACCAACAAATGGCAAATAGTTTAGTTTCAGTATTAAAAGCAATTCCGGATCCTACAGGAATAAGTCAGGGTTCTGCCGGAGCAGTTTTTTTAATGTCAAAAATTTCCGGGGACGATACTTGTACTTACGCATTATTTACTTCGGGTGAAAATGCAAAAAAGTATATTGAAGACGGTAAAACAGACAAGGCTTGTTACGCTCAGGTTGATGCCGTAAGCAAAGACGCCAAACGATTATCGCTGGATAAATCTTCTTGTTTAGGACAAAACGTAAATACAATATGGTTTGGTTTTCACAGTAAAAACTGGGTTTTAAATCAAAAAATAGTTTTGGAAGTTGTGCCGTGGGTTGATACAAAACTGAATCGAGGCTGGAATCAGGACAATAAAAATGAAATTATCAGCTTATGCAAAACATCTACAATGGCACAAAAAATGGCCAATTCTGATGATTTTTGTGTTTGCATTATGGATAAAATAACAAAACAATATCGTTATTCAGAGTTTCAAAAATTATTGCCAATCGAAAAAAACAAAGTTTATAAAGATTTTGGTAACGCTTGCTACAAAGATGCTGACATTTCAAAAAATGTTTATAATGATTTGAGAACTCAGGCTTCGGTTTTAATAAAGCAACAAAAATACAATGAAGCAATTCCTAAATTAAATACCATAATTAATGACGGAAAAGCAACTGCACTGGACTACAGTTCTATAGGCTATTGTTATATTTTGACTAAGCAATATGCAAAAGCCATAAAATCATTAAAAGAAGGTGAGAAATTAGACGATACAGAACTATTAGTCAAATTAAACCTGGCGCATGTTTATTTGGTTAGTGATGATTATAGCGAAGCAAAAGCGATTTATAAAAAATATCAGACTCAAAATGTTACTGACAGTTTAAGCTGGACAGAAAAAACAAAATTGGATTTTGCCGCTTTCCAAAAAGCAGGTTTACCATCAAAAGATTTTGAAAAAGTTTTAAAACTTTATAATTAAAAATTTTTCCATCATATAAGTTATATAAGTAAATTTAAGTTAGTCACTACGCAATATTTAAATGAACTTATATAACTTATATGGTTTAAAAAACATACCAACTTGAAAGCAACTTACCACAAATACATGCTCGAATTCAAACGCCCGTCGGGAACGTCGCGTGGCATTATGACAGAAAAAGAAACCTGGTTTATTGTTCTTGAAAAAGACGGTAAAAAAGGAATAGGCGAGTGTGGTATTTTGCGCGGTTTAAGCGCTGATGATCGTGACGATTATGAAGAAAAACTAAATTGGGCATGCCAGAATGTTCATTTAGGAGAAACGGCACTTTGGGAAGCTTTATTAGAATTTCCGTCTATACAATTTGGAATTGAAATGGCTTTTTTATCCTTAAAAAGTGAAAATCCGTATTTATTATTACCTTCAGATTTTACCAATACTACTAAATCAATTACCATAAACGGATTGGTTTGGATGGGAGAGGCTTCATTCATGAAACAGCAAATTGAAGAGAAATTAGCAGATGGTTTTAATTGTATAAAATTGAAAATTGGAGCAATCGATTTTCAGAAAGAATTGGAATTGCTACAGTTTATAAGAAGCCATTTTTCTGCAGAACAAATAGAAATTCGTGTGGATGCCAATGGAGCTTTTGCTTTAAATGAAGCTTTAAATAAATTAAATCAACTAAATCAATTTCAGCTTCATAGTATTGAACAGCCTATAAAAAAAGGTAATATTAAAGCGATGAAAGACTTGTGTGAAACAACACCTTTTCCAATTGCATTAGACGAAGAATTAATAGGCGTTTTTTCATTCGAAGAAAAAGAAAAATTACTGCAGGAAATTAAACCGCAATATATCATTCTAAAACCAAGTTTTGTTGGAGGTTTTAGAGGAACACAAGAATGGATAACATTAGCAGATAAATATAATATTGGCTGGTGGATTACATCAGCATTAGAAAGTAACATTGGGTTAAACGCCATTGCACAATGGACTTTTCTGCAAAATTCAAAAATGCCGCAAGGTTTAGGAACAGGCGCACTCTACAATAATAATATTGATTGCCCGCTTGAAGTTTCTAATGGTAAATTATGGTATAATAAGGCTAAAAACTGGGATTCTGGTTTTCTTGAGAAAGCATAAAAAAACTGGCTTTTGACCAGTTTTTAAGGTTTAATCAATATTTGGTTTTTATTCTTTTCCTCCCATTAGGTTTTCCTGTAAATCTTTCAGATCCTGCCATTTCCCTTCATAGGCAAGTAAAGCTTGTTTTGCCCACGTACTAGGATTGTGAATCGCATAATTTTCTCCTCCTGCATCTAGAATTGCCTGTAGTTTTTCGGTAGATGCTTCTGATAATTCCTTCCACGTACTGATTCCGGCAGCATTCATTAGAGTTTCAATTTTTGGTCCTATTCCTTCTACAATTTTCAAATCATTCTCTTCTATTTTTTTATTGCAAACTGATGCTGCCAAATCCTGATCAAAAAGAAAAACCGGAGTTGTACTGGCTGCAAATGACTGAGTTGTTTTTGATGTGGATAGTTTTACCGCTAAATCGGCTTCCAGAGCAGAAATTCGTGTATTCAGGCTTTTTGTATGTGCTTTGCATGCATCCAAATCGGCTTGTAAATCAGCTGCAAGAGAACCATCTCCTTTTGAATTCATTTTCCCTAGTAAGTAACCTAAAATTCCACAGATTAATCCCACTAGCACAGGTATTAAAATACAAGGTATATTCATAATAGTATATTTTTGATTATTATTTGATCGTTATAACAGTTCTTCTGTTATTTGCTTTTCCTTCAGCGGTTGTATTTTCTCCAATTGGCTCATCAGGGCCTTTCGATTCGGTTCTAATGCGTTCGGCATCGATTCCATTTTTCACCAGATAATCTTTAGAAAATTCAGCCCGTTTTTGTCCCAAAATTACATTTGCATCACGGTTTCCAACATTATCAGAATGTCCCACAATTAAAACTGCAGCGTCTTTAACATTTTTCAGGTATTTCAAAATATCAGTTACTTTTTGTTTTTCAACCGCGTTTAAATTATCACTTGCTTTATTGGTGTTGAAATATAGAATCAAAGGATCAGAATTGATTTTTTCTTTTAAAGTATTCCATTCATTATTAACAACCGTAGTGGTATCTAAAGCCGGAAAATTATATTCTACAGGACCAATAAGAGTATCAGAAATCATTTTCCAATTCTTAATAATTTCCCCTTTTGTATCAAACTGGCTTGCCGTTAAACCTTTAGAAACAAAATATTTTTTAACCTCATTTGCTCTTGCAAGCCCGAGATTTTCAAAAGTCGAGTTGTTGGTTTCATCAGAAATAGCATAACCTGTAATTATTACTTTTTGTTTTGAATTTGAAGCTAAAAATGTTTTAAGATTTTCAATCCCAATTCCTATAGAATCACTAACAGGATTAATTAATGCCGCACTGTTTTTGAGGAATTTAAGGTTATCACCAGTGCGAAAATCAATTCCGGAACCATTAAGAATAAAACGAACCATAGTAGTATCACTGGTAGCTACGGGTGTTTTTTCGGTGGCAACAGCTGGCGTTTTCATACTGCAATTGCAACAAAATTTGAGGTATAAAAAAGTGCCTAAAATAATTGTTATAGCAATGCCTAATAGATAAAGTGCTTTTTTAGACATGGTAATGAAGTTTAGATCCTATCAAAATTAACAAAAAAATAAATACAAAATGCTTTAATAATCAGTTATTTAAAATATAACATTCTATTTTTGAGATGATTACAAGATTAAATTGATTAGAATGTATTGATAAAATGCAATTTCAAACTGAATTAAAATGAGTAACTTGCAGTAAAAATTTAATTTGGAGTTAAAATGATTGAAATAGAAAGAAAGTTTCTTGTAAAATCAAATGATTTTAAAGAACAGGCTTTTACTCAAAATAAAATTTCACAAGGTTATTTGAGTTCACTTCCCGAAAGAACGGTGCGCGTGCGAATAAAGGGAGCTAAGGGATTTATTACAATAAAAGGAATTGGGCATCACGGTGGAATGTCGCGCTTTGAGTGGGAAAATGAAATTCCGCTTGATGAAGCGCAGGAACTGCTAAAATTATGCGAAAAAGGTAAAATCGAAAAGACTCGTTTTGAAATAAAAGCCGGAAAGCATGTTTTTGAAGTAGATGAATTTTATGGAGAAAATGAAGGTTTGGTAATGGCTGAAATTGAATTGGAATCAGAAACAGAATCTTTTGAAAAACCGGAGTGGCTTGGAGAAGAAGTTACTAATGATAAAAGATATTACAACGCTTATTTGAGCAAAAATCCCTTTAAAGACTGGGAAAAATAATAGATTTATGACAGAATACGATTTGATAATTGTTGGAGGCGGCCCAATTGGATTAGCCTGCGCAATTGAAGCTCAAAAGAAAAACTTACGCTATTTAATTATTGAAAAAGGTGCAATTGTAAATAGTATTTTCAATTATCCGTTGTACATGACTTTTTTTTCAACGGCCGAAAGACTTGAAATTGGAAATATCCCATTTAATTGCCTTGCACCAAAACCCGGTCGTCAGGAAGCTTTAGAATATTATCGAAACATTCATCGCTATTTTAATTTTTCCATTAATTTGTTTGAAGAAGTAATTAGTGTGGAAAAACAAGAGAATTCGGTTTTCAAAATAACTTCTGACAAAAAATCTTATGAAGCCAAGAATGTTGTTATCGCTACAGGTTTTTACGATATTCCGATAGAAATGAATGTGAAGGGAGAGGAATTGCCCAAAGTTAGACATTATTATAAGGAAGCTCATGAATATGCTTTTAGAAATATTTTAGTTGTTGGCGCCAATAATTCATCTGTTGATGCTGCTTTAGAATGTTGGCGAAAAGGAGCTAATGTAACGATGGTGATTCGCAAAAACGAAATCAATAATCGCGTAAAATATTGGGTAAAACCAGATATCGAAAATCGAATTGAAGAAGGAAGTATAAAAGCCTATTTTCAATCGAATATTACTGAAATCAGGGAAAATGAAGTTGAAATAGAAACTCCAAACGGTAAAGTTACTATTGAAAATGATTTTGTTCTTGCTTTAACGGGATATAAACCTGATTTGACTTTTCTTGAAAAAATGGGTATTCAGCTTTCTAATGATGAGCTAAAAATACCAACTTATAATCCTGAAACTATGGAAACTAATGTCGAAGGTTTATTTTTGGCAGGAGTAGTTTGCGGTGGAATGCAGACACATAAATGGTTTATTGAAAACTCACGCATTCATGCGAATATGATTGTAGATTCTATTATTTCGAAATAAAAAAAGTTGCCACAGATTAAAAGATTCTATTGATTATTTTTGCCACGAACTCACAAATTTGTTTGAAATATTAAACGCAATCATTCGTGAATTCGTGGCTATTTTTTAAATCTAAATCTTTTTAATCCGTGGCAAAAAACTTTTAAGAACTACAAGAAAGCATAGAACAACCCACTTTTGAACGTGCCCAATCTGGTCGTTTTGCGAACCATTTTTCTAATTCCGGCTGCTCGTCATATGGCTTTTGCAATAGCAAGTACAATTCATTTATCAACGAATAATCTTCCTGATCTGCAGCATCGATGGCCAATTGTGCCATATAATTTCGTAATACATATTTTGGATTAATTGTATTCATTTTTTGTGCACGATCTTCATCCGATAATGTTTCATTGTTTAATCTTTCGAGGTAAACTGAAAACCATTTTTTCCAGGATTCTAAAATGTCTCCTGAAATTTCTTCACGAATATAAAAGGCATCCTGAATTTTTTCAATAGCGTCTTCTATAGAATCTTCTTTTTTAATTTTACTTAAATTTCTGAAAAAGATCGTCATATCAGTTTCAGATAATTGCAAAACAGTTTCTAAAGCGGTAACTAATTTATCGTCAGTTTCAGTTGAAGTAAAAATACCTAATTTACTTAAAAACATTACTTTATAATCAGATTGAAAATCATTTATAAATGATTCTAAAATCTTTTCTAAAGGTTCAGCTTCATTTATTAAAGGATAAAGTGCATTGGCCAATTGAAACAAATTCCATTGAGCAACCTGGGGCTGATTGCCAAAACGATATCTTCTGTTTTGACTATCAGTTGTATTTGGTGTCCAGTTTGGATCATAATTCTCTAGCCAGCCATACGGACCATAATCAATTGTGATTCCATGAATTGACATATTATCGGTATTCATTACACCATGCACAAAACCAACACGCTGCCAATGCAAAATCATTTCGCGGGTGGTATCTGCAACTTTTTTGAAAAATTGTATATATTGTTCTTTTGGCTCGCCTGTAATTTCAGGAAAATAATGTTTGATATTATATTCAACAAATTGCTTTAAATTTTTAAGTTCATTTCGGGCTGTAAGCATTTCAAAACTCCCAAAACGAATAAAAGACGGAGCAACACGACAAACGATGGCACCTTTTTCGTAAGCAGGGTTTCCGTTGTATAAGATATCTCGTAAAACCTGATCTCCAGACAACATTAGCGAAAGTGATCGGGTAGTGGGAACTCCTAAATAATGCATGGCTTCGGCACATAAATATTCTCTTATCGAAGAGCGCAAAACGGCCAAACCATCAGCAGTTCTGGAATATGGAGTTTTTCCTGCACCTTTTAGCTGAAGGGTAAAAAACTCATTATTATGTTCAACTTCAGTTAGATTAATTGCACGTCCATCACCCAATTGTCCAGCCCAGTTCCCGAATTGATGTCCGGCATAACACATGGCGTAAGGTTTTGTTTCCGGCAAAATTTCTTTTCCTGAAAATGCATTCAAAAAGGCTTCTGACTGAATTTCATCTACAGAAATTCCAACCAATTCAGCAACTTCTTCAGAGGCATGAATTAGTTTTGGTTCAGTAGGTTTTGTTGGATTTACGTATGAAAATAATGCATTTTTAACCTGGCGAATTTCATTTGTTTCATCCGGATCTGCGGGTAATTCAGCTGTAAACCGATTATTTATTTTTAAATTTTTCATTGTAATTTTATTTTTTTTGCCACAAATTAAATAATTATAATGTCTAGAAAAATAGCCACGAATTCACGAATGATTACGCATAACTTTTTAAAATAAATTCGTGAATTCGTGGTTATTTTTAGATTGTTACAATAAAATCTAAGACAAAAAACTTCTATTTAAACAAGTTTATCTGCGTACATTTTTTTTAATTTCTGCACTTTTGGATCAATTACTATTTGGCAGTAACGTGCATCTTGATTGTTATTGTAATAATTTTGATGATCTTCTTCGGCTTCGTAAAAAACTTCAAATTCAACTAATTGCGTTACAATTGGATCATCATAAAAGTCTTTTACTTCTTCAAAAACCTTTTCTGCAATTGCTTTTTGTTCTGCATCATGATATAAAATTACAGAACGGTATTGTGTTCCAACATCTGCTCCCTGACGGTTTAATGTTGTTGGATCATGACTTGTCATAAATATAAAAATCAAATCATGATATGAAATTATGTCAGGATCAAATGTAACTTGTATGACTTCGGCATGACCGGTTCTGCCAGTACAAACTTCACGATATGGAGGATTTTTGATAAAACCTCCTGAATATCCCGATTTTAAAGATTCTATTCCTTTTAAACGCTGAATCACAGCTTCTATACACCAAAAACATCCTCCACCAAAAGTGGCTACTGATAAATTTCCCATAAATGTTATAGTTAAAGTTTTATATGCCCTATTAATCCGATAGAATATTATGATAATTTATTCAAAAAAAGACTATTTAATTAAAGATACTAAAAGGTTATTTAATGTTTGAAGTTTATAATTGATAAATTCACAATTCTATAAAAAAGCAATATATTTGCAATCAAACTCAGGCACAATAATGAATAGCAAAAATAATACCATCAGCTTAGAAACATATTTTCAGGATTTTAGAAAAAATATTGTTGGAATAAATCAGGAATTTATGTCTCCATACGGTAAAAAACAGATTATTTACACCGATTGGACTGCAAGTGGAAGATTATATCGCCCAATTGAAGAGAAACTTCTTAATGAATTCGGGCCTTTTGTGGCGAACACACATACAGAAACTACTGTGTCAGGTACTGCCATGACAAAAGCGTATCATCATGCCAGACATATTATCAAGCGTCATACTAATGCAAATCAGGATGATGTTTTGATTACGGATGGAACTGGAATGACAGGCGTTATCAATAAATTCCAGCGTATTCTGGGTTTAAAAATTCCAGAAAACTTAAAGGATTTTATTACGGTTCCTGCCGAAAAAAAACCTGTTGTTTTTATTTCACACATGGAGCATCATTCTAATCAAACATCATGGTTGGAGACAATTGCAGATGTTGAAATTATTCCTTCTTGCGAAAAAGGACTTTTTTGCCTGGATAATCTTGAACAATTATTAGAAAAATATACGGATAGAACAATTAAAATCGCTTCGATTACTTCGTGCTCAAATGTTACGGGATTGAAAACTCCTTTTCATGAAGCTGCAAAATTGATGCACAAACATAATGGCGTTTGTTTTGTAGATTTTGCCTGTTCAGGACCTTATGTAGAAATTGATATGCACCCTGCTGATCCTGAAGCTTATCTGGACGCGATTTTCTTTTCACCACATAAATTTTTAGGCGGGCCTGGAACTTCGGGTGTTTTGATTTTTAATAAAAAATTATACCATAATATGATTCCCGATTGTCCGGGTGGAGGAACTGTAAGCTGGACTAACCCATGGGGTGAACATAAGTATGTTGACAATATTGAGGATCGCGAAGATGGCGGAACTCCAGGTTTCCTGCAGGTTATAAAAACTGCTTTGGCAATTGAGCTAAAGGAAGAAATGGGAATTGAAAACATTTTGCAGCGTGAACACGAAATTGTTGATTATGTTTTTAGCGAATTAGGATCTGTTGAAAATATCAAAATTCTGGCCGGACAACATAAAAATCGTTTGGGTGTTGTTTCTTTTTTTATTGAAAATTTGCATTTTAATTTAGGTGTAAAATTATTGAATGACAAATTCGGAATTCAAACCAGAGGAGGATGTAGCTGCGCCGGAACTTACGGTCACTTTTTACTTCACGTAGATCAGGAAACTTCAAATAAATTGGTGAACGAAATTACGATTGGTGATTTGATCAAAAAACCGGGATGGATCAGAATGTCTATTCACCCAACTACTACTGATGAAGAAATTAAATTTGTTTGTGATAGCATAAAAGAATTGGCTGAAAAACATGAAACCTGGGCTTTAGATTATTCTTATGAAAAAAATACAAACGAATTTATCCATAAAAATGCAAATTCATTTGAAGATGAATTGGTAGAAAAGTGGTTTAAATCATAATTTTTTTGCAAAGATTTACCATAGAGACGCACAGTAGTGCGTGTACGTTCCAATTTACTATATTTAATTGACCAGAACAATGTGTTAGACGCACTGCTGTGCGTCTCTACGATATACGTTGCCAATAAAATATTGCGGTAAATATTTCGATAAATGTTGTGAAGATTTATAAATAAAATAATGTGTAGGGATTTTTTTTAAAATAAATTTCTAATGAATTACAAAATTTCTAATCTAGCCCCGATAGAGCCGGTATCCTTTGAGAGGAACGAACAAAGATATAGGCGAAAGCGGGACAGGTTTTCTTGAAAATTTAATATTTCTGCTTCTAAAAAAACAAACCCGACAAGTTTTTCAAAACAAGTCGGGTTTTTATATTAAATAATATTATCAAAATTATTTTGCCTGCTGAAATTTTTTGAGTGATAATAAGGCCTGCTCTTTTACTTTATCCTGAAAAAAGCCTGTCCAGCCCAGTAAAAGCCCTTTAATTCCGAAAGCTTGTTTTGACCATTTCCAAACATCAAAATTATCTGTGTGTTTAATAATCAAACCATCCTGAAAAATAAATTCGGCAGAAATTTTATTAATAACATTTCTGTTGGTTTTACTAAAATTGTAAGTTGCAACCCAATTTGCCGATCCTGTAAAATCATCAGCCTTAACATTTGAGAACTCAATTTTTAAATTGCCTTTACTTTTTAAAAGTAACATTTGCCACATGGCAGAAACCTGCTCTTCTTTTAGTAAGCCAAAAGCGGGGTCAATGAAATGAATTTTTGGATGATAGCATTCACTCATTGTTTTATAGTCGGCATTGGCAAAAGCTGTGTAGAATTTGGTGATTAAGTTTTCGTTTGGGTTCATAAAATACATTTAGGGCATAAATATAAGATTTATTAGAAGAAAAAATCTTTATAAAACGCTAATTTCTTTTGCTGTATTAAATGTTTTTTTTGATTGGTCGAAAGCTGTAGAAAAATAATTGGTTTTGTTTACCGCTGTAAAATATCCTGTTTGATTGCCAAAGGTGTTTGAGTTTCCGGTAATGATAAACCTAATTCCTTTTATATCAGTATTTTTAAGTTTGTTCATTTCTGCCGGTGTAAAATAATAGTAGGAAGTTGTTTTGCCATCTGCATATTCTTTTACATTTTTGTCAACACAGGCTATTACATCGGCGTTTGCCAAATCTACATAAACTCCTCCGGCAATTCGGGCCTTGTCGTTTGCTGTAGCAATTGTTAATTTTAAAATCCCCCCTTTTTCTGTTTTTGCAATCTGAACATTAGCTTCTCCTGTGTAGGCGTATTTTTCGCAGATAAAAGTATAATTTTGTGTTGCCGAAAAAGGTTTAGAGCCATTTACAATCATGGTTTCCTGAGCATTGACCAAAGTCGAAAGAAACAATAACACAAAAAGAGGGAATTTTAAATTCATAAGTTAATTTTATTAGTCTGTTATTTGAGATTCGAATTTTTCATCCCAATCCATTGATTTTATAGCAGAAACTAAATTATCTTCATTTACAAAAACACGCAATTCTTTGTTTGCCACTTTTTTGGTGTATAATGCATGATAGCGATAAATTGTTTCTTGTTTTGTTTTGTAAACACCATCCAATTTCAAATCAATAAAACTGCCATAATATTGTCGAAACTTTTGGCAGGTTTTTGTCAAACGCTCTTCTGTCGTGTTTTCCATTACAGATTGTGTGACTTCGGTTTCGTTAAAAGGTTTAAATTTAGATGTATTACAGGTTTCTAAAACCCGTTTACCTAAATCATACGCTTTTTGTTGTTGCGCCGAACTAATTTCGGTCGAAACAACTTTTTTAATTTTTAAATCTTCGGTGTCTCTGCTTATGGTTTTCGATTTACAACCAATTAGCAATAACAAACATATAATCAATCCTGCTTTCTTCATAACTATTTATGTTATTTTTAATAATAAGTTAGGGTCGGGACAGTTTTCTATATAAAAGTTTAAGTCGTTTATGTTACAAACTCCTGGATAATCACCGTAATAATTTTCAATATTATTTATAATCTGAAAATGCAAATGAGGCGCATAATCTCCATTAATTGTAGAATTTCCAAAGGTTGCCAAACGATCTCCTTTTTTAAAAACTGTCCCAACGGTAATGTTTTCTATACTTTCTAACGATAAATGTCCATATAAAGTATAAAATTTTTCATTTTCAACTTCATGTTCCAAAATAATAGTAGGACCATAATCACCAAAACCCTCATTATTTTTAAAACTGTGAATTTTACCATCAAGGGGAGCCAAAATGGATGTTCCAACTTTCCCCCATAAGTCCAAACCAATATGAATATTACGTTCGGGAAGATTTTCATTTTTAAAAATAGTACTTCTTTGATATAAGTTCCGTCCTTCTATATAACCGCCAAAAGCTATTTCGGCATTATTCTTTTTTAAATAATTGGCTATAAAATTTTCAAAATCAGCAGCAGTCAAAGGTTTACTTTCAACTAGTCCTTTGTTGGTAACTGATAAATCTAATGCTACATATTTTGAGAAATCTATACTTGAATCAATAACTTTAGTAGGCGGCAAGGATTTTAAAATAGAAACTAAGGTCTTCATAAAATAGCAAATTAGGCGACTTTTTCGATGATAATTAATTCGTTATGAACCTCCACACGAGGCAACATTTTTGAGGAAAACAATTTACTATTTATTTCTGAAATATACTTTCTATTTCTAACATTATGTGCTTCATCCAAAATCATGGTGTTAAAAAGGACAACTCCTTTGTTTTTTAATAATGAAAAAACACGGTTTGCAAAAAAACTTTCAAATAAAAAATTGGGCATTTTTATATCTTCAAAAACATCAATAATAATCAAGTCATATTTGTCTTTGGTTTTTAAAACAAATTCAAAAGCATCGTCGATAATAATTTCGAGTTGTTTGATTTGGTCAAGGTTAAAGTATTCATTGGCGATCTGAATCATATCAGGGTCAATTTCGACTCCGGTAATTTTACCTTTATATTCAATTTCGTCCACGAGAGTTTTTATAACACTTCCGCCGGCAACGCCCAACAACAAGATATGTTCCATCTTAAGAATGGTTTCATAACCAATATTTCGTAATCCGTACCTTAATATACGCTGCAGACTTCCATAAGAATAATTGGTGTTTTCAGAATCTAAAACTAATTCGCCATTTGCCCAGGTAACTTCGATCACTTTGCTTCTGGCTGATTTTTTTTTGAATATTTTTATTGGAATCAGATAACTGAATATTTTTTGAATCATTTTATTGCGCTTTAACTCAAATTTACCATTAAAATCTTTTAATTTGCACGAAATAATTGACTTTAATGAAGAAAAAATTATACAAGTTCCTTTTTTTTAAGCTAATGGGCTGGAAAATAGTGGGTATCGAAAATGCTGAAGTAAAAAAATGTGTCTTGATGGTTATGCCTCATACAAGTAATCATGATTTTTATTTGGGAGTTTTAACCCGCGGAATCTCAGGACTGCAAATGAACTGGGTAGGAAAGAAGGAATTGTTTACTTTTCCGTTTGGCTATTATTTTAAGTATATGGGCGGAGAACCTTTAGATCGCACCGGTGGTTTAAATAAGGTAGATTCTATCGCTGCTATTTTTTACAGAAAAGAAGTTTTTCGTCTTGCCGTTGCTCCGGAAGGAACCCGCAAAGGAGTGAAGGAAATTAAAACAGGATTTTACTATATTGCTCTTAAAGCAAATGTTCCCATTGTTCCGGTAACTTTTAACTGGGGGAAGAAAGAAGTGAATTTTGGAAAGCCTTTTCAGCCAACAGGAAATTATGAAGCTGATCTGGAAATTTTGAAATTACATTTTACAGGAGTCTTAGGAAAAATTCCTGAAAATGGCGTTCAGATCTAATTTCAGTTATTTTTTCACCTCCGTGAGAATCGCTTAAATGAAAAATATTTTTAAAAATTTTTAAATACGCGAAAAATTCAGATTATGGGTTATATACCTTAAATGTTCCGTTTTTATAAAAAAATACAATTTTTTCGATTTCCCCTTCTTCAGAATTTAGATTTGAGTTTTTAGATTCTGAAAAATATCTTTTTTCCTGACTTTCCTCTTTTTTATTCATTCCTGAAAATAAATCTTTCGAAACTTCATTTTCATTATATGGAATAGGGGCAGAAGGCTTTTCAGTTTCAACGGCATTTTCAGCTTTAGAATTTACAGTTTCTTCCTCATTTTTAGGAAAACTTCCTTTGCCATTTAAAATCCAATACAAATCAACATCCGGAAAAACATCCAAAATTTTAAGAACAAAATCAAGACTTGGTTTGTTTCTACCAGAAAGTAGGTGAGACATACTAGATCGCTGCACGCCAATTTTATCAGCAAAAGAAGAGGCGTTTAGTGCGTAATAATCGAGTATTATTTCAAGCCTTTTTACAAAATCATCGATGTTTACCATTGTAAATTACATATTTAAAAAATGATGTTTACAAATGTAACTATAATAAATTGAATAAGCAATTTTACAATAGTAAATCGGATAATTAAGATCAAAAAACACTCAAATTTACTATAAGTAACCATGCATAACTAATTGAAATACAACCTAATAGTGTGTTATATTATCAGAAGTAACAAATGTTAACTTCAAAATCTTAAATATCAATTTAAAAGGATTAAAAACTGTTTACATTTCTAAATAATTACAAATTCTTCATGTTTACAATTGTAAAAATAAAGATGTTTACTTTTGTAAACTAATCAAATTACAATGAATTTAGAAGAATTATTTAATCAATACAAAGAGCAGTCTATTGCGGGTCGTTATCTAACTTTAGATCATATCCAACCATTATTAGATAAACTAAATACTAATAATCAGGTCAAAATTATTGGACATTCGGTTTTAAATAAACCTATATATAGTTATGAAATTGGTAGTGGAGAAACTCGTATTTATTTATGGTCTCAAATGCATGGAAATGAAAACACGACAACCAAAGCGCTTTTTGACTTTATAAATGTATTAAACAGCAAATCGGATTTTGCCGACAAAATGTTAAAAACATTTACTTTTTACACTATTCCAATTCTAAATCCTGACGGTGCGGCGCTTTATACTCGTGAAAATGCCAATAAAATTGACTTAAACCGAGATTCACAGAATCTGACTCAGCCGGAGAGTATTATTTTAAGAAAAGTATTCGAAGATTTTAAACCTCATTATTGTTTTAATCTTCATGATCAGCGCACAATTTTTGGCGCAGGAGATAGTGGTAAACCGGCAACTGTTTCTTTTTTGGCACCATCTTATAACGAAGCTCGTGATATAAATGATAACAGATTAAAAGCCATAAACCTTATTGCAGGCCTTAATGATGTATTACAGGAGTATATTCCGGGGCAGGTGGGACGTTTTGATGATTCATTCAATATTAATTGTATTGGAGATACCTTTCAGTTCTTAGGAGTTCCAACTATTTTATTTGAAGCTGGTCATTTTCCGAACGATTATCAAAGAGAAATTACCCGAAAACTAATATTTTTCTCACTAATTTCGAGTTTTAAACTCCTTTCCGAAAACGATTTAGTTGACAATCGAATTAATGATTATTTGAATATTTCACAAAATAAAGTCGTTTTTTATGATTTTATGTATAAAAACATCAAAATAAATTATGATGGTATCGAAATTATTACGAATTTTGTCGCACAATACAAAGAAGAATTGATTGAAAATAAGATTCAGTTTAACGCTTACATAGTTGAAGTAGGCGACTTGGAAAATTATTTTGGTCATTATGAATATGATGCTCAAGGTGCAGATTATACAGATGACTTTAATAACATTCCGAAATTGAATCAAAAAGCAAATTTTTATTTAAATAAAAATGTTAAATTTGTTAACGGATTGACAAAAAGTTAATTTTTATGTGAATTTGTTATTTTTTATACATATTTTTATACTTTGTTATAGCAATTAGTAATATTAATTAAAGAATTATGAGTAAATTTCGTTTAGATGAAGTAGATCACCAGATTTTAGATATGTTAATAGACAATACGAGAGTTCCGTTTACTGACATTGCAAAAAAATTATTGATATCTGCTGGAACAGTACATGTTAGAGTAAAAAAAATGGAAGACGCAGGAATTATAATGGGATCTTCATTAGCCTTAGATTACGATAAATTAGGGTATTCATTTATTGCTTATGTAGGTGTGTTTCTTAATAATACCTCTCAAACTAAATTTGTATTAGAGCGAATAAACCAAATTCCTTTCGTAACTGTGGCTTCTGTAACTACCGGAAAATTCAATATTTTCTGTAAAATCAGAGCGAAAGATACGAAACACGCGAAGGAAGTTATTTTCATGATCGACGATATCGAAGGCGTTTACAGAACAGAAACAATGATTTCATTAGAAGAAAGTATAAACGATAAGAAGCGTTTGATGCATACTATATTTAAAAATATGTAATATTTTCTTGAATGCTATATTAAAATATAACCTCAAGTTTATTCTTGGGGTTTTTTTATGACCAATTAACCAACCAACTATAACACGATTATGTATACGTTACCCAAAATTGAGCGCTTTAATCAAGATGTTCTCTCAAAATACCACATTTATAATAGTGTTTTTATAACATTACCTTTTGATTCTATAGATAATACGGGAGTTTTACTTCCTTTATTTACAGAAACTTGCGAAACGGGCTTTAAAAAACAGGAAACACCAAAAGAGATTTTTGATTTCTTTTCTAATAAATTTTTAAATAACGCAACTGAGACTGAAAAAATCGATTTAATGTTTCGATTTATTCAATATATAGAACGTCAGATTGTGTTATTTGATGCCATTGAAGATGCTGCTTTTCCGGTTGTAAACAATATGGAAGGGCGTGGTTCTCTTCGTGATATCAAAGAAAAATCAGATGCAAAGGAAAAAGATGACGATCTTATTGAATTTCTTGAAAATTTCAATGTAAGAACGGTATTAACGGCGCATCCTACGCAATTTTATCCAGGTCCGGTACTTGGAATTATAAATGATTTAACCGAAGCAATTCGATTGAATAATCTATTGCAAATTAAACAATTACTGGCTCAGCTAGGAAAAACTCCATTTATTCAGAATGAAAAACCAAATCCTTACGATGAAGCGGTGAGTTTGATTTGGTATCTGGAGAATGTTTTCTATGCTACATCTGGAGAAATTGTACATTATTTACAGAAAAATATCCTTCACGGAAATGCTATTCAAAACCAATTAATCAAACTTGGTTTTTGGCCGGGAGGAGACCGCGACGGAAATCCTTTTGTGACAACCGAAATTACTTTGAAAGTTGCTGAACGTTTGCGTACTTCGATTTTGAAGTGTTATTATGTTGAAATGAGAAGTTTAAAAAGAAAGCTAACTTTCTCAGGGGTAGATACTTTAGTGTCAGATCTTGAACAAAAGCTTTATCGTTCTGTTTTTTATTCAAAAGGAGAAATCTACATTACTTTAGACGAATTATTATCTCAGCTTAATGCAATTCGAAACATTATTATTGAAAAACACCAATCATTGTATTTAGATGAATTGGATGCATTTTTAGTAAAAATCAATTTATTCGGCTTCCATTTTGCGACTTTGGATATTCGTCAGAATAGTAAGATTCACAACGCCGTATTCAAAGATGTTGTAAATTATTATTTGAATTCTGGTTCGAAAATTTTCCCTGAAAACTATTATGAATTATCCGAAGAAGAAAAACTGGTTGTTTTATCAAAAGTAAAAGGAGAATTGAATCCTGAACATTTTGAAGATGAAATTACCAGATCTACTTTAGAATCTGTTCAGGCTATAAAAACGATTCAGCAAAATAATGGAGAATTTGGTGCTAACCGTTATATTATTAGTAATAACGAAAGTGCGCTGAATGTTATGGAAACTTTTGCCATGATTCGTTTGAACAATTGGGAAGATCCTACCGTTGATATTATTCCGCTTTTTGAATCAGTTGATGATTTACAGAATGCACATGAAATAATGGAGCAGTTGTATACAAATCCTGAATATTCTAAACATCTGCAAGCGAGAGGCAATAAACAAACTATTATGCTTGGTTTCTCTGACGGAACTAAAGATGGTGGTTATTTAATGGCAAACTGGAGTATTTACCAGGCTAAAATTGCATTGACGGAAATTTCAAGAAAATATGGTATTAAGGCTATTTTCTTTGATGGCCGTGGCGGACCTCCTGCTCGTGGTGGTGGAAAAACACATAAATTTTATGCGTCTTTAGGACCAAAAATTGAAAATAACGAAATTCAGATTACAGTTCAGGGACAAACGATTAGTTCAAATTTCGGAACTCTGGATTCTTGCCGTTATAACATCGAAAACTTATTGAGTGCCGGTGTGACGAATCAGGTTTTCAGCAAAGAGAAAAACGAGTTAACTGCTACAGAAACTGAGATTTTAACACAATTGGCTGGTTTAGGATATGATAAATACCTAAGTTTTAAAAATCATCCAAAGTTTATTCCGTATTTAGAAAAGATGAGTACGTTAAAATATTATTCTAAAACAAATATTGGAAGCCGTCCTTCTAAAAGAAGTAAATCTGAACAATTGGATTTTGCTGATTTAAGAGCAATTCCTTTTGTAGGTTCTTGGAGTCAATTGAAACAAAATGTACCGGGATTTTTTGGAGTAGGAACTGCGTTGAAATATTTTGAAGACAATAATCAATGGGATAAAGTAAGTGATTTGTATCATAATTCATTATTCTTTAGAACATTGCTTGAAAATAGTATGATGTCATTGGCAAAATCATTTTTTCCTCTAACAGCTTACATGAAAAAAGACCCTGAATTTGGTGAATTCTGGCAAATTATTTACGACGAGTTTCTAGAAACAAAACGTCTTTTGCTTAAAATTGCAGGTCATAAAACATTGATGGAAAATTATCCTGATGGTATAGCTTCTATTCAAATAAGAGAACGTATCGTTATGCCATTGTTGACAATACAGCAATATGCTTTGTTGAGAATTAATGAGCTAAACAAAGAAAATGGCAATAATGAAGAGTTGATTAAAGTTTATGAAAAAATCGTAACAAGATCTCTTTTCGGAAATACAAAT
The DNA here is from genome assembly GCF_058310175.1 of Flavobacterium sp. AK-345. Taxonomy (NCBI): domain Bacteria; kingdom Pseudomonadati; phylum Bacteroidota; class Flavobacteriia; order Flavobacteriales; family Flavobacteriaceae; genus Flavobacterium; species Flavobacterium sp. AK-345. The sequence goes on along the minus strand of NZ_JBZEER010000001.1, from coordinate 703,616 downwards.
GCGAGTAGAAACTCAGCCTAAGACTAGAATTTTAATTTATTTTATAACAAAAAGTAATAGAAATGAATTCAAACCAATTATTAGAAAATGAATATTCAGGTGGTTTTGCAACGTATATTCGTGAAGCCGGAGATGTAAACCTAATAGAAGAATTAGAGATTTCTTTGCATGATTTTATCCGGTTTGTTCAAAATATCCCGATGGATAAATTTGATTATCGTTACGCAGAAGGAAAATGGACAATTAAAGATATTATTCAGCATCTAATAGATTGCGAGCGTATTTTTGCTTATCGTGCTTTACGTTTTTCAAGAAACGACAAAACTGCTTTGGCAAGTTTTGAAGAAGATGATTATGCAAACAATACCAATGCAAATGGGAGAAGTATTCAGGATTTACTAACAGAATTATCTGCGTTAAGACATTCAAATTTATTGTTTTACAAGAGTTTATCTGAAGAACAACTTAAACGAATCGGAACTGCTTCTAATATTCAGATTTCTGTTCGTGCTTTAGGTTTTGTAATTATTGGTCATCAAAAACATCATCAAAAAGTTTTCGAAGAAAGGTATTTATAGTATTAAATATTTAGCATAAAAAAAATCCTATGAAATTATATTTCACAGGATTTTTTGTTTTATAAAAGACTATTTATTTCTCTCCACAATAGCGAGACCAAAACGAATTTTATCATAAGATAATTTTTCTTCAAAGTGATCATAATATGGCTTTAATGCTGTTGGATATTCAAGTTCAACTTGTGCCTTGTGTAATTGCTGAACTTCGCTATCTGTAACAAATGAACTTAAATCTATATCTTCTCCATCTACATATAGTTTTGCCAAATGCGACACAATCGTTGTTTGCCCTAAATTTCGTTTTCCTGCAATTTCTTCAACGCTGTTTCCGTTTTTGAAAAGTTCTAAAGTTGTTTTATAAGTGTTGCCTTCTTTTTTAGCTTTAGTGTTTGCTTTTTTTACTTTTTCATAATAAACAATTGCATCTATAAATTCTGAGCCATATTTTTCAAGTTTAGCCTTACCAACACCATCAATGGCAAGAAATTCTTCATCGCTCATTGGGCGCAAAATTTCCATTTGTCTTAATACAGCATCACTAAAAATTACATAAGCAGGAACTTCTTCGTCCTTTGCAATTTCGTAGCGTAATTTTCGAAGTATTTCAAAAAGTGAATTTTTAGCAGTTTTAGCTTTTGTTTCTTTGATTTCGTTTTTATCAATTACTTTTTTAACAACCGTCGTCAATTTTACTTTTTCACCTTCAAATAAAACTTTTTTGGCAAAAGGAGTAAGCAAAATTTTATTGTGCTGATGAAAGGCAATTTCAAGGTATCCCAGATTAATCAACTGAATAAGGTACTGATTCCAGTCATACCACGAAATGTCAGCGCCAATTCCGTACGTTTTTAAGCTCTGATAATTTTTTTCGTAGATATATGCGTTTTTCGAGCCTCTTAAAAAGTCTACAATTACTGCCAAAGGCTCAGATTCCTGCAAACGAGTAATGGCCGATAATGCTTTTTGAGCCAAAATAGTCCCGTCAAAAAATACGGGTGGTTTTTTACAAATGTCACAATTACCACAATTTTCATTAACCAATTCACCAAAATAGGAAAGTAAAATTTTTCTTCTGCAGCTTAAAGCATCTGCATATTGTTTCATTCTCTCCAGTTTTGCCAGCTGAACATCAGAATTTAATCCTTCTGAAGCAAATTTCTGAAGTTGGATTACATCGGCATAACTTTCAAATAAAACTGTTTCTGCCGGCAGTCCGTCACGACCGGCACGGCCAATTTCCTGATAATAGCCTTCAATATTTTTAGGCAAATTATAATGAATAACCCAGCGCACATTCGATTTATCAATTCCCATTCCAAAAGCAATCGTTGCGCAAACAACCTGACAATCATCATTAATAAACTCATCTTGTGTTTGTGCACGAACTTTATTATCCAGACCCGCATGATATGCTTTTGCCGTAATTCCTTTATTTCGCAGTTTCTCGGCAAGTTCTTCTGTAGTTTTTCGGCTCAGACAATAAATAATTCCGCATTCATTGGGTTTGCTTTCTACAAAATCAATAATTTGTTTAACACGATCTAATGCAGGACGAACTTCAAGGCTTAAGTTTTTTCTGTCAAAGGATGCGACAAAAGTTTTCGGATTTCTTAATTTTAGTTGTTTTGTAATATCAGTACGCGTCGCTTTATCTGCAGTAGCTGTCAAAGCCAACACTGGAGTAGAAGGGAAGCGGCTTTTTAAATATCCTAAATTAGTATATGCCGGTCTAAAATCATGTCCCCAGGATGAAATACAATGCGCTTCATCTATAGCAATTAAACTGATTGTCAATTCGTTAAAAACAACATCTAAATAGGATAAACTTTCCGGAGCAATATAAACAAGCTTAAAAGTATTCGATTTTAAATTCTCTATATAAAATTGTTGCTCTTCGCTGGATTGGCTGCTATTTATATAACAAGCTGAAATTCCGTTGGTCTTTAAACTATCTACCTGGTCCTTCATTAAGGCAATTAAAGGAGAAATTACAATTGTAATTCCTGGTAAAACCAAAGCCGGTAATTGAAAACAAATCGATTTTCCGCCACCTGTTGGCATAATAGCCAAAGTATCCTGACCCGAAAGAATAGTGTTGATTATGGTTTCCTGATTAGGTCTGAATTTTTCAAAACCAAAATTTTCTTTTAGTTTGGCGTGTAATATATCTGAATTCATTGGGCTTTTATTTGCGAAAGTAAATATATTAAAGAAATTATAAATATAAGATTTTACTTATAAAAAAAATACATGATTTTAGTATTCAAAATAAAAAAGGAACTCCGTATAGAGTTCCTTTACTTTATTTTGAAGGAGATAAATTAATCTTCGTCGTCTTCATCATCGTCATCAGCGATATCATCTGGGTCTCTGTCATCGTCGTCGTCGTCATCTCCGCCATCTGTATCTGGTTTGTCTACTGCATCGTCATCATCGTCGTCATCAATATCATCGTCAAGATCAAGACCTTTTACTGGTTCGATTGTATCAACATCAACGTCAATATCATCGTCTTCATCGTAATTCTCAATTCTGTCAGCAAGTTTAGTACTAATTTTTACTAAATAAATAGTGTCTTCAGTACGTACTTCAACAGCTTCGATCAATTCGTTTTTAGCATTTCTAAAACGGATAACATCCGAATCATCATAACCATCAGGAAATTTTTCTACCAAAAGGTTTAAAATTTCATTGGTAAGTTTAGCGTAGTCTACTATAACTCTTTTCATAAATATCCTATAAATCTAATAAGTAAGCAAAAATTAATGGAGCAACAATTGTAGCATCCGACTCAATAATAAATTTAGGGGTTTTAATATCTAATTTACCCCAAGTGATTTTCTCGTTTGGAACTGCTCCGGAATAAGATCCGTAACTAGTTGTTGAATCTGAAATTTGGCAGAAATAAGACCAAAACGGTATATCATGCATTTCCATATCCTGGTACAACATTGGAACAACACAAATAGGAAAATCTCCTGCAATACCACCACCAATTTGAAAAAATCCAATTCCGTTAGTACTATTTTTTGGATACCAATCAGCAAGGAATGTCATATATTCAATTCCGGATTTCATGGTAGAAGCTTTCAAATCTCCTTTGATTACGTAAGAAGCGAAGATATTTCCCATTGTACTATCTTCCCAACCCGGAACAATAATAGGTAAATTTTTCTCAGCCGCTGCGTACATCCAGCTATCTTTTAAATCTATTTCGTAATATTCTTCTAAAACACCTGATAATAGCATTTTATACATGAATTCATGCGGAAAATAGCGTTCACCTTTATCATCAGCATCTTTCCAGATTTTATAAATGTGTTTTTGCAAACGACGAAACGCTTCATGCTCAGGGATACAAGTGTCTGTAACACGATTTAATCCTCTTTCAAGCAAAGCCCATTCGTCTTCTGGTGTCAAATCACGATAGTTAGGCACTCTTTCGTAATGAGAGTGTGCCACCAAATTCATGATGTCTTCTTCTAGATTGGCTCCGGTACAAGAAATAATCTGTACTTTATCTTGTCTAATTATTTCGGCAAAAATTTTACCAATTTCTGCTGTACTCATAGCGCCAGCCATACTTACCATCATTTTAGCACCGTTTGCTAATTGTTGTTCGTATGCTTTTGCAGCATCCACAAGAGAAGCAGAGTTAAAGTGTAAATAATGTTTTTCAATAAACTGACTGATAGGTCCTTTCATTTTTTTTTGTTTTTTTGTTTTTTTTTTGAATTAAAAGTTTGACCTTTTACATGATACTGCAAATTAACAATTTTATACATATTAACATTTAATTTGCAGGTTTTTTTTTATATTTTTTTTGTGTATCCTAAAATTTTCAATACATCGTCAGAAGTTTGTTGTTCTGAGAAAACTTCGGTAGCTAAAATTCCGTTTTCGTCACGATCTATTAAAATATGTTTAGGCTGCGGAATCAAACAGTGGTGTAAACCTCCATATCCTCCAATAGTTTCCTGATACGCACCAGTATTAAAGAAACCAATATATAATGGTTTTTCTTTGTTGTATTTAGGCAAATAAATAGCGTTCATATTTTGTTCTGAATTGTAATAATCGTCACTATCACAAGTCAATCCTCCTAATAAAACCCGCTCGTAAGTATCATTCCAACGATTAACCGCCAGCATGATAAAACGTTTGTTTATAGCCCAAGTATCCGGCAAAGTAGTAATGAATGACGAATCAATCATATTCCATTTTTCTCTATCATTTTGTTGTTTTTGATACAAAATCTGATAGATAGCACCACCGCTTTCACCTACAGTAAACGAACCAAATTCTGTAAAAATATTTGGAACATCAACTTCAGCTTCATCACAAGCGATTTTAATTTGATTGATAATTTCATCAATCATATATTGATAATCATATTCAAATGCAAGTGAATTTTTAATTGGGAAACCGCCTCCAATGTTTAATCCGTCCAGAGTAGGGCATTCCTTTTTAAGCGCAATGTATACTTTAATACATTTTACTAACTCATTCCAGTAATATGCTGTATCATTTATTCCGGTATTAATAAAAAAGTGAAGCATTTTAAGCTCTAACTTTTCATTTTCCTGAATTTGTTTCTTGTAAAATGAGACAATGTTTTTATATCCAATTCCTAATCTTGAAGTATAAAACTCAAATTTAGGCTCTTCTTCAGCTGCAATACGAATTCCAATTTTGAATTTTCCTTTGATTTCTCCCTGAAGCAAATCAAGTTCTTCATAGTTGTCAATGATCGGAATAGTATTTTTATGTCCGTTATTGATTAATCTTGCAATATTACTGATATATTCATCTCTTTTAAAACCATTGCAAATAACATAAGTACTTTTGTTGATTTTACCATTTTCTAACAAATTCTCAACAATATTAACATCAAATGCTGATGATGTTTCAATATGAATATTGTTTTTAAAAGCTTCATTCATAATGTATTCAAAATGAGAGCTTTTTGTACAATAACAATAGTAATATTTTGCTTCGTACTTATTTTTTTCCATTGATTTTCTGAACCAGGCTTTTGCCTTATTGATATTTTCAGAAATTTGAGGTAAATAAGTAAACTTTAATGGCGTACCATACTGCTCAACTAATTTCATCAAATCGATATTGTGAAATTGTAAGTTGTCTTTGTTTAGTTTGAATTCCTCTTGTGGAAAATAGTAAGTTTGATTTATTAGGTCAGAATATTTTGTATTCATTTATTTTTCAATATTTTAGGATTGTAATTTTTTAATTTAAGATACGATAATAATCTTAAATTCAAACCCTGATATTGGCAAATATAATTTGCAGTTTTTCGTGTTCTGCTTTTGAGCATGAGAAAACATCAAAACAAAACGGACTTTTACTATTATAAAAACGGTTCAACATCCTTAGTAAAGAACTATTGAGTCGGTTTCTATAAGAACTAAAATTTCTCTGTTTATTGTTTGTTTTCATCGTGGCAAATGTAAAAAATAATATATACCTAATGCAATGGTTTTAATTAAAAAAAGTTTAAGATTTATAATCTTGAAACGCATTCAGAATCAATTTATTTTCAACGGATTGGTTAATTTTTATTTTTCCGATTCCTTCAATAAGTGCAAATTGAATCAATCCGTACTCATTTTTTTTATCATGAATAAGTAATTCTAAGATAGGATCGATGTCATTTTCTTCAAACACTACATGATCATAAATGTTTTTAATTGCGTTTTTGATTTCAGTATATTCTGCTTCTGTAATTAAATTTTTCTGCCATGAAATATAACTTTCCAGAATCATTCCAACAGCAATTGCTTCACCGTGTAATAATGTTTTTTTAGTTTCACTTTCCAGAAAATAACTTTCTATGGCATGACCTAAAGTATGCCCAAAATTTAAGGCTTTACGGATGTTTTTTTCTGTTGGATCCTGTATTACAATTTCATTTTTGATTTCTACAGAACGATAAATTAATTCATCAAAATCAGCATAATCAATAGATTTTAAATCTAAAAATTGTTTCCAGTATGGTGCATCGTAGATTAAACCGTGTTTGAGCATTTCTGCCAAACCAGAGCGCATTTCACTTTGCGATAAAGTTTCAAGGTAATTTGTATCAATCAAAACCATTTGAGGTACATTAATAACTCCAATTTGGTTTTTAAGATTTCCTAAGTCAACGCCTGTTTTTCCTCCAACAGAAGCATCAACCATTGATAATAAGGTAGTAGGGATATTAATAAAATCAACTCCGCGTTTAAAAGTCGAAGCTACAAATCCGCCTAAATCTGTGACAACGCCGCCGCCAAGATTAATTACAAGAGATTTTCTATCAGCACCAAGCTCAGTTAAAACGTTCCAGATTTCAATACAAGTTTCAATATTTTTATTAACCTCGCCAGATTCAAATTCAATTATTTCGATCGTTAAATCGGTTTCAAGTAAAGGCAAAAATTTCGGCAAACAATGTTCATTTGTCTCATTATCAACTATAATAAACAAATTTGAATATTTATTGTCTTTTAAATGTGTATTTAAAGCTTTATATGCATTTTGGTTGAAATGCACTAAATAATTATTGGCTTGAATAGATTGCATATTTCTTTGGTTAATTGAAACCACAAAATAAGGCATTTTTAACTAAATAATGTCCAAACTTTTTCTATAATTTAAACAAAATAATCTCTAAAAAGAATCAATATAGATAGCATAAAACTTGAATTTGCACGTGTATTAGTACAGATTAAGTTTATCATTTACAATTTTGAACTATTAGCTGTTTTGCATCGGGAAAGTTTTTAGAATTGGACAAATTAAAATACTGACAGGCATTTTCTTTGTCATTAAGCTTTAAGTAACAATTCCCTATAAAAAATTCTGTTCTTCCTGAATTAAATTTTTTGTGTTTTAATGCATTCAGAAAATAAGATAGTGATTGTTTATAATTTGCTTTATTATAATAATAGAAAGCCATATTTTGCATTACTTCAGCATTTTGAGGATCTAGCTTAAGAGCTTTCATATAAAAACTTAATTCTTTATCCGAATTATCTTTATCTACAAGAGCTCGTCCTTCTTTAATATAATTACTAACCAAAATGCCATTTTTTTGCTTTGTCAAAATACTATCTCCAGGAAATTCTTTTAGTCCAAGGTCTATAAAATTTAGTATTTTATTACTGTCATAATTTGCTTTTTGAAGCTCTTCTGCCGCTATTTGCCAGGCTTGAGGAATTTTTCTGTATTGAGTAATCAATTTATGCTCTTTTAATATTTCCTGTGTATCCTTTTTTGAACGGGCAAATTGTGCTGACATTTTAAAGAAGTTTAAATTTCTTGGACGCAAATAAAATGCTTCTTTGGCATAAATATAGGCGCTGTCTCTGTTTTCTTTTGCATTAGAAATAAGCATTTTATAAAAATCTATACGCCCAAAATGCGGGTTTATTTTATCTGCTTTAGAGAGATACTTCAAAGCCTCGTCATATTTTTTTTCATTCATATAATAAATCCCGGCATATTCATAAAATGATTCAGCAGTACTAAGTGTTGTTTTGAATTTAGGTAATTCTTTAATTAATTCATCTCCGGTAAGATCACTATTTATAAAAGAATTTTTATTGTCCTTTTGTATTACATATTCTAAGTTTGACGCTTTATATCCTAAAAATGTGAAATAAGTTGTAACAACACTAATCAGAAGCAAAGCCAAATAAATTTTATTTTTGCCTGAATGATATTCGAAGTTCTTTATTTCTGGTGTGTTTACTAGTGTTAAAACCAATAATAAGCATAGAAAAATCAGCATTGTAGGTCTAAACATTGGAAAATTCAAAAGCGAGTCCATTACATACACTACGGTTAGCATCAATACTAAAATGGCAATTGTTTTTGTCTCGATATCCTCTGCTTTTAAAATTCGTTTTGCGTTTACAAAAAAAATAAATGCAAAAATGGAAATATAAAGCAACCCATTAATAATTCCTGTTTCAGAAGTGATTTCTAAAAAATCATTATGAGAATGAAGGGAGATAGACGAATCATCCATTTGAGTTTTCTCATAAGGAATAGATTCTACTTTATAATTTCCTAAACCAACGCCGTTTATTGGGTGTTTTTCAATTAATTGCAGCGTATTATTCCAAAACAATAGCCTAAGGTTTGCTGAAGCATCTGAAGTATTAATTTGTTTTATTCTGTTATTTATAGAAGTATAACGATCATTATTTTCAGATTTTTTAAAAATAGCATTTGTTATTCCGATAGAGAATATAACCGGAATTATAAATGTAAGACAACTGTAAAATGATGATTTATTAAAAGAATATGTTTTAAAATAATAAATGACATACAGAATATAAATTAAAATAATACTAAGAAGTGCTGTTCTTGCGCCCGTTAAAAATATAGTAGTTGTTGCAAATAAAAGGGTAATTACTAAAAAGATTCTTTTAAGCCCCAAAAAATGTGTTATCCCAATTAGCAAGAAGGGTAGCTTAATCATTAAACTTGCTGCCAAAATATTGATATTTCCTGCTCTTTCAGCCATTAAGCCAAGTGCAGTTACTATCGTGGTTTGATTTGCTTTTTGCTTTAAGTAATAAAGCTCTAAAACAGATTGAAAAAAAGCGGCAATGCCAATTATGAGGATGATTTTAGGGAGTAGTTCTCGTTTATTTTTTAAAAGGATTGTCAAATTTATAAGGAGACAAAAGGCAATTATCAATTCTATGAATTTTTCTATTACCAAAGTCGTGTTTTTTGCTGCAAGAACTGATAATCCGCAAAGAATTATAAATGTAAAATAGGCCCAAAACAAATAAGATCTTTTAATGGAAGAAATAACATCTGTTGTTATTTCTTTTACATTGAAATACAAATAAACAGACATTACGAAATTTAATATCGACAGATATAAAAATTGAGGATAAAGTATATCTATAGTTTTAGAATGGGGTAAAAAATCAATTAATAAAATTGCTCCTATAAAGAGTAACACAATATAATTTGGAACTAATGAACCTTTGTTTAGAATTGATTTTAGATTGATACTTTTTTCCATCGTAATAAATTTTCACAAAGATACATTTATAAATAAAAACTTACATTTTATTTTCTAAAAAATATCTTACAACAATAAAATAATAATAATTTGAAGTAATCAATTTATTAATCATGCTCAATGCATTGAAAATTTGCATTAAATTAATTATCTAAGTTTTAATTGAGTTTTAACATAACTAAAACCAAAAAAACACCTCTATAACTGAACAATAATCAAAACTCTATCTATATTTGCACAAAAAATAAACTTAATGGAAAAAATATTCGACAACACCCAAGTTGCATTTTCGTTGAAAAGTGATACAGAACTCGATAGAGCTTATTTTCTTTTTAAAATGATTGACAGTCAGCCTTTAGTTAGGATAGGAACTGCTGTTACCAATTTTGCTATAAAAGCAAATCTTCCGGTAGAAGGATTAATCCGTGCAACTGTTTTTGACCATTTTTGTGGTGGTGTAAACGAAAACGATTGTATTACAGTGGTAGACAAAATGTTTACAAAAGGCGTTTCGTCTGTTTTAGATTATTCAGTTGAAGGAAAAGAAGAAGAAGAGCAATTTGATGCTGCTTTGCAAATGACTTTAAAAACTATTGAATTTGCTAAAGAACGTTTAGCAATTCCGTTTGCAGTTTTTAAACCAACAGGTTTTGGTCGTTTTGAATTGTATGAAAAATTAGGAGAAAAACAAACACTAACTACTGCAGAACAAGCGGAATGGGATAGAGTAGTAGCGCGTTTTGATCATGTTTGCAGCGAAGCACATAAAAAAGATGTTGCTTTATTGATTGATGGTGAAGAAAGCTGGATGCAGGATGCTGCCGATGATTTGGTTACCGATATGATGCGTAAATATAATAAAGACAAAGCAATCGTTTTTAATACCTTACAAATGTACCGTTGGGATCGTTTGGATTATTTGAAAAAATTACATGAAGTTGCCAAAAACGAAGGATTTTTTATTGGAATGAAATTGGTTCGCGGTGCTTACATGGAAAAAGAAAACAAAAGAGCTGAAGAGAAAAATTATGTTTCTCCAATTTGTATTTCGAAAGAAGCAACAGATGTTAATTATGATGCTGCTGTGCATTATATGTTAGACCATTTAGAAACAATGTCAATTTTTGCAGGAACTCACAACGAATTGAGTTCTTATAAATTGATGGAAATGATGCAGGAAAAAGGTGTTGCCAAAAACGATAACAGAATCTGGTTTGGGCAATTGTACGGAATGAGTGATAATATCAGCTATAATTTGGCCGAAAATGGTTATAACGTAGCAAAATATCTTCCGTTTGGACCTGTAAAAGATGTTATGCCCTATTTAATTCGTCGTGCTGAAGAAAACACTTCAGTTGCTGGGCAAACAAGCCGCGAATTATCTATGATTAAAGCAGAACGTAATAGAAGAAAAGGAAAATAATATTTCTGAATTTTAGATTTTAGTCCCGAAGCTTCGGGATAGATTTTAGATTTTACAAAAAAAATCCATTTGCTTTGCAAATGGATTTTTTTTGTATTGGAATTTGGTCCCGAAGCTTCGGGATAAAAAATTGGAATTTCCTTTTTAAGAATTACTAAACTGAAGATTGCTTAAGTTTTTGTAGATTCCGTTTTCAAGATTTATTAATTCCTGGTGCGTTCCTTCTTCCGTAATTTTTCCGTTATCGAGAACTAAAATTTTATCCGCATTTCTAATGGTCGAAAGACGATGCGCAATAATAATACTTGTTCTTCCTTCCATTAAAACTTCTAAAGCTTCCTGAACTAGTTTTTCGCTCTCACTGTCTAATGATGACGTCGCTTCGTCCAGAATCAAAATACTTGGGTTTTTAAGCAGCGCACGTGCAATTGCAATACGCTGACGTTGACCTCCAGATAATTTTACGCCACGTTCTCCCACTAAAGTTTCGAATTTTTCAGGAAAACCTTCCACAAAATTTAAGGCATTGGCTTGTTTTGCTGCCAGCATGATTTCTTCATTTGTTGCATCCGGTTTTCCGTAGGCAATATTTTCTCTAATGGTTCCACCAAATAAAATTACATCTTGCGGAACAATACTCATATTACCTCTAAGGTTCTCCAAATCATAATCGTAGATATTTTTTCCGTCTACAAGGATTTCTCCCGATGTAATATCGTAAAAGCGAAGTAAAAGAGAAGATATAGTTGATTTTCCTGCTCCACTAGGGCCAACGATTGCGATCTTTTGACCAAATTCGGCTTTAAAATTTACCTCTTTCAATACCTGAACTTCCTTACGGGAAGGATAACTGAAAGCTACATTGTTGAAGCTTACATTTCCTTTTATTTTTTCTAAAGAAGAAGCTTTGGGACTTGCTTTAATATCTTCCGGAGTTTCTTCCAATAATTCAAAAACACGTTCTGTTGCTCCAACCGCTTTTTGAATTTGAGCATACATTTCGGCGATTCCTCCAAAAGAAGCCCCAATAAAAGTAGTATAGAGAACAAAAGAAATTAAATCTCCAACGCCTTCAACTTCACCTTTAATCGTAAGGGTAATTCCGTACCAAACAACGGCTACAACACATCCAAAAAGACAAAGAATAATAAACGAAGCAAAATAACCACGGTATTGACCGCCTTTAATTGCAATTTTTACTATTTCCTTAATCTTATTTTTATAACGCTGAATTTCGTACCATTCATTGGCAAAAGCTTTTACATTACTGATTCCTTGTAATGTTTCTTCAACAATTACCTGGCTTTCGGCTACTTTATCTTGTGTTTTTTTTCCGTATTTACGAATAAATCTTCCAAAAACTACTGCAGCAACAGCCACAATCGGCACAATAGCCAACATCATTAAGGTTAATTTTGGACTAATGTTTCCTAAAATCACAAAACCTCCAATAATTAAAATTAACTGACGCAAAAACTCGGCAATTGTAGTTGTAAAAGTGTCTTGTAACTGAGAGATATCAGCACTGATTCTGCTATTAAGTTCTCCAACGCGTTTTTGAGAATAAAAAGACATTGGAAGTTTTACCAGATTCTCATACAATGCAAAACGAATATTGGATAATGAGTTTTCAGTAAAATTTACAAAAAGAGAAATTCTGAAAAAAGAAAAAACAGCTTGCAAAACCAAAATCCCCATAAGACCAACAGCTATTTCATTAGCTCTCGCAAGGTTTTTATTGGTAACACAATCGACTAACATTCCCATTAATTTTGGAAAGGCTAGGGCAGTGGCGCTGGTTAATAATAAAAAAATCAAACCCAGAAAAAATTTCCATTTGTGATTTTTACCGTATTTAAAAATTTTAAGTGCTTTTTGAATTGAATTAGAGTCTAATTTAGCTTTCGGTAAATCATTTTCTTGAAATCTTGCCATTTGAATACAATTAAGGTATGCAAATGTATGACTCTGGCAAATGAATACAAAAGAATATTATCGATTCCGTTTAAGATTTTGTTTTTTAACTAAATAAACAAGAAAAAGATAAATTCTCTTTACTTTTTAAAAAACTGAATAACAGATTGATAAACACTAATGTGAAAAAATATTTCATTTTTTTTATAAATATGCTTGCAAATACAAATTCTAGCTGTATATTTGCACTCGCAATCACGAAATGATAGCAGCCTAGTAAAATAGGGCGATTAGCTCAGCTGGTTCAGAGCACCTCGTTTACACCGAGGGGGTCGGGGGTTCGAACCCCTCATCGCCCACACAAAGACAAACAACGCCATTGGATTCCAATGGCGTTGTTTTTTGTTGTAATATTCATAAATTACCCCGTTTAATTTTCTCGTAGCAAATTAAATTCCTGTTTATTAAAAATTATCAACCTCAGTATTTTGTTTTTATGTACTATTGTAAAAACTTTTGATTAATTATTTAGTGTATATACATCCCGAATGAGTTATATATGCGACATAAAGTAGCGTGAATATATAAGTTAGCAGATATTTACGCACAAAATCGGAGAAACAAAACAAATTTAATATATGACAGCAGTAATTGGATTAATGAATAAAACAGGAATTGCACTTGCAGCTGACAGTGCAGTTACCGTAACAGGAAATAATCAAAAAAAAATATATAATACCGCCAACAAGATTTTTACTTTATCTAAATATCATCCTGTAGGAATAATGATATTCAGTAGCGCAAGTTTTATGTCAATTCCTTGGGAAACGATAATTAAGCTTTATAGAAAAAATATAAATGAGAACAGTTTTGATTTTTTGGTAGATTATAAAAATGACTTCCTCAAATTTTTAAAAGATCAAAATTATTATACATCATTAGAAAGTCAAGAGTTTGAACTAGGGAAGTTTATTTATTGGAATCTAAATCTTTTAAAAAATGAGGCTTTAAAAAATATACCTGATGCAACTCCTGCTGATCAACAAGACATTTTGTTTTTTAACTATATTGAAGAAACTTTAAATACTAATATTCAAGCATTAGTTGATAGTAATATAATAACAGATGATTTTGCTGATTATACTTTAGAACAATTTACAGCTTTTGCTGATAAAGAGTTAAGAAAATTAGTCAAAATGATTTTTGAAGAAAGAGTTGTCAGTGAACAGATAATTTCGTTGTTAATTAACCAATTTTATTTACACATAAAAAGCGATACCTTTTTATTTGAGAGCACAGGGTTAGTCTTTGCAGGTTTTGGCGATAAAGAAATTTATCCTTCTGTTACCTCAATCCAAATTGCCGAAGCATTCGATAATCATTTACGATATTTTGAAATAAAAACTCGTTCAGTGAGTGATACAAATGATGGGCAAATTTTACCTTTTGCTCAAACGGATGTAATCGATATGTTTTTAACAGGAGTAAGCCCTGATATTGATTATGCATATATGAATATCTATCAAAAATTTATTGAAAAATACAACACTATTCTCACAGATATTTTGGATAAAGATTCTCCAGATTTGGCACAACAAATTCGGGATATAAATATTGAAGAATTGGTTTCAAATTTCCGAGATGAAATGAACGATATAAAACGAGAAAAACAAATAAACCCAACAATAGATACAATATCAATTCTGTCAAAAGAGGATCTTGCAGAAATGGCAGAAAGTTTGGTATATTTAACATATTTAAAAAGAAGAATATCTTCTGATGATGAAAGTGTTGGAGGACCAATTGATGTTGCAATAATTTCAAAAGGAGATGGATTCATATGGAAAAAGAGAAAACATTATTTTCAAGAAGAGTTAAATAAGCATTTTATGCGTAATTATTTTAAATAATTAAAAATGAAAACAGCAATTAAAATAATAAAACAAGAATCGCGAAATATGGATAACTCAAAAATGTTAAGCCAAAAAAATAATGACACCAAAAATCAAACTGAAGCTGTTGAACGAATAAGCCAAATTTTGGCTAATAAAATTAAAATTGTTTTGAATAAATAAACGTCTACTAACGGCCGTTTATCAAGATTGGGGATTTAGTGGAATTATCGTTTTTTCACTACATTTATGTTAAGCCGAAAATACTCGGTTTCAAAAGTACCCAACCTCGGCAAACGCCAAGACGTTTACAAAGCGCTTCATTTTATATTTTCAAAAAAAGTCAAAATAGGGATTAAGTGTTCGACTGCTGTCCCTGACAGCCCACCATTTTTAAACAACCTCTATAGTCTTTTGATTTTAGAGGTTTTTTTGGGGTCAAGAAAAGTATATTTTTCTGCGTTCGTTTGCGAAGTACTATTATTATTGAAATAAATGATTCTTAGTTCTTAAGGATTATATCAATATTACTGTCATCAAACATTCATAATTTATAGAAATACCAAGAGTGTCATGCAAATTAAAAAACTCTTTAATTGATTATAAAAAATTGTTTCTATATTAGTTAAGAAATAACCTAACGTTTTTCAGATTTATACATTTTAATTAGGGCAAGTAAGTCTAGTTTCGATATACCAATTGTTATAAGATAGTTTGAAAAGAATATCATGTTAAAAAACTCTCGCAATTATATCAAAATTATAATTTAAAAATTATTTTTTATCCAATTTATAGTAAATCGCAAAATAAAACTAAATTTTAAATCTATTTGCGATATAATGACATATAGACTATTCAGAAACATAATTAAATAACTTCTGCTTTCGGTTTACTATAAAGATGAATATGAAAAATGAACTAATACAAAGAATAGAAAAATTTTTATTAAATATTTATAAATTTAAACCTCCCAAAAAAGATTTAGATGAAATTATAGATAAATACATTGAAATTAAAGAAGCTTACCTAAACGAAAATACTTTAATTAAATTACTGGAACTTGTCGATTCTTTAAATAAGAAATTAATAATTAACGATACCCATAGTAATGATTACAAAAAAACATTAAGTAGATTCATGAAAATGAATGATGAATTAAATCGAAGTGAAACAATAAAAGAAATTTTAAATGAATAAATTAAATCTGATTGAATGGGATATCTTAAATAGAGTTTATTATTGTTTATATCAAAATCAAGATAACTTTAATGTAATAGTAACTAATGTAAACGGAGTTTTGGAAAGACTTACAATTACAAATGATATTGGCGATAAATTATTTACAATTGATAGGAATCTAAATATCGAAACCCATTGCTCAAAATTAAGAACTGAAATTGCTAAATGTTTTACAGAAAATGGAATTCACGCATCATAATAAATAAAATTTCATTGTCGTTTTTAAAAACAATGGGGAAGTATTCTAGTAATCGAAATTCATGAAAAAATCTTAGAATCTTCTTTTATAAATATAATTGTAAAAACTTAAAGAAAATACTATACAAAAAAATAACAGCGTAATATCTACCAAAATACATATATAATTAGCTACGTGATTAACAGATAAAATTCATAATCAACAATATAAAACATGACTTTAAATAAATTTTCAGAACAAGTATTTTTAGCCTCTACTCGTATTTCTATCAAATCTTCAAACAATGGTGGATCTTCAATTGGCACAGGATTTTTGCTTAACATTCCCTTTAATGATAATACCAATAGATCTGCATTATATTTAATTTCTAATAAGCATGTTTTCATGAATCCTAAAAATGAAATTGAATTAAGTTTTAATAAAGGAACTACTAGTCGAATTATTCCTGATTTTGGTAATTTACAAAAATTTAGCGTTTCTGATTTTACAAACTTATACAGTGAGCATCCAGATCAAAAAATTGATTTAGCCTGTATTGATGTTTCAATAATTAAATCAGATGTTTACAATACTTCTTTTACTAATCTTAATATTGAAATGATTGCAGATTTTCAAGAAGATGATTTAGTTCCTGGTATGGAAGTGTGGTTTATAGGTTATCCCGAAAACAGATTTGATACCAAAAACAATCTACCTCTACTAAGAAGAGGTCATATAAGTAGTTTGCCGAAAATTGATTTTAATGGAGATAGGAAGTTTGTAATTGATGCTCAAGTTTTCCAAGGCTCAAGTGGAAGTCCTGTTTATACTATTTTAAATAGTAAATATAAACTAATAGGTGTAATTACTGAAAGCATGATCAAGCATGGAAAATTGCAATCAATTCCATCTAATCAATTTACAACATTAGGAGTTCAACAATTTTTAGGATTAGGGTTAGTAATAAAAGCTACAGCTGTTAAGGAACTACTTGAATTAGCATTTGATAAGACTATGAAAGAACTAGATTAGAAGTTCAAGCCTTAACCATTGTTTTCGTCTTTAAGTATCTGATTTTTTTTTCATTATCATATAATTGAAATTTTCTTCAAATCCTGCAAAAAATGGTTCGTAAACAGGTTCTTAAGGACCACAGAAAGACAAACAAATCCATTGGATTCCAATGGATTTGTCGTTTAAATAACTTATAGTAAACAGTCTCACTCTCTTCTATGTTTAATCTGTTACTTTTAGATGCTGAATTTGCCCATCAACAATATCAAAGTGAAATTTTAGCGTGATAGGACTTCCTGGAAATGTTCCTGAACATGTTGCAGTTATGATGCTTGTTGTACCGTTTTCGGTATATTCCAGTGGTTTCATCACTGCTTGGTAGTTCTTGTTTGAGTGATCGATCCAACGCTCTATTTCAAGTCTTCCGTTATGCGTTTTACCTTCGTCAAACACTACGGCAGTTTCTGAAAACAAATTGGCATAAGTCACGGCGTCAAATTCGTTCTGTGCTTTAATCAAGTCAGTTAATACTTTTGGTAAGTTCATTGTTATTATTTTTAAAGATTATTAAATTGTTGGTACAGTTCCACCATCGATTACATATTCAGTTCCTGATAAATAACTGGCTCTCGGAGAGACAAGAAAGCCAACCAATTCAGCTACTTCTTCCGGCTCAGCAGGTCTGCCGTATGGTATTCCTCCCAATGCATCCATTACGCCTTGCTGTGCTTCTTCTACAGTGCTATTGGCGTTTCTTGCAATCTCAGCCAACCAAGCTTTCGATGCTCCTGTATTAATCCATCCAGGAGAAACAGTCAGCACCCGAACACCTTTAGGTGAAACTTCATTCGATAAACTTTTACTATAGTTTCTCAATCCTGCTTTTGCAGCTGCATAAGGCAAAGTGGAGTCATATAGCGGTAGTATTCCTTGAATAGAAGCTATATGAATAATAACTCCATTTTTTCGATTTATCATTTGAGGTAAAAACCCTCTGTCCAGTCGAACCGGAGCAAGCAAATTAGCCTGTAGGGTTGATTCCCAATCTTCATCAGTTAATGCAGTAAAGCCGCCGGCAGGTGTTGTTGAAGAACCAAGATTGTTCACCAAAATGTCAAGCCTTCCGTAAGCCGACAGCACTTCGCTGACAACTTTTTGTGTTCCTTCTGCTTTACTCAAGTCGGACGGAATGAAATGCAGCTTGCTGTTTTCTTTTTCCGGTGCGTTTCTTGCAGTGATAATAACCGTTGCCCCAGCTTGTAGCAGTCTTTCCGCAATTGCTCTTCCAGCTCCTTTTGTGCCACCTGTTACTAAGGCAATCTTCCCTGATAATTCATTTTGATAATCCATATTATTTTGTATTTTAAATTTCTATTGTACAAATCTCGGAAGTATGTTACTTCCTCACAAGTAAGGAGTTACGATTCATATAGGGATAAATTATTCCCCTATTGCACATATAGGAACATAGGATTACTTTTGTAATATGTATGAAAGAAAAATAATACCGAACTTAAACTGCGGGCTTGACCTAATAGGTGAAGTACTTTACGGTAAATGGAAGATACGTTTGCTTTGGTTTATTAATGAAGGCCATAAAAGGCCAAGTGAATTGCAGCGTAAAATACCAGATGCTTCACGCAGAGTTTTAAATATTCAGCTGAAGGAGTTAGAGGAACATGAACTTGTTTCAAAAATTATTTACCCTGTTGTGCCTCCTAAAGTCGAATATAGCCTGACAGATTTTGGAAAAACACTAATTCCTGTAATTGCAGCTATTGGGAATTGGGGAGAGGAGCATGAAGAACGTTTGCGATCACTTATTTTAAAACGTTTAGGTTAAAATTAAGATGTAGAAAAACTGATACTCATTTTGTTTTACCCTCAGTTCACTTTTTCGATCTGCACAGAGCTTATCATTCTTTAGATCAGCAATTTATGAATATTTAAATTTGTGGCAAAAACGTAATCTGCTAATCACTTTAAGCCTTTAAAAAACGTCAGAATTACAATTAAGTGTTCGAATGTAATCCCTGAAAACCCACATAAAGACAAGCAACGCCATTGGAAGACAGTGGCGTTTTTTATTTATATCTCTTCCAAACCTCATTAGATTATATTTTTGTTAGCTCAAAAAATATATAAATCCCAAATATTCTTTTTTAAAACTTTATGGTACATTGCATACTGAATATAATAAGTATGATATGCCTTATCTGGTATATACAAATTGTGAATTATGAAAAATATCCCTAAGATGAAAGTAAAATTAAACAGGAAATACATACTTAACATTTACTATACATTTTTGATTATTGTAACAATTTCTTGTAATAATCAAAGTCAATCAAATAAGGCTAAAAATAACACTCAACCAATTGAAAGTAAAATCAGTGATATAAGATTGAAATATACCTCGGGAGTCCGTTCAATATTAGAAGATAGCAAAGGAAATATTTGGTTTGGCAGTTACAACGAAGGAGTATGTTTACTTAAAAATGGCAAGCTCCAATATTTCACGACAGAAAACGGATTAAGTCACAATCAGGTCAGGAATATTTATGAAGATAAAAATGGCATAATTTGGTTTGAATGTGGTAGAGGGTTGAGTACTTATAATGGAAAAAAATTAACTATATACAAACAACGAAATTACAATTCAAAAAACGAATGGCAATTAAATGAAAGTGACCTTTGGTTTAAAGGGGATGAAATTGAGAGCTACAATAAACTCGAAAAGAATCCCGGGGTGTATCAATATGAAGGACAAAAGCTTTCCTATCGCTTGTTTCCTGTGAAGCCCAAACCTGGGGATGGCTTTAAATATTACATGTCAACGCCTTTCGTGAAAGGTAAAAATGGAACAATTTGGTTTGGAATGTACGGTGCCGTAATTGGTTATAATCGCTCCAATTTTAAAATAATTGACAATCAATATCTGGGACTAAACGGACAAATTGGTTCTTTGCATATACGTAGTATAATGGAAGACAGTAAAGGGAATCTTTGGATTGCTAATAATGGAATTGGCGTTCTTAAGTATGATGGAAAAGAAACAATCAATTTTACAGCACAACAAAAATTAAAAAAGGAGGGCACCAAAGGCAATTCTCTTGAGAGAGTTTTCTCCATTGGAGAAGATATTTCAGGAAATATTTGGTTTGGGACTGTAGGATCTGGTGTATGAAAATATAATGGCACTTCCGTGAAAAATTTTGCCAAAGATGACGGACTTGACAGTAAACATATTTGGACTATATACAGAAGTAAACAAGGAGAATTGTGGTTTGGAGGAGCAAGTCCAAGTGGTGTATATGTATTCAATGGTATTTCTTTCGAAAGAAAGTTTTAGATCAATCACAAACTCAATTTTATCAATATTTCATTTTATACTTTTGAAACAAATATTCTTTTACGATCCGTATCACACGTTTAGATCGTAGATTTTTAACTACAACGCACAATTCAAAGGCATATATCTTCTAAAATGCTATAATATTTTTTTACTACATTTGACAGAGATATTATTTATTTGGCAAATTTATTGCTGAGAAAGAAATCAAATCATAAACGCCAAATTTTAAAATGAAAAAAACACTAATAACTCTTTTATTTGTATTTAGTCTTATAAATATATTTGGGCAAACGCCAACCATCTCAGCACCTGAAAAACCTAATGATGTGGTTACTAATAAAGTCATAAATCCGCTTGCAAAAGTTCCATTAGACGAAACATCAATCCTAATTTATGATTACGACGGCTCTCTTATATCATTTGATTTAGAAGCCGAACGTATCAACTGGACTGTAAAAGCTACAGATGCTTATACTGAAATGTGCGCTAATAAAATAACACTGCAAGATGGAGTTGTTTATATTCCGTTTATTAACGGTGAGATTTTTGCAGTGGATAACCAAAGCGGTGATGTTTTTTGGAAATCAAGAATAGGTACTATTACAGATCAAATTGTACTAAAAAATCAAATTCCAACTATAAATAATGGAAAGCTTTATATAACGGCTCAAAATAATAATATTTATGCTCTTAATATAAAAAATGGCAGTTTACTATGGAGCTACAAGTTAGATTCTCCTAATAATGATATTCCGGTTCTGTTTTTTGACAATAAAATTTTTACACAAAGCGGAACTAGTTTCTACAGTTTTGATGCAAATACAGGAAAACTTCTTAATCAAAAAACCTTTCAGGAAGCTATTTACGGAAAACCTGTAACAGATGGTGAAAATATATTTATAACAAACGAAAAAAATATCCTTTTTGCCTTAAGTCCTGATAAACTTGATATTTTATGGGAATTTAAATTAGATGAAAATCAACACAGTGTCAAAGAACGTATAGTTTGCAAAGACAAAAAAATATATTTGGCAGCACAAGGCGAGGAGGTTTCTTCTATATATGCTGTTGATTCAAAAACAGGAACGCAGTTATGGAAAACTGATTTTAAAGGTGACAATGTTGAATACATCACTGAGGAAAGTGATAATCTTTGGGGATATACCCGCAAGAAAAAACTTTTTCAGATAGATTTATCAAACGGGGAAATTGCATCCGAAGCAAAATTAACAACCAATCCTATTTCAAACTTTGAATTTCCTGTTGATGATTCCCTGTTTTATTATTCGGATGCAGCTTTAATTCAATTTGACTTAAAAACAAAGGACGAAAACGAAGTTTATCTGCGAACTACTATTAAAGATGACCCTTATAGTGCCTATCTAAAAATAATTCGATAACATACAAATAAGCTGTCCATTAGACGGCTTATTTTTTTATATTTTGGTTGTTTTCACAGACTTAAGAAACTGTGAATTACAAATTTAGGACAGTATTATTCATCCATATACTCATAACCGGATCCTGTCAAGTATCCTTTTTTGCCATTAGGCAATTCAAATCGCGCATATACACCCACAAAATTACCTAATTCCTTGTATTTTGGAGTGTTATTTATTTCGTAATAGGAATATAAATTGTCTTTCTTGATTTTAGTAATAAGATTAACAATTTTTATTTCACTGTATATTGCTTCTGTTTTTTGAAAAATTCCATAAAGATTATTTTTCTTGAATATAACAGAATTCGCATTCTCATTTTTAATATTTAAAAGTCTATTTGTTTCCGGATAATTCTCGTAAGAAGATACTTTTTCATAATTTATAAAGAAACAATCATCTGCATCATTTTTTGATATTTGACCTATTATGTCCACTGTATCTTCTTGGTTAACCATAGCATTATCAGTCTTTAATATAATTTCAAAGTGATTTAAAGTTTCTTTTACAGAGACTTGATAATTAGGAACTGTGCCACAAGTGAAATCAATATATTTAATTTCATTAACACCTGATTTTAACTCTATAGTGCCTTTATTTATAGAAAAATAAATTAATTCGTTATTTGAGTTAATCGCCTGATATCCGCCACCTAAGTTTTGCATCCCTCTTAAATCTTGTAATAAAACTTGTCCATTCTTATCTTTTAAAATATATTTTCCTGTTTTTATATATTCGCTAATAATGACATCATTCTCTTTTCTTTCCATTACATGTTTTCTTTGTGAGTAAATAATATTACTGCAATTAAAAAGAAAAGTTATTACTATTACAAAGGTTAGTTTCATCTGGAGTATCGTCTTGTTTTTTGGTGTTTACTTATTTGGTAAAAGTTTTATATTTAAAATATTTCAGTTAAAGGACTGCCTAAATTGCAAAGGAGATTGGTTTGTTTTTATCTTGAAAAGTTTGCTGAATGATTGTGGATGTTCAAAACCCAGTTTGTAGGCAATCTCTGTTACAGACAATGAAGTTGAACTTAGTAAATCTTTAGATTGCTCGATTAACTTATTTTGAATGTATTGTTGCGTGTTTTGACCTGTGAGCGAGCGCAGCATGTCGCTTAAATAACGAGGCGATAAATTGAGATGATTACTAACAAATTGTACAGATGGCAAACCTTTTTCTAAACTGCTTTCTTTTATAAAATAATCCTGCAAAAGGTTATCCAAAGCAATTACAATTTCGTGATTTACTGTTTTTCGGGTAATGAATTGCCGATTGTAAAAACGATTACTGTAATTTAATAATAATTCTATTTGAGAAACCAGAACATCCTGACTGAATTGATCAATACTATTCTCTAATTCGTCTGCTATTGTATTGAATAAATTTCGAATGATTTTCTTTTCTTTTACAGATAAAAACAATCCTTCTGAAACTGCATACGAAAAAAAACCATATTGATTTATAGCCGTTCCTAAAGGGTAATTTCTAATAAAATCGGGGTGAAAGTATAATGAATATCCTTCGTAGCTTTCTAAATTTTCTGAAGAAACTACAATTTGGTTTGGTTTTAAAAATGCTAAACCTCCTTCTTCAAAATCATAATATCCGTGTCCGTACTTTATTTGTCCTTTAAAATTGGTTTTGAATGAAATTTTATAAAAATCCAGACAAATCTTTTGATTTTTTTCAAACGAACTCAACACTACATCATCATAATTGACCAGAGCAATAAGAGGGTGCATTGGTCCCGGCAGTTGAAGATAAGACAGCAACTGAGAGATACTTTTAAAAGTCTGTATGTTTGAATTATCTTGTTTCATCTTAAAAAATAAATTTACAATAATACTTTAATATACACTAGCGAAAGCTAATTTTGTACCGAAGGACGAATAACAATATCTCCAATTTCAACGTCCAAAGGCTGTTCAATAGCGTATAAAACAGCACTTGCAATCGCATCGGGGCTAATTGCCATTTTTTTCATGTTTTCTTTTACTACAGATTTCATTGTATTGTTTTTAATATTATCTACAAATTCTGTATTCACGACTCCGGGAGAAATTCCTGTAATGCGTATTTCTCCATTCGACTCTTGTCTAAATGCTTCTGCAATAGTGCGTATTGCATTTTTAGTTCCTGCATAAACACCTTGCATTGGTACAATTTTTATTCCCGAAGTAGAGATTATATTGATAATATGTCCGGATTTTTGCTGTTTAAAAAATGGGATGGCAGCAGCAATTCCATATAAAACACCTTTAATATTTACATCAATCATTTCATCCCAGCCTTCAATATCCAAATCATCAATTCGGCTAAGTTCGCTAATACCGGCATTATTTATTATTACATCCAATTTACCATAGGCTTTGATTGCGGTTTGAACCAGATTAATCAAATCTTCTTTTTTCTTAACATCAGTTACAGCATATTCTACTTTTCCATTTGCCTTTTTTATTTGATTTGCTAATGCTGAAAGCTTTTCATTTCTTCGGGCGCCCAATACAACATTGGCACCATTTTCTGCAAGTTTCAATGCAATCGCTTTACCAATTCCACTGCTTGCTCCGGTAATAACGACAACTTTTCCGTTAAGATTTTTTTCTGTACTATTCATTTTTTTCTTTTTATAATGAATTACAAAATTCGGTTGCCCTTTATTGTCTTATGTAGTTAGATTGGAGAATCTTGTAGTTGAATTGGTAAGAAACAAAAAAACTCCACTATTTCTAATGGAGTTGTTAGCAAAATGTATTTTTAAATATTTTAAATTTTTCGTTTCACAAACCTTTCATTTAAATATTTCCTTACGGAAATGTCATAAATTGTCATTACCAAATAAGCAAATCCAACTAACAAAATAAGTCCGGAAATAACTATTAGTGTAAGTTGCGTATGATTAGGTTTATAATTTGTGTAATAATTACCAAACATCCATAAAGCGGCATAATGCGTCATGTACAAAGGGTAGGAGATATTTCCTGAAAATACACAAACCTTTTTGAATTGAGGCGATAATGTTGCTCCTGCGCCCAAAGCTATCAATAAAGGAAAATAAAACAGGACAACTATAGTCTCAGATAACCAGTTCCAGTTTGAAAATGGAATTATAAAAGCCAGCAATAATAATATTGACAAACCCGTAAATCCAAGTTTATTTTTGATGATCCAATTAGAACGATAAATAAGTAATCCTGCTAAAAAAGAATAAGATATTCTGGCACAGCCGTCCCAAAAAGTAGGGCCGCTCCAGCCGCCTAACAAATTGCCGGAACTATAACTTACATAACAAATGGCAATAGCAGCTATTATTGTTAGCAACAGCAAATAATTACGGCTTATTCGATAAAGCACAAATGCGTAAACAATATTGGCAATATATTCCCAAAATAATGACCATGCAGGCGCATTAAAACTAAAAAGATTAAAACCACGATCGGCTATTATCGGTAATGGAATCATGAATAATGAGCAAATAAATGTCAAAATAATTTTTCCGTTGCTGTACAATTCAGAATGACCTCCAAAAGGATCAAACAAAAAAGCCAGCAATCCTAAAATTGATCCTGCTACAACCAACGGATGCAGTCTGATTATTCTTGAAATAAAGAACTTACGAAGTCCCATTTGTGCTATACGATCGTCATAAGCATATCCAATTACAAAACCGGAAAGACAAAAGAAAAAATCCACAGCCAGAAAACCATGTCCGATAAAGTTTTTAGTAGGATCAGTGTAAATCCATTCCATAAAATGAAATAGTACAACAGCAAAAGCGGCAATACCTCTTAATCCGTCAAGAATTTCAAAATGTTGTTTTGTTGGCAGAATTACTGCGAAAGTATTGTTGGAATTCATTCTTTTATATATCCTTTCAGATTAAGTGAAATACGGCGATAGTGCCTGATTTCAAGCCATCGCAAATTATATAAATTAATAATCATATCAAAATTCGAATAGATAATTCAATTAAATGTATGATTTCCAATTCTAAAAAAAGTCATTAAAAAGCTGGTTTAAAGAATAAAAAAAGCTCCATTATTTCTAATGGAGCTTTAATTTTTGTAATTTAAGGTTCCCAAAGCTCTATTTTGTTGCCTTCGGTGTCCATAATATGAACAAATTTTCCGTAGTCATAACTTGCAATATCATCCAAAACAGTGACACCATTTTGTTTAAGTTTAGCGACAAGACCTTCAATATTCTGAACACGATAATTGATCATAAATTCTTTTTTTGATGGAGAAAAATATGCATCATCTTTTTTGAAAGGACTCCACTGCAGAGAATCTATCACGTCAGGATTATTAAAATTTCTGGATTCAAAGGTCGAACCCCAATCATTAACGTCAAGTCCTAAATTTTGCGCATACCATTCTCTGGTTTCTTTTGGGTTTTCTGTAAAAAAGAAAATACCGCCAATCCCGGTTACTTTTGGAGTAGTGTCTGTTTGATTATTTTTATCTTCCATATTATCTGATTTTATATTCCATTGAAAATGTAAAACTTATAAAACATAAAATTAATTCGCAGACATCAGCCCACAAAAAAACTCCATTAAAAATAATGAAGTTTTTCTTATTTAAAACAATAGAGCTATTTTTTACCACGGACTCATTTCTGAACTATCCTCAATATCATTGCTGAAAAATTTCCCTGTTGGCGCATTTTCGTCTGTCAAAGTGTGTTTGATGATAAAAGTTGCTGCACTTTCTACAGTTCCGGGACCAGAATGGTGGTTAAAATCTGTGGCCGTATAACCCGGATCAATTGCATTAACTTTAAACGGTAAATCCTTTAGTTCGTAAGCCAATGTAATCGTGTAAGCGTTTAAAGCGGCTTTTGAAGTAATATAACTCGTGGCTTTAAAATTGTAATATTTCCAATTCGGATCGCTATGTAAAGTCAAGGATCCAAGCCCCGAAGTGATATTGCTGATTCTTGGACTTTCTGATTTTTTCAACAATTCTAAAAATGCCTGCGTAACACTTATTACACCAAAAAAGTTGGTATCAAATACCTTCTGAATATCATTTATAGAAGTATCTAAAGCACTTTGAGGAAACTCACCGCTAATTCCGGCATTGTTTATCAAAATGTCCAGTTTTCCTTTCTCGTTTTCAACTATTTTTTGAGCAGCTAAAATCGATTCCGGTTTTGTGACATCAATTTCGATGGCTTTGATGTTCTCAAATCCGTTTTGATTTAATTCGGCTACAACTGCTTTCCCTTTTGCCAGGTCGCGGGATCCTAAATAAACAAATAATCCTTTTTTTGAAAGCTGTTTGGTCATTTCTAATCCGATGCTTCTATTGGCTCCTGTAATTAATGCTGTTTTCATTTTTCTTATTTTAAAATTAATAAGGCAAATTTCAATCGTTTAAAAATAGAATCATTTGCCAAATGACAAAAAGCAAATTTAACGTATGTTTTTTCTAATTCGGCTTAAAGAAGATTGCGTAATTCCAAGATACGAAGCAACATACGAAAGCGGAACACGATTTACGATATTAGGGTAAATTTCTAAAAACATTAAATAACGCGTTGTAGCATCTTCAGAAATTAGCGGGCTTCGTCTTTCTACTTTTTGTCGCAATGCTTTCGAAATAAGCTTGTGTACAATCGCATCCCAGCCCACAATAGTATCCGAAAGTTCTCTCCAGTCTTTTCTTGAAAAAATAAGGATTTTGCAATCATTTACAGCCTGAACGTAGGCAGATGAAGGGGTTTCGGTTTCAAAACTTTCTAAATCGACTACAAGATTATTCTCGTCAATGAAATATTTGGTAATTTCTTCGCCTTTGTTATTGTAATAGCAAACCCGAACAATTCCATCTAAAACAAAACCAACCTGATTGGAAATTTTTCCGGCTTCAGAAAAATAATCGTCTTTTTGAAGTTCTAATGTTGTGATTTTCTTTAAAATTAAATCAATTTGCTGTTGATTTAATGTACCAAACTGCAATATATAATCTATAAATTCTTTCATACTGCAAGATAATCAAAGTTATTTTTTCTGAATTTGTCATTTGGCAAAAAATAAAAGCTTTTTTAATCCTGCAAGGTTTTCAAAACCTTGTAGGTATAATTTTAGAACTGCAAAATAATATGATCGAAATTCAAATACCTACAAGGTTTTGAAAACCTTGCAGGAAATCGGAATAAATAATCGTTAAAAAAAAATCTAAAAATTTCTTAAAGTGATTTGAATGCATTTTTTCTTATTGTAAATTAGTGATTACTATAATTTTAACACACAAATCATGAAAAATAAAATCATACTGACCGCATTATTATTTGGCTTTATAATATCGGCAAACGCCCAAAAGAAAATAGAAGTTTCTGAACTGCCACAACCGGCACAAGAGTTTTTAAAAAAGCATTTTAGCAATACAACTGTTGATATAGCTAAAAAAGATGCTGAACACGGCGAAAAAGGCTATGAAGTAAAACTAAAAGACGGAACAGAGGTAGAGTTCTGGAAAGATGGTTCGTATCGCGAAGTTGATGGAGATGATAAACCAATTCCAACCGATTTTATTCCGCAAGCTGTAAAAGACTATGTGGCAAAAAATCATCCAAACGAAAAAATTACCCATATAGATTACGGCCACAAAGATCTGGATGTCGATTTAACCAATAAAATTGATTTGGAATTTACAAAAGATGGTAAAATTCTAAAAGATAAAAAAGATTAGATCATTATAAGAACGGCTTCATTAAACATGAAGCCGTTTTTTTTAAACTCGTAAAGAACCACGAAATCCTCTGGCTGCATAATACGATTCTGCACCGTTATGATACACAAAGACAGTATCATAACGAAAATCTGAAAATAAAGCCCCACCAAGCTTTCTAATATTTGAAGGCGTAACAATCCAGCTTGATGTTTTAGTATCAAACTTTCCCAGTTTTTGAAGTTCGCGATATTGTTCTTCGGTCAAAAGTTCTATTCCCATGTTTTCAGCCATATTTAATGCGCTGTCGTTGGGCTTGTTTTCTTTTCTTTTTTCGAGAGCTTCGTGATCGTAACAAAAGCTTCTGCGACCTTTTGGACTTTCTGCTGAACAATCATAAAAAATGTATTCGTCTGTTTTTTTATCATACCCCACAACATCCGGTTCACCTTCAGTTCTTTCCATTTCGTCAAGTGACCACAATTTTTCAGGATTTGCTTCTAATTTTAATTGAATTTTATCCCAAACCAAATCTTGATGGCGGTTCATATTATCTTCAAAACGTTTTTTAAGTACTTTAAGTAATTCTTCAGTTGCTGTCTCTGGTAGTTTGTTTTTCATGATGTTATATTTTATTTATTAAGCATTTCTGCTAAATATTTTTCGAGTTTTTCTAAATTTTGTTTTTGTCCTTCATCAGCTTTATGCGCTTTTACGATAATGTTATACATTTCTTCAGAATCAAATAAAAGCGACCAGTCTAATAAGGTTTCTTTGCCTTTGGATTCAAATAAAACGGTTGTGATAAAATGCGGATTGAAATGCTCAAAAACGATTTTCTTAAACGGAATAATTTCTTTAAAAATACTTCTGTTTGGGTAATTAGTACCTTCCGGACCATGCATGGTTAAATTCCATTCGCCATTTTCTTCAAAATCCATTTTATGAATCGTATTGGTAAAACCATTTGGTCCCCACCAATTTGTTATATGTTTAGGATTTGTCCAGACTTCCCAAACTATATCTGCTGGAGCATTAAATATTTTTGTACTTCGGAGTTCTTTATTTTCTGTATGATTCGTTTTTTCCATTTTACTTTTCCTTAAAAGTTATGATAAATAGGTGAGTGGACAATTTTTACTTTTGTCTGCTCACCATTTCGTTTATCCAAATAGGTGCAAAAGGCGAAGTACAACCTTTAGAAACAGGATAATCTTTATAAATACCTAATTTTTCACCAATACTAAGCGCACGTTCCCGATATTGAGGATGATTGATTCCGATATTTGCCAAAGTATTGTTCATCGTCCATTGTACTTCGGGAGCCGCTTTTGGCATTTCAGATTCTATGCGGTCAAGAAGGGCAGGCAAGTCCAGAACATCAGGGTTTCTAACCACAGCTCCACTCGTAAGACTCCAGCCTGCGCGGGATTGCATGGTATCTTTAGTCTGCATCCATTCGATTCTTAAAGCTTCATTATCCGGATATGGTTTAATTACATTGGTATAGAGCCAATCGGCAACATGAGGGAATTTTTCAGATTTTACCAGTCTGTTTATCTCTCCTTTTGCTATTTTTTTTGGATCAATAAGCAAAGTTGCCAAAAATCGGGCATCAACGTTTTCAGTATCCCAAAGTTGGAGAGCAAGTTCATGATTGGTTTTTATTTTTTTTGCCAATGCACGAATATCACCCATTTTAACACCAAACTGATTATCGCCGGCACCAAACTTTTTATTATGAGCAATCATTTTTTCGTTGCTCAGCATTTTAAGCTGTTCAAGTATTTCCTGAATTTTCATATTCTTTTTTTAATTAAAAGTAAGAAATATTAATCATTTAATCCTTTTCCTTCAAAAATTGCAGGTATGTATTTTTCTACTCTCGATTCTCTGGTTTTTGCTTGTTTAGGCTGTGAAAAATGAAGTAAATAAGCTCTTTGTCTTCCGGGAGTTAAAGCTTCAAAAGCTTTTTTAAAGTCTGGGTTTTCATCTAATTTCTGTTGAAATTCATCAGAAACCGGAAATTCTGCTGTCTTTTTCAAATTCACTTTCAAACCTGCTTTTTCAATTTCAACAGCTTCAAAAATATAAGTTTTAAGAACTGATTTTAAATCAATTATTTCCTGCAGATTTGTAAACCTGATCTGGCGTGCTGCCTGAACATTTGCAGATTGCTGAATTAAAATATCGTCGGTATCCTTCAATAACGCTCCTTTAAAAAACAAAAGCGCACAATATTCTTTAAAGGAATGAATTAAAACAATATTGCTTTTTTGATGCATATAACAGGGAACGCCCCATTTTAATTCTTCTGCAAGACCGCATTCAAGAACAATTTCTCTTAATTGTTCTTGTTCTTTTTGCCATTTTTTTTCCTGATCAAAATAAAAATCAACTTTAGGATTCATTTTAACTGTTTTTAAATTAAGCCGAAATAACTTTTCTGTCTGCAGGTCTGAAATACCAGGATATTATTGTCAAAACAATTAATAGTGTAGGGCCAAAAAGCGCAATAGCATCATCGCCTACAGCTAAATGAGAAAAAATAGCACCAGACATTGCAAAAAAGAAACCTGCATAAGTCCATTCTTTCAATAACGGAAATTTAGGGATTAGAATTGCAATAACACCCAAAATTTTCCACACACCAAGAAGCGTCAAAAAATAAAGCGGATAACCCAAATGTGTCATCATATCAACTTCTTCTTTTAGTTTTATTATTTGTACAATTCCTGTTGATGTCATTCCCAGAGCAAGCCAAATTGTTGCAATCCAATAGATAATTTTATTTCTTTTTGTCATAATATTTTATTTTTATCGGTTAAGTTTACTGTTTTAAACATCAAAATTTACAAATGTAAATGGAGGTTTTAAATTAGCTTAAAAAATAATTTAAATCTTTAAATATCAAATGTTTACTTTTTATTTTAATTTGTTCACCACATCCTGCAAACGGCTATGTGCCATATTTAATCCTTGTGCAAATGGTAATTTCAACATTTGATTTCTCAATTCTACACTTTTGTAAACAATTTGCATGGTAAGTTTACTGGTTTGCTCCGTAATTTTTTCGAATTCCAAAAATTCAAGCTGAACCGCAAAAGGAGAGTTTTCCATTTCAAAAGTTCTAATAATTCTTTCGTTGACACTAAACTCATGAATGGTTCCATTTGCTTTAAAAACCACATTTCCGTTGGGGTCAGAAGTTTCAAACTGATAACCGCCATGTTTTTTATTTTCCAGTTTAATTACTTTTGTTCCCATCCATTGTGCTACAATTTTCGGTTCTTCATACGCTTTAAAAAGCAATTCTAATGGCAAATCAAATTCTCTGGTAATTACCAACTCCTGTTTGTCTTCTTCTGCTGCAATTTTTGTTTTTTGTTCCATATTATGCTACTTTTTAGGTTGGTAGTTTTTCATGATAGCTTCGAGTTTATTAAATCGGTCGTCCCACATTTTGCGGAATGGTTCAATAAATTGGTCTATTTCTTTCATTTTTTCAGGATTTAAATGATAATAAATTTCCCGGCCTGTTTGAGTCTGGCTTAACAATTCGCATTCACTTAATATCTGAATGTGCTTTGAAATCGTTTGTCTTGACGATTCAAAGTTCTCGGCAATAGCGCCCGGCGTCATCGCTTGTATGGCGACCAGACTTAATATTGCCCTACGTGTGGGATCGGCAATTGCCTGAAATACATCTCTTCGGATTTCCATTGTGCAGTTATTTGACTGCAAATATAATGCAGTTATTTAACTGCGCAAAATATTTTACTCAAAATG
The DNA here is from genome assembly GCF_058310175.1 of Flavobacterium sp. AK-345. Taxonomy (NCBI): domain Bacteria; kingdom Pseudomonadati; phylum Bacteroidota; class Flavobacteriia; order Flavobacteriales; family Flavobacteriaceae; genus Flavobacterium; species Flavobacterium sp. AK-345. Next base: position 671,063 of record NZ_JBZEER010000001.1, on the reverse strand, counting down.
TTTAAAAAAATATTTAAACTCGTTTATTTAAGGACATGAAAACTAAATGTTTAAATAAATCAATAGACCTCATTTATTCTAATACTTGCTTTTACCAATGCGAGGCCTTTAATAGCATTAATGTTGAAATCTTTTGGCTGATGATGCTTATTTTCTGAAGAAAGGGTAATGAATTCATCTCCTTTTTCAGATTTATGAATCCATTTTAGCATTATAAATTCATCCTGATCATCATTGATTAAAGAAACAAGATACATTTCGCCCCAATAAATGTTTTCGATTGTGGCTGCTATTTTTTTATACAAAATTATATCGCCCGATTTTAGAAGGGGATACATACTGTCGCTGCTGGCATAAATTGCGCCATCACATTTCGGTAAGTTCGGAATTGTTATATGTCCAAGTGGTGTTTCCTTGTTATTATCTTTAAATAATGTTTCTGCAGATGATAACGTTTTTATATCATAAAGAGGTAGAAGCTGTTTATTGTATTCTGCAGGCTCTTCACTTACAAAATTTATATCAGAATTTGTTTCATAAGGTATGTTTTTTAGCATAGTTTCCTGCCCCGAAAGTAGCCAAACAGGGTTAATATCTCGACAATTGTCTATTATTTTATTCAGAACATCTTCGCCCAAAGTGCCGTTCCGTTTTAATTGCGTCCCTAAATAACCATTAGAGAGTCCGCAATCTTTTTCAAATCTGGTTGGTTTAATACCTTTATATTCAAGGTATTGATAAAATCTTTCAATGGCTTTCATAAAAATATAGGAAATAGTTTACTTTTTTATTTGCTTTAATAAACAATTGTCTATATATTTGTTCTTACAACGGGAACAAACAAAGCAATGGACAAAGAAACGAAAAAGAAAAATACTTACAATAAAGAAATCCTTAATCGTATCAAAGAAAAATATGGTATATCAAAAAGATTCATCACAATGAGTCTTTCTGGCGACCGAAAAAGTGAAATGACTGATAAAATTAGAAAAGATTATAAAAAAATGGAAATTGCTATTACAGAGCTTTTAAAAACAATGTAATTCTATTATAAGCCAAAACTATAAATCGCAGTAAAATGATTGTTGAAATAAAAGAAATAGAACATCAGGAAAAATACGAGATTAACGAAAAACTAGTCTATAAGGATAAATCCGGTAATTGGCAATGTGAATGCGAACTTTCAAGAACAGAAAAAGAAGCTTTTAAAAAGTTTGCAAAATCATGGGAAGATAATAATAGGGAAGGGTTTAATGGTGAAGCTCATAAGATCCATTAATTTTTAGTTGGTTCATTTTTGTCGAATGGGTGTTTTCCTTATTTATTTTTATTTGCGCCCATTCTTTAACCTCCAGAACTGATTACTCTGGAGGTTATTTATTTTTAGCTACAATTATTTCTTTATTATTCTATTTCCGAATTATAAAAATATTTTCTTTCCTTCCTGGGCAGCTTTATATATCGCATTAATGACTTTGATGTCTTTCTTGCCTTCTTCGCCCGTAATATGATCCGGTAATTTTTTATTTTCTGCTAATACCTTACAGATTCCATCCAACTGCGTTTTTTGTTGGTTTATTACAGGAAATTTTAATTCTTTTTCTGAAGTTTTCCCTACAAACGGACCATAACTAAGCGCAGGACTCATTTCGAAGAAACCTTCATCTGCAGAAGCGTAAAATCTGTCTACATAAAAACCGCAGGAAGTATTACAATTGGCAACCGCGCCACTCGGAAATTCCATTTGCCAGCTGATGCTTTCTTCAGTTTCAGAAAATCTGTCTTTATCATTTACAGTTCCAAATTGGGCCGTTACAGCAATTGGTTCTTCGCCCAGAACATAACGCGCACTTTGAATACAATAAATTCCCAAATCCATCAATGGGCCGCCGCCAAGTGCTTTCGTCAATCGCCATTCGTTACGGTCTTTTTTATCCACTTTGGCCTTACTAGTTGTATCGTAAGTTTTATAACCCAGTGAAGCTTCAATAAAACGAACTTGTCCGAATATCTTATTTTGTCCTAATCGTTTAATTTCTAAATGATAAGGCTCATAATGCAAGCGATAACCCATGGCTAGCTGAACATTTGCATCATTACAGGCTTTAATCATTTCGTCGCAATCTTTTACCGTTACCGCCATTGGTTTTTCGGTAATGACATGTTTACCGGCTTTTGCAGCACGAATAACAAATTCTTTATGCAAACCATTTGGTAAAACAACATACACTAAATCAATGTCTTTGTTATTAATTATTTCATCAAAATTTTGATAGTTGTAAATGTTCTTTTCAGGAATATTATATTGTTTTTTCCATTTTTCAGCTTTCGAAGGCGTTCCGGTAACAATTCCTGCAAGAGTGCAATATTCAGAAACCTGAATTCCCTGAGCCAGCAAACCAGCGTAATTTCCTAATCCGCAAAGGGCTATGTTGATTTTTTTGCCTGTATAAATTTCCTGCTGATTTTCAGGCAATTCTAAAAAGGAGGGAAGCGTAGTCAATACAACCGAAGCTCCAACGCCAACGCCAAATTTATTCACAAAAGAACGTCTTGATATTTTTTCCATAAAGATTACTGTTTTAGTGAAACATTTTAGTATTAGTAACTAATTTCATAAAATGTTACATAATAATCTTTAGAACTGTTTTGGTTTTAAATTTTTAGCAGCAAGCGTTGCAACTTCATTAATCCTGTTTTGTTTGGTTTCGGGTCTTTTAGCGACAGTGACCCATTGTAAAATCATTTTTTTTACTGATTTACTTAAACTCATAAAAAAATCTTTTGAACCCGGATTTTCTTCAAATGCGATTTCCAGTTCTTCAGGAATCAATAATTCTTCAACTTCATCAAGAATATTCCACGAACCATTTTCTTTTGCTCTTTCAATGCTTTCGTAACCTGCTTTTTGCATTAATCCGTCTTCAATAAGGCGTTCTACTTTTGCTTTATTTATTTTAGACCATGCGCTATTGGGTTTTCTTCGGGTAAAAAACTGGATAAAAGTATCATTTCCAATAGATTTTCTCGTGCTGTCAATCCAGCCAAAACAAAGCGCTACGTCTACGGCATCGCTCCAGTTAATCGTGGGTTTATTGGCTTGTTTTTTATAACAAACTAGCCAAATAGATTGTTTTGAGTTATGGTTTTCAATCAGCCATTCTCTCCAGTCTTTTTGGCTGGCCGGACAAAAAGTTTCTAAATCATTCTGTTCCATTTTGTTTTTATTTATCGCATTATGATTAATCGTAATTTGGTAATTGATTGATTTTATCATTTTTAAAAGCTTATACTACAAAACTAAAAGGGCTGAATGACAACCCTATGTCAACAGTAAAAATGATCCCTGCTTTTATTTTTCAAGCAAAAACAAAATATATTCGCCATGATTAGAAAAACCTTTTTCTTTCTCGATAAATCCTTTCTTTTTATAAAACTCGACGGCTTTGGTATTTTGTATCAGGCATTTTAATGTAACAGGCGAATTCATAGTTTTAATGGCTTCGTTGAGTAAAATTGTTCCAATATTTTTATGCTGATGTTCTTCATCAATATATAAATGATGAACGAAATTATCGGGAAGCCATAACGAAATAAATCCAACGGCTTTATTATTTAATACAGCAACTAAAACAAATTCTCCTGCAGTTTCACGATCAAAATCATCAAGATTGTACTCGATAATATCCTCTAGCCAATAAAATGTTTTTTGACGAACTTCAAGAAATATCCTTTTTAAATCGGGAATATGATTTTTGTTCTTTTCAAAAATTTGAATCATTTGTGGTTTATTATTTAAGGCAACAAATTACTCTTTTTTTCAATTCAATAATTTACAAATACATTAAATCATTATTACATTCCGTCATCGAAAAATTTGAAGTATCGAATTTTATATTAGTGCGGATAACAAAGAATATTTTTAAAAACTATTTAAAAAAAAATCTCCTTAACACAATGATGTTAAGGAGATTTTGTATGGTCTAGTAAAGTATTTCTTTTGCTTAAATTTTGTCCAGTGTTAATTTCATTTCCTTACTATCCAAAATCAATTTATCATCTGTAATGATACTTTCACAAGGATATGGGGTTCCGGTTTCGTCTTTAATTACGAGTTTTTTACCCCCATTTGTTAGTGCGTAAGTACCATTATTTATTTCTCCCTGTAAAAACCCCGTCACATGTCCGTCTTTTGTAAACGTTAAAGTTCCGTTAGTTAAAATTACATTTTTCAGAGAATCAGAAAGAGGCATTTTTGCTTCAACAGCGGTAATTTTCCAGGAATTTACCAGTTTGTTTCGCCCTTTGCATGAAACCATTATAATAGTTAATAATGCAATCCCAAAGATAAATAAGTTAGATTTTTTCATGATTTTGTGATTAAAGTTAGATAATATGAAATTACAAAAATAATTTCAATTAAAAATCTAAAAATCAAATATTTATAAGAACAATCAAAAGATTAAACTTACAATTAATAAAATCATATTAGCAGAAGAAAGACATACAGAAACATGCTTCTATGAAAACCTTTGTAGTTTCGAATCAGAAGAAAAGCTCAGAACCTTAGTAACTTAGCCACTTAGCGCCTTAATTAAGCGTTAAAGCTCCCAAAATTTCCTCATACATAAATGGTCCGCCCGGGTATTTGGCAGTATAATCAAGATTTAGCCAAACCTGGCCACGCTCATCGATATGGTAATGTAGTTTTTGCTTGTAACTTTCTTTGGGGAAAAGTACATTTTTTATCAAATAATTGACCTTTTCTAAATCGATCGAAGAACCAATTAGTATTTCAGGGTAAATATGTCCTTTAGTATGTATTAATCTTGGAGTTCCGCCAATTGACCGAATCGCCGCTGCCATTAAAATAGAATGATCATCACAATCTCCCGAAAAATATTCTAACGATTCGCTGGCCGTTGCAATATAATCGCCTTCTTTTGGGTCGTTTACGTAATTCCAGCGGCTGTTTATTTCTTTAAAAACAGCAAAGCACTGAATCGTTGTTCTATAATCAGAATAGCCTCTTATGCCTTTAAAATGCTTTGTAGTAGCCATAATGGCAAAGTTTCGAACTTTCGGATTTTGGTATTCGATCGCACTAAGAATCAATGATTTGTTTGGAAAGGGAAGTAGCTTTGCGACAATAATATCCTGAGGATACGGATTGTCTGACATTGTATAAATCATTGAATTATAATCTTCTGAAATCTCATTGAAACCGTAATTTCCTATTATCGAACCATAAACCAATACTAATAAATATATTGCAATACAGGCAATTATAATTGTTCGCAAATACATCAAAAGAAAAAATATACCTGCAAACACAAACACAAACATAAAAACACGATCCAGATTAAAGGCCCATTCTAAATCGATCAGGTTTTGATGCAGAATGATAAAAATGGGTATCGTTATCAAAAGACTCAAAACGCTAATAATAATCCTGTCCCAGGGTGATTTAACCTGTAATTTGGATTTTAATTGCGGAAAGTCAATTTTAGGAAATTTTATCATAAGAATCAAAAGCAGTATTTACAGCGCTTTTACAGTTTCAACAAAAGTACTTTTTTTATCAATAATTCCGAGATCAAATAATTGATTTTGAATTTTATCGAATGCTTTTTCATTTAAATGTTTTTGCGACCATTGTGTTAGCTTTAACCATTCCTGAATATCTTCAAGTTGTTGGTTAAAAAGTTCGGCCAGAGTTTTATCAATATCCGGAATCTGCGCAAAATCGTGTGTAGTTTTATTAATTACTTCCAGAATTTTTTCGACCGCTTTTGAATTTTTCTTCAAAAATTCGTCACGAACCGTAATTACAAAAGAAGGCCATGGAGTAGGGCAGTCACCAACACGTCTAAAAACTCCCTGATCTACAAGAGGTTTTGTCATAAAATGTTCCCACATAAAATAATCGGCAGTTCCGTTTGTCAAAGCTTCAACAGCGCCATCAATAGTATTTACGATTTCAAATTGTAAGTTATCGGTTTCCCAGCCTTGATTATTGGCATTTACATACGCCATTAATTCTGATCCGGAACCTTTTCTGGAAATAGCAACTTTTTTATTTTCAAGATCTTTTATAGTGTGGAAATCAGATTTTGCGCCAACGTGAATCCCCCAAATTAAAGGCGATTGCACATAGATCTGAACAATTTTGCTTGGGTTTCCTGCAATAATGTCTTTTACAATTCCTTCTGTTAAAATAACCGCAATATCAGCTTCTCCGTCACGAAGCATCTGACACATTTTACCGGTTCCTTCGGGAATATTTGTCCATTGCAAATCAATGTTTTCAGCTTCAAATTCGCCATTTTCGATGCATATACGCCATGGCAAATTGAAGTGTTCAGGAACACCTACAATTTTTACAGTTTTCATTAGGTTTAAGTTTAAGTTGTTTGGTATGCGTATTATAAGTTTGTTTGTCGTTTATTAGTTTTTTATTAAATCTGCTCTGTGTTTTTCAGAAAGACATGGTTCCCCAAAATCTATTATAGAAAGATCTACATATTCATTCAATATACTTTTAACAACAGAATAATCAACTTCTCTGATTACTTCAACTGCAAAAAGAGTTTCATTCATTCCTTCTGATTCACAATTAACTACTTTAAGTTTTTCTCTTATTATTTCTTTGTCAAAACCTTTTTCCAGAATTATAACCTGAACAATTGAATTTCCAGAAGTTTCTATAGTCTTTTTATATACCAAACGCTCTTCATCTTCATCATATTCGGCATAAAAAATATCATCTGTTGCAATTAGAGGTCCAAAGAATGGAATATTATCTAATTTGTAATACCCTTTTTCTAAATCAATAATCTCTGCCCACATAGTCTCTACAACTGTGTCTTCTAATAAATCACTATAATATCTAAATAGGATTTTTTTATGTGTATCTGTCATTCTCTAATTTAATTTTGTTGCCTTTAAAGGCGATATTACAATGCGATAACCGTCAGGATCCTGAAACACGTGTCCATTTTCATTCCAATACGGATTTAAAGCAATTGTCTCAGGAATATTATTATCATAAAATCGACTTAGCAATATATTGTACTCTTCAATTGTCTTCGGATAAAGCACAATAACATCGTCTTCATCAAACGTATGATTCGCTTTTGTTTCAGATTGTGTGAATTCAAAATGCCAGTCTAAACCAGATTTTCCAATAAAAACACCATTGTAATTATTATGTTTTTCAAAACTGCCCAATAGCTCAAATCCAAGAATATTGATATAAAAATCTTCAATTTTCTTTAAATCATCTGTATGACGCGCAACCCTTAAAACCATATTTAAATTTCGTTTTTACTAGAATTATCTAATTCTCAAATTCTCTGATTATCTAATTTTTAAGATCGTAATTGCCTGATATGATGCTCTAAATGATCGACATAATCTGTCATTAAAAACCTTAGATCAATTACAGATTCATCACTTAAAATAATTTTATAATCTAAAGCCTTTTCATCAACAGATTTCATAAGCCTTAGAATTTGTTTATTTATTGAAAGCCAGAGCTCTGTTAAATCATGAATATCCATTATTTGATATTGATTTAAATTTACTAAATCTATCTGCTTATATGGTCTGTGTCGATAAGGTTTTTCTACATAATTAATCTCTGTAAAACGAACCAAATTATGAATTGCAGAATCAACCAAATGCCCTAATATTTCTTTTTTAGACCATTTTCCGGTTTTTTTTTCTTCTAAAATACCCCGATCAATTGTTGGAAAATAAGGTGTATTTTCGTCCAATAATTTCTCAAATCTAGAAATAGCTTCTTCCATAAATTATCTAATTATTTCTGAGCTAATTTGTTTAATGTATAAGTAATTAGCTCGTCAACAGCTTTATACGGATCTTCACTAAAAGTTCCCGACGCACGATTGGCAATAATAGCATTCAATGACAAAGCATTATGACCTAAAAGAGCCGAAAGCCCGTAAATAGCCGCAGTTTCCATCTCTAAATTAGTGATTCTTTCGTCATTAAAAGTAAAATTATCCATTTTATTATTTAATTCTTCATCCTGAATATTCAAACGTAAAACACGCCCTTGCGGACCGTAAAATCCTCCGGCAGTTGCTGTAATTCCTTTAAAAATTTCATCAGATTCAATTACTTTTTCCAGTTTTTCTGAACAGGCAATCGCATATGGTTTTCCTTTACGAATGTCCCAATTGGTATGCGTTACAAAAGCATCTTCAAGAGCGATGTTTGAAACATCATCAATTAAATAGGAGCGAAGCATGTTGTCTAATCCAAGTGCAAATTTTGACATTACAAAACTATCCACCGGAATATCAGCCTGCAGCGAACCCGAAGTTCCAATTCTGATGATATTTAAAGAAGTTAGATTTTCTTTTGGCAAACGCGTTTTTAAATCGATGTTTACCAAAGCATCCAATTCGTTTAAAACAATATCAATATTGTCAGGGCCGATTCCTGTTGATATTACTGAGATTCTTTTTCCTTTATAAATTCCAGTTTGGGTTTTAAATTCTCTTTTTTGGGTTGAATATTCAATCGAATCAAAAAACTGAGTGATTTTTTCTACTCTGTTTTGGTCTCCAACAAATATTATATCGTGTGCAATATGTTCAGGAAGAAGGTTTAAGTGATAAACACTTCCGTCTGGATTAAGTATTAATTCTGATGATTTTATCATTTTTTTTGAGGTACTAAGGTTCTGAGTGGCTAAGGTTCTAGGGGTTTTCTAAAATACCAATTTTCAAATTCCAAATTCCAATTTTTAAAAATCTAAATATTCATGACAAAGCTTTGCGATCTTTGCCTTTTTACAAAGCTTAGAAATATTTCTAGCGAACTTTGCGGTTAAATTTTCACGGTTAAACATTGGAATTTGGGATTTAAAAAATTGGGATTTTTATTACCCTCCAACTCTTTTTGTTTTAAATCCTTTTTCTTTTAAAATTGCCATAATTTTATCCCGATAATCGCCTTGAATGATGATTGAATCGTCTTTAAAAGTTCCGCCTACGCTAAGCTTTGTTTTAATTTCCTTGGCCAGGATTTTAAAATCTTCATCGCTTCCTTCGTAGCCTTCAATTATGGTAGTTGCTTTTCCTTTTCGTTTTTCAAATTTACAAATCATTGGTTCTTTCTGAACGTAAAGAACATGATCTTCCTGCTGAACTTCTTCAGGCTCATTTGATTGTACGTGATCGGGAAATAAATTTTTTAATTGGTCTTGTAAGTCCATAATTTTTTAATTCTAAAAAATAAATTACAATAGTTTTGGTTTTTAAAAATTAAATTCCAAATTCCAATAATTAAGTTTGGAATTTGGAATTTTAATATTGGGATTTAATTTACGTTTATTTTTTAATTAAACCTAAGTCTACTAAACGTTCGTATAAATAATCTCCTGCAGTGATATCCTCAAATTTCTTAGGATTCTCAGCATCAATACAGTTTTCTAAACAATCTAAACGCATATCGCTTACGGGATGCATAAAAAACGGAATAGAATAACGAGAAGTTCCCCATAATTCTCTTGGCGGATTAACTACTTGATGTATCGTTGATTTTAATTTATTATTGGTATGTCTTGACAACATATCACCCACATTAATCACTAATTCATCATCTTGTGCAATGGCATCAATCCATTCGCCATCATGATTTTGAACCTGTAATCCTTTTCCCTGAGCTCCCATTAAAAGCGTAATCAGGTTAATATCTCCGTGAGCTGCCGCACGAATTGCGTTTTCTGGCTCAGAAGTAATTGGTGGATAATGTATTGGTCTTAAAATAGAGTTTCCTTCTTTTGCATATTGATCAAAATAAAACTCATCTAAACCTAAATGCAAGGCAAGGGCTCTTAATACATAAACGCCCGTTTTTTCAAGCATTTTATAAGCTTCTTTACCAACTGCATTAAAACGTGGTAATTCTTTAACTTCAACATTATCAGGGTATTCTGCAGCGTATTTTGAGTCTTTATCAACATACTGACCAAAATGCCAAAACTCTTTTAAATCTCCCTCTTTACGTCCTTTAGCATGTTCTTTTCCAAAAGAAACATAACCTCTTTGTCCGCCAATTCCGGGAATTTCATAATTATGCTTAGTTTCTATTGGCAAAGCGAAAAATTTTCTAATCTCGCCATAAAGTTCGTCTACCAACTGATCATCTAAGAAATGACCTTTTAGGGCTACGAAGCCAATGTTTTCAAATGCACTGCCGATTTCATTTACAAATTTTTGTTTACGTTTCGGGTCGTCCGAAAGGAAATCACGTAAGTCTACACTAGGAATGTTTTGCATACTTTACATTTTTTATTTAAAAAGAATAAGGAACGGTAATTCCTTACAATAACAAAGGTAGATAATATTTTAGATTTGAATTTTAAAAATTAATATAAAATTGAATTTAAACGTAATAATTTAACCATTAAACAGTAAAATCTATTTTTGATTATAATGCATTTTAACCGTCTTTAGACGATAAAAACATGTTAATAATAGAGATAATACCTGAGTTTTCTAATTAAAAAATCTATTTTTATAAAAAATAATATTATGAAAATAGGATTAATAGGATTTGGAAAAACAGGAAAAGCAGTGGCATCAGTATTATTGCAAAACAAAAAATTTTCTCTCGAATGGGTTTTAAAAAGAAATGCCACTTTAGAAAATCGCAATACAGCTGAATATCTCGGAATTGATTCTGATCAAGCAGGAAAAATATATTCGAGTTCTACAACTTCAATACCAGAACTTTTGGATAATCAGCCTGTTGATGTCATAATTGACTTTTCATCTGCATCAGGAATTTATACTTACGGAGAAGCGGCAAGTGAGCGAAAAATCAAAATAATTTCAGCTATTTCTCATTATAGTAATAAAGAGAAGGATTTTTTAAAATCGCTTTCAAAACTTACAACCGTATTCTGGAGTCCGAACATTACCCTTGGCGTAAATTATCTCTTATTTGCTTCTAAATTTCTAAAGAAAATTGCTCCCTGGGTTGATATTGAAATCATTGAAGAACATTTTAAAGGCAAAGACGGAATTTCAGGAACGGCCCTTAAAATTGCAGAAACTCTGGATCTGGAAAAAGAAGATATAAACTCTGTAAGAGCCGGCGGAATTGTGGGTAAACATGAAGTGGTTTTTGGATTTCCTTTTCAAACCGTCAGGCTTATTCATGAAAGTATTTCACGCGAAGCTTTTGGAAGCGGGGTTGTCTTTGTTGCCGAAAATCTAACCGACAAAAAAGAAGGTTTATTTAATTTTGAAGATATATTAGCGCCTTATTTTGCCCTTTAAATTTTATTTTAATGCGAATAATTATTATGAATAATTTTCCTACTTTTGACCAGTTAAAAAATTACATTTCATAGCATTTAATTATTTAACTAATAATGTTAATTTTTTTATATTTTTATAAATTCAAAAGCAACTACAAAAACAAAACCTAAATGATTTTTTACAGACAAAATCTCACCAATCCTCAATTACTTGATTTATACAAAAAAATACTAAAACCCAGATTAATCGAGGAGAAGATGCTAATCTTAATTCGACAGGGAAAAGTATCCAAATGGTTTTCAGGAATAGGGCAGGAAGCAATCTCTGTAGGGATTACTGCAGCTTTGGATGAAACAGAATATGTATTACCAATGCACAGGAATCTTGGAGTTTTTACTACAAGAAATATTCCGTTGCACAGACTTTTTTCCCAATGGCAGGGAAAAGCAAATGGTTTTACAAAAGGAAGGGATCGTAGTTTTCATTTTGGAACCCAGGAATATAATATAATAGGAATGATTTCGCATTTGGGGCCGCAGTTAGGAATTGCAGATGGAATTGCCCTTGCAGATAAACTTCAAAAAAATAAAAAAGTAACAGCTGTATTTACCGGTGAAGGCGCAACAAGTGAAGGTGATTTTCACGAAGCGCTGAATATTGCCGCTGTCTGGAAATTGCCTGTAATGTTTGTTATCGAAAATAATGGCTACGGACTTTCGACTCCAACAAATGAGCAGTATTTATGCGAAAATCTCGCAGATAAAGGTGTTGGTTATGGTATAGAAAGCCATATTATTGACGGAAATAATATTATTGAAGTTTATAATAAAATAACACAGTTAAAAAAAGAAATGCAGGAAGATCCGCATCCAGTTTTATTAGAGTTTAAAACCTTTAGAATGCGTGGTCATGAAGAGGCAAGCGGAACTAAATATGTGCCTGAAGAAATGATGAAGGAATGGGCTACAAAAGATCCTGTAGATAATTACAGAATGTTTTTATTGGATGAAGGAGTTCTAACGGAAGAATATGATAACACATTGAGAGCCGAAATTAAGCAGGAAATTGATGAGCAATTAGCTATTGCAAATGCTGAACCTGAGATTGTGCCTACTTACAGCGGAGAATTAAATGATGTTTACGCACCATTTGAATATGAAGAAGTTAAATCAAAATCTGAAACCAGAAATATTCGTTTTATAGATGCCATCAGAAACAGTCTTGAACAATCATTACAACAACATTATCGTCTTATTTTAATGGGTCAGGATATTGCAGAATATGGTGGTGCATTTAAAATAACAAAAGGTTTTGTTGATCTTTTTGGAAAAGACAGAATACGCAACACTCCAATTTGCGAAAGCGCAGTAGTTTCTGCCGGAATGGGATTGTCAATTAATGGCTATAAAGCTGTTGTCGAGATGCAGTTTGCTGATTTCGTTTCAACAGGATTTAATCCAATTGTAAACTTATTGGCAAAATCACATTATCGCTGGGGCGAAAAAGCCGATGTTGTAATTCGTATGCCTTGCGGCGGCGGTACTCAGGCGGGACCTTTTCATTCGCAGACAAACGAAGCCTGGTTTACAAAAACTCCGGGGTTAAAAGTGGTTTATCCAGCTTTTCCGTATGATGCAAAAGGATTATTAAATACTTCTATTAACGATCCGAATCCGGTATTATTTTTTGAACACAAACAATTATACCGAAGTGTTTATCAAGATGTTCCAATAGATTATTATACAATTCCGTTAGGAAAAGCGGCTCTTTTAAAAGAAGGAAAATCAGTTACGATTATCTCTTTTGGAGCACCTGTACACTGGGCTTTGGAAACTCTGGCAAATAATCCTGAAATTGAAGCTGATTTAATTGATTTAAGAACTTTACAGCCTTTGGACACAGAAACTATTTTTGCATCGGTTAAAAAGACCGGAAAAGTAATTATATATCAGGAAGATACCTTGTTTGGTGGAATTGCCAGCGATATTTCGGCCTTAATCATGGAAGAATGTTTTGAATATCTTGACGCTCCGGTAAAAAGAGTAGCAAGTTTAGATTCTCCAATTCCGTTTACAAAAGCACTTGAAGATCAATTTTTACCCAAAAATCGTTTTGAGGTAGTTCTAAAAGAATTATTAGAATATTAAAAATATTAATCATTATATAAATTAGGGGGTATGAAAAATTTTCGTGCACCCTTTCTAATTTTGAAAATACATAAAATCACCTAATATTAGTATTATCAAATATTTTATTTCTAAACTTGTAAAAAATTAAGTAATAACTTACAAAAATATACATGTTTAGAAATTTTAAATCCGGAGGCAAAAAACAAAGAAACCCATTTGATAGAGAAGATTTTTTGAAAAACGATATATGGGAAACAAAAAGCGTGTTGGAGAAAATGCTAGATGCCAGAAAAACTAGTGATTTTAATCAAAATTTGTTTTCTAACAGATCATTGAAAGAAACTGAAAGCTATAATACAGAGGAATATAGTAATAATGATTTATTGCGATTGGCTAATCTTTATGGAGAATGCCCATTTGACTGGTATCGAAATAAAATAACAGGACAAATAATTTGGCTTGATGGGCATGCTGAAATTGATGGCTATTCTAATTTAGGACATACTTGGGGAAAAACGTTTACTAATGGTGATAGATTATTACTCGATGGAGATACTAAACAAATAACTTACAACGGAGAAATACGTTATGATTTTAGCAAAAGAAACTCATTTCCCAAAGGTAACGGAATCGCATTTTCTGATGGAGGAAATAATCAAGACCCAAGTTCATTGCGCACAGGAGGAAGAAATGTACAATGGATTGATTTTGGAGGAGCATTTGAAGCTCTTATTGCAATACTAGGTTTTGAGGTAAATAGAAGTACGTCAAAAGGAAAAGGAACCAATGGAGGAAGACCAACCTATGAAAATAAAGTGGATGATGGAATAAATGCTGTTGATAATGGTGCAAATGCTACTAAAACTATATATGGAGAGGTAAAAGAACAAAAGGAGGAATTTAAACAAGTAAAAAATGACACTACAACAACTCTTTATTATGGAGGTACAAATAATACTCTTCAAAAGACAGAAAAATCAGTTAATGGGATAATTATTAAAAGAGAAAAAAAATGATTAAAATAGAAAAGAAAAACGTTCGTAAATTCTTTATTTTATTTGTGCTATTTGGATTTTTACTTTATTCCTGTAAAAAAGAAAATGAAAAAAGAGGTGTACTGAAAACATATTTTCCAAAAGATAAAGAAATTGTTTTTTCAGAATATTTAATTAAAAATGAAGATACTCTTTTAGATGGAAAATATATAGTTCGTAAATATAATGGAGAAAAAATAAAGTCCGGCGTATATAAAAATGGGAAATCAATAGGCCCTGTTATTTTTTATTTTGATAATGGAAATATAGAGAGTATAGATAAGAGAAATAATAACAAATCGATTGAGACAATTTTTAATTATAGAAATGGAAAAATTGAGCGGTATACATCATACGATGATTTTGGAAAATCGGCCTTTATTGTTCGTTTTGATGAGCAAAGTAATGTAAAAAGTTACGAAGGTTATCCATTAATGGAAACATATCAATATAAAATAGCACACAAAGAGCGATTTAAAATAAAAATTAATCAAGTTTTAAGAGTTGGAGACACTCTAAAACATAATTATTTAGTAGCAAACATACCCAATGCCAAACGCAGTTTGAAGATAGAAAATCTTGATATTGACAATGCAAAGATTAAAAGAATAATTACAGAAATTCCACCAACTGCTATTGATGTGAAAGAAGTTCTAACTAAAAAAGGAATTAATAATATAAGAGCAATTGTTAAATATGAGTTTAATGATAAAGGAAAAACAGTAATAAATGATACAGTTTCTTTTGAAGTAAATGTAAATTAAAGGGATACTCTAAAACTTAATTAAAAAAGGTTTGATAAAATTACTTTCATCAAACCTTTTTCTTTTAGACGATTACTACAAATCGCTGGCCATCAATATTTTCTGCATTCCATATTTTCTCAATATCAACCAAACTTACTTCTTCAATATTTACTTTAAGTTTATTTTGAGCTGCCAGAAGAAACATTTCCGGAAGAATTTCTGAAAACAATAATTTGATTTCTTCTTTTGCCCAGCTTCCTAAGCCTGAACCTGATAACTGTAGATCGACGCTTCTTAAAATTCCTGATGACAATTGAATTGTATCACCGGCCATTCCTCCAATAGTTACATATCTTACTTTGTTTGTGAATGCTCCATTTCCTTTTAAAATAGAAAGAATTAATTCTGCCGGATGTCCCCACAAATAATCCAGAATGATATCTATAGGCGTATTTAAGTGAATGGCTTTTAGCTGAGCAATAAAATCTTCATCGTTTTGTTTAAGTGAAATAACTTCGTCAGCGCCTAATTCTAAAAGACTTTGAAGTGTTTTTTCATTTCTTCCTGTAACAATAATTTTTTTTGCTCCATAATGTTTCGCAATCTGAATTGCCATTTGACCAGTAAAACCAGTTGCGCCGTTTATCAAAACCGTTTCTCCTGGTTTAATTTGAGCTCTGAATTTTAAAGCCATCGCTGATCCAGCAACCGCATTAGGCATTGAAGCCGCAATTGCATTACTAATTCCGTCCGGTAAAGGAACAGATAGATTTTTATCGATAATCGCTTTTTCAGCCATTGTACCGCTAATTCCGCGGGCATAAACTCTTGTTCCGTCTTCCAGTAAACCAATTGCGTCACTGCCCACTACAAAACCGTTTTGATTTTCCTTTTCAGATGAATAATGTGCCCCGCTGGCTTTTCCTTTATCAAGATTGGTAATTGCAACGGCTTTAACCGACATTAGAATTTGATTTTCATTTTGTACAATTGGTTCTGCAATTTCTGCATATTTTGGCATTTCGCCTTTTTTATAAACTACTGCTGCTTTCATAATTATTTAATTTTATGATGCAAAGTTAGATTGCGGTTTACGCGCCAACGATAACATTTGTTATCAAATAAATACAAGTGCTATGTTTTTAAACCATATAAGTAATTATAAGTCAAGCTTAAATGAACTTATAAACTTATATGGTAAAATGGTATGTTGAAATTCTCTATTTTTTATGAACCAATTTGCTTTTTATTCGGCTTAAATGAACCGTAGTTACACCAAGATAAGAAGCTATATAATGTTGAGGAACACGTTGTATGATTTGAGGTTTTTCTTCAATTAAATTAAGGTAACGCTGAGTAGGGGAGTCTTTTATAAATGAAACAAAATGCCTCATATAATCAAATGTACGCTGAAAAAGCATGTCGATGAAACGATCCCTTAACTCCGGAATCTCTTTAATTTCTTCCAAAATTTTATCCATATCGTTTTTAGAAATCCACCAAATTACAGATGGCTCAATGGTTTCAATAAACACCGGACTTGGAAACTTTTTTATAAAACTTTCAATAGAAGCCACGCTTTGATTTTCGAAGAAAAATTGCGTCGTAAGATCTTTTCCGTTATTGTTAAACCAAACTCTAATACAGCCTTTTTCTATAATAAATAGCTTTTTTGAAACTTCGCCTTCTTCTAAAAGTGTTGTTTTTGCAGGAACTTCAAGGCGATTGAAATAGCTTGTATATTCGATCCAGCGTTCGTCGCTTATCGGGAATTTATTTCTGAATTTGGTAAACATTTATATATATTTATCATATAAAATTAAGCTTTCCAGAAATAGGAAATTAGTTTTATCAAAACAATTATTCCGGAATAATAAAGAATTGTACTAAAATTAACCCTGATAGAAATTAAAAAAACCAAACCTGATAGATAAGGATAACTATCGGCTAAATATTTGTATGCTAATTTTACTTTATAATTTTTAAATTCAGAAATAATATCATTGTGCCGAACATTATTAAAATACCATAAATTTAAGATCGATAAACCAACTCCAATTATGATAAAAACATAAAAAGAAATTGTGCGGTAACTATTAAAAAGAAAGAAGTATACTGTGAAAATATTTATAAAAAATAATATAGATAACAATCTTGCTGAAGATGATTCAGAAGAAGATTGATTGGTTTTTAAAATAACTTCGTAAGTTCTATAAAATAAGTAATGGTAAGCTGTTTTAATCATTTTATAGGTTACTTCGAATTCGATTCCAATTCAAACAACTGCACCTGACTTTTCAATCGGTCAATTAATAAGTTCATCATTCTTTTGTTTAAACTTGATGAATTTTGAATATAAGTATCATATTCTTCAATGGTAAAAAGTGCCATAACAATTCCTTTTAAAGAATTACGGAATTTAATATCCTTTTGAATGGAGTTTTCAATTGTTTGCAATTTCTTTTCGACTGTGTACGAATAAAAATCGGCTTTGTTTTTGTTTACGTAGTTGATAAAAACGGCTACAAACAAATCGTTTTGAAGTTTTAAAATAGGCCTAATCGTTTGATTTTGAAACAACTCATCTGCTGAAGATTGAGCACTTACAGTTCCTAAAGTTTCGCCTCTTAATTCTTTTAAAAAAGTGTCTCTATCTGCCATGTTTTTTCTTTAAATTTAGAAAAAAATAAAACACGAAACTCATTATAATTAATTTTTTACCAACTAAAACACATAAGTTTATTTAAGCTTAACTTTAATTTATTATAGGATTTAACCGAAAAAAAATACTCAAAAATGTTTCAAAAACTTTTAATTGTTTTCTTATTGTTCGCTTTTCTAATTTCCTGTAATTCTAAAGAACAAAAGGACAAATACAATCATCTTATTTATCGCGCTGTCAACAACAAGGATACGGCAATTTTAGACGTTAATATAAGTGATAAACGTTTTTACGGACGTTATGAAATATCATATTACAAAACAGGGAAAGATTCCGGCGATGTAAGGGGAGATATAAAAGGAAATACCTTAACCGGTGATTTTCATTATATTTCTAACGGAGGAAGCTGGAAAAGAGTTCCATTAGCTTTGCTTAAAAAAGAAAACAAATTACTACTTGGAAATGGTGTCATTGGCACTTTCATGAATCTTCCTTGCTTTATTCAGGGAACGCTGAGTTTTAACGATCCAAAATTTGTTTTTGAAGAAGTGAAAAAGTAGTATTTTTTGTTTTAGGTTTGAGCTGTGCTGTATTTAACCGCAAAGTCCGCAATGGTTTACGCTAGGAGCGCAAAGTTAATCCTTGCGTGCTTTGCGAAAAAACTTTGCGGACTTTGCGGTTAAATTATGTTCAAAGTAAAACTTGAAACTTGAAACAAAGAAAACCTGAAACTTTTATTTAATCTAAAGGTCCAATCTGCGATGGCAATTCGAAAATTTCTAAATCAAAATAAATAACCGAAGCCATTACATGATCAAAAATATCGGCCATAATATATTCGTAATTTGCCCAGCGTTTGTCACTCGAAAAAGCATAAATCTCTAACGGAACTCCATGCTCACTCGATTGTAATTGACGACACATAATATGCATATCTTTATTCAAACCAGGATGTGTTACCAGATATTGCATGATGTATTTTCGGAACAAACCTAAATTAGTCATGTTTCTACCGTTTAGTGCAAGGCTTTTATCAACACCATGCAATGCATTGTATTTCTCAATTTCGGCCTGTCTGGTTTCTATATAAGATGAAATGAGCTGTACTTTTTTCATCTGATTCAAATCTTCATTATGAAGAAAACGAATGCTGCTGCTTTTTATCAAAACATGCCTTTTAATACGCCTTCCGTCAGATTTTTGCATGCCTCGCCAATTCTGAAACGAATCTGAACTCAAGGCATATGTTGGAATCGTGGTAATGGTATTATCAAAATTTCGAACTTTTACAGTAGTTAAATTGATTTCGATAACATCGCCATCGGCACCAAATTTATCCATTGTAATCCAGTCGCCAATACGAACCATGTCGTTTATAGCAACCTGAACACTGGAAACAAATCCTAAAATAGTATCTCTGAAAATCAAGATAATAATTGCCGAAAGTGTCCCTAAAATAGTCAGCAATTCGCCTTTTTTAATTCCGAATAAAGTCGAAATAATAAGCGCAACACCAAAAATCCAGAGCACAATCATGATAACCTGTACAAAACTGTCGATAGGTTTATCGCTGTATTCCGGTTTTTGTTTTAAATAATCCCGTAACGAATTAAAAATCGTTCTGATGATCCATAAAGTGATCAAAACAATATAAACGCCAACTATTTTTCCAAAAAGTCCTTCCCAATAATCGTATTTATCTAAAATAATCGGAACAGCTTTATAAATAAAGAAAAACGGAATTAAATAAGCGGTATATTTTGTGGTTTTATTGTGAACCAAATAATCATCAAACTTCGTTTTGGTACGCTGGGCAAAAACCGCCGTAAGCGTAACCAAAACGAACTTGGCAAGATAATATATGGCATACGCCAAAGCCACCATAATGGCAATATTAAAAACAAGACTAGTGTAGGACGCAAAATTGCGGCTCATTCCCCAATCTCGAAAAAGCGGATATAAAAAGTTGAATATTTTATCCAAAGGTTTATGCATTATTTGCTAAATATTTTTTCTCGATATAGAAAGTTCCAAACGGAATAAGTGAAGCAATCAATATAATTCCGAAAGTTTTTAAATCCCAGTTTTGAGATTTTTTCAGTAAAAAAGCCAACACTATATATCCGATAAATAATACGCCGTGAGTCATTCCTAAAGGACGTAATAATGTATGATAAAGTTCAGGATTGTTTGTTTTAATGATAAGCATATTGGCGAATAAAACTAAATAGGAAATTCCTTCTAAAATTGCGGTAACCTTAAAAATCTTGAGCATACATTTGGTTTTTAAATTTAATCCGGCAAAATTAAGTATTATGGTTGATTATTAGAGTATGAATGCTAAAAGTAATTTAACTTTGTAACCTTAAACTTTGATAATGAGCAAGCGCGATTTAAAAAAATATTTAGCAGATTTAAATAAAGAACAACTTGAGGAACAAATCATCGAATTGTACGAGAAATTTAGTCCGGTAAAAGTGTATTATGATTTTGCTTTTAATCCAAAAGAAGACAAATTATTGCAGGAAAGCAAAGTCAAAATTTCGCACGAATATTTCCCTGTAAAAAAGCCAAATGCAAAATGGCGTCCTAAAGCAAAAATGAGGCGATCTGTTGCGCAAAAAATTATCAAACATTTTATTTCATTAGGTGTTGATTCGTTTATTATTGCCGATTTGATGTTGTATAATATCGAAATAGCGCAAACTTTCTCATCTAATAATTTTATTAAGCAGGAATTATTTTACAAAAGTATGTTTAATTCTTTTGAGCAAGCGTTAAATTTTGTTATTTCGAATGGAATTTTGAATGAATTTAAAACGAGAATAATTGCGATCCAACAGCAAACTATTCAACAAAAATGGAAAAACAAATACGATTTTGAGATAATTTTAGACAAAATCGACTTATAAAAACACTTCTCATAAAAAATCTTATTAAAAAAAATCATTTATTTTAAATTAAAATAGGATGGATAACTGTTTTTTAGATGTATTTTTGCAAAAATCCAAAAATAAACAATGTCTCAAAACACTTTAGAAATAGAAAGAGAAGAGAAAAAAGAACTTTATGCATACCAAAAAGGCGATATCGACGCCATTTTTGAACGTTTAGACAATGCTCCAGCTCAACATCATTTATTGTATCAACTACCAACAGGTGGAGGAAAAACTGTAATTTTTTCTGAAATCGTTCGTCGTTATTTAGCGAATAATGATAAAAAAGTAGTTGTTTTAACGCACCGTATAGAACTTTGTAAGCAAACTTCAAAAATGTTGAAAGGCTTTGGTGTTTCTAATAAAATCATCAATAGTAAAGTAAAAGAACTGCCTGATCAAAACGATTATTCATGTTTTGTGGCGATGGTTGAAACTTTAAAAAACCGTATCAATGACGAGAAATTACATCTTGACAATATTGGTTTGGTTATTATTGACGAGGCACATTACAATTCATTTAGAAAATTATTAAACTCATTCAAAAATGCTTTTATTCTTGGAGTAACAGCAACACCTTTGAGTTCGAATATAAAATTACCAATGCACCAGAGTTATGATGAACTTATTGTGGGAGACACAATTAGCTCATTAATTGATAAAGGATTTTTGGCGCGTGCTACAACCTATAGTTATGATGTGGGATTAACATCATTAAAAGTAGGTATTAATGGAGATTATACCGTAAAATCTTCTGATGATTTGTATACCAATACAATCATGCAGGAGAAATTACTGCATGCTTATACAGAACGTTCATTAGGTAAAAAAACCCTGATTTTCAACAATGGTATTCATACTTCATTATATGTATATGAAACTTTTAGAGAAGCGGGCTACGACATCAGACACCTTGATAATACAAGCAGTTCTGAAGAACGTAAAGATATTTTGGCCTGGTTTAAGAAAACTCCGGATGCAATTTTAACTTCGGTTGGAATTTTAACAACTGGTTTTGATGAGCCAACCGTAGAAACTATTATATTAAACAGAGCAACAAAATCGTTGACTTTATACTACCAGATGATTGGTCGTGGATCTCGTAAATTACCTGGTAAAGATGAATTTACGGTTATTGATCTGGGAAATAATGCAGCGCGTTTTGGTTTGTGGAGCGAGCCTGTAAACTGGCAGCATATCTTTAAATCACCTGAATTTTATTTGGAGAATTTACGTGACGATACAGAAATTGAATTGTATTTTAAATATACAATGCCTCCTGAATTAAGAGCTAAATTCAGTAAAACTGCTGAAGTTACTTTTGATGTTGATGAAGAACATAAACTTATTATCAAACAAAATTTACGTTCTAAAGTAGTACTAGACAAGTCATTAGAACAACATGCAGCAATGTGTGTTGATAATACCGAAACTTTACAAGAAGCAAAATCTTTAGGAAAAGAATTGGATGATGATATTGAATGCCGTATCAAACGTTATGCAAAATGCTTAAGCCAATGCAGTAAAAACTACCGCGAATGGTTGGTTGAAGATTACAAAAAGAATATGACTTTATTAATCGGTAAAAAATACCGTGAAAAAATCATGAACGAACCGGATTGATAGGAAGAAGATTAAAAAAGTTTCAGGTTTCAAGTTTGCTTTGCGGTTAAATTATACTCAAAGAAAAACAACCTGAAACCTGAAACAAAAAAAAAAATAAAAACAAAACTAAAAAATGTCTAAACAATTCTCATCATTAGGAGTTTCAGCACCAATTTTAAAAGCTCTAAACGAGTTGAACATTGTTGAACCAACAGAAATTCAACAAAAAACAATTCCGCTTCTTTTAAATGAAATTCACGATGTTGTAGGTTTAGCCAAAACCGGAACGGGAAAAACAGCCGCTTTCGGATTGCCTTTATTGCAATTAGTTAATACAGAATTACCAATTGTTCAGGCTGTTATTTTGGTGCCAACCAGAGAACTTGGACAACAGATTTTTAGAAATTTAGAAGATTTCGGAAAACATATTCCGAATATCTCTATAGCTTCAACTTGTGGTGGAATCCCCATTAAGCCACAAATTGAACGCCTTACACAGCCAACACATATTGTTGTTGCAACACCGGGACGTTTAATCGATTTGATTCAGCGTAAAGCAATTGATTTAAAACAAACAGAATATTTAGTTTTGGATGAAGCCGATGAAATGGTTTCAATCTTAAAAGAAAGTTTAGACGAAATTGTTGCTGAACTTCCTAAAAAACACCGCACTTTATTGTTTTCAGCAACTTTGCCGGGAACAATCAAACAATTGATTCAGAATTACTTAAATAAAAATGTAGTTCAGGTTAGCGCCAACATGGAAACTGTTGGTAACCAAGGAATTGATCACGAATATATTGTGGTTGACCCGATTGAAAAACTGGATGTTTTAATGCATTTTCTAAACTCAAAAGATGGTGAACGCGGAATCATTTTCTGTAAAACCAAAGCTGCAGTAAATAAATTAGCTAAAAATCTGGCTATAAATCGTTTTTCATCCGGAGCGCTTCACGGTAGTTTATCTCAGGGAATTCGTGATAGGATTATGGAACAATTTCGTGAAGGACATATCAATATTTTGGTTGCTACCGATTTGGCTGCGAGAGGAATAGATGTAAAAGAAATCTCTTATGTGGTAAATTACCACTTGCCTGACACTTATGAAAATTACGTTCATAGAAGTGGAAGAACCGCAAGGGCAGGAGCAAAGGGACTTTCTTTAACCGTTTTACAAGAGGAAGAAACAGTTGAAATTCCGGAATTTGAAAAAGAATTAGGAATTAAATTTACTAAATTCCAAAAACCTTCAGCAGTAAGTTTAGAAGAAAATAATATGCTTTTATGGGCAAAACAAATCTTCAAAACCAAACCAAATCACGATCTTTCAGCAGATTTGAAAACGAATGTAAAAACAGTTTTTCACCATCTTACTAAGGATGAATTAATTGAAAAACTAATGGCAAATTACGTTTTACAGAACAAAGTTGAAGTCGTAGAAAAACCTGTTAAAAAATTCAAAAAGTAATATTTCGATAACTTGATTTAGCCAATTTATGTTGTATTTTTATGAGCAAATGACAATTTGAACTATAAAATACGACTGGAAATGGCAGCAAATATTATTATAAAAAAAATTTCGATTAGCGAAGTTGATGATTTACAAAAGATTGGCCGACAAACTTTTGAAGAAACATTTTCTGAACATAATTCTAAAGAAAACTTAGAAGCTTATTTGGATGAAGGATTTTCATATGAAAAACTAACTGCCGAACTTACCAATGAAGATTCTGAATTTTACTTCGCTATTCTTGAAAATGAAGTAATTGGCTATTTAAAAGTCAACTTTGGAGATTCTCAAACAGAATTGAAAGATAATAAAGCTCTTGAAATTGAGAGAATATATGTTTCAAAAGAATTTCACGGAAAAAAAGTCGGACAACTACTTTACGACAAAGCCATTGAAATTGCAAAAGAAAAAAATGCTGAATATGTGTGGCTTGGTGTTTGGGAGGAAAATGGGAGAGCCCTAAATTTTTACCAAAAAAATGGTTTTACAGAATTTGACAAACACATTTTTAAATTAGGTGATGATGAGCAAACCGACCTTATGATGAAACTTAAATTGACCAATTAATTCCATAATTTTTTAACAGAAAACTCAAAATTGGTTTTTGTATTTGGAATTATAATGTTAAATTTATAGAACTGCTATAAGCAGAAACAGTTGTACTCATAAATCCTACTTAAATAAAAAATACATATGAATATAGTCATAATAGGAGGCGGTTTTGCAGGGATAAATCTTGCAAAAGAACTTGTTAATCAGCCTGAAATACAAGTAACGCTTGTAGATAAAAATAACTATAATTTTTTTCCACCATTAATATATCAGGTTGCTACTGCTTTTTTAGAACCATCAAGTATTAGTTATCCTTTCAGAAAGTTTTTTGCCGGTAAAAAAAATCTACAATTTCGTTTGGGAGAACTGCTTTCTGTAGTTCCTGCCGAAAATAAAATAATTTTAAATAATGGCGAATTAACATACGATTATCTGGTTTTTGCCACAGGCGCCGAAACAAGTTATTTTGGTATGGAAAATGTAATGAAAAATGCCATTCCGATGAAAACCTTAAACGATGCCATCGAAATGCGAAATGCACTGCTTAAAAATCTTGAAAAAGCAGCTATTACCAAAGATATTCGCAAGCGTCGTAAATTATTGACAATTGTGGTTGCCGGAGGAGGACCAACAGGAGTAGAGGTTTCGGGAATGTTTGCCGAAATGCGAAAAAACATCCTGCTTAAGGAATACCCTGAATTAGAGACTTCTGCCAGTAATGTTTATTTAGTTGATGGAGGAGATGCGTTGTTGGCTCCAATGAGTAAAGAGTCTCAAAAAGATACGCTAGAAGCACTTACAAATCTAGGTGTTGTAGTAAAACTAAACACCAGAGTTGTTGATTATGTAGATGATACCGTTCATTTTGAAAACGGAGATACCATCAAAACCAAGAATTTAATTTGGGCTGCGGGAGTTTCGGCTAAAATTTTTGACGGAATTCCGAAAGAAAGTTATGGACGCGGTCGTCGTATGGCAACAGATCAATATAATAAAGTCAACGGACTCGAAAATATATACGCTATTGGCGATACAGCGATTTTGGCCGGAGATAAAAATTTCCCTGACGGACATCCGCAAGTGGCTCAGGTTGCGATTCAGCAAGGTTTAAATTTAGCCAATAATTTTAAAGCAACAGTTAAAAATAAACCGCTTAAACCGTTTGTTTACAATGATAAAGGCTCAATGGCAATTATTGGAAAAAACAAAGCCGTAGTAGATTTACCAAGTCCGAAATGGCATTTCAATGGTTTTTTTGCCTGGGTTATTTGGTTGTTTATCCATTTAATTTCTTTGATAACTTACAGAAACAGAATTAATACATTTTGGAATTGGATGGTAGCTTATTTTGCAAGAGATCAATCTCTTAGAATGATTATCAGACCAGAGAAAAGACAATAAGATTGAATAAATTCCAAATTTTTGAAATTCCAAATCCCAATAAAAAGGCCAGAATCTAAGATTCTGGCCTTTTTATTTAGTTTAAGTTTGTCGTTTTTATCACACCTACAATTGGAATTTGGAATTTTAAAATTGGAATTTTAAAAAATTTAATGTCCAACAACAATATCATCGTCACCAGAAATTTCTACTTTTTCTTTTATAAAACGTTTTCCTATATTTAAAACGATAAAGGCTATAATTGTAGTTGCAGTCATAATAATAACCATTGGTGCAACAGAATTTTTTACAAAAACACCAACTGCAAAAGAAGCTAAAGCTCCCAATCCTAACTGAATTGCGCCCATTAAAGCCGAAGCACTTCCGGCATTTTTGGCAAACGGCGCCATTGTAAGTCCGGCAGTATTTGGGTTTGAAATTCCCAGACAACCCAAGAATAAAAATAACATTATACTAGTTTCATAAAGACCTAAAAGATTATTTAATGCCAATATCAGGAAAACAATACTTATTACAGATTGAGCAATTAAAGCTCCAAAAATCATTTGCTCGCTCGAAAATCTCTTTAATAAAACAGAATTCAATTGACTTGAACCAATAAAACTTACTGACATAAAAGCAAAAATCCATCCGTATGTTTTAGCGTCCACATGATAAATATCCATAAAAATTATAGGAGAGGCCGCTACATAAGTAAATAAGCCCGAAAAAGCGATGGAACCTGTAAATGCGTAAGTATAAAATTGCGGTTCTTTTAGCACTTTTAAAAAGTTATTTATAATTGGTTTAGGTTTTAATGAAATCGAAGTATCTGGTTTAAAACTATTTGGTAAACCAACTTGTGCAGCTATTAAAATAGCAATTCCCATACACATTAGGATAAAAAATACAGTATGCCAGCCATAATCTTCGGTAACATAACCTCCAATTGTTGGCGCTAGCATCGGCGAAAGCCCGAGAACTAACATTAATAATGAAAAAACCTTTGGAATGTCTTTTACAGGAAACAAATCGCGCACCATAGCAACTGAAGCCACAGTTGCAGCACAACTACCAATTGCCTGAATAAAACGTAAAAATATAAAAGCATCAATATCTGTTACATAAACGCATCCTAAAGAAGCTATAATATAAACGAGTAAACCAATAAATAAAGGCTTTTTACGCCCAAAACGATCCAATAAGGGTCCGTAAAGCAATTGTCCGGCTGAAATTCCAATAAAATAACTGGATAAACTCATTGAAACTTTAGCTACAGTTGTATGTAAGTCTTTTGCAATACCTGAAAATCCAGGTAAATACATATCGATCGAAAAAGGACCAAGTGCAGTTAGAGAACCTAAAATCAGAATGAGCTTAATATATTTTTTTGTTGTCATTTTCTTAAAATGTTGCTTTTAATTTCGTGCAAAGATAAATATTTACTACCTTGTTATAGATATTAATTACTTTTTATGAAAAAAGTGGTTATTATGTAATGTTTCAAAATTGTTTTGAAACAATAACTATTAAAAACTAAAATTATGAAAAAAATCTCCTTATTATTTGCTTTAATTTTTACAACAATGTCATTTGCACAATCTATTACAACAAAAATTGAAGATGCAAATCCAGCGCAGTATGCATTACTTGAACAAGTAAATAAATATTATCCTGATATCACTTTAAATAAATCAGTTACCAATTTTTATGCTGATGGAAAGATTATTGATACACAACAAGAATTCAATTTAACAACATCTAAATTTTCAAGCTACAGATTAGGAATTGAGCCAGATAATAAAAAATTATTATTTGAATACGTTTCTGATGAAACCGGAAAAGTATATGGTGATGTTCAAATTTTTAAAGGAAATGCTTTAAGAACAACTTTTTCTGAAAAAACGAATCA
This sequence comes from Flavobacterium sp. AK-345, assembly GCF_058310175.1. Classification (NCBI taxonomy): domain Bacteria; kingdom Pseudomonadati; phylum Bacteroidota; class Flavobacteriia; order Flavobacteriales; family Flavobacteriaceae; genus Flavobacterium; species Flavobacterium sp. AK-345. Next base: position 643,297 of record NZ_JBZEER010000001.1, on the reverse strand, counting down.
AATTGAAGTTTCTTTAAACGGAAAATCAGTTTATTTGAAAAAGCTTAAATAAAATTTTTCTTCACAACAATCTAAAGCATCCACAACCGTGGATGCTTTTTTTATATATTTGAAAATGATTATTTAAAAGTTTTTATTCTTATGAAAAAAATTATCCTTTTTATATTATTTATTTCTTTTTCAGCATTTTCACAATCAAATCAATTCACCGGAACCTGGAGTACTGAAAATTGCAAAGACTGCAGCAAAAAATATATTTTTAAAATTAATATGGCGCAATCTAATAACAAGATTTATGGAACTGCCGAAGTGATTAGTGATGATGCAAATTTGAGTAGCGGCGTTATGGAAGTTACCGGATATGTTTATGTGCTTGGGGAAAAAGCTCAAATTAGTATGAAAACTAAAAATGGTTCATCGGCCAGTGCAGTTCTTTTTGTGAGTGAAGAACGTATTCAATTCGAAAAAAGAGGCGGATCTGACTTAGTTCCAAAAGAATTGATTTTAAGCAAATTATACGATTAAAGGCTATTATTACTTTAATCCATTTTGACCTATAATTTATATTATGTAAAATAGACTTTTTCAAGAACCACTCTATATCAAATTATTATAGAAACTTCTTTGCATAATTAAACTCTGCTTCTTGTAACTTCACAATAATGTAAGTTTTTAAAATTAGATTTAAAACAAATCAGAAATTACATAAACCTCTTCAAGGTTTTAAAACTTCAAAAATTACAATTTAAATTTTGGCGCATTCTTTTCTTTTTAATTCTGCTCAAAAATCTCATTAAATTTTATCGATTAAAAACAAAAAATACCGTTTAAAACCCTTTAAATCAATAAAAATTAACATATTTTTAATATTTAATATATTCTAATCCAGATGCTTTCATTGTAAGGTTTTATTTTATTATTTTTACATTCGATACTTTAAAAAAATTATCAAACATATGAATACAATTGCTGAGCATATTGCAGATTTTTTAAAAGAATACCCGCCATTTAACAACTTAACTTTTCAGGAATTAGCTGATATTGCAAGTAATATTCGCGTTATCAATTTAGAGAAACACGCAGTATTGTTTGAAAATAACGATCCTCTGCATGATAGTTTTTATGTTGTGGCTTCGGGCGTTATAAATCTGACTACAATTGCAGATGCCGAGGAAACTATTATTAATAAATGTCATGAAGGAAATATTTTTGGATTACGTCCGTTTTTTGCCAAAAATAACTACATGATGACTGCAAAAGCACGTGAAGAAAGCATTATTTATGCTATTCCTATTGCTGTTTTCAGACCTTTTGTGGCTAATAATTCTGATGTTCTAAATTTCTTACTTGAAAATTTTGCTGTAAATTCCAGACATACAAAAGAAAGTTCGGGTTCTAACGGAAAAATGACTTCTGAAACTTCATTTTATGTTGATCAGCAATCAGAAATGCAATATTTGCAGACACTTACCTATAATAATTCGCCATTAAAAACAGAAGCAAACCGCATTGTAAAAGATGTGGCTATTTTAATGACCGAATCTATGGTAGATAATATTGTAGTTACTGAAAAAAATAACCCAATTGGTATTGTTACTGATGCCGATTTGTCTTCGAAAATTGCTACAGGCCGATATCCTATTACTGAAACTATCGACAAAATCATGTCGTCGCCGGTTGTAACCGTTTTAGAAAATGTCTCTCTTGCTGAGGCACAATTACTTATGCTAAAACATAATGTAACCCATTTATGCGTTACCAAAGACGGAACGAGTAAATCTGCCGTTAAGGGAATTATTTCTGAACATGATTTAATTGTAGCTCAAGCCAGTAATCCCGGGGTTTTGATTAAAGAAATAAAACGTTCGCAGCTTCCAAAAGATTTAAAACAAATTCGTGATCGTTTATCTGATTTGATTCAGAATTCGATTCAAAAAAATATTCCGCTTTCACATGTCAGCAATATTGCCAGCGAAATTAATTTAGCAATAATTAAACGTGCGGTAGAATTGTCTATTTTAGATTTAGGCTCACCTCCTGCTCGATTTGCGTGGTTAAGTATTGGTAGCCAAGGACGTAAAGAACAGCTTTTATTGACAGACCAGGATAGTATTTTAGTTTTTGAAGATGTTACGCCGGAGAAATACAGAGATGTAAAAGATTACTTTTTGAGACTGGCAAAAAGAACAACTGCGATACTTGAAAAAGTAGGTTATGAACTTTGCCCTAATGGACATATGGGAAGCAACATGTTATGGTGTAAATCATTGACTGACTGGACAAAACAATACAACAGTTGGATGAATACTCCAGGTGAAAATAGTAATGATTTAAGTAGTATTTTCTTTGATTATGAGATCGTTTTTGGTGAACCAAAAATTGAAGAAGCCATTGAAGGTGTAATTTTCAAAAATGCAGTTAACAATACTTTATTCTTTGATTTCTTAGGAAATGACGCTTTAAAAAGAAATTCTCCTTTGAGCTTTTTCAAAAAATTTATTGTTGAAGAAGAAGGTCCACAAAAAGGAAAATTTGATATTAAAACCCGTGCTCTAATGCCTTTAATTGATGGCGCGCGTTTACTAATTTTAAATTCTAACATAAAAGGAATTCAGAATACTTATTTAAGATTCAAGCAATTAGCAATCACAGATTCTAAAAATGCAGAAATATATTTAAGCTGTGCCGAAGCTTTTCTAACTTTATCAAAATTTAGAACTGTTGAAGGATTAAAAAATGATGATTCCGGGCAATATATTAATATAAAAGAAATGTCAAAAACAGATAGAGAGAAATTAAAAAATGCTCTAACACCAATGAAAGATCTTGAAGAATTAATCAAGAGCAAATTTCAACTTACGCAATTTTCATAAAGTATGTTAGACTGGATTAAAAATATTAATAAAGAATATCCTGATTTTTGGAAGGATTACTTAACCAAATTCGAAACAAAGCCTAACCGTTTTGTAGTTTTATCTACTGAAACCTCAGGCTTAAATCCGAATAAGGATGTAATTCTGTCTTTGGGAGCTTTTGCGGTTGTTGACGACGGCGTTGTCATCAAGGACAGTTTTGAATCTGTTTTGCTGCAATATAAATTCCTGCATGATAATGGGCTTTCTAATGAGTTTATTATTGACAGTAAAATGATAAAAATGGAAGAGCCTGCTGCTCTCGAAGCTTTTATTAATTTTATAGGCAATGCTGTTTTAGTTGGCCATCATATTAATTTTGATATCGAAATGCTTAACAGCGCTCTTGAACGTTTGGATTGTGGAAGATTAAAAAATGAAGCACTGGATGTTGATATGATGTATCGTAAATTAACGGACATTAATGACAAACAATTTTCTTTAGACGATTTAGGAGAAATTTTTAAAATTCCGAAAAGCGATAGAAATTCTTCTTCTGAAGATGCTTATCGAATTGCACTTTTGTTTTTGAAGCTTAAATCTCGATTGGGAATTAAGTAGGTTTTTTTTTGAACCATATAATATAAGTTTATATAAGAAAAATTAAGTTTTAAAAATACAAAATTAGCTCTTATAAGATTGTCAGCCTGAGCGGAGTCGAAGCCTGTCATGCAGAATCACTTTGCGGGACTTCGACTCCGCTCAGTCTGACAAAAAAGGTATAGTTTACTTTTTTTACTTTAATCTTTATCAAAGTTTTGAACATCGACTTTACTCAGTCTAACAAAAAATATACACATAAAAAATGCCTCTTAAATTTAAGAGGCATTTTTTATTTTATAGTAAGATCAGAATTAAGAAATTCTTTCTTTTGAAATTTCTTCTACAATTTCAGGATTCAATAATGTTGAAGTATCTCCGAAATTAGAGAAATCTCCTTCTGCAATTTTACGTAAAATTCTACGCATAATTTTTCCTGAACGTGTTTTTGGTAAACCAGAAACAAACTGAATTTTATCTAGCTTCGCAATTGGTCCAATATGGTCTGAAATATATTGGTTGATTTCTCTAGACAGATTCTCTTTATTTCTAACTTCTCCGGTTTCTTTCAAAATTACATAACCATACAACGCATTTCCTTTTATATCGTGAGGGAAACCAACAATTGCAGATTCGGCAACTGCAGGATGCTCGTTGATTGCATCTTCGATAGGAGCTGTTCCTAAATTATGACCTGAAACAATTACTACATCATCAACTCTACCTGTAATTCTGTAATATCCAACTTCGTCTCTTAATGCTCCGTCTCCTGTAAAATATTTTCCAGGGAAAGAAGAGAAATAAGTGTCTTTGTATCGCTGGTGATCTCCCCAGATTGTTCTGGCGATTCCCGGCCACGGAAATTTAATACATAAACTACCAACAACCTGATTTCCTTCAATTTCGTTGCGCTTTTCATCCATCAAAACAGGCTGAATTCCCGGTAATGGCAAAGTTGCGTATGTTGGTTTTGTTGGTGTTACAAAAGCAATTGGCGAAATCATGATTCCACCGGTTTCAGTTTGCCACCAGGTATCAACCACCGGACATCTTTTATCTCCAACGTGGTCATTGAACCAGTGCCAGGCTTCTTCGTTAATTGGTTCTCCAACAGATCCAATAACTTTAAGTGATTTTAAAGGATATTTTTGAATATAATCTAAGCTTTCTTTTGCTAATGAACGGATTGCAGTTGGCGCTGTATAGAATTGTGTGATTTTATGTTTTTCGATAATATCCCAAAAACGGCTGAAATCAGGGTAAGATGGCACTCCTTCAAAAATTACGGTTGTTCCTCCGTTTAATAGAGGTCCGTACAAAATGTATGAGTGACCTGTGATCCATCCGATATCTGCAGTACACCAGAAAATATCATTTTCTTCGTGGCTAAATACGTTTTTAAAGGTATATGCCGTGTAAACCATATAACCTGCTGTGGTATGCACCATTCCTTTTGGTTTTCCTGTAGATCCTGAAGTATACAAAATAAATAAAGGATCTTCGGCATCCATAATTTCTGCAACACTATTGTCAATAGCTGCATCCAATAATGGCTGTAACCAAACATCACGACCGTCTTTCATTTTAACTTCGGTCTGGGTTCTTTTTACAACCAAAACTTTTTCAACCGTTGGACAAGTATCTAATGCTTCATCTACAATCCCTTTAAGATCAATTGTTTTGTTTCCTCTGTATCCACCGTCAGAAGTAATTACCATTTTACATTCACAATCGTTAATTCTTGCTGTAACAGCAGATGCTGAAAAACCTGCAAAAATAACAGAGTGAATTGCTCCAATTCTGGCACAAGCCAATACCGCAACTGCCAATTCAGGAATCATTGGTAAGTAAATACAAACACGATCTCCTTTACGAACACCTTGCTCGCGCAAAACATTCGCCATTCTTGATACTCTTTCGTATAATTCGTTATACGTTATATGTAAAGCAGTTTCTGAGGGATCATTTGGTTCAAATATAATTGCCGTTTTTTCTCCTCTTTTGCTTAAATGTCTGTCAATACAGTTTTTGGTAATGTTAACTTTAGCTTCAGTAAACCACTTTACTTCGGCTTCGGCCATATTAAAATCTACTACTTTATCCCATTGTTGGTACCAGGTAAAATTTTCTTCAGCTATTTTCCCCCAAAACTTCCTTGGTTCCCTTATTGACTTATTGTAATGTTTAAAATATTGTTCTAAATTTTCAATTTTATAATAACTCATATGTTTTTGGAATTTTTTTATAAATGTATTAAATATCGACGTATTCTTAAAATTATTTAATTCATAAATTTTATCAATTAAAAACACATATTAAAAAAAATAGAGCTTTTTTATGTGTTTAATATAAAAATATGTGTTTTGAACTAAAAATGCATTTTACAAAAAAGGCACGATAAATAAATATCATGCCTTTTGATTTTAACAATTTCAATAACAATTAATTTTGTAATTCTGTATTACAATACTCTGCTTCATTTTGAAAATAGCAGCAGCTTTATTAATTAAAACAGAAATTTCAACAAGCATATTTAGTTTTAAACATGCCCCTTTTTAGGGATTAGCCTCACTTAACTTTCTCACCGAAGTTAAGTGAATGCAATATGCATCTATATCTAATTTTCTTAATAAGTGCTTACTAATTCAAAATATTACATAAAATAATGATACAGTGCAAATCCCATCACATTCGACTGTGTGGTAATTCCCAATTTATTATCCAATTTTTTTCATTGCTGTCATAGATTCTCTCAACCATGCTCCTACTTCTTCAATAGGGTGTTGACGGATTTCTTTGTTTACAGCAATTAAAATAGCATTATCTACTCCGTTTGAAGTTGAAAATGGTTTTCCAATTATGTTTGTTTCAACATTTTTCATGTATTCAGCCAATAACGGTTTACAAGCGTGATCAAACAAATAACATCCGTACTCAGCTGTATCCGAAATTACGCGGTTCATTTCAAATAATTTCTTTCTTGCAATTGTGTTAGCAATCAAAGGTAATTCGTGTAATGATTCATAATAAGCTGACTCTTCGATAATTCCAGCTTCTGTCATTGTTTCAAAAGCCAACTCAACTCCGGCTTTAACCATTGCAATCATTAATACTCCGTTATCAAAATATTCTTGTTCAGATATTCGAGCATCAGTTGGAGGTGTTTTTTCGAAGTTAGTTTCTCCTGTTGCAGCTCTCCACGTCAATAAATTTTTATCGTCATTAGCCCAATCAATCATCATTGTTCTTGAGAATTCTCCAGAAATGATATCATCCTGGTGTTTTTGAAATAACGGACGCATGATGTCTTTTAATTCCTCAGCAATTTCGTAAGCTTCGATTTTTGCAGGATTAGACAAACGATCCATCATATTTGTAATACCACCATGTTTCAAAGCTTCTGTGATAGTTTCCCATCCGTATTGAATTAATTTTGAAGCATATCCAGGTTCGATTCCTTTTTCTACCATTTTATCAAAACATAAAATAGATCCAGTTTGCAACAATCCGCAAAGGATAGTTTGCTCACCCATTAAATCTGATTTTACTTCTGCTACGAAAGATGATTTTAAAACTCCGGCTTTATGTCCACCAGTTGCAACAGCATACGCTTTTGCCTGATCTAAACCAGCACCATTTGGATCATTTTCCGGGTGAACTGCAATTAAAGTTGGTACACCAAATCCTCTTTTGTATTCTTCACGAACTTCAGAACCAGGGCATTTAGGAGCACACATAATTACAGTAATATCTTTACGAATCTGCATTCCTTCTTCAACAATATTAAATCCGTGAGAATATGCTAAAGTCGAACCGTTTTTCATTAATGGCATAATTGCAGTAACAACTGCAGTATGTTGTTTATCAGGAGTTAAGTTACAAACTAAATCAGCAGTTGGAATTAATTCTTCATAAGTACCTACTTTAAATCCGTTTTCTGTAGCGTTTTTGTAAGATGCTCTTTTTTCAGCAATTGCATCTGCACGTAATGCATATGAAATATCCAAACCAGAGTCTCTCATGTTCAATCCCTGGTTCAAACCTTGTGCACCACAACCTACAATAACAACTTTTTTTCCGGCTAATGCAGCAATTCCGTCTGCAAATTCTGATTGCTCCATAAATTCGCAAACGCCTAATTGTTCTAATTGTAATCTAAGTGGTAGTGTGTTGAAATAATTTGCCATTTTCTTTTAAATATTTAATAAGTGTAATTTATAATTGATACTATTTTAGGGCTTCTAATAATGTTGAAATTTCCATTTTTTCTTTCGAAACAGATATTCTTCCCGAACGCACAAATTGCATAATGCCGTAAGGTTTGAATTTTTCGTATAATTCTTCAATTTCAGAACGTCTTCCGGATTTTGAAATCACGAAGAAATCACGTGAAACTGTTACAATTGTAGACTGACTGTCTTTAATTATATTCTGAATTTGTTTTTCATCAAACAACAAACTTGAAGCGATTTTAAATAAAGCATTTTCTAAATAAATAGTCTCTTCATCTGTATGATAAAATGCTTTTATAACCTCAATTTGTTTTTCAATTTGTCCAACAATATTCTGAACCCATTTTTCTGTTGTATTTACTACAATGATAAATCGTGAAACATTCTCTATTTCTGATTCTGAAACGTTTAAACTTAATATGTTAATGTGACGCTTTAAGAATATTCCTGATATTCTATTCAACAAACCCACGTTATTTTCTGAATATACCGATATGGTAAATGTTTTATCTTCCATGTTGTTTTTTAGTTTTTTTTGTTTCAGGTTTCAGGTTTCAAGTTCTACAACCTGAAACAAAAAAAACCTGAAACCTGAAACTTTTTCCTAGCTTAATCTAATTTCTGAAACACAAGCTCCTGTAGGAATCATTGGGAAAACATTGTTTTCTTTTTCCACCATGACTTCAAGGAAATAAGAATCTTTTGATGCCAGCATTTCTGCAACGGCTGCGTCAAGATCTTCTCTTTGGGTTACTTTTTTAGATTTGATATAATATCCTTCAGCAATAGCAACAAAATTTGGATTAATCATATTTGTTGATGCATATCGGTTATCAAAAAATAATTCCTGCCATTGACGTACCATTCCTAAAAACTCGTTGTTTAGAACCACAATTTTTACCGGAACTTTTGTCTGGAAAATAGTTCCTAGTTCCTGAATTGTCATCTGAAACCCTCCATCTCCAATAATTGCGACAACTTCGCGATCCGGTCTTCCCATTTTGGCTCCAATTGCAGCCGGAAGTGCAAATCCCATTGTACCTAATCCGCCTGAAGTAATATTACTTTTAGTAGTATTAAATTTAGCATAACGACAGGCAAACATCTGGTGCTGACCAACATCTGAAACGATAATTGCGTCACCTTTTGAGTGTTTATTGATCATTTCCATGGCTTCTCCCATAGAAATTCCTTTGTTATTCGTTGGATTTAATTCTTCGTTTATAACCGTTTCTACTTCTATTTTATGTAATTCCTTAAATTCATTATGCCATAAATCATGAGATTTCGCATCAATTAAAGGTAATAAAGCATTTAAAGCTTCTTTTACATCTCCTAAAACAGCAACTTCTGTTTTTACGTTTTTATCTACTTCTGCAGGATCAATTTCAAAGTGAATTACCTTTGCCTGTTTGGCATATGTCTTTAAATTTCCGGTTACACGGTCGTCAAAACGCATTCCCAAAGCGATTAAAACATCACATTCGTTGGTCAATAAATTTGGACCGTAATTTCCGTGCATTCCTAGCATTCCAACGTTTAAAGGATGATCTGTTGGCAAAGCCGAAAGTCCTAAAATTGTCCATCCTGCCGGAATTCCTGATTTCTCAATAAAAGCTTTTAATTGTTCTTCGGCCTGACCCAAAATAATTCCCTGACCAAAAACAATAAAAGGTTTTTTTGCGCTATTGATTATGGCTGCAGCTTCGGCAACTTTATCTAATTTCAATTTCGGAACCGGAATATAGCTTCTGATTGAAGTACATTTTTCGTAACTAAATTCAAACTCATCAAATTGAGCATTTTTAGTAATATCAATCAAAACTGGTCCTGGGCGTCCAGAACGTGCTATGTAAAATGCTTTTGCAATGATTTCCGGAATTTCTGAAGCCTCCGTAATTTGGTAATTCCATTTTGTTACCGGAGTTGAAATTCCGATAATATCCGTTTCCTGAAAAGCATCAGAACCCAATAAATGTTTCCCCACCTGACCTGTAATACAAACCATTGGTGTAGAATCGATTTGCGCATCTGCAATTCCGGTTACTAAATTTGTAGCTCCCGGACCAGAAGTTGCAATTGCTACTCCTACTTTTCCTGTAGCCCTTGCAAATCCCTGAGCTGCGTGTGTTGCGCCTTGTTCGTGACGAACCAATACGTGGTGTAATTGGTCCTGAAATTTATATAATTCGTCGTAAACCGGCATGATTGCTCCTCCCGGATATCCATAAACCAAGTCTACTCCTTCTGCTAATAAACATCTTATAACGGCTTCTGCCCCTGATATTTTCATAGTATATTTTGTTTTATCAATGTCAAAAATCAATTTCAAAATTCAATGGCAATGGCAAAATTCAATTTTAATTATAAATTTTAAATTGATTTTTGATTTATTGCTATTTGATTTTTGATATTGTAATTGTCATTGATTTGATATTGTTATTTAATTAATTATCGGTAACGCAACCTGTTGAAGCGCTTGAAACCGATCTGGCATATTTAAGTAAAACTCCTTTTGTAACTTTTAACGGCGGTTGTACCCAAGCCGCTTTTCTCGCTGCAAATTCTTCGTCAGATATTTTCAGGTCGATAGTATTTTTTACTGCATCGATCGCAATCAAATCACCATCTTTTACAAGTGCAATACCACCACCATCAAAAGCTTCTGGTGTAACGTGTCCTACGACAAAGCCATGTGAACCTCCAGAGAACCTGCCGTCTGTAATAAGAGCGCAGCTGCTTCCTAATCCGGCACCAATAATTGCCGATGTTGGTTTTAGCATCTCAGGCATCCCCGGACCACCTTTTGGTCCACAATACCTGATGACGACTACATTGCCTGGTTTTATTTTTCCGGCTTGTAAACCTGGAATTACTTCAAATTCTCCTTCAAAAACTACAGCCGGACCTTCAAAATATTCTCCTTCTTTTCCGCTTATTTTTGCTACAGCACCTTCAGAAGCAAGATTTCCGTATAAAATCTGAATATTTCCTGTTGGTTTTAATGCTTTTTGAATTTCGTGAATTACTTCTTGTCCATCTTGTAAATCCGGAGTTGAAGCTAAATTTTCAGCAACTGTTTTTCCGGTTACTGTTAAACAATCTCCATGAATCAATCCTACTTTCAATAAATATTTCATTACAGAAGGAATTCCTCCAACCTCATGAATATCTTCCATCATATATTTACCACTTGGTTTCATATCAGCCAGAACTGGTGTTCTGTCGTTAATTGCCTGAAAATCATCTAAAGTAATTTTGATATCAACCGCATGCGCCATTGCAATTAAGTGCATAACTGCATTTGTAGAACCTCCTAAAACTGCTACAATTGTAATAGCATTTTCAAAAGCCTTACGAGTCATGATATCTCTTGGCTTAATATCTTTTTCTAATAAAATTTTGATTGCTTCTCCTGCAGCCAGACACTCGTCTCTTTTTTCCTGACTCAAAGCCGGGTTTGAAGAACTGTATGGCAAACTCATTCCTAATGCTTCAATTGCAGAAGACATGGTGTTTGCTGTATACATTCCGCCACAAGCACCAGCACCGGGGCATGCATTTTGAATAACTCCTTTAAAATCTTCGGGAGTAATTTCGTTTTTTACTCTTTTTCCTAAAGCTTCAAAAGCAGATACAATATTCAAAGATTCACCTTTCCATTTTCCAGAGTGAATTGATCCGCCGTAAACCATCATCGCCGGGCGATTTAATCTTCCCATTGCGATTAAGGCTCCTGGCATATTTTTATCACAACCCGGAATTGCAATTACACCATCGTACCATTGCGCTCCCACAACAGTTTCAATAGAATCTGCAATAACATCACGAGAAACCAATGAATAACGCATTCCTTCGGTACCGTTTGAAATTCCGTCACTTACACCAATGGTATTAAAAATAAGTCCGACCAGATCTGCATCCCAGACACCTTTTTTGACATCTTTTGCCAAATCATTCAGGTGCATGTTACAAGTATTTCCATCGTAGCCCATGCTAACAATACCAACTTGTGCTTTTTTCAAATCTTCTTCAGTTAAACCAATCCCGTACAACATAGCTTGCGCTGCAGGTTGTGTTTGATCTTGAGTGATGGTTTTGCTGTACTTATTTAATTCCATTATTGTATTATTTTTTTAATTTTTATTCAAAAAAAAACCTTCCAGTATTTGGAAGGTTTCTAATATAGTTTTTCAATTATATTTATACCATTCCCGATGCAGATGTGCTAAACACATTGACAACAATGACAGAAGTAATAATAATTGAGATTTGCATCATTTATTTTTTAGTGTTACAAAAGTATGAAAACTTTAAGAACTAAAAAAATAAAATCTCAACATTTACAGTACTTCTTGTTATTTATTTCAATTTTTTAATAAAAAAATTAAACAATCGTCGATTGCCCGATATGAACGTTGTCATTTCTAAAATATAACAGATCGTCTTTGCTGAAAATAAAATTGGAAACAAACTCCCCTACTTCGTTTGTACCGAATTTTGAATCTGGTTTTAAATCAACAGTAACTACTTTATATTCAATTGCTTTTTCAATAGCTTTATAAATCACATTAGCTTCTTTAAATAATCCGAAATGCTCTAACAACATCCCTGCTGATAAAATAGAAGCAATTGGATTGGCAATATTTTTTCCTTTTGCCTGAGGATAAGAACCGTGAATTGGCTCAAACAAAGCATTTTTCTCTCCTAAAGATGCCGATGCCAATAAACCAATAGAACCTGTAATAACGCTGGCTTCATCTGATAAAATATCTCCAAATAAATTCTCTGTCAAAATCACATCAAATTGTCTCGGATTTAAAATAATCTGCATGGCTGCGTTATCCACAAATAAAAAGTCTAAAGCAACATCCGGATAATTTTCGCTCACTTTTTGAACTACTTTTCTCCATAATCTTGAGGTTTCCAAAACATTCGCTTTGTCTACCATTGTCAGCTTTTTGCGTCGGTTTTGTGCCGATTTAAAAGCTAAATGTGCAATTCTAGTGATTTCTTCTTCTGAATATTCACATAAATCCGAAGCGTGTGTTCCTTCTTCATTTAATGTTTTTGCTCCAAAATAAGCTCCACCTGTTAATTCTCTGAAAATAGTAAAATCAGCTCCTTCGATAATTTCTCTTTTTAAAGGAGAAGCATCAAGTAATGATTTATAAGGTTTTATAGGACGAATGTTGGCAAACAAACCCAGTTCTTTACGAAGCTTTAATAATCCCTGCTCCGGACGAACTTTTGCATTTGGATTATTGTCATATTTAGGATCGCCAATAGCGCCAAATAAAACAGCATCAGTATTTAAACAAAGATTTAGCGTTTGTTCCGGCAACGGATTTCCTGTTTTATCAATTGCGATTGCTCCCATGAGCGCTTCTTCAAAAACAAATTCATGATTGTACACCTCGCCAATAGCGTATAAAGCTTTTTTGGCTTGTAAAATTACTTCCGGTCCAATTCCGTCTCCAGGTAAAACTGCTATTTTCAAATTCATAACGTCTCGTTCTTTATGTATTTAAATCTTTATTTTTTGTCTTTGTTCTTTCGTCTTTCTTCTATTCTCTTTCGTCTATATTCTATATTCTTCCCAACTAGCTTCTAACTAATTCATCCTGAATCTTAGCAGCTTCAATAATCTGATGAATATCAGCATCAACAACTTCTTTTTTGATATCGGCAAATTTCAAAAACTCGATGTATACAATGTCTAATTGTACTTTTGTAAGCTCGTAACCTACTTTTTTAGCACGGTAAGCCAAAGCAGCTCTTCCGCTTCTTGCTGTAAGGATAATTGATGATTCATTTACACCCACATCAAGCGGGTCCATGATTTCGTAAGTTGCTCTGTTTTTTATAACACCATCCTGGTGAATTCCTGAACTGTGTGCAAAAGCGTTTGCACCAACAATTGCTTTGTTTGGCTGAACGATCATTCCCATACTTTCAGAAACCAAACGACTCATTTCGTTCAATTCTCTTGTATTGATGTTTGTATCTAAATTAAGGTAAGGATGCTGTTTGAAAATCATTACCACTTCTTCAAGTGCTGTGTTTCCGGCTCTTTCACCAATACCATTAATAGTACATTCTATTTGTCTAGCTCCATTTATCGCACCTGCAATAGAGTTTGCAGTTGCCATTCCTAAATCATTATGACAGTGACATGAAAGGATTACGTTTTCGATTCCTTTTACGTTTTCTTTTAAATATTTAATCTTTGCTCCGTATTCTTCAGGCAGGCAATATCCTGTGGTATCAGGGATATTTAATACGGTTGCGCCCGATTTAATTACTTCTTCGCAAACTTTTGCAAGGAAAGCATTATCTGTTCTTCCGGCATCTTCTGCATAAAACTCAACATCTTCTACATAAGATTTTGCATGTGCTACAGCATATTTTGCTCTTGCAATAATATCTTCTGGTGTGGTATTTAATTTGTGGAGTATATGAGATTGCGATGTTCCGATTCCGGTGTGGATTCTAGGTCTTTTAGCATGCTTTAAAGCTGCTGCAGCAACATCAATGTCGTTTTTCACGGCTCTTGTTAGTCCGCAGACGGTTGCATTTTCTACAATTTTACAAATCTCAGAGACCGATAAAAAATCGCCCGGACTTGACACAGGAAAACCCGCTTCGATAACGTCAACTCCCATTTTGTCAAGTCGTTCTGCGATAACTAATTTTTGTTTAGTATCTAACTTACATCCTGGAACTTGTTCACCATCGCGCAAAGTGGTGTCAAAAATTTGAACTTTCTCTCTATTCATATTCATTTATTTAATGTAATTTCACATCTTGATAACAAATATATATTGTACTTCTACAGTACGAAATTCATTTTAATGAAATTATACTGTTTATAACACAATTTATAACGTATTAAATAACTAAAAACCAACAAGTTACACTATTATATTTTACAATGGCTAACCATCAAAAAGATTTCTTATTTGTATTAATAAAATCGCTTTCGAAATCTGAAAAAAGACAGTTTAAAATTTTTGCAAGCCGATTAGAAACAAGTTCGAACACCAAATTCATCGAATTATTCAATATTTTAGATAAATCTGAAACCTACGATGAAAAGCTTATTTTAAAAAGCGGAATCATCAAAAAAGTACAGCTATCTAACTTAAAATCATATTTGTACAAACAAATTTTAGTGAGTATTCGACTCAATATTCCCAGCCAGAATATTCGGTATCAATTGCGTGAACAAATAGATTTTGCCGTTATTCTTTATAATAAAGGATTGTATAAACAGAGTTTGAAAATTCTGGATAAAACAAAAATCGTTGCGCTTGAAAATGATGAAAAATATATGGCGTATGAAATTGTTGAGTTCGAAAAACTAATAGAATCCCAATATATTACACGAAGTATTCAAGGTCGCGCCGATGAATTGGTTGTTCAGGCAAAAGAATTGAATTACAGAAATACAATCTCAAGCAAATTATCTAATTTATCACTGCAATTATACGGAATCATGCTTAAAACTGGTTACGTAAAAAGCGATGAAGAATATAAATATATTGACGATTATTTTAATAAACATATTGCAAAACTAGACGAAAGCAAATTTGGTTTCCGTGAAAAATACTGGTTTTACAATGCCAATCTTTGGCGCAGTTTCCTTGTTCAGGATTTTTTGGCGAGTTACAAATACGCTTATAAATGGGTTACCTTATTTTATGATAATCCGAATATGATTTATCAAAATCCGGTGTTTTTTCTAAAAGGAAATCATTACTTTTTAGAGTCTTTATATATGTTGAAATACAAATCGAATTTCAAGAAATATTTGACTCTTATGGAGGAAACCATTGAGGATCCTAAATTTCCTGTAAATGACAACATTGCATCGCTATCATTTTTATATATCTACAATAACAAACTCAATTTACATATTCTCGAAGGTACTTTTGCCGAAAGCGAATATTTGATTCCGGAGATTTTAGAAAAATTAAAAATTCACAGCGAACATCTCGATGAACATCACGAAATGTTGTTTTTCTATAAAATTGCTTCTATTTATTTTGGAAACGAGAAATACACAGAATGCATTTATTATTTAGATAAAATCATTAATAACAAAAACTTAACCATGCGCGAAGACTTAATGTGTTTCGCCAGACTTTTGTCGTTGATCGCACATTATGAATTAGGAAAAGATTATTATTTAGAAAATAATATAAAAAACACTTATAAGTTTCTAATAAAAATGAACGACTTACACGAAGTTCAAAAAGAGATTATTAAGTTCCTGAGAAGTCTGAATAACCTTTATCCTGCCGATATTAAAAAGGAATTTAAAAAAATGCACACCCGTTTTGTGGAACTTGAAAAAAACACTTACGAAAAAAGGGCTTTCCTTTATTTAGACATTATTTCCTGGCTGGAAAGCAAAATCGAGAATAGAAAAATTGCTGATATTATTAAGGAAAAAGCGAAGTTGAATAGTCGTTGATCCATAAAATTCCAATTTTTTAAATTCCAAATTCCAACGCATATGAGAAACCCGACAGGTTTTTAAAACCTGTCGGGTTTAACTTTTAAGGCGTTTTATCTGCAATAGCAACAAACCGTAGTTCCAGGCTGACATACATCTCCTCTGCCTGGCGTATTCGAAATAACTCCTCCAGCTTCGCCGCATAGTATAACACATAAAGGAATACCTCCCGAAATAGATTTTTGAGCATTTTTACTTAAAATTTCAATGTTTTTTAGGTTTTTTAAACTTTTCATAATTTGTTTGATTTGATTTTTGTTTCCTACTCTTAAGCTTTTCGGATTACGCTTTATTTATTCATTTTCAGATTAATAGAATCTAAAGTAGAAAAATAAAACGGTAATATTCGTACAAATAATATAATTAACATTCATGTGAAATTTCAATAAATCCCGAAGCTTCGGGGTCAAATTCCAAATGGTTTGCGTTCCAGCCTTTGCCAAAGTTTTAAACTTTGACAAAGGTCTTTGCGTAAAACTGTCCAAAAAAAAAATCCCAAACTCCAGCAATTGGAATTTGGGATTTAAAAATTGGAATTTTAAAAAAAAGTTTATTCAACAATATTAGAGCTCGTTACATAAAAATCTTTATCAACTTCTAAAGTTCTGTTTTCATTTGTTGTTTTTTCTGATTGCCATTCTGTAGTTGGTTTCAACCATATTTCTACCCCGTTAATTTTTACTTTTACCGGCATATCAAACTTCGAAACACAATTTGTCCAATGATAGCCTAATGTTCCGTTTTTAAAAATATATTCAAAAACCGGAATTTGAGTTGTAGTCAAATATTGAGCAAAAACTCTGTTGAAATTAATTCCAGATTGTGTATTGATATAATCTTCAATTTGTTTAGAAGTAACAGTTTGATGATAAAACGTACTGTTTAAACCTCTCAAAATCGATTTCCATTTTGCATCATCATTTATAATCTGACGAATCGTGTGCAGCATATTTGCACCTTTTGGATACATATCGCCAGATCCTTCATTATTTACATCATAATGTCCAATAATTGGCGTGTCGTTATGAATGTTTTTTCTGCATCCTCTTACATATTCAGCTCCGGCTTCTTTACCATAATAGTATTCCACAAAAAGACTTTCAGAATAGTTGGTAAAACTCTCGTGAATCCACATATCTGCAATGTCTTTGTATGTAATATTGTTTGCAAACCATTCATGACCAGACTCGTGAATAATAATAAAATCAAATTTTAAACCCCAGCCAGTTCCGCTTAAATCACGGCCTAAATAACCGTTTTTATATTCATTTCCGTAAGTTACGCTGCTTTGGTGCTCCATACCTAAATAGGGCGCTTCTACCAACTTGTAACTGTCTTCGTAAAACGGATAAGGTCCAAACCAGTTTTCAAACGCTTTTAGCATTCTTGGCGCGTCTTTGAATTGTTCTTTGGCTACAGCCAAATTATCACGCAAAACGTAATAACTGCAATATAAATCGCCTTTTTCACCTTTGTATTTCTCAGAGAAATTAACGTAATCGCCAATATTGATGTTTACACCATAGTTATTAATTGGGTTCGAAACATACCAATTAAAGGTTTTAGTTCCGTCTTTTTGTTTTTTAACGCTTTGTAATCTTCCATTCGAAAC
The DNA here is from genome assembly GCF_058310175.1 of Flavobacterium sp. AK-345. Taxonomy (NCBI): domain Bacteria; kingdom Pseudomonadati; phylum Bacteroidota; class Flavobacteriia; order Flavobacteriales; family Flavobacteriaceae; genus Flavobacterium; species Flavobacterium sp. AK-345. The sequence goes on along the minus strand of NZ_JBZEER010000001.1, from coordinate 625,480 downwards.
ATCCGTTAAATCTCCCGGAACATTTACGCTAATCAACATATTTTCGACTTCATCATACATATGATCTTTGTTTGGCCACCAAATACTTGCGCCTAAACCCTGACAAGATGAAGCTATAAAATCTTTTCCGTTTTTGTCCTTTTTCCATGTAATTCCTCCGTCCCATGGTGGTTTAATAGCTTCTTTAGGTTTTCCGCCAAATGAAATTACGATTTCTTTCGTTTCACCTACTTTTTGAGCAGCTGCTAAATCTATAAAAAAAGCATTTCCGTCTCTTTTAAACTTCAATTCTTTTCCGTTTTGTGTTACTTTGTAAATTTGCATTGGCTCCTGCAAATCGATCTGCATTTTATTATACGAAGTCAAAACAGTATAACGAACGGTATTTGAACCTGTAATCGTTTTTTCAGAAGGATTTACCTTAACATCAAGATGATAGTATTTTAAATCCCACCAGGCTCTTTCTTTTGTAATGCTTCCGCGAAGTGTATCCTGATGTGTAAAAACCGTTTCAGACTTGTTTAAAAGTCCTTGGGCATTTGTAGTAAAACAAACCAAAAAGGCAATAAAAAAGCCTCCAAAGTAATTTTTCATAATGGTAGAAATTGAAATAATAACGTATTTATAGAACTTAATCTTCACAAAAGTAAACATTCGAATTAAGTTTTCTCAAATTTTATGATTTAGGGATAAAAAAGAAACCCTACAATTTTATCATTTGTAGGGTTTGTTTTGTTATGAATTCAAAAATCTAATTTGTAATATTAAATTCTGTGATATAAAAGTTTTTATCAACGACTATAGTTGGTTTATCTCCTTTTACATCTTCCATTTTCCAATCTGATGTTGGTTTTAGCCAGGTTTCAACTCCGTTTAAAGTTACTTTTAATGGCAAATCAAATTTTTCTACACAATTTATCCAGTGATAAACTAATTTTTGATCCCTAAAATAATATTCAAAAGTAGGTACCTGAGGCGTTCTTAAATATTGATCAAAGACATTACTAAAATCAATTCCTGCTTGTGTACTGATGTAATCTTCAATTTGTTTTGTAGTAACCGTTTGGTGGTAAAATGTACTATTCAAGCCTCTTAAAATTGATTTCCATTTTGCATCATCGTTTATCACCTGACGTATCGTATGAATCATATTGGCTCCCTTCGGATACATATCTCCAGATCCTTCAACGTTGACATCGTAATAACCAATAATTGGTTTTTTATTGGTAATCATTTTTCGAATTCCTCTTATATATTCATTCGCAGCTTCTTTTCCATAATAATATTCCACAAAAAGTGCTTCAGAATAAGTTGTAAAACTCTCATGAATCCACATGTCGGCTATGTCTTTATAAGTAATATTATTGGCAAACCATTCGTGTCCGGATTCGTGAATAATGATATAATCGTATTTCAATCCCCAGCCGCTTCCGCTAATATCAGTACCATTATATCCTTTTGTATAGTTATTTCCATACGTCACGCTACTTTGGTGCTCCATTCCTAAATACGGCGCTTCTACCAACTTGTAACTGTCTTCATAAAAAGGATAAGGTCCAAACCAGTTTTCAAACGCTTTTAGCATTCTTGGTGCATCCTTAAAATGTTCTTTGGCTTTAGCCAAATTATCACGTAAAACATAATAACTACAGTCTAAATCGCCTTTTTCTCCTTTATATTTTTCAGAGAAATTTACGTAATCTCCAATATTAATATTCACTCCGTAATTATTTATTGGGTTCGAAACATACCAATTAAACGTTCTGGTTCCATCTTTTTGCTTTTTCACACTTTGCAATCTTCCATTAGAAACATCCGTTAAATCTTCGGGAACATTTACACTAATCAGCATATTTTCCACTTCATCATACATATGGTCTTTGCACGGCCACCAAACGCTCGCGCCCAATCCCTGACAAGTTGAAGCAATAAAATCTTTTCCGTTTTTATCTTTTTTCCACGTAAGCCCTCCATCCCACGGCGGGCGAATGGCTTCTTTTGGTTTTCCTCCGTAAAATATTATAACCTCTTTTGTTTCTCCTACTTTTTGATTTTCAATTAAATTGATAAAAAATGCATTTCCATTTCTTTCAAATTTTAATTCTTTTCCATTTTGAAGCACTTTATAAATTTGCATTGGTTCCTGCAAATCAATCTGCATCGTATTATTTTCTGCTAAAACAGCATAACGAATCGTATTAGACCCCGTAATGGTTTTCTCAGCCGGATTTACTTTAATATCAAGATGATAGTATTTCAAATCCCACCAGGCTCTTTCTTTTGTGATGCTTCCGCGAAGTGTATCCTGATGTGTAAAAACTGTTCCGGACTTTTTTAAAAGTCCTTGAGCATTGGCAGAAAAACCAATCAAAAAAGCGATAAAAACGCCAACGAAGTATTTTTTCATTATTGATAAATTTGGGATAAATAAGCTGTTAAACTGAATTTAGTCTTCAACAAAAATAAACATTCGAATCAATTTTTTAATAATTTTGCATTTTATCTTCAGAAAACTTAATACTAAATTTTACTTGTTTTTAGTCAACTAAAATATTTACACGCCTTATGAAAATTCAAAAAATTGTCACTTTTTTATTTTTAATATTTTCTTTAATAAACTACGCTCAAACCATCCCGATTTATAAAACGAATGAAAAAATAATTGTCGACGGTGATTTATCAGATTGGAAAAAACCTTTTTTGGGTCCGTTTGTAATTCACAATTCGGGAGAAAAAGCTACTCAAAACACATTTGTTTCACTTTCGTGGAATGACAAAAATCTTTATATCGCCTATCGTACTGAAGATTCTACAATAATTGGAAGTTTACAAAAGAAAGATTCTAAAATATATGAAACGGATGATTTGGTAGAAATTTTTCTGGATCCCGACGCAAACGGGCAAAATTATCTTGAAATTGGCGTAAATGCTTTCTCTGCAAATTACGATATGCTAATCAAATGTCCGTCAGCAAATTGCGGCGGCTGGAAAGCTTCTATGACTTTTGATGTTTCAGAATTGGAAGTCGTAAGCAAAACAACTCCCGAAGGATTTTGTACCGAAATTAAAATTCCGTTTTTGAGTTTAGAAAAGATAAAAAACGGCAATTTTACTCAGCCGAAAGCCGGAACAAAATGGAATGGAAATGCTTTTAGAATTGATTACGGTAACACAACAGAATATCTTGCATTACAATATTATAAGAGTTTAAAATTTGGTTTTCATCAACCGCAGGAATTTGCGGTTTTTGAGTTTATGGAATAGCGATGAAATGGGACGCGGATGACGCGGATTCGCTAAAGCGAAAACGCAGATTAACACGGGTTTTTCTTTTTATTATTGTCAGGCTGAGTGGAGTCGAATTGTCAGACTGAGCGGAGTCGAAGTCCCGTTTGCTAAATCATTTTGTGTGGCTTCGACTCCGCTCAGCCTGACACTCAACCACGCTACAAATGACGTTTTTTGAATTAAAATAAATCCGTGTCAATCCGCGTTTTTGCAAAGCAAATCCGTGTCATCTGCGTACCATGACAAAGATTAATTACTTTCTTTAAACTACTTCTGACGCTTTTTCAAAACATCTACAACATCATTCAGTTGAAAACCTTTTGCCTGCAATAAAATCAAATAGTGAAACAATAAATCAGCGCTTTCGCTAAGAAATAAATCGTCATTATCATCTTTAGCTTCAATCACAACTTCTACAGCTTCTTCGCCCACTTTTTGAGCAATTTTATTGATTCCTTTTTCGAATAAGGAAGCTACATAACTTTTCTCAGAATCGGCGTTTTCTCTTCTAATTTTGATCGTGTTTTCAAGATCAGAAATAAAACCATAGTTTTCTTTGTTTTCTTCTTGCCAACAAGTATCTGCGCCTGTGTGACAGGTTGGACCAACAGGTTTTGCCTGAATTAAAAGTGTGTCGCCGTCACAGTCATTTTTGATACTTACCAGATTCAAAAAGTTGCCACTCTCCTCGCCTTTTGTCCAAAGTCTTTGCTTAGAACGGCTAAAGAAAGTTACTTTTTGCGTTTCTATTGTTTTTTGAAGCGATTCTTCGTTCATATAACCCAGCATCAAAACATTTTTTGTTTCAGAATCCTGAATTATTGCCGGAATCAATCCGTGTGAGCTTTTAATATCTATGTTCATAATTATTTTAGATTTTAGAGTTCAGATTTTAGATTTCTACACTCTATGATTATTTCTTTTAGAATTCGACTTTCGGCTTTAAATCTCCCAGCTAAATTCTTTATTCTATTCTCTTTATTCTATTCTCTTGCTTCTTGCTTCTAAATCCTTACCTCAATATCATTCTTTCTAAGTTCTTCTTTCAACGCCTTAATTTCAATCTCCTTAAAGTGAAAAACACTCGCCGCCAAAGCCGCATCTGCTTTTCCTTCTTTAAAAGAATCAACAAAATGCTGAATATTTCCCGCTCCGCCAGAAGCAATAATCGGAATATTAATTAAAGTTGATAATTTAGCCAAAGCTTCGTTTGCAAAACCGTTTTTAGTGCCGTCATTATCCATCGAAGTGAATAAAATTTCACCTGCACCACGTTCTGCCACTTCTACCGCCCAATCGAATAGATTTAATTCAGTTGGAACTTTTCCGCCAACCAAATGCACAATCCATTGTCCGTCAATTTGTTTAGCATCTATAGCGACGACAACACATTGGCTTCCAAACTTCTGAGCCAAATCATTAATCAATTGCGGATTTTTTACTGCCGATGAATTAATGGAGACTTTATCAGCGCCGTTATTCAGCAAGATCTCAACATCTTCAACAGATGAAATTCCACCTCCAACCGTAAACGGAATATTGATTTTTTCCGCTACACTTCGCACCATATTCACCAGCGTTTTTCGGCGTTCTTCCGTTGCCGAAATATCCAGAAAAACCAATTCATCTGCACCTTCAGCCGAATAAATTTCTGCCAGTTCTACAGGATCTCCCGCATCGCGCAGGTCAACGAAATTAACGCCTTTTACGGTTCTTCCGTTTTTTATATCCAAACAAGGAATGATTCTTTTTGCTAACATTAATTTAATGTGTTAATTTGAGAATTAGATAATTAGATAATTTTTCACGAAACGCATAAAATTATCTAATTATCTAATTTTCTCATTATCTAATTTTCTTTACTCGAATACAGGACTCAAGAAAGTTCTCTCGTAACTAATAATACATCTTGTGTCTTCTGCAAGTTTAAAAGCTTCCACGCATTCTTTATCATCTTTTGAAAACATTTGTTTTCTGTAATTTTCATAAGCTGTTAAACTCGGAAAAGAAAACAATGCATAAGCAATATTATTTGCTCCTTCCGATGGCATAAAATAACCGTGATGTTGGCCTCCCAAACGATTTACAATCTTAATCCATCTTTTGCCGTAATCCTCAAAAGCGTTTAATTGATAAGGATCTATAACGTATTTTAAGTGACAAGTTATCATAAATCTGTTGTTTAATGTGTTAATGTGCCAATTAGAAAATTTGATAATTCTAAGCGCAATCCAAAAAATTATCTAATTGACTAATTATCTCATTTTCTAATTAATTTTCATTTTCTAATTATATAGTTCTCCAATTGTTTCAAAGTAATTCTACCTTCATAAATTGCTTTCCCAATGATTGTTCCTTCACAGCCTAATTCGGCTAATTTTGGGAGTTCGTCAAAAGTTGAAATTCCTCCCGAAGCAATTAGTTTTACACCTTTTGCTTCTGCTAAAATCTTCTCGTACAAATCAAAACTTGGACCTTCTAACATTCCGTCTTTTGCAATATCGGTACAAATAACGTACTGAATTCCTTTGGTTTGATAATCCTGAATAAACGGAAATAAATCTTCATTTGAATCTTCTAGCCAACCCGAAACCGCTATTTTTTCGTCTTTTGCATCAGCGCCCAAAATAATTTTATCCGATCCGTATTCTGAAATCCATTTTTCGAAAATCGCTCTATTTTTTACGGCAATGCTTCCGCCTGTTATTTGGTTTGCACCGCTTTCAAAAGCAATTCTCAAATCGTCATCTGATTTTAAGCCTCCGCCAAAATCAATTTTCAAACTGGTTTGATTCGCAATTTGTTCTAATATTTTATAATTAACGATCTTGCTCGATTTCGCTCCATCAAGATCTACTAAATGTAAATATTCGATTCCGTGCGCTTCAAATGATTTCGCTACTTCAAGCGGATTTTCGTTGTAAATTATTTTGGTATCGTAATCCCCTTTTGATAAGCGAACACATTTTCCGTCGATGATATCTATGGCTGGTATTATTCTCATATTCTATTTTAGATTTATGATTTTAGTCCCGATAGCTATCGGGATGATTTTTGATATTGAAATTGATTTTTGCAATTGGAATTTGGAATTTAAGAAATTGGAATTTTCAAAAAGTTATCCAGTATTTTCTCCCCAACAGCTCCGCTTTTTTCCGGGTGAAACTGAGTTCCGTAAAAATTATTTTTCTGCAAAGCAGATGCATATTCCAGTTCATAATCCGTAGTAGCAATGGCTTCATCGCAATTTGGGGCGTAAAAACTGTGTACCAAATACATGAATTCATTCTCCGAAATTCCTTTAAACAAATCCGATTTTAAATCATAAATCTGGTTCCACCCCATTTGTGGCACTTTTACTTTAGATGTGAATTTAATCACATCAACATCAAAAATCCCCAAGCCTTTGGTATTTCCTTCTTCAGATGATTTACACATTAATTGCATGCCAAGACAAATACCCAAAACCGGCTGTGTCAATTTCGGAATCAAATTATCCAAACCGCTTTCTCTAAGTTTAGCCATTGCCGAACTCGCCTCGCCTACACCTGGAAAAATTACTTTATCAGCGGCCAGAATCTCTTCCGTATTATTACTCAAAACCGCCTTAAAACCCAGTCTTTCAATAGCAAACATAATGCTCTGAATATTTCCTGCTCCGTAATTTATAATTACTATTTTCATTATCTTTTGTTTCAGGTTTCAAGTTTCAGGTTTCAGGTTGCTGTGCAGAACTTGAAACTTGAAACTTGAAACAATTTTTAACCTAAAGCATTCCCTTTGTCGAAGGCAAAATCATTTTTTCTGTATCTCTTTTCACCGCTACTTTTATCGCTTTCGCAAAAGCTTTAAAAATCGCTTCAATTTTGTGATGTTCGTTTGTTCCTTCGGCTTTGATGTTGATGTTTGCTTTTGCACCGTCAGAGAAGGACTTAAAGAAGTGATAGAACATCTCTGTTGGCATTTTACCTACCATTTCGCGTTTAAATTCCGTTTCCCAAACCAGCCAGTTTCTACCGCCAAAATCAATCGCAACCTGCGCTAAACAATCATCCATCGGAAGGCAAAATCCGTAACGTTCGATTCCTAATTTATTCCCTAATGCTTTGGCAAAAACTTCGCCTAAAGCAATTGCGGTATCTTCAATCGTGTGGTGTTCATCAACCTCCAAATCACCTTTTACCAAAATTTCCAAATCCATTTGACCGTGACGCGAAATCTGATCTAACATATGATCAAAAAAAGCGATTCCGGTTTCGATTTTACTTTTTCCGGTTCCGTCCAGATTCAAATCGATAAAAATATCCGTTTCATTGGTTTTACGCGTAATCGATGCTGAACGCGCTTCGAGTTTTAAAAACTCATAAATTCTCTTCCAATCTGTTGTCTGCAAGATAATTGTATCGTTCAGTTCCTCTCTTTTCGTCGAAATTTCATTACTTCCAATTCCGTCAGTCATATTCATGAAAATCGCTTTTGCGCCAAGGTTTTTCGCCAATTCAACATCCGTTAAACGGTCTCCCAAAACAAAAGAATTCGCCAAATCGTATTGCGGATTATCAAGATATTTTGTCAGCATTCCTGTTCTTGGCTTGCGTGTTGGTGCGTTATCTTCCGGAAAAGATCGGTCTACAAAAATCTCATCAAACAAAACTCCTTCATTTTCAAAGGCTTTTAAAATAAAATTCTGCGTTGGCCAAAACGTATCTTCCGGAAAACTATCCGTTCCCAAACCGTCCTGATTGGTTACCATTGCCAATTCGTAATCTAATTCACTGGCAATTTTAGCCAAATATTGAAAAGCTTTTGGATAAAATTCTAGTTTTTCCAAACTATCTAACTGGTAATTTTCAGGTTCTAAAACAATCGTTCCATCACGATCGATAAAAAGTACTTTTTTCATATTTTATTATTTTGGGCGTGTCCCTCTGGGTCGGGCTTTCGGCTATATCTTTTGTTCCGTTTTCACTTCACAAAAGGATACCGCCTCTATCCCTCACGCAAAACGGTTTTCGAGATATTTATCAATTCAATTTTTTTACCACTAATTACGCAGAATTTTAAAAGATTTGAGCAGATGCACACAGATTTTTTACAATTAAAGATCAAAAATAAATCTGCTTTAATCTGCCAAATCTGCGTGAAAAAATCATTTTAATCTGTGTCATCTGTGGCTATATTTTTTTAGCTTAATAATTTTAATTCTTTAATCAAAATAGCATTTTCCTCAGGAATTCCAATCGTAAAACGCAGACAGTTTTCGCATAAAGGCTGTGTAGTTCTGTTACGAATTACAATTCCTTTTGCAATTAATTCATCGTATCTTTTGTTGGCGTTATCTACTTTTACCAAGACAAAATTAGCTTCTGTTGGATATACTTTTTCAACAAAACTTACTTCAAGTAAAACTTTAAGTAGCTCTTCTCTTTGTTCAATAATAGAAGCTATTTCCTGTTTTATTTTATCCGAATCTTTCAAACGCTCAATTGCTCTTTGCTGCGTTAATTCGTTTACATTGTAAGGAGGTTTTATTTTGTTTAAAACTGAAATTACAGCCTCAGAAGCATAACAAATTCCCAGACGAATTCCAGCCAAACCGTATGCTTTTGAAAGTGTTTGTGTAATCACCAAATTTGGATATTCATCAATTTCTGTTAACCAGCTTTCCTTGCCCGAAAAATCAATATAAGCTTCATCAATTACAACCAAACCTTTAAAATTCTGAAGCAATTTTACCACGCTTTCATCAGAAAAAGAATTTCCTGTTGGGTTATTTGGCGAACATAAAAAAATGATTTTTGTATTTTCATCTACAGCTTCTAAAATTTTCTCTACTTGTGGCTGAAAATCTGTCGAAAGCAAAATTTCTCTATTTTCTACAGCATTAATATTTGCCAAAACACCGTACATTCCATAAGTTGGCGGTAGTGAGATAATATTATCAATTTTTGGCTCACAAAAAGCTCTGAAAAGTAAATCTAAAACTTCATCACTTCCGTTTCCTAATAAAATCTGACTTGATTTTACCATTTTATTCTTTGCCAAAATCGCCTTAACAGAACTCTGCTGCGGGTCAGGATAACGATTTACACCATTTTGAAACGGATTTTCATTGGCGTCCAAAAAAATCATTTGTGCCGTGTCAAAGTCTTCAAACTCATCTCGCGCAGAAGAATACGGCTTTAATGTTTTTACGTTTTCACGTGTTATTGTATTTATATCAAAAGTGCTCATATTTTAAGTTTTACTCCTGCAAGGTTTCTCAAACCTTGTAGGTATGTTTATTATAGGAATCAAAATTATAAGTCTGGCATGCTATACCTACAAGGTTTTGAAAACCTTGCAGGATAACGATTACTTCAACGATTGTAATCTCAAAGTAACAGCATTTTTATGCGCCTGCAAACCTTCGGCTTCTGCCATAACTTCGATCGCTTTCCCGATATTTTGAATTCCTTTTTCTGTTATTTTCTGAAAAGTCATTGATTTCATAAAACTATCCAGATTAACACCGCTGTAATTCTTTGCATATCCGTTTGTTGGCAAAGTATGATTGGTTCCCGAAGCATAATCTCCTGCACTTTCGGGCGTGTAATTTCCAATAAAAACCGAACCTGCATTTATGATTCCATTACAATAAAAATCATCAAATTCTGAACAGATAATAAAGTGTTCCGGTCCATATTCGTTGATTAAATCCAAAGCAATCTGATCGTTTTGCACATAAATCAATTTTGAATTTTCGATTGCTTTTTTTGCAATTTCTTTTCTCGGAAGTTCTTCAATTTGAGTTTGAATTTCCTTTTCGACAGCATCAATTAATCGTTTCGAAGTCGAAACCAAAATAACCTGACTGTCTGTTCCGTGTTCTGCCTGAGATAATAAATCTGAAGCCACAAATGCTGGAACGGCAGTATCATCGGCCACAACTAACAATTCTGATGGCCCTGCCGGCATATCAATCGCAACACCAAACTGAGTTGCCAATTGTTTTGCCACAGTTACAAACTGATTTCCAGGTCCAAAAATCTTGTATACTTTTGGGATTGATTTCGTTCCGAATGTCATTCCGGCAATCGCCTGAATCCCGCCTACTTTTAATATTTTGGTAACGCCGCACAAATTGGCTGCATACAAAATTGCAGGATTTATTTTTCCGTTTTTATCCGGTGGCGAACATAATACAATTTCTTTAGAACCAGCAATTTCTGCAGGAACAGCAAGCATCAAAACGGTCGAAAACAAAGGTGCAGTTCCACCCGGAATATACAATCCTATTTTCTGAATTGGACGTTTTTCCTGCCAGCAATTTACTCCTTCAATTGTTTCTATAGAAATTCTATCCGTTTTTTGAGCCGCGTGAAATTTATAAATATTGTCTTTTGCTAACTGTATCGCTTCTTTTAATTCGTTTGAAATCAAACTAATGGCTTCTTCAATTTCTGCAGGAGTAACTGCGTAATTTTCTAAAGTAATTCCGTCGAAAATTGAAGTGTATTTTGCTACAGCTTCATCTCCTTTTTTCTGTACTTCTTTAAAAATTTCTTTTACCGTAACTTCGATATCATCGATTGTTTTGGTTGGTCTTTTTAATATTTCTGACCAGGTTTCTGGTTTTGGATTGTCTATTTTATTCATTTATTTTTTGCTTTAAGCTATAAGCTGTAGGCTTTAAGCTTTATTAACTTTATGTTTTTTTGGCTTAAAGCATATTGCCTAAAGCCTAAAGCGGGCAAAGCCCTAAAGAACCATTTTCTCAATTGGGCAAACTAAAATTCCTTCGGCTCCGGCTTCTTTTAGTTTATCGATTACATCCCAAAAAGTGTCTTTATCAATTACAGAGTGTACACTGCTCCAGCCTTCCTGAGCCAATGGCAAAACGGTTAAGCTTCGTAAAACCGGTAAAATCTTTCCAATTTCATCGATTTTATCGTTTGGTACGTTCATTAAAATGTATTTTGAATTTCGGGCTCTTAAAACAGATTGTATTCTGAATTTTAAAGTATCGATGTGTTTTTGAATCTCAGGAGACACTTTTGGTGAAACGGCTAAAACAGCTTCACTTTTCAAAATCACTTCGACTTCTCTCAAATTGTTTTTGAATAAAGTGCTTCCGCTAGAAACAATATCAACAATAGCATCTGCAAGACCAATGTTTGGTGCGATTTCTACAGAGCCAGAAATTTGGTGAATATCAACGCTTAAACCAAAAGAATTAAAGTATTCGTTTACTGTATTTGGATATGAAGTTGCAATACGTAAACCTGCTAAATCCTGAATCGAATTGTACTCAAAAGTTTTAGGAACAGCTACAGAAACTTTGCATTTTGAGAATCCCAGTTTTTGGATTACTTCAATATGTTTTCCTTTTTCTACTAATAAATTATCACCAACAATGGCAAGATCTACTACTCCATCAATTAAATACTGAGGAATGTCTGAGTTTCTCAAGTATAAAACTTCTAAAGGAAAATTGGAAGCTTCTGCTTTTAACTGATCGTTTCCGTTGTTGATCGAAATTCCGCAATCTTTTAGAATCTGAATGCTGTCTTCGTTTAAACGACCTGATTTTTGAATTGCAATTTTTAAAGTACTCATTTTTTTAGTTTTTGTTGAATTAATAGTTTGAGTACAAAGGATAAGAATTAAAAAACCCGTTTGATGTACTCAAACGGGTTTTAAAATATGATGATTTACATGCATACCATTAACACATCGCCTGAGAGCAATAATGAAAATGATGATGATGTAATTGAATTGAAATCATGATTTGTGTTTTGTTTTATTCTTTGATTCGGTTGCAAATATAAAAGATAATTTCATAAAAAAGCAATTTTTAATTTAACTTAACGATAGTTTATTGTTAAAAAAGTTCACAGCTACTAGTTTTATTACATTTTTTCAATTTACTATAACGTTTTCAAAATTTAGCTGAATATTAAAATTACCGTGGTTCCCTCTCCTATTTTACTATCAATTTTAAACTCTACCTGAAGCAATTCTGTAATTCTTTTTACGATAGACAGTCCCAATCCTGTTCCCTTAATTTCCGGATGTTCAGTAGAACCAGATCTAAAGAAAGGACTAAAAACCGATTCTAAATCTGTTTTTTCAATCCCGATTCCGTTATCAGAAATTTTACAGACTGTTTTGTTATTCTGTTCCGAAAGTAAAATTGAAACTTCGCCATTATCATTCGTATATTTTAAAGCATTCGATAATAAGTTTCTTAAAATAGTAATTACTAAAAAATTATCTGATTTGACATAAAAATCCTGTTGGGCATCAAATTTAATGTTGATATTTTTGACCCTTATTTTCTCTGCATTTAAGGTTAAAACATCCAGAATAATAGCATTCAGATATACCGATTCTGTTTGTATATTCTGCTTTTGATTTTCGTAACGAGCCATCAATAAAAGCTGATCTACGAGTGTATTTAAATGATCTACTTCTTTAATACAATAATTTATTTTTTCTTCGTATTCATTGTTATCACGAGGTTTGCGAATCAATACTTCAAGTGTTCCTTTAATAACAGTTAAAGGCGTTCTTAATTCATGTGAAGCATCAGATGTGAATTGTTTTTCGCGCTCAATTGCATCTTCAATTCGAATTAATAAATGATTTATTGTTTTTGAAAGCGTATATAATTCATCCCGTGTTTTAGGCAGCGGAATCCGTATTTTTAAATTATCTTTTGTAATAATTCTCGAAGTATTAATTATCGAATTTATGGGTTTTATACTTCTGCCAGCGAAGAATCTCGCTATAAAAAACAGCAATAATAGAATCGCCAGAAACGACAAACACATAATGTCAAACAAGTTATTAAGCACCGATTTTGAATCCGCCAATGACATAGCTACAATTATATATCCTATTTTTTTCTTTTTTACATGTAGTGGAACCTGAATTTGCCTGATCTCGTGATCTCCCATTTTGGCATCAAAAAGTTCGTAATCTTCTACAGAATCATTAAATTCAAGTGCCTGAGACTTTAAATTGGGTGCTTTTTCAATAATTTTTTTATTTAAATCCAGGAATTCAACAAAAACAGGATTTACATCAACTGTATTGTGTTCACGTTCATCCCACTCTTCTTTATCAATTAGGATTACTTTGTTTCCTTCGACTTTAATTTCTGCTAGATGGTTTTTAATTTCAGTTTTTAGATTTTCATCAATATCGCTGTAAACAGTATGTTTTACAATAGAATAAATGACTGAGAAAACTACTAAAATTAGTAAACCAGTTGTAATAATATAATTTAAGGCAATTCTATTTTTAAAAGAAAGTTGTTTCATTTACAGATCGTTGGCGATATAACCAATACCGCGAATTGTTTTTATATAATCTTCTTCAATTTTTAAATTGAGTTTTTTGCGAATAGCATTCATAAAAACATCAATTACACCAGTGTCATATTCAAAATTAATATCCCAAACATCTTTTAAAATCTGATTTCTGCTACAAACTTTTCCCTTATTCCTGATTAAATAAGTCAGTAACTCAAATTCTCTTTGGGTTAGCGAAATTTCTTCTTCATTTTTGAGAACAATATGTTTTGATAAATCGATTTTTATTGTGCCTAAAGTCAGAATTTCAGCTTCTTTAGGGTTTCTAAAATGAATTTTTATTCGTTCTACCAGTTCTTCAAAACTAAAAGGTTTTTTAATATAATCGTTGGCACCGGCTTTTAAACCTTCTATTGTTTCCTGAACAGTATCTTTTGCGGTCAGAAAAATAATAGGCGTTTTTTGATCTTTAAATCGAATGGCTTTGCATAAATCCAGACCATTAATTTTGGGCAGCATCCAATCAAGAAGAATTAAATCAAACTTTTGATTTTGAACTAATTCAAAGCCTTTTGAGCCATCATTTGCCGTAGTAATCTGATAGCCTTCTTCTTGTAAACCCTGTTGCAGGAACTGAACAATTCCTAACTCATCTTCAACTATTAAAATATGCATCCAATTTTTAATTAAGATTATAATGTATTCCTTTTTTTATAACCAAAGATAATTCAGAAATACCTAAAATTCACCCTGATACACCAAATTCAATGATCTTAAGCAAATATTAAGATAATACTAAGTAAGGTAAAAGCCAGCTTAATCCTGAATTAATTTACCGAAATTAATTTTGCACAAATTATAGTATCATGACTTTATATAAGAAGCTTTCTCCCTTTTGCAGCCTTGCTTTGTTTTATTTCATTATTAGTTTTGTGTTGCGAATTGTTTTGTTTTTCCATCCGATAACACAAAGCTCATTTACAATTTTTGAAAGCCTGAAAATCTTTACTTTAGGATTAATATCTGATGTTTTTGTTTTTATTGTTGCCAGTATATTTTTATGGATGTATTTGATTTTTATCTCAAATTTAAAATACAACAAACCTTCTGGATATATTATTCTTGGAATTTTTATTGCATTATTTCTATATGTGGCTTCGGGCAAAAGTATTTTTGATGAATATGGAGGTGCCTTGCCTAAAATTGTTTTAATTTTTATCGGAATTAAAACAATACTTTTTGCCCTTTTGCTTTTTTTGCCAAAACTAAGAGCAAAAATAAGATTTTGTCTCTTTGCTTTTGTGATCTTTTTATATGTTTTTCTGATTCTTCAAAATGGTTTAAGCGAATATTTCTTTTGGAACGAATTTGGAGTAAAATACAATTTCATTGCTGTAAATTATCTTATCTATACCAATGAAGTTATTGGAAATATTATGCAGTCTTATCCTGTCATTCCTCTATTTTCAGCTTTATTTCTGATTACCGGAATTGTTACCTATTTCATTCTTAAAAATTCTAAAAATTTCATCAATGAGATTCCAACATTAAGCGAAAAAATAAAACTTACAGTCCTATATTTGGGTTTATTTTCAGTTTCCCTAATTGCTATTCCCACTTTTGCCAAAACTGAGAATTCAAAAAATATTTTTGTTAACGAACTCCAATCAAATGGATTATATAAATTTTATCTTGCATTTGAAAATAACAAATTAGATTATTTTAAGTTTTACAAAACCATTCCCGAAAAAGAAGCCTTTTCTGTTTTAAAACAACAATTTCCTACTATTACTGAAGAAAACACAAAGCAAACAATAAGTTGTGATTCTACTGAAAATCATAAAAATGTAGTATTAATTACGATAGAAAGTTTGAGTGCAGATTTCATGAAATCATATGGAAATGAACAAAATATAACGCCATTTTTGGATAGTTTATCCCAAAAAAGTTTACAGTTTACGAATTTGTATGCAGCTGGAAACAGAACTGTACGAGGACTTGAGGCTGTCACTTTATGTTTACCACCTACCGCCGGCGAAAGTGTTGTAAAAAGAGAAGACAATAAAAATAAATTTTCTACAGGTTCTATTTTTAAACAAAAAGGATATGACGTAAAATTCATGTACGGTGGAGATGCTTTTTTTGATAATATGCAGGATTTCTATTCCGGAAATGGTTATACAATTGTAGATCAATCGAGTTTTTTACCCGAAGAAATCACATTTTCAAACGTTTGGGGCGTTTGTGATGAAGACATGTACAATAAGGCTGTGAAAGTAATGAATGCCGAGGCGAAAGAAAATAAGCCTTTCTTCAATCATATTATGACGGTGAGTAATCACAGGCCGTTTACTTATCCGAATAATAAAATTGATATTCCGGGTGATATTAAATCGCGTGATGGTGGTGTAAAATATACAGATTTTGCTTTGAAAAAATTCTTTGAAATGGCCAGTAAGCAACCGTGGTTTAAGAATACCGTTTTTGTAATTGTTGCAGATCATTGTGCTTCAAGTGCCGGAAAAACACAACTTCCGTTAGACAAATACAGAATTCCGGCTTTTATATACAATTCTGATATAAAACCAGAAAAATGCAATAAACTAATGTCGCAGATTGACTTAATGCCAACGCTTTTCGGACTTTTACATTTTGATTATGAAAGTAAATTTTTCGGTCAGGACGTTTTAAAACCTGATTATAAACCACGTGCATTTATTGCAACTTATCAGGATTTAGGTTTGATAAAAGATAATGTTTTGACCATTTTATCTCCGAAAAAAGTAGTAAGGCAATTCAATTTAAAATTAAAGCCAAAAGCTGGTGTTCAGGATGATTATCAAATTTATTATGATGAAATTCCGTTGAAAACAGAAAGAACTGATTTAGTAAATAATGCGGTTTCTTTTTATCAATCGGCCTCATATATGTTGAAGAATAAAAAATATCAAAAATTTTAAATTCCAATTTTTTAAAATTACAAATTCCAATTTAACCGTATAATTTTGTCATTTCTGATAAACGGAGAGAAAGAGCTAAAACAAAAGAGTCTCAAATTCAAATGAATTTGAGACTCTTTTGTTTAGATAGAATTTTCAGCATTTATTATTCGTATTTCAACTTGAAACTTGAAACTAAAAAAACTTTTTCTTAGTCGTTCTGATTTTTCATACCAAAAAGATCTCCTTGTTGATATAGTTTTAAATCGTCTTTTAATGCCTGATTGTTTCTTTGTGTAACCGCTGGTGAGTCTAAATCGCTTAAATCTGGTTTTCCGGCGTTTACCCAAGCCGTATACCAATAACTTGCAGTTGCTGTGATGGCTTTTCTCATTTGGCTTTCAACCATTCCATTTAAATCTTTATGCAGTTTCTTAGCATATTCATCAGAAAAAACAGCCGTATTGTATTTGGTTTTCAATACTTTTCCATCTGCATCCATTTTAAAAACCTCATTTTCAGGAGTTGCAGTTCTTAGTTTTTTATCAATATCCAATAAAGGCTGGGCTAAACTATGTGTATCATTAATCATATCCCAGGTTGTTTTATGAACATCTTCATAATATTGCGCCTGAGGGACATTTAATTTGTAATTTTTTGCGAACAATTCCGGCAATCTGCTTTCCCAAAGTGAATGAATCCCTTTTTGATCGCTCAATTGTCCGTCGTGATTTGCAGACGTATGTAATGGCATATGCGCATCACCAACATAATGACCTAAATCTGCAGCAAGAAATAAAATTTCTGCTCTGTTTTTATCTTTAAAAGCTTTGGTTAATTTAACCATTAAATCTTCAATATACCAAGGCAATATTCCGTTGTCGTTCAAGAATTTGGCATCGTATTTTTTCTTTGCCTCTTCCATAGTTTGTGGCCAGGTATCTGCCGGACCAAAATTTTCCATATCAAAATAATGTCTCGGATTCTCCTCTTTATAATTCAGGGCGTATTTACGAATGTCCGGAACCGAAGCTTCCTGTGTAATAAAATCAATATGATTATAAAAGAATACTTGCAGTGGATGAGGCAAAGCCATAACTGCAGCTTTGTTAATACGTTCATGGCCAACGATTCCCCATGATAATGTCAAAAATCCAATCCCTAATGCAAAAAAAGCGATTAGTTTTGATTTCATTTTAAAGTTTTTCATTTGTAAATTTGTTTGAGGGGGCAAATTTATCTCATTTAAATATAATTCAAAAGAATACTTGCAAATATTGTGTAAATTTAATTTTTATAATTTTTTGAACCTATAAATGATATAAGTTCATATTAAAAGTTTCTTTGTAACTTCGTTTTCTTTTTATTCTAAATTAAATATATGCGCCTTATTCGCCTGAGTTTTCTTTTTTTGATATTTACCTCTATTTGTTCCGCACAAGATGATATTGTGCAATTGAAAAGTGTTAGCGATACCATTTTAAATCCCAAAAGAACTTTGTCTATTGCTGATCCGTTGGATCCTGCAAAAGCAATGCAAAAATTATTTCCCGGAAAACTATACAATCTTTCTGACCATAATACATTTTTAAGCTGGAAATGCAAAAGCTGCAAACCTACTTCTTACGTTGATGTTAATGGTGAAGAAGCGGATCCGTTATTTCCTTATAACCAAGGTGTTGCCACCAGGCTTCTTTCTAATATTGATTATACGGATTCTAAAGGAAATCAATTTAAATTATTGTTTTTTAATCATTCAGTTTATGATGAAGATGGTTTACAAACCAGCAGATTTACTGGTGGTCTTTTAGGCGTTGCTAAATTTGCCAAGAATGATAAACTGTGGGAAATGAGATCTTTTCAACCAGCTGTTGCTGCATTCGGGGCTTTTGCGCAATCTCCTAAACCTAAACTTTTAGAAATTGGAGAAGATCAATACGCTTTTACGTTGTTGCATGTAAATGGCGGCGGCGGCGGACCGTTTGACGGAACTTTGTATCTCGTTGTTGGTTTGGATGGAAAATACCAACCTATCATGGAAGCTTTTCAATATCAGCTTACAAATGTTGAAGACATAAGCTGGTCAAGTTCGTATAAGGTTGTAAATGATAACAATAAAAAATATTTTAGAGATATTCTTATCACTACAACTGGTACCTACCATAAACCGGGAGCTGATGCAGAATTTGAAGTTAGTTTACCGGATGAAGTTAATGCAATGACTAAAACAAAAAAGCAATTTACGTTTACTATAGAAAAACGATATACTTTTAGCGGCAAACGTTATAAGGTTGTTGGTAAACCTGTTGTGAAAATAAAATAATCTTTTTTTACCATATAAGTTATATAAGTTCATATTAAAGCTTTATTTGTTTTTTGAATTCTTTTTTTAATAAAAGCAGCAAATAATAATATATTAAATGAACTTATATAACTTATATGGTGAAATAAAAAATTAATTCAGATATAGAATTGCGGTTAAACTTAAACCTGCAATAAAAATCCATAAAAATATTCCCTGAAATAAAGGCTTCACTCCTACTGATTTTAATGTGTTTATATTTAATGTTGCACCAATTAGAAACAAAGTTATTGTTAAACCAATTTTAGCAATACCCACAATTTGAGGCGCTATGATTGCTGTTGCAGGTACATAAGTATTAAAAAGCATTGCCAGAATAAACAAACCAATAAAATAAGGAATTTTGATTTTTGTTCCGCTATTTTCAGATTTTTTGTTAAAAAGTAAAGCTGTTAAAAGCGAAATTGGAATAATCCATAAGGCTCTGGCTAACTTTACAGTTGTTGCAATTTGTAAAGCTTCAGTGCCATATTTATTTGCCGCACCAACTACAGAACTTGTGTCATGAATGGCAATCGCACACCATAAACCAAATTCTTTTTGTGACAAATCCAGCTGATGTCCAATAAATGGGAAGGCAAATAACGCAATAGAATTCAGAATAAAAATAACGCCGAGGGCAATCGAAGTTTGATTTTCGTTTGATTTAATTACGGGAGAAATCGCTGCAATGGCACTTCCGCCACAAATTGCAGTTCCGCATGCAATTAGATGTGATGTTTTTCTATCTGTTTTTAACCATTTCCCTAAGAGCGTTCCAAAAACTAAAGTGCTGAAAATAGAAAGTATAGTCAATAAAAAACCTTCTTTTCCGGCTGAAATGGCAGATGCTGCATTCATCCCGAAACCTAAACCAACCACAGAAAATTGCAATAAATAAGTAATCGCTTTATGATTGAATGCAATAAATGGATTTCCGAAAACATTTACGATCAAAACGCCCAACAGCAAAGCAATTGCCGGAGAAATAATCGAAAACAAACACAAAATAATCACCAAGGCAAAAACGGCTTGTTGGATATAAAGGTTAACTTCAAATAAATGTGCTGCTGTATGTTGTTTCGTTTTCAAAATAAGGTACTTGATATTTTACCTTACAAAGGTCTGCCCTTTATATTGAAAACGCCAATCGTAAAATACAATCGGCTATAACTTCAGGTTATAGTAAGAAGAAATATTTTGAATGAATAATTCAGACAAGGCGTCTGATTTTCCGAGTAATGTGATGATATAAAAATATCTTTCAACAGATAATTTTTCAACATCCAAAACAATCAATTCTTTGTTTTTCAATTCTTTATCTACAGCATGAATTGACATAAAAGCAAAACAATCTGAATTTAAAAGATAGGATTTTATGCTTTCCGTGCTTCCTAACTGCATTTCGATTTGTAAGTCAGTTAATTTTACCCCAACTTGTTTTAAAGCAAATTCTATAACTTCAAGTGTTCCTGATCCACGTTCTCTGGTTATGAATTTCATTGATTTTAAATCATCTACAGTAATTTCACTTTGTTTTACTAAAGGATTTTTACTACTGCAAACCAAAACCAATTCGTCTTTTAAAAACGGAATATACTTTATAGACTGATTTTTTGATTGTCCTTCTACAATGCCAATTTCTATTTCTTTGTTGATTAAAGAATTTTCGATTTGTTCTGTATTTCCGTTCAGTAAATTGACTTTTATATCTTGCTGTTTTTGGTGAAATCGTGCTAAAACGGGAGAAATAATATATTGTGAAATGGTTGTACTTGCTCCTAACCTTAACAATCCCTGACGTTCGCTACTAAACGAACTCATGTCAAAGTCGATTTTACGATAAACTTCGAAAATATTTTTGGTATGTTTTAGCAGAATTTCTCCGGCTGGAGTCAACGCAATTTTAGAACCGTTTCGTTCAAAAAGTTTGGTTTTGTAGGTTTCTTCGAGTTCCTGAATGTGTTTCGAAACTGCCGGCTGTGTAATGTACAATTCTGTTGCCGCTTTAGTAAAATTAAGGCGGAGTGCAACGGTGTAAAATACTTTTAGGCGGAAATCCATGTTATTTAATATTTTCCCATTGCTTCAACTCCAGTTTCTGAAAATTTCAAAATTTCAGTTGTAATTGGATATCCTGATTTCTCATATTCTTCAACTACGACAGAACCAAGACGTTCAGAAAAATACCCAAAATCTTGTTCTCCAAAGATATAACAAAAATCTCTCACAGGAATAACAGCATAAAATGGGAAACCAATATTATTTTTAACTAAATCCTTAATTTTTGATGAAAAGAGACAAGCACTTTTAAGCCAAACTTCTTCAATATGAATCATTCCTAGTTTATGATTATCAACATCTTCAATCTCTATCTGAACTTTATCTAAAAAAGTATCTAAATTTAAATCAACTTGATTTTTTAGTTCTTCTAAGTCTAAGTTCCAGTCTATCAAATCATCATCAGAAATAAATGAAAAATTATTATTAGTATTTAGCATAAAAACTTTACTAAATTCATTTGTTACCTTTTCATATATCAGGTTTTCAAACTCAAAGTCATTAGGGAAAAATTGTACGTAAATTTTATCTTTTATATTCTCCCAATCTTCTTTTTTTGATGAATGTGAAACAATTGTATTAACTAAATCGGTAATATAACTATCATCATTATCTCTTTCGTAATTGCGCCTAATATTATCTAAACTTACTTTTAATTCAGATTCTTCTACATTTATAAGAATAAATCCATCTTTATCAATAGAATCAATAGTTAAGCCTTTGTTTTCAAGTTGTATTTTAAACTTATTAAAAACAACATCTTCTTTACTATTACTTTTGAATGAATCTAGCATATATTAAAAATTTTAGATTTACTTAATTTAAATGTTTATCCAAAGCTACAACAATCCATTATATTTTCTAATAAACCATTCCGTAGTCAATAAAACGGCAATCAAAATCAACAACCAAACCCAATCAATAAGCGGTGTTTTTGTTGAGATATTTTTTTCGATTGATTTGTATTCTTTGTTTTCTATTAAAGTTTTAATCAAATCATCAACCTGGTTTTGGAAAAAAGCTGTTCCGTTTGTTTGTAGCGCTAATTGTTTTAGTTTTACAACATCAGGATTTACAAATTGTTTTTCGATATCAAAATCTAAAATCTCAAAATGGCTTGAATAAACAGTATTTGAGTTTAATTCTTTTACTGTAAAATTATATTTTCCGGCTTGTAAACCGTCCAGATTTGCTGAAAAAGAATTATTTCCTTTTAATAAATCGTAGTTTTTAACTTGTTTGGTTTCGGCATTGGTAACGGTGATTGTTAATCTTGCTTTTTCGTCGAACTCGTAATTTTTGTTGAAATATTGCGCGTTAATCACAATGGCTTCTCCTGAATTGTAAAAACTTTCATGTGTTACAACTAATGATTTTCTTGAAGTTGATGTTGCCAAAAATTGAATTATCTTATCTACAAAAACATCATATTTATCAAAGGATTGATTGTCGATATGACTTTGCATACGCCATTTCCAGCTATTTTCTCCTAAAAGAAAAGCGGTTCGTTTTCCTTGATTTTCGGCGAAAGCCAATAAAGGAGCATTTGTAGATACGTTTCTAATTTTAGACGAAAGTAAAACAGATACATTTCCGTTTGTTGTAATCGTCCCGAATGGATTTTGCAACGGCGGAAAATTTTCGAATCCGATATTATCTATCGCAAATAAATTAAATTGCGATTGAAATTCGTTTAAATAATCTTCTCTTTGATTGCTTATTTTAAAAACCAAATTGTTTTGTTGTTGGTTTAAAAAATTAAAATCGGTATTGTTTCCAGTGATTATAAAGGTATTTGTTCCGGCTAATTTAT
This sequence comes from Flavobacterium sp. AK-345, assembly GCF_058310175.1. Lineage (NCBI taxonomy): Bacteria > Pseudomonadati > Bacteroidota > Flavobacteriia > Flavobacteriales > Flavobacteriaceae > Flavobacterium > Flavobacterium sp. AK-345. The sequence goes on along the minus strand of NZ_JBZEER010000001.1, from coordinate 602,740 downwards.
TGTTGTCGAAAATAGCCTTAAAAGCTGTTGTTGGTTGGTACAAAACTAAAACAGAAACATCTTGTAACTGATTAATATCATTTGGTTTAACCAAAATCACTTTACGTTGTGCATTAACTTCTATCGAACGTTTTAAAGCAGCAATATCAGGATGGTTTATTGATGAAACTATTGCAATTGTCGACTTTTGATCGATAATTTCGACTGCAAAATTCTTGACGTTATTGTAACTGTTTTTCTCTTTTGTATTGGCAGAAACGGTGGCTTTAAAAATTTGTAAGCCTACTTTATCTGCTGGTAAAAGTAAATTTAAAGTGGCTGTTTTTTTAGAAGGCGAAAAAGAAATTTTTTCTTTTGCTACAATCGTATTTCCTTGCGAAATGGTAAAATCGGCGTTGATGCTTTTATCTCCGGCATATTGCAGAAAAACTTCAACCGGAAATTTATTTTTGTGAAAAGCGTATTTGTTTACGTTTAACTGATTGATTTTTAAATCTAAAAATGTAGTTGTATCTCCTACAACCAAAGGATAAACTTTATTGACAGGATCAAAGCGATATACATAATCGTTTCCTGTAGTTTGATTTCCGTCAGTAATTATAACGGTTGGAAAAATCAGGTTTTTGTTGATGCTTTTTAAGTTTTTGGCAACTTCATCTAAGTTGGTTTGTTTTCCTTTAAAATCAAATTTATCTGAAGGTTTAAAATCTGCGTCGAATTGATAGGACTGAATTTCAAATTTTTCTTTAAGCGCCGGATTTGAAATCAAGGCTTTATATAATTCGGCAGTTTTTTCGTCTGATTTTAAGGCAACTATCGAACTTGAATTATCAACTGCAATTGCCAAAGGTGTTTTGGTAATTTCAAGGGAATTCTTGGTCATTATTGGATTTATCAATAAAAGCAATAATCCGAAAATAGCTAAAAAACGTAAAAAAGCCAAAAACCAAATCACATTGGATTTGTTTTTGGCTTTGAAAAAATATTGAAAATACGACAAGCCACCAGCGATTACTAAAGATAGTAATATTAACAGAATCGTATTTGTAGTCATATATATTTTAAGTTTATAGTTTTGAGTTTATAGTTTTTGGTTGAAGAACAATAAACAACAAACCATTAACAATTAACATATTAAGTAAGCATTCCTCCACAAACATTAAGTACTTGTCCTGTAACATAAGCACTTAAATCTGAAGCTAAGAAAAGACATGCGTTTGCTACATCTTCTGTAGTTCCGCCACGTTTTAACGGAATTCCGTCTCTCCATCCTTTTACTACATCTTCTGGTAATTTTGCAGTCATTTCGGTTTCGATAAATCCCGGAGCAATTGCATTGCAACGAATGTTGCGTGAACCCAACTCTAATGCTACAGATTTTGTAAAACCAATTGCACCGGCTTTTGAGGCTGCATAATTTGTTTGTCCCGCGTTTCCAGAAACTCCAACTACTGAACTAATATTGATAATAGAACCTGCGCGTTGTTTTAAGAATGTTTTTTGAATTGCCTTTGTCATATTAAATACTGACTTTAGATTTACAGCTATAACCTGATCAAAATCAGCTTCTGACATACGCATCAATAAATTATCTTTTGTGATTCCGGCGTTGTTAATTAAAATATCAACTGTTCCAAAATCTGCCAAAACAGCGTCAACAAAAGTTTGCGCTTCATTAAAATCAGCTGCATTTGATTGGTAACCTTTTGCTTTAACTCCTAAACCGTTCAATTCTGCTTCTAAAGCCTGAGCTGACTCTACAGATGAACTGTATGTAAAAACGACGTTTGCACCATGTTTAGCGAAAACTTCAGCAATTCCTTTTCCAATTCCACGACTAGCGCCTGTAATGATGGCAACTTTTCCTTCTAGTAATTTCATATTCAAAATTAATATTAATATTTATTTTAGTTATTTCTGTAATTATATATTACAGAAAAATCTGAATCATTCGGGGTCTTTGAATGATACGTCAAATATATGATAATTCCTTTTTTAAAAAAAATAAGAACTGCAATAAGCTTTGAAAAATCCTTTTGAATCTAAGAATCAATATTTTTTCTCTTTAAAAAAACACATAAAAAAACCAGTAGTTTCTTTCTACTGGTATTTTTTTTAAGCTATTAATTACTTTATTATAAAGGAGCGGGTCCAGGTGAATCTTGCGGAAGCATAACGCATGGGCCTGAATAAGGAAATGCCGTCCATGGTATTGTGCAAACTGTCTGATACGGATCGCCTCCAACTGTGTGTTTTTGTTCCTTCATACTTAATACTTCAACTCCTTCAAAATTTAAAATTGTTTTTAACATAATAATCAGGTTGTTTGTTTTTGTATTCTCAATCGTTTTTATCTGTTGAGTTTCAGACAGAAAATAAATGCAAACATTTAGTTTTCAGGCTAAATATAAGAAAAATAGTCGTTTTAAATATCAAAATATAAAATTTTATTTCTCATAAATAAAAATCAAAAAACAATCCTAAATTGACTGCTTTTTTCAAAATAAATCAAGACTAAAACTTTCGAATATTATTGCTTTGTTATGAAAAAGAAAACTATTAGCAATACTACCATCATAAAAAACATTTTATAAACAGATGCCCGAAACTCTTTTGTATCATTTAGTTTGTCTTCCTTTCTTTGTTTTATCATCTTTAAAACCATAAATGTAATCATGACGATTATGGAGAGATATAAATAATATCTTGTATAATCCGGATAGAACCTTGATATCACAAGGAGTATTGGACCCCATAAAAATAAAGTGATATTTGTTTGTGTGATATACTTTTTCATATTTATAACGCACATGTTTAAGTTAAAAAAGCAGCCCAAAATTTGAGCTGCTTTTTCTTCAAAATAAATAAAAACTAAAACTATTAATTAAGCTGCCAAGTAGTCATTCTAAATGTGCTTGATAAACTTTTAAATGTGTAAACCGTATTTGAATATCCTAATTTAAAGCTTTCTTTTTTAACATAGATTCCGTTAGTATCCATTAAATAATTATCGAAACTAGCAAGAAATGCAGGCGTTGCTGCTGTTGTATTTCCATTCCATGATTTATGTTTTAAAATGATCTTTTTACCAGCTACATCTTCCTGTACATCAACAAAATGCTGAAGTGCTCCTCGTCCAGCGAAAGTGTAGTAAATGAAAGTTCCAAGTGAGTGGTTCATATACAACTGCACCCCTGTAATATACTGACCAGCAGGTAAACTGGCATCTATTTTTGCTATTTCTTCATTAAACAATGCTGAATTAGTAGGTGCATCTACAGTATAATCATCTGTATAGTAACCAAATCTCGAATATGCTCTTCCTGAAAGTAATATTTTATAATCATCAGTAAGTAAAAATGGAACATCAGAATATTTAATTGATGCGCTAACACCATTTGTTCCTGTAGCTGTAAAACTTCCATCTGTTTCATTAAAAATAAAATTGCTTAGTTTCTGATTTCCAACAACTACGGGAGGACTAACTACCAAACCGTTTGGAGCATAACCAATACCCATATCATATGAACCTGCGGCATCGGTGATTGTAGTGTGGCGTGTTACTGTAGAAAACGGATTAAAATCGTAAGTTGTTTTAGTTGTTCCGTTATTTACTTCCAAACCTCTGTAAAGTCCTAATGTTGGATCTCCAATAATATTTGGGATCATATCAAAATTTAAGACTAAATCATCCCAATCTTCTTTTGTTGCTTTTACAAAACGCAACTCCTGGTTGTTTCTATTTGTTCTGAAAATAATTTCACCATTTTCTTGTCCGTAATACAAAAACTGAAAATCTCCACGATATCCCTCTGATGTTAAAGCATCAATTGGATAATCGTTTGAGTCAGATAATAAGTGTATTTTGTTTTTTGTTGTAAATACTAAACTTACAGTACTTCCTAGCTGTATTTGATATTCACTAACTTCACTTAAATAAGTTTTTGAAACATCATCAAAATCAGAAGCCATTTCGACAGTTCCATTAGCAGCAAATTTAAACAAATGCGTATAACCGCCTAAAACGGTGTTATCTGTAAAATAAACTGCTTTCCAGCCTTCCGGAGAAGAAAGTAATGCTTCATTTAATTCTGCTTTCTGGGCATTTAATCGTTCAGTTGGTGTTTGATCAAATTTTGGTTCTGCATCAGTATTATTGTCGCAGGCGCTCAATTGCAGTGCCAAAAATGATGCAAATAAGAACTTATATATGTTTTTAATTTTCATAATACTTGGTTTAATTAGTTATTACAGTACTTGTATTGATTTCGGCTGCATCTCGTAATGCATAAAAATCCATATCAAATGCTTCTTTAAAATATTTCACTACCAATGCTTCTTTTGCTTTTAATGCTGCATAAGCTGTTGGATCTTGAATGCCATCCAAGAAAGCTTCATACTCATCTTTTGAATATATCAATATCATTGAAGCTGTTTCGGCAAAATCTTCATTAATATTTGATCTTGCATAACTTGTAATGAATCCAATTTCGTTTGATTCGGGAATTTCATAATTGTACCAATCTGCTACGTATCCTCCCGGAGTTATGGCCGACCATGATTTTTCGTCAAAAGGTTTGTGCTGATTCAAAATATGGATATACTCATGTTGTATTGTATGAATAAATTCTGAAACATTCTCACGATCTGATTGATCTATATAATCTGTTTCAAACAAAGTAACACGCTGTCCTCCTTCTGCAATACCAAGTGTTCTGGTTCCTACGCTATTCAAGTTTACACCTCCTACCAAAACAATTTCTCTTGGAGCAATTTTTTTAACAAAATCTGCACCACCAACTGTGGCATAACTTTTAAGCCATATTGTCTCAACAATTTCAAGCGCTGGCTGAACTTTTTCTACTGTTGGAGGAAATAAAAATCGACTATTGTCTACTGTATTTTGATTCCATTTATATTGTACATTAATATTGTATGGATTTAAATAAGTGGTTGCAATCCAGTTATCCAATGCTGTTTTTTCAGGCTGCGTATAATCTAATTGACTATCACCCGGCTGCTCATCTTGTGCGCATGAAATTGCAACTATTGAAACAAGAAGCAATAATGCTATATTTTTATATTTTATTAGTTTCATAAGAATTTGCTTTTAATATTATCTAGGATTTAACTCTACACCTGTATTTGTTGCATGAAGCGGAATTTGCAATGCTCTTCGCTTATCATCTTTTACTAATGTATTTACGGGCTTGTTGGCTGTTTCATGATTAACAACAATGTTGAAACGTTTTACATCAAACCATCTCATTCCTTCGTGCACAAAATCTCTTCGTCTTGTTTCTGCAATTGCTTTTACATATGAAGTTTGTACAGGAGTTATTGCGTAAAATGGCGTATATTCATCGGCAATAACCGGATATTTTGCTACCACTTTAGCTTCTGTAACTTTATCGGCTGCTGCATAGCCTACAGTTCTTGTTGACCAGAAATATTCAAGCTCATCATTGGCAACATTAATTTCGCCTTTCATTACGTGAGCTTCAATTCTATTTAAGAAAAATTCGTCATTGCTTAATAAAACTTCAGCAACATAAGGATCTCCAATTCCTGCCGTAACATTTGAGTATTTAAAATATTCGTAAAATTTAGGCTGAAATACAGTTATACTACTATTTGATGAATAAAAGTTATAATACCAAGCCTTTGCAAAAATATTAGTCGCCGGTCCAAATATTTGTTGATAACGCGGGCCTGAAAGATAAAAACGGTTTGAGTAATACGATCTGCTTACAATAGAGTTTGCAGAAACTATCAATAGATTTGTTTCGGCATCACTACTTGCATAAGCTAATCTCTGATCATTTACACCTATACCTTCATATACTAAATGATTTCTTAGTTTGCCAACAGGTCTGTTTCCTAAATCATCAGATAAAGAAATTACTTTGTCCCAATCTCCTTTTACTAAGTAAAAACGGCTTGCAAAAGCTTTTGCAGCATTTTTAGTAAAATGAAATTTTGGTTCTTTGTAGTCGTTGGCTACATATTTTAAACCTTCTTCAATATCGTTTTCAATAAACTTAAAAACTTCTGCTACAGTATTTCTTGTGTATTTTGTTATTAATTCTGTTTCAGGTTTTGTAACATACGGGATACCTAAATCTGTCGAAGCTGTTGCAGGGTTATAGCGTTGCGACCATAATGAAACCAACATAAAATGAGCATAAGCCCTAGCTATAAGTGCTTCTCCTTTTTGAGGATTTAAGTCAGCAGTATTTCCCAATTGATCTATTGCTTCCAAAGCTTTGTTTGCATGTGCAATTGCTTTATAGCAAGCATCCCAGTAATAGGCCTGAGTATCAATATCAGTAGTTTCTGTCTGAATTTCCCAGTTATAATTTTGTTCGTTTTTTATTAATGTTTCTGCCATACCACTATCAAAAACATTATCTGACATTGTTTCAGCAATATCAAAATAACTCATTTGAGGATAAGCTCCCACTAATATTTCTGATATTTTATCCGGGGTATCTATTTCAGTTCTGTTATCTGGCTTCTCTGACAAGAAATCATCACAACTAGTAATACTCATAAGTATTAATAGCGATAAAGTTATTTTTAATTTTTTCATGTTTTTGAACTATTATAATGAAATGTTTAAAGTAAAAGTGTATTGAGACGTAACCGGCATGGCAACACCTCCAGAATTACGGAACTCAGGATCCTGACCATTTAATTTTTTGTCTGAATAAATTAACCATGGGTTAACTGCAGATCCTTTTAAAGTAAATGTGCTTAATCCTAATTTTTTCTTGAAATCATTAGGAAACTCCCAGCTTAATGAAATATTTTTAAGCCTTACAAAATCTCCATCGGCAATACGGGCATCAGAATAATTATAGGTATTATAAGCTCTTGCCAATGTACGTTCCCCGCCATAATTTGCATTCAAACGTCTGTCTGCAATAACAGGTACATTTGTAAAGTTTTCATCACCCGGATTAATCCAACGGTTTGTAAAATCTTTAGTGAATACTGTTAAATCATCATAAGTACTATCATAAATAGGATTTAAACGTACTTTGTTACCTCCTGATCCTACAAAGAATACGTATAAAGACCAATTTTTGTATGTAAATGTATTGGCTAAACCAAGTGATTTATTTGGCTCAATAGAACCTTCGTATTTCAAATATTTAGTCACATCCAAATTGTCCTGAAAATTCGCTTCTGTAATATTATTATCTGCTCCGTCTTGTAGAATAAAAGTTGGTAATCCCTGATTATTTAAACCCGTAAATTGATAAGAATACAATGAATTTCTTGGATGACCAATTGAATTTCCTCCATTTGCATCAACTAAATCAAATGCGGTTGGTGTATTTTCAAGTTTTGTGATTTTTTGAGAATAAACAGAAAAATTAAGTGTTGTAGACCATTTAAAATCACGATTATCAATATTTTTTGTTGTAAAACCAATCTCAAGACCTTTGGTTTCCATATCAGCATTATTTCCTTGTCTGATTCTTTGACCTCCAATTCCTGAAGTGATTACATAATCAACCAAATCAAAAGCTTTACGGCTGTAAATGTCCGAAGTAAACTGTACTCTGTTGTTAAACATTCCAAGATCAACACCAATGTTGGTTTCGAATTGTTTTTCCCATGTTAAATTTCCATTTTGTAATTCTTCAATATTAATCCCTGATTCTCTGTCGTCAAGACCAAAACGATCTGTGATATAACTTTTGTAAATCGCCAATGAGTTTGTTGCAGGTCCTGCAGTTGCAGTAAGTCCGTAAGAAGCTCTTAAAGCTAAAGTATTTACAGATTCAACATTTTTCATGAACTTTTCTTCGGCAACATTCCATTTTCCACTAAAAGTATAAGTTGGCAGCCATCTTGATGAATCACTGTTCCCTTGTCTGTTTGATCCATCATAACGTCCTGTAACAGAAGCTGTATAACGACGATCGTACGTATAACCAACTTTTCCGAAGAAACCTACTGTTCTTTCTTTTTCTTCATTAAATCCATAATAAGAATCTCCTCCGTTGATAATTTTTTCAATTAATCTTGGGTCTGTAAAAGCAGTTAAACCTCTGTCGTATTGTAAACCTGCAGCGGTAAAATTATCACTGCCTCTGTCTACAACTCTTAATTCTGTACCAAATAAACCTTCTAATTCGTGTTTATCATCTAATGTATTTCTATAGCTAACACTATTTCTTAAGTTATAAGAAGTCATGTCATTTGTAAATTTTCTTAAGAAACCACCATTTGGCAATACAGAAACTTTAGGAGCCGTTAAATCATTTGGATCTTGATATAAAAATATATTTTGATCTCTAACCAATGTATTAACACCGTCTTCACCATCCGGAGTTCCAGCTTTATAAGCTCCAACTACGTTTGAATTTTCCATAATCTTGTGCTCACGACTTGTGTTTGCAAAACGTGCAGAACCTGTTAAATTATAGTTTAAGTGTGGATTAATTTTATAATCTAAATCCAATTGAAAACGAATATCTTTAACCTGAATTTCCATGAAATTGTTTGCCAATTCATTGATAATATTCATTTTAGCCCAGTTGTTTCTGTAGTATTCCAGATTACCATTTTCATCATATGGTCTTAAAGTTCTACTTGTATTTAATACATAGTTAAATGGGTTGATATCAAAATCACGGGTTACTTTACCAAAAACAACATCTTTTTCGCTTTCATAACTTCCCGGTGCACCTTGATCACGAACCGAAGCCATAGTAGAAAGCGTTACATTTAATCTGTCATTTACATAAAATGTACCTTTAATATTTGATGAAATTTGTTTGACATCATCAGCAATAGTCCATCCCGGATCTGTATAATATCCTAAAGAAGCATAAAATGTATTGTTTTTACCACCTCCAGAAAAACTCAAAGAGTGATTTTGTGTAATAGATGGTCTAAATAATACACTAAACCAGTCTGTATTTGCCTGTTCGTATTTCTTTAAGAAATTATTACGGCTAACAGGATCATTATTAACCAAATAACCACCTGTTTCTGGCACATAAGTATTTATTGCTCTACCTAAAATATTGTAAGCTCCTCCGTATCTTCCATTTACTGTTGAAGGTAAATCCAGATATCCTTTAGATTCCATTTCTTTGAAAATACTCATAGATTCCTGAGAATTCAGGATATCATACTGGCTGTAATTTGGAACTGCTCTAACAGTTTGTTCCAATGAATAACTCACTTTTAAAGGTGCATCTCTACGACCTTGTTTTGTAGTAATAACCACAACTCCATTTAATGATCTTGAACCATAAATAGAAGTTGCTGAAGCATCTTTTAAAATTTCAATATTTTGAATATCATTGGCATTTAAACCAGCAATAGACGAACTCAATAAAGTCTCTGAATTACCAGACGCTAAATCTGCAAATGTCAAATTGATAATATCTTCCTGAACAACACCATCAATTACCCATAGCGGTTTTGTATCTCCAAAAATAGAAGAAGATCCACGAACTGTAATTTTTGGAGCTGTACCAAATGTTCCTGTAATGTTTTGTACTGTTACACCAGCAGCTTTACCTTCAATCATTCTGCTCACATCTACAACTCCGTCTACTTTTAATTCTGCTCCCGAAATTTTACTGATTGCTCCTGTAAAAGTTCTTTTCGATGTTTTTTCATAACCTGTTGTAACTATCACTTCTTTCAGGTTTTGGCCTGATTCGTTCAAAATTACAGTAGGAGAAGTATTTTCAATACCAATTTCTTTGGTTTCCATTCCAACATAAGAAATTACTAAAGCGGTACTATTTGCAGGCATTTCGATAGAAAAGTTTCCGTCAAAATCTGTTAATACAGCAACTTTAGTTCCTTTAGCCATAACCGTTGCGCCAGGAAGCGGCACACCAGACGGATCAGTAACTTTTCCTTTAATGATGGGCCCTGCCATTAGCGCATCAAATAAAGAATTATTACTATCTAAGTTCGAAAAAGGTTCTAATGAATTGTCCTTCTGTAAAATAATCTGATTACTTACCTCAGAGAAAGTAATATTAAAGGGTTTTAAAATTCGATTAAGTACACTAGACAAAACTTCCTGATTGGCCTCAATTGTAACTTTTTGGTTTAATTGCGGCAATCTTGAATTGTACGAAAACTTTACATGTGCAGATTTTTGCAATTTAGATAAAGCATTATCTAAAGTTAAATCTGAAACAGTAATCGTAACTTTTGTATCTAGTTTTCTTTGTCCATTTACACTGTTCGCCATTGTAACACTTGAAAATACAAGTGCTAAGACAAACTGAAATAGCGTTATTTTCATGATTCGGTGGAGTAATCGTTGTTTAACAACTGGTTTTTTCATAATTTTGGTTTGTTTTGATTAATACTGTTCGAGTGTATTTTAAGAAACACTATGAATTACTTTTTACAGAAAGCAATTCAATTAATTTAAGTGTCGATAATGTTACAGCATTTCGGCACTTTTTTTATGTATTTTATTCTTACATAGGCATTTATAAATTTTTAGTTTAAGGGGTTTTAATTAAATTTCTTGAATAATATTTTTTAGTTACAGCCTTTTGATGTTATGGTAATTTGATTTCCATTCATTTCAAAACTCGTATCGTTACCAATGCTTTTACAAATAATTTTAAGTTTCTCCGGCAGTGGCTGATCGCTAAGTGATGTGGTCAAATGGCAATCATTTAATTTATCTTTAGGATAATCAATATCAACTAAATAAGCTTGTTCTATAGTTTCGAAAATTTGAGCAATCGGAATATCGTTAAACTCAAAACTTAATTGTTCAATGTTTCCTACACTACGAACCAAAGCTTCATCTTTTGTAATATTGGTTATTTTATTAAAAACCAAATCCTTACGAATAAACCGAAGTGCCTGATTTGGAAGAAGTACGACTTCATGATCTGTAGCATTCGAAATTAAACTATTTGATTTTACCCTTACTTTACCGGTGCGAACAAGAACTTCAACATTTTGCTGGTCCTGATAAGCTTTAATTCTAAAACTAGTACCAACAACTCTTGTTACAATTTCGTTTGCGTAAACAAAAAAAGGCTTTTTGGGATTTTTACTAATTTCAAAGAAACCTTCGCCGGATAAATACACCTTTCTTTCATTCCCGGTAAAGATTTTAGGATAACTTAATTTACTTTTTGGCTGTAATAAAACCGAACTTCCATCAGATAATGTGATAGTTTGAGAAATATCTGAATTATTAGTCTGTTCCACCAATCCCTCATTATTTTCTTCTATTAATTCATTATAGGTGACAACAGTATTGTTAATCATGCTATTATTTCTAAAAGCTAAAACTGATGATAATGAAATGATTAAAAGAGCAGCTACGCCGCTTAGCCAATATTTTCTTAGATAGAAAATTTTTGATCTCGTATTATTAAAATCTTCTTTTTCTTCGATTTTTTTCCAGGTAGATTCCAATGCCTCATGAATCTCATTTTGAGACAGATTAACATCGGTAACTTTCATCGCTAACAATAAAAGTCTGGCATCTTCAACTAATTTGGCTCGTTGACGATTTTCTAAAGTCCATTCCTCCCAGCCTTGTTCATCAATTTTAGATAAAATCCACAATTGAAATGACTGATCAGCTAAAAGATCTTCGATTTCGGTATAAGTATTACGTTTTTGCATCTTAGAATTAGGGTTACAAAAACATAGAGGACACTTTTCTTATTGTATACTCACTTAATTATGATTTTTTTTAAGTTTTTTTTAAGAAATTCAAAAAAGGCCTGAAGATAGCAGTAAAATATAGGACAAATTGCCTTTCCATTCCTTACGAAGGCTCAATAATCCACGGTATAATAAGTTATTTGCCGATTGATAATTAACATCTAATAATTCTGCAATTTGCTCTACAGCCAAACCCTGATGATATCGCAGATATAATGCTTCTTTTTGACGTGGAGGTAAATCGTTAAGTAATTTATTCAAATATAAAACACGTTCTGCAGTCACTTCATCTTCAACGAGTTCATTTTCTATAGAAAAGTCAAAAAGAAATTCGATTGCTTCTGTCGAAGTTGTTTTGCGAAAAATATGATCTCTTTGAAATAAACGGGCAATTCTTTTTCTTACGCTCGATAATAAATACGCCTTTACAACAACATTTTCCTGCAATGTAGTTCTATATACCCAGACATCTGCAAAAACATCCTGAACGCAGTCCTGCACCTTTTCTTCAAAAGGAGAAAGAGAATTTCCATAACTAACTAAATCCTTATAATATCTTTCAAAAAGTTGGGAAAAAGATTTTTCATCACCGGCTTTTAAATTACTCCAAAGAGTATTATCATCTAAAAACTTATTGTTTAAAGTTTGGCTTTTCATATTTATCGAGGCGTGGGAATTATCAAAACAGGCTTTTCTTAATACAAACAGAATAGTATTTTAACATTATTCTTTCGTATTGTTCGATAAATATATAAAAGCAAAAATATAAAAGCAATTTATTTACAAAAAAGGAGCGGTTTCTTAATCTAGAAACCGCTCCTTACCTTTGACTATATCAGGGTTCTTAAATAAATGTTAAAAAATATTTTTATTTGAAGAACCTTACAATTGTGAGATTTTACAGATAGTTCTATAAGTTTATTCCTTAATAAATTTTGCAACAGAAGACCCTTTGTCTGTTTTAATTTTCAATAAATAATTTCCTGCTCTCAATCTTGAAACATCAATGGTAGAAACGTTTTTACGATTTGGAACAGCAATTATCAATTGTCCTAATACATCATAAATTGACATAGAATTTATTTCAATATTATTTTTTAAGGAAATATTCAAAACGTCCTTTGCAGGATTTGGATATATATTAAAATAATTAGAAAAATCGAAATCCTTAGTGCCAAGAGTTTTGAATGTAGAAGTTGCTTTATTAGTTAAGATTGGAAAATTATAATCAAAATAAATATTTGCCTCATTTGTAAACGAATTGCCTACGGATAATGTTGGCAATGTTTTAATTTTAAAAGCAATATAACCATCATTATGAGCATCGTCGTATGGAAGTTTTATTTTTTCGAAGATGAATTCTACTTTATTTCCATCAGAAATTTTAGTGGTGTACGAATGACTTGAACTTGTGGGAACCAAAGTTGCAATATCAAATTTCGATAAATCGATCATGTCTTTTACCACAATATTTTCAGCAGGATAATTTCCGGTATTTTCAAAACGAATCATATAATGAACATATTGTCCAATTAATTCCGGTTTAATCACATTTCCTTCCAGACACGTTTTATCGTTTGGATCATAAGAACCTACAACTGTTTGGTTTAACTCAAAAGTATTATCCGTTTCTATTTCATCTGCATTAGCAGAATTTATTTTAGCAGTGTATCTTAAAATATCATTATTATTTACTGCAGGAGTTTGTGTTGGAGTATTTACTTTTAAGACAATTTCAATTTCCTTAGACTCAAAAGGTTTTAAATTTGTAAAATCCCAGGCAATAACCCCGGTTGTCTGACTGGAAAAAGTAACATTGGAAGAAACAAAATTCAAAGTAGAATCGTCAAAAGCAAGATTTACTGAACCAGATTGCGTTACATTTCCTTTATTTTTATAAATGATTTTGTACTTAGCATCAAAACCAGGTCTTGCCGGTTGAATTGGTAATATATTGATTTCTAAATCTGTATGTGAACCATTAGGTACTAAACAGAAATCCTGGGCAAAAGGACTCGCCATCGATGGAAAAATTACATTTACAAAACTTGGTGAAACCGTAAAATAATCAGGACTTTCTAATGTTGGTGTTACTTTATAACTTCCCTCTGAAACGGGAATTAAGTAGTTGCCTGTTACATTATTAATAATACTTTCGTTTTTAATTGTATCATCTATAACAAATTTAAGGTTGGAAGCTGGAATATCTAAAGCATCGCAGCCATTATTATTACTGTCTATTCTACTATTTCCCTGAATAACATAGTTTGTCCCTCCTGGCTTAAATGAACAATAAGAGTTTACATGACAATCTGTATATCCATATTTACTAATAGATTTTTCAATATCCTGGATTTTATTATCATTTACACAAATATATTTTAAAGTCGGATTGTTTAAAAATGCAGCATCAAAGTCATTACTGTTTTTTAAATTAATAAAATCAAATTGATTATCATTTAAATTATAATCGCACATAGTAGTAAAAATAGCACTTCCATCTGCATATTCATAGATATAAGTCCCCGGCCCCATATAACCATCTTGTGGAGTGTAAATAACAGTCGAAAAATCTAAATTAGTTAACTTATTGTTTGTACAATCGAATTTTATAATATTTAGCAATCCAGTTAAATCAATACTTTCAACAGTATTATTTTTGAATGAAAGCATTTGTAATTTCTTTAGTCCCAAAACATTCAGTTTTGTCAACAAATTATTATCACATTCCAGCAATCCAAGATTACTAAGACCAGTAAGATCTAAGTCAGTAATTTGATTATTAGTACAATAGAAATCTCTTAAATTGGTAAGTGGAGAAACATTTAATGTAGAAAATTGATTATAATTACAATTTAAGGAAATAAGATTACTTAAACCTGACAGGTCTAAATGGGTTAATTTATTCTTTCCACAAGCTAAAATCGTTAATTTACTTAAACCTGTTAAATCAATTTTAGTTAATTCGTTACTCGTGCAATAAAAAGCGGTTAAATTATTTAGTCCCAACAAATTTATATCGGCGAATTTATTGGCAGAACACGAAAGCTTACTTAAATTCGTCAAACCCGTTAAGTCAATAGTTGTCAATTGATTAGTATCTACATATAACTCTGTTAAATTGGCTAAATTTTTTACATTGATATCAGTCAAAATATTATTTTTACAATAGAAAAAAGTCAGTTTTCCTGCGCCGGTAACATCTAAATTGGTAAATTTATTATTATTACAATAAAGCATTTTTAAATTATTTAAACCAGTAATGTTTAAAGACGTCAATAAATTTTCAGAACAAAATAAAGATTCAAGGCTTGTTGACGATGAAACATCCAAGCTTGTCAATTTATTTCCTCTAAGATCTAAGCTTTTAATTTTACTTAGCCCCGTTCCTGTAAATGATGTAAATTTATTTTCAGAAAAATTAAGAGATTCCAATAAGGCAAGTCCATTTACATTTAAACTAGTTAATTCGTTTCTCCAGCATAATAATTCAGTAAGGCTTTTTAAATTACTTGCATCTAGTGTTGTCAGTTTATTTGAGCCACAATCCAGATACTTTAATTTAGTTAAATTACTCACATCCAAAGAAGTAAACTTATTAGAACTACAATCTAACCACGTAAGATTAGGTACACCGCTAAGATCTATTGTTGCTGTAGAGAAACTCACCTTACAATTTAAACGCTGCAATGCAGGCAAATTTTTAATTTCGAATGTGCTAAGAGTATTAAATTGGCAATCAATATTATTAAGCTTAGACAAACCTGATAATTTTAATGAAGTTAAAACATTAGAAGCACAAATTACATAATAAAGATTCTTTGAAGAAGTCAAATCCAATTCTGTCAATTTATTGTATTCGCAATTTATTGCCTCCAATTTACTTAATGCGGCCACATCTAAGCTTGTAAGCTTATTACCATCACAAAACAAAGCTATAAGTTCAGTTAAGCCACCTATTTCTAAAGAAGTAAGTAAATTACGATCGCATCTTAAAATTTCTAATTTTGATAAACTTGTAACATTTAGATTTGTCAATGAATTAGAACCACATTGCAATGATTTTAAATTACTGAAATTCGAGATTCCTTCTAAAGAGCTTAATTGTGAATTAGTAAGTGTTAAATATCCAACTTTAGACGCTTCAGAAACCTCTATTTCTTTATTGTCATTAGTATCAATTTTCATGCTTAAGCCATTGACATCTGATGCAATTTGATTGGATGTACTAGCAAGAAGCAATTTTGTCTTAAAATTAGCATCAGGAATATTAAGTATCTGAGCATTAATAGAAGAGAAAAAGCATAAAGCCAGTAATAATAAGTAGTTTTTTATCATATTTTTGGTTTGTTTTTGGATGCTAAATATATGACGCTCAAAATTTAAATCCTAACACTTAATAAAAAAAGCCTTACTAAATAAATAGCAAGGCTTTTCGTGAAATTTTATTTTAAACAGCTTTTAGAAAGCTACATTCCATCTTGGTAATTTTGCATTTTCATCTAAGAAATTTTGTAAAACCTGTCCTTCAACTGCAGTTGGAATTGCTTTTACATCTGCATTAAAAGTTTCGTACCAAACTACTTCAAGAGCTTCAATACTTTCTAATTTCATTTGTGCAGGCCATGAATATTTTCTTCCTGTTTTTGCAAATTGGTGTCCGTTTACGATTTTATCGTATAAACCTCCATTTTTGCTTTTCAAAGTCCCGTCGTTTTGAACAGTTCCTGTAGAAGCAACCATTATTAATTCTTTCGCATCACCTTCAACAGCATATACAACAAAAATTCCTGCACCACCTTCGGGAGCATTACAAACTTGTTCTAAACTATCTTCGATTGTAAAAGTAAAACTGTTGCTTACTTTAAACTTTTTTAATTCTTTGTACATATTTCTTTTTTTAAGCTTCTGAGGTTCTAAGAAACTGAGTTGCTAAGTTTTTAATTTATTCCTCTACATTTTAAAAATGTAAAAAAGTCTCAACAAATATTGAGACTTTTTTGGAATTTGTTATTTAAAACATTGGAGATTAACCCAATACTTCTTTTACTTTTTTACCAATTTCAGCTGGTGAATCAACAACGTGAATTCCGTTGTCTCTCATAATTTGTTTTTTAGCAGCAGCTGTATCATCAGAACCACCAACAATAGCACCTGCGTGACCCATTGTTCTACCAGCAGGAGCAGTTTCTCCGGCGATAAAACCAACAACTGGTTTACGGTTACCATCAGCTCTAACCCATTTAGCAGCATCAGCTTCTAATTGACCACCAATTTCACCAATCATAATGATGATTTCAGTTTCTGGATCGTTCATTAATAATTCAACAGCTTCTTTAGTTGTAGTTCCAATAATTGGATCTCCACCAATACCAATAGCTGTAGTAATTCCTAAACCTTGTTTTACAACCTGATCTGCAGCTTCATAAGTTAAAGTTCCTGATTTAGAAACGATACCAACAGTTCCTTTTTTGAAAACAAAACCTGGCATAATACCAACTTTAGCTTCACCCGGAGTAATAACTCCCGGACAGTTTGGCCCGATTAATCTAGAATTTCTTTCTTTAACATAATTATTTGCTTTAATCATATCTGCTACAGGAATTCCTTCTGTAATAGCAATAATTACTTTAATTCCAGCGTCAGCAGCTTCCATAATTGCATCAGCAGCAAAAGCCGGCGGTACAAAAATGATAGATGTATCAGCTCCAGCTTGATCTACAGCATCTTTTACTGTATTAAAAACCGGACGATCTAAATGGCTAGTTCCTCCTTTTCCCGGAGTAACACCACCAACAACATTAGTACCGTACTCAATCATTTGAGAAGCATGGAAAGTTCCTTCGCTTCCTGTAAATCCTTGAACAATTATTTTGGAATCTTTATTAACTAAAACACTCATGATATATATTTTATGTAGTTTTTAAAATTGTGTTGCAAAAATAAGGTTTTGTAATCTATTTTAACCTTTTTGTCATCAAAAAAATTAAGAAAATTGACTCATTTGATAACCGCGATAAAGTTTGTCATCTTTAATTTGCCAAATTGTAGCAAAATGAGCTAATAACATTTCTTCTCGTGGGTTTTCAATCGTTTTCACGAAATGTGAGTAACGTATTGAAACTAAATCATCTTCGGCAATTATATGGCTAATTCTCACCTTAGATCGCACATAAGCACGACTTAATTCATTGGCCATTGCGAGCATCGAATCATAATCCATCTCAATCAATCCTTTGGTACTATTCCAATCCAACTTTACATCGGGATGCAAATAAGTTTTCATGATTTCGCTATCAATTAAGGCATCCGACTTATAAAATTTTTGAACAAATTCTTTTATAGACATATTACTTCAATTTACTTAGAATTTCAGGAATCTTTTTGATATTGGCTAATTGTTTTAATTTTTCTCTTGATTCTTCTATTGGAGTTCCAAAATAAGATTTTCCGCCTTCAACAGATTTAGTAACACCTGTTTGCCCCATAATAACAGCCTTCGCTCCTATCGTAATACCGCTTGTGGTACCAACTTGTCCCCAAATAGTTACTTCATCTTCAATAACAACGCAACCAGCAATACCGGTTTGTGATGCAATTAAACATTTTTTACCGATAACTGTATCATGACCAACATGCACCTGATTATCAAGCTTAGTTCCCTCTCCAATTGTTGTATCACCTGTTACACCTTTGTCTATGGTACAAAGAGCGCCAATTCCAACATTGTTTTCGATTACCACTCTACCACCAGAAATTAACTGATCAAAACCATCCGGACGTTTTTTATAATAAAAAGCATCAGCGCCTAAAATAGTTCCTGCGTGAATAATCACATTATCGCCAATTACAGTATGATCGTAGATAGTAACATTTGGATGTATTATACAGTTTTTTCCAATTGTTACATTATTTCCAACAAAACTATTAGGCTGAATTACAGTTCCTTCTCCAATAGTTGCAGAAAGAGCAATCGAGACAGTTGTTGCCTGAAAAGGTCTAAAATGTTTTGTTAAGGTATTGAAATCTCTGAAAGGATCATCAGAAATCAAAAGTGCTTTACCTTCAGGACAATCTACTTTTTTATTAATTAAAACAATAGTCGCTGCAGATTGTAAAGCTTTATCATAATATTTTGGATGATCAACAAAAACAATATCGCCTGGTTCGACAACATGTATTTCGTTCATACCTAAAACCGGAAAGTCTTGGTCTCCTATAAATTCGCAGTCAAGCAAATTTGCAATTTCTCGTAAAGAGTGAACTTTTGGAAATTTCATATTTTATAATTAGAAAATTTGTCAATTAGAGAATGTGTCAATTAGGAAATGTGTCAATTAGAAAACAAAATTATTCAATTTTCTGCTGCTGCATCAATTTTCTAATTGACTCATTGACAAATTATCTAATTAAAAAACTACTCTTTTACACGCTCCATGTAAGAACCTGAAGCTGTATCAATTTTAATTTTATCACCTTCGTTGATGAATAAAGGAACGTTTACAGTTGCTCCTGTTTCTACCGTAGCAGATTTTGTTGCATTTGTAGCGGTATTTCCTTTTACTCCTGGCTCAGCATAAGTAACTTCAAGAACTACAGAAGATGGCATATCTACAGATAAAGGCAAATCAGTTTCAGTATTCACCTGAACCATTACACTTGTTCCTTCTTTTAACAATCCCGGAGCATCCAGAATATTTTTATTCAAAGAGATTTGCTCATAAGATTCTGTATTCATAAAATGAAACTCATCTCCTTCAGCATATAAAAACTGATAATTATGTGTTTCTACACGCACATCGTCAATTTTATGTCCTGCAGAAAATGTATTATCTAATACTCTTCCTGTAGTTAAACTTCTTAATTTTGTTCTTACGAAAGCCGGCCCTTTTCCTGGTTTTACGTGAAGAAATTCAACAATTTTATAAATATCGTGATTGAATTTAATACACAATCCGTTTCTAATATCTGATGTAGATGCCATTTGTTTTTATTTTAGATTTTAGAATGTAGATTTTAGATTCTAAATAAAGAATCAATCTTACATTTCATTTTTTTGATAATTTTATTTTTTAATATTTAGATTAGAAATCTAAAATCAGAAATCTATCCCGATAGCTATCGGGACTAAAATTAATAATTTCCTGAATAACCTTTCATGATTCCTCTTGATGAATTTCTGATAAAATCTAAAATTTCATCTCTCTCAGGAGTAGCTTCCATTTCCGCTTCAATAATACTTAAAGCCTGAGTTGTATTGTAATTTTTTTGGTATAAAATTCTGTAAATCTCCTGAATTTCTCTGATTTTTTCAGTACTAAATCCTCTTCTTCTTAAACCAACCGAATTGATACCAACATAAGACAATGGCTCTTTTGCTGCTTTTGTATATGGCGGAACATCTTTTCTAACCAAAGATCCACCAGAAATCATAGCATGATCTCCAATATGAATAAATTGATGAATCGCTGCCAAACCTCCAATTACAGCATGATTTCCTACCACAACGTGACCTGCAAGAGCAACTCCGTTTACGATAATAGCATTGTTTCCAATCTCGCAATCATGCGCAATGTGTGCGTAAGCCATTACTAAACAATTGTTTCCCAGAATAGTTTGTCCTGAAGCAACTGTACCTCTATTTATAGTAACACATTCTCTAATGGTACAATTGTCACCAATTATAGCAAGAGAATCTTCTCCGCCAAATTTTAAATCTTGTGGCACCGCAGAAATTACCGCTCCTGGAAAAATATTGCAATTTTTACCAATTCGGGCGCCTTCCATAATGGTCACATTTGAACCAATCCAAGTACCATCACCAATAACAACATTATTGTGAATTGTTGTAAAAGGCTCAATTACAACATTTTTAGCGATTTTAGCGCCAGGATGAACATATGCTAATGGTTGATTCATCTGTATCTTTTATATTTTATTAAAATAATCTAATTTGGGCAACAAACGTAAACAATAAATTTGATTAAATTATTATTGTTTTTTTACAATTTGTGCCATTAATTCTGCCTCAGTAACTAATTTACCATTTGCGTAAGCATTTGCCTGCATATGACAGATTCCTCTACGGATAGGAGAAATCAATTCGCATTTGAAAATTAATGTATCTCCAGGCAATACTTTATGTTTAAATTTAACATTGTCAATTTTCATAAAGTATGTTAAATAATTCTCAGGATCCGGAACTGTGCTTAAAACCAAAATTCCTCCTGTTTGAGCCATAGCTTCAACAATTAGAACACCCGGCATTACCGGAGCTTCAGGAAAATGTCCTACGAAGAAGTTTTCATTCATCGTAACATTCTTTAAACCAACTACATGGCGGTCAGACATTTCTATAATTCTGTCAATCAACAAAAACGGTGGACGGTGTGGTAACATCGCCATGATTTTGTGAATATCCATTAATGGTTCTTGATTCAAATCATAAACAGGAACATGATTTCTCTGTTCTATTTTAATGATTTTAGCTAATTTTTTAGCAAACTGAGTATTTACGTAATGACCTGGTTTATTTGCAATAATTTTTCCCTGAATACGAACTCCTATTAAAGATAAATCTCCTATAACATCAAGCAATTTATGACGTGCCGCTTCGTTTGGATAATGCAAAGTCAGGTTATCTAAAACTCCATTTGGTTTTACAGAAATCTCTTCTTTACCAAAAGCTTTCTTTAAATTTTCCATTGTAGATTCAGAAATTTCTTTATCTACATAAACAATAGCGTTGTTTAAATCTCCACCTTTAATTAATCCATGCTCTAATAAAGATTCTAATTCATGCAAAAAGCTAAAAGTTCTTGAATTTGCAATTTCAGCTTTAAAATCAGAAATGCTTTTAAGAGTAGCATTTTGAGTACCTAATACTTTCGTACCAAAATCTACCATAGTAGTAACCTGATAATCATCACTTGGCATTACAAGAATTTCACTACCGGTTGCTTCATCAGTAAAAGAAATAACTTCTTTTACAACATAAACATTACGGCTTGCATCTTGTTCCTCAATTCCTGCTTTTTCAATTGCTTCAACAAAATATTTTGATGAACCGTCCATAATTGGAAGTTCAGAGGCATTCAATTCAATAATAATATTATCCAAATCACAACCAACAACTGCTGCCAAAACATGCTCAGGAGTTTGTATTTTTACACCTAATTTTTCTAAATTAGTTCCTCTTTGGGTATTAACAACATAATTAGCATCAGCTTCAATCACTGGCTGACCTTGCAAATCTATTCTAACAAAAGTGAAACCATTATCGATTGGAGCAGGTTTAAAAGTCATTGTAACTTCTTTTCCAGTATGTAATCCAACTCCTGTTAGTGAAATTTCATTTTTGATGGTCTTCTGTTTAACCATTATTTCCATTTTTTGGGTTTATTATTTGTTTTTTTAATTCGTCCAGTTCGGCAACAATTTTAGGTAAATTCTTAAAATGAACATATGATTTGTTAAAATCACCATATCCAAGCGATGGAGATCCTTGTAAAATCTCATCATCTTTGATGTTTCTTGCAACTCCCGACTGCGCCTGAAGTCTTACATTATTACCTATTATTAAGTGGCCTGCGATACCAACCTGCCCGCCAATCATGCAGTTTTCGCCAATTTTTGTAGAACCCGCAACGCCTGATTGAGCGGCAATTACAGTATTTTTACCTATTTCTACATTATGGGCAATCTGAATTTGATTGTCTAATTTAACTCCTTTTCTAATAATCGTAGAACCCAGAGTTGCTCTGTCTATTGTAGTATTGGCACCAATATCTACATTATCTTCAATAATAACATTACCAATTTGTGGTACTTTACTATATACACCTTCTTCATTTGGTACAAAACCAAAACCATCTGCACCTATAATAGTTCCTGAATGTATGGTGCAATTATTGCCAATTACGGTTTCAGAATATATTTTAGCCCCGGCAAAAATATACACATTATCGCCAATAACAACGTTATCACCAATAAAACTGTTTGGATATATTTTTACATTATCCCCCAAAACTACATTCTGACCTACATAACTAAAGCTTCCTAAGTATAGATTTTCTCCATATTTAGTACCCTCAGATATAAAAGAGTGAGCTTCAATTCCATTTTTATTCAATTTTACCTGATTATAAAAATGCAAAAGTTTAGAAAAGGAAGCATATGCATCCTCCACTTTTATTAAAGTTGTAGTGATTTCGGCTTCGGGTACAAAGCTGTCGTTAACAATAGTTACGCTCGCTTTTGTAGTATATATGTAGTTGATATATTTCGGGTTAGCCAAAAAAGTAAGCGATCCTTCCTCGCCTTCTTCAATCTTAGAAAGTCGAGAAACTTCTGCATTGGGATTCCCAACAACTTCTCCTTCTAAAATTCCTGCTATTTGTTCTGCTGTAAATTTCATCGCGACAAAAATATAAAAAATAGATTTTAAATGTTAATTTTAGATAAGTTGTTTTGGAAAACAGATGTAATATTTTGTGACCAGTTTAGATAACGATTTCAAATTCAACTGATCAGAGGCTTCAACAACGTCTTCAATTGTTTTATCTTTTTTCAAAATTCGTATCGGTTCTGCCTCTTTACTGTATGCCTGGTTTTTTATTTTACCTCTAAAAATAAAATATCCGGCATCTACAGCCGAAATATGATGTTCTTCTGCAAACTCTTCTTTCAAAGATTGGGATTCTTCCATCGGAATCTTTTCTGCACTCAGCTTTATCTTCAATAAATCTCTGTTAATGATCATTTTACTTAATGTAGAAAGTATAAAATCATCTTGTTTTTGCCAGGCTTTTAAAGCGCTAATAATATCAAAATCATCTAATTGAGAGAATAAATCCAATTTTTCAGCATCAAAATTCTCTAATGTAATTTTGTTTTTCATGAAATACAAAAGAGGTTCACTGCAAGGCAAATTCACTCCTTTTAATGTAAGTTCTTTGGCTCTTTTTAAAACCTTCATCAAAATTAATTCGGCAACCAGACTAGTTTTATGCAAATATGCCTGCCAATACATTAATCGTCTTGAAAGCAGAAATTTTTCAACAGAATAAATTCCCTTTTCTTCAATAACCAAAACGCCATCAACAACATTCATCATCTGAATCAAACGTTCAGAATTTACGTTTCCTTCTGCAACTCCGGTATAAAAACTATCACGTTTAAGATAATCCATTCGATCCATATCTAACTGACTTGAAATCAGTTGTAACATAAATTTTCTATGATATTCACCTTTAAAAACCTGAATAGCCAAACTCAATTTACCATCAAATTCATCATTTAACTGATTCATGAATAGCAAGGAAATAGATTCGTGATTTACATCCTCTACAATACTTTTTTCCATGGCGTGCGAAAATGGTCCATGTCCAATATCATGCAGCAAAATAGCAATCAGCAAAGCGCATTCTTCCTCCTGAGAAATTGCAACTCCTTTAAATCGAAGTGTTTCAATAGCTTTTTGCATCAAATGCATACACCCTAAAGCATGATGAAAACGAGTATGATTTGCTCCCGGATATACCAAATAAGACAATCCCATTTGCGAAATACGCCGCAAACGCTGAAAATACGGATGCTGAATTAAATCGTAAATAAGTTCGTTTGGGATGGAAATAAACCCGTAAATGGGGTCGTTAAATATTTTTAATTTATTTATGTGGGTCACTATTTGGTTATTTTTTGGTCAACAAATATAAGTAATTAAGTATAAACAGCTTTGGGTTTTTAACTTAAAAAAATGCGATTTCACCTTATTAATTTCCTTAATTAAAATAGATCTAAAATTAATTTTGAAAAAAAACTGAATTTGTTATTCTGAATTTTATACTATTTTTAATACTTTTTAAGTTCTATACCTTTAAATTGCATTAAAATTAATTTGTTTATGGATAAGATTAAAATACTTTGGGTTGATGATGAAATCGATCTTTTAAAGCCACATATATTATTTCTGGAAAAGAAAAACTACAAAGTAACAACTTGTAATAACGGCCTGGATGCCATAGCTTTATTTGATGAAGACAATTATGATATTGTTTTTTTGGATGAAAATATGCCCGGAATGAGCGGCTTGGAAACCCTTTCTGAAATGAAAGAAAAAAAGTCGGCTATCCCAATGATTATGATCACCAAGAGTGAGGAAGAATATATAATGGAAGAAGCTATTGGTTCTAAAATTGCTGATTATTTGATAAAACCGGTAAATCCAAATCAGATTTTACTGAGTTTAAAGAAAAATCTGGACCATTCAAGATTAATTTCAGAGAAAACTACTTTAGACTATCAAAAAGAATTTAGAAAAATTTCTATGGAATTGGCCATGGTTAATTCTTATGAAGATTGGGTAGAATTATACAAAAAATTGATTTTTTGGGAATTAGAACTTGAAAACATTAACGATCAGGGAATGATTGAAATCCTTGAATCACAGAAAGTTGAAGCCAATTCTCAATTCGGAAAATATATTGAAAGAAATTATGAAGATTGGTTTGAACCAAAAGCCGACAGGCCAATTCAATCTGATAACTTATTTAAAGAACTGGTTGTTCCCGAAATTAAAAAGAAAGACAGACCTGTTTTATTTGTTGTAATTGATAATTTGCGTTACGATCAATGGAAATCTTTTGAAACCGTAGTTGCTAATTATTACAAGTTAGAAAAAGAAGTTCCCTATTTCTCCATACTTCCAACAGCAACACAATATGCCAGAAACTCGATTTTCTCAGGTTTAATGCCTGTTGAAATGGAGAAAAAATTTCCTGAATATTGGAAAAATGATGTTGAAGACGGAGGAAAAAACCTTTATGAAGCCGAATTTTTATCGGCACAATTAAAACGTTTAGGTTTAAATATAAAAGAAGATTATTTTAAGATCACCAATTATGCTGGTGGTAAAAAATTAGCCGAAAACTTTAAAGCCCTAAAAGGCAATGATTTGGTAACTGTGGTTTACAATTTTGTAGATATGTTATCGCACGCCAAAACAGAAATGGATGTTGTAAAAGAGCTCGCTTCTGATGATAAAGCCTATCGCTCGTTGACATTGAGCTGGTTTAAAAACTCACCGTTATTAGAGATTATTCAACAAGCTCAACTTTTGGGTTTCAAATTAATCCTGACTACAGATCACGGAACGATCAATGTAAAAAACCCTTCAAAAGTTGTTGGAGATAAAAATACAAGTTTAAATTTGCGTTACAAAACGGGACGTAGTTTGACTTACGAGCAAAAAGATGTTTATGTAGTCAAAGAACCTAAAAAAATTGGTTTGCCTGCAATAAATATGAGCAGTTCGTTTATTTTTGCCAAAAATGATTTGTTTTTGGCCTATGTAAACAACTATAATCATTATGTAAGTTATTATAAAAACACATATCAGCATGGCGGAATTTCGTTAGAAGAAATGATTATTCCGTTTTTGGTATTCAACCCAAAATAAAAATATAGCTACGAATTTCACTAATTTTCACGAATTGTTTTTTTTATTTCAATGTGAAAAATTTGCGAAAATTAGTGAAATTCGTGGCAAAAAAACACCAAATATAAGCAATGAATATCGTTTTTTCATTAGATCAGATTCAAGAAGTAGCAGAGCAGATTTTAGCTCAAAATCCTAAAAAAATCATTCTTTTTAACGGAGAAATGGGTGTTGGAAAAACTACTCTCATCAAACAATTGTGCAAAAGCTTAGGAGTTGAAGATGCCACAAGCAGCCCGACTTTCTCTTTGGTTAATGAATACTATACCCTTAATAATGATATAGTGTATCATTTTGATTTTTACAGATTAAACAAAGAAACCGAAGCACTTGATATGGGAGTTGATGATTACTTATATTCAGGAAACTGGTGTTTTATTGAATGGTCTGAAAAAATTGCAAATCTAATTCCTGAAGAACATTCTACAGTTACAATTGAGTTATCTGAAGATGGAAAACGAAAGCTTGAAATGGTTTAAAATATTTCACATAGCTTCACAAAGTTTACACAGAGAAACGCAAAAGAATAAAAAAACTTTGTGTGCCTCTGCAAAATCTTAGCGAATCTCCGTGAAACAACATACATATATAATGAACATCCAAAATACCGTAGAAATAATTCCCTTTTCAGAAGATTTAAAAGAACACATCAAAACATTAAACTTTGAATGGCTTAAAAAATATTTTAGAGTTGAAGATCAGGATGAATTAACACTTTCAAATCCGCAGGAAGAAATTATTGATAAAGGCGGAATGATTTTTTTTGCCAAATATAATGATGAAATTTTGGGAACAGTTTCTTTAATGAAAGTTGATGACAAAACTTTCGAATTGAGCAAAATGGCTGTTTCCGATAAAGCACAAGGACTGGGAATTGGAAATAAACTTTTTGGTAACATTCTATAGCTGTCGCAAAAGAAAATAACATCAAAAAACTGCATTTATATTCGAATAGAATCCTGCTTCCGGCGATTCATCTCTATGAAAAATTTGGCTTTGTCGAAGTTCCTTTAGGAAATGTAAATTATGAAAGAGCCGACATCAAAATGGAAAAAATAATTCCTTAATATTAGCTTTTAGTATTAGCAGAAAATTTGCACTAATTTTAAAACTTTTTACGTAATTTGTACCTCTAATTTTTCGCACAACCCATGTCAATAACCTTAACTCCATTTACGAAACAACAATTGTTGCCACAAGAAGAAAAACTTGAAGTTGGCCGATTTAAAAGAGAACTATTCATAGGAATACCTAAGGAAACTAGTTATCAGGAACGTCGTATTTGCCTGACACCGGACGCTGTAAATTCGTTAACATACGAAGGACACCGCGTTATGATCGAGTCAGGAGCCGGAGAAAGTTCAAGTTATTCTGACAAAGAATATAGCGACGCGGGCGCAGAAGTAACAAAAGACACTAAAAAAGTTTTTGGCTGCCCAATGTTGCTTAAAGTTGAGCCGCCTACTCTGGCTGAAATCAAAATGATTAATCCCGAAACGATTATCATTTCTGCTATTCAGTTAAAAACCAAAAAGAAAGAATACTTTGAAGCGTTAGCGCAGAAAAAGATAACAGCACTTGCATTTGAATATATCAAAGATGAAGACGGTTCTTACCCGGCCGTAAAATCTTTAAGCGAAATTGCAGGAACAGCTTCTATCCTAATTGCATCAGAATTAATGATTACAGATGAGTTTGGAAAAGGGCTTTTATTCGGAAATATTACCGGCGTTCCTCCTACCGAAGTTGTAATTTTAGGTGCCGGAACCGTTGGCGAGTTTGCAGCAAAAACAGCAATAGGTCTTGGTGCAAACGTAAAAGTTTTTGATAATTCGATTACAAAATTACGTCGTTTGCAAAATAATTTGAATCAAAGAATTTTTACTTCTACAGTTCAGCAAAAAGCACTATTAAAAGCTTTACGACGTTGCGATGTTGCCATTGGTGCAATGCGCGGTAAAGAACGCTGCCCGATTATTGTTACAGAAACAATGGTAGAGCATATGAAAAAAGGTGCCGTAATTGTAGACGTTAGTATTGATACTGGTGGCTGTTTTGAAACTTCGGAAGTTACTACACACGAAAAACCAACTTTTATAAAGAGTAATGTTTTGCATTATTGCGTGCCAAATATCCCGTCAAGATATTCCAAAACTGCTTCATTATCAATAAGCAACATCTTAACTCCTTACTTACTTCAAATTGCCGAAGAAGGCGGTTTAGAAAGTTCTATCAGATGCAATAAAGGACTTAAAAACGGGGTTTACTTATACCACGGAATCCTAACAAATAAAGCAATTGGCGAATGGTTTGATTTACCGGATAACGATATTAATTTACTTGTATTTTAAAAGAACTTTAATGTACCTTTGCCAAAAAAATTACTCATGAAGTTCGTACATCGTTTTGCTTATTATTTAATTGGTCTTATTATGGGATGCTTTTTTGTAGCCCTTGTTTTTAGCGGAAAAGATACCCGTTGCAATTATTTTCCAAATGCCAGAGTTTTAAATAACTTAAGAACCAAACCTTTTCAATATTCTGATAAAGCAATTCAAACTTTGAACGAAAAATGGGTTGATACCGCAGATGTAAAAAACACATTGACTTACGGAGATGTTGATTTTGACCAAAGTAATGTGCCGTTAAAAAAAGGAAAACTTTATATTATAGAAGGAAAAACAGTTAAGAATCAAGAAATTATTCTAAAAGTAATTAATTACGAAAACAAAGCTGTTTTAGATGAGATTGTTAAAAAGTAAAAAAGAAAGCCAGTTAATAATATAACTGGCTTTCTTTTTTACTTTTCTTTTATAATAGTTTTCACATCAACTTTATTTTCAGAATTGACTATTTTAAGGTAGTAAATTCCCTTGCTTAAATCTTTAATTGAAATTTGATCCTGATTGCCTTCGGATTTTTTTGAGAATATTAATCTTCCTGTACCATCGTATAACGATAAATAATGACTGAGGTTATCAATTGAACTAATGTTAATAATATCCGAAGTTGGATTTGGATAAACTAGAGTTTTAGAAACCTGATCAAATGTTGCTACATCCAACGTATTACAAGTTTCAGAAAATTTAATATCTAAATATGACAATCGGTTGGTTAGCCAATTAGAAATATAATCTATTTCATTTTCATTAGCATTATAATCTGGCCAAGCAAGATGTTCTCTTTCATAAATTCCATTTTCTTTCAGGATTTTATAATTACTTGTAAGCATATCCATTAATTTATCATGAGTAATTAATGTACTTCTTAATTCCTGCCATCTTAAATTTAGCTTTTCACGAAAACCAGCTAACGAACAATCATTTAAAAGACGATCGTAAAGTCCATTAGATAATAAATCATTTGTAATATTTTCATGTTGACCATTCCATATTGTTCCAAAGGTTCCGTCTAAATCCCATGGAACATAGAAATAAGGTTCATTTGCAGTATACTTTGCTATATATAAATTTTTTCCTCTATTGTCTGTAGCTCTAAGTAAATTAAGAAATATAAAATAATCAACTGCATTTTTGAGATCAAATTTAGTTTTATACTCAGCATAAAAATTACTATTTGTCTCATTTATCACGAAATCAACAAATTGATATAAATTACTCCAATCTGTTACTTCTTTTGGATGTTTGTACTCCAGACCACCCCATAATAAGTCATCATTATTATATGGAATTAAAGATGTAAAAGTTGAACTATTTCCCCATTGATCTCCTTTGTAGAGTTCTCCTCTTATATTTCCATTATGTTTTTTTAATTTCAATATTTTTCTATTTACTTTTTCACCAACACAATATATCCCTCTATATTCACCATTTAAAAATAGTTCTGCATATTTCATTTCAATGCCACTTACTACTTCCGGTTCTAAATTCAGGTAATATGGCTCGTGTATCATTTTCCATAAATCATTATTAGTTTTACTATGAAACCTAAGAGATTCATTATACATTGCTTGCAAATTAAAACTATCATCAGAATGCATGCCCAATAAGCTAACATCATGAGTTTCTGTACCATTTTGATCTTCCCAAAATTCAATTTCAAAGGATTTTTTAGGTAAACTTTGTGAGTAAGCTCCTCTAAGTTGTATTCCTATATCAGAAGTTATAATGTTTTGATTGCTCTCAATTAATTTAAAATTACCTAATACATTAGGTTCATTTACAATTTCACTATTAGCAGTAATTGTAATCAAAGGCAATGCGGTAAAATAAAGAATGTATTTTTTGCTATCGCTAGGATTAATTAAACTATATGGAGTCCCTACCTTAATTACACTAACAGGAATTTCAAAATTATAACTAACATCCAATGTTATAGAAGATTTTTCACCTTCCCACGTGGTATTAACATAATTAATATCCATGTTTGTTACAATTAGTGACTTATTGGCGTCAATATTATACTGATTAGAAGGTATAATTATCTCTTGTGCGTAAGAAATATAAAAAGATAAAGAAAAAAAAAGATAAAGTAGTTTTTGTTTCATAGGTGGCATTTAATCAAAAATGCAAAAATAGTTTTAACCACAACAAATCCTAGTTTACACAAAAAAAATACTTAGCCTTTAAAGATATTTTTTACATCTAAAAACAATCTTAAAAAACACAAAATTCTAAAAATCAACACTTTAACTTACAAAAAATAAATTTTTAAAAAAAGTTTTTAAACAATTAATTTAAAAGCTTTTTTCTGATTAAAAATTATTATAAATATCAAAAAAGCAAAAAAAGCAATTAAAATAAGGTTAAAAAACAATTTAGTATCTACGTCTGTTACCATTCAATTTCTTTCATTCCCTTCGATTTCAAAAATTCATTCGTCTGACTAAAATGTCTGTTTCCAAACCAAAATCCTCTGTTTGCACTTAAAGGTGATGGATGTCCAGATTTCAAAATATGATGTTTTGAAGCATCAATCAAAGCCGCTTTCTTTTGAGCAAAACCTCCCCAAAGTAAAAAAACAACATTTTCTTTTTCAGCAGAAATTTGTTTAATAACAGCATCTGTAAATTTTTCCCAGCCTTTTCCCTGATGACTTCCGGCTTCAGCTTGTCGAACTGTTAAAGTTGCGTTTAACAGAAAAACACCCTGATCAGCCCAACGTTCCAGATTACCGGTTTTAGGCATTGCCTTATTTAAATCTTTTTCGATTTCTTTGAAAATATTTTGAAGTGATGGAGGAAAAGTAATATCGTCATTAACCGAAAAACATAATCCATTTGCCTGATTAGGTCCATGATAAGGATCCTGACCTATAATAACAACTTTTACCTGATCAAAATGACAATGATCAAAAGCGGAGAAAATCTGACTGCCTTTTGGATAACAGACCTTGGTTGTATATTCAGATTTCACAAAATCAATTAATTCTTTGAAATACGGTTTTTCAAATTCTTCATTTAAAACCGGTTTCCACGAAGAATGCATTTTTATGTCCATGATAATTTTTATTGCGAATTTCAGAAATTTTTAAGTAAAATCATATTTACAAAGCCATAAAATTTAGGCAATAAGTTTGTCGAATTCAATCATACTATTTTCGTACTTTTGTACGTACTTTATTAAAGGAATTAAATGATTAGTATTACCGAAAAAACATTACAAGATTTACAATTTCCAACAGTTCTCGAAACCATTTCTGCAGGCTGTAATACCGATATTGGAAAAGAAAAAGCTTTACAAATAACACCATTTAGAGATAAAGAAACATTGATGCAGGCTTTAATGCAAACATCAGAATATGTTTCGTCTTTTGAAAATAATAACGCAATTCCGAATCACGGATTTGATGCCATTACGCATGAAATAAAATTTCTGGCAATTGAAGACAGTTTCCTGGAAGTTGGAAGTTTTAGAAAAATTGCAACACTTTCATCAACAGCAAATTTTTTATTGAATTTCCTAAAAAAATTCGACGATTATTATCCTAATTTAAATGCAAGAGCTTCAAGAGTTGAATATACTAAAGATATCGTTACTCTTATTGATGCCATTGTAGACAAATATGGTGAAATAAAAGACAACGCCTCACCTGCACTTTTGAGCATTCGCCAAAATATGAATATCGTTCGCGGTAAAGTAAACCAAAGTTTTGGAGTTGCTCTTACCCACAACAATAGTCTGGGTTATTTAGATGATATCAAAGAAAGCTTCGTGCAAAACCGACGTGTTTTGGCTGTTTTGGCTATGTATCGCCGTAAGGTAAAAGGCTCTATTTTAGGAAGTTCTAAAACAGGAAGCATTGCTTACATCGAACCAGAAGCTACTTTGCAATATTCCAGAGAATTAGCGAATCTTGAATACGAAGAAAAAGAAGAAATTACCCGAATTTTAAAGCAATTATCAAATCAAATTCGACCATTTTTACCAATATTAATTGAATATCAGGAGTTTCTAAGTGATATTGATGTTGTTGCAGGAAAGGCAAAATATGCTAACAGAATCAACGGAATTTTACCAACTATAACTGAAGAAAGAAGATTGTTTTTTAGAGAAGCATATCATCCGATTTTATATCTGAATAACAAACAAAAAAATGAAGTTACGCATCCGCAAACAATTGAATTAAAACAAGATAACCGAATTATTGTAATTTCAGGACCTAATGCGGGAGGAAAAACAATTTCGCTTAAAACCGTTGGCTTATTACAATTGATGTTACAATCAGGAATGTTGATTCCGGTTCATGAAAGAAGTGAAACTTTCTTATTTGATAGGATTTTAACTGATATTGGAGATAATCAATCTATTGAAAATCATTTGAGTACTTATAGTTACCGATTAAAAAACATGAATTATTTCCTGAAGAAATGCAACAAGAAAACCATGTTTTTAATTGATGAATTTGGTACTGGTTCTGATCCTGAATTGGGTGGAGCTTTGGCTGAAATTTTCTTGGAAGAATTTTACCATCGTGAAGCTTTCGGGATTATTACAACGCATTATTCTAATTTGAAGATTTTAGCCAACGAATTGCCTTTTGCTACAAATGCGAATATGATGTTCGATGAAAAGTCTTTGGAACCAATGTACAAATTAGCCCTCGGTCAAGCCGGAAGTTCTTTTACTTTTGAAGTTGCCTTGAAAAATGGAATTCCTTTTGGATTAATTAATCGTGCCAAAAAGAAAATCGAAGTTGGAAAAGTTCGTTTTGACAAAACCATTGCAACACTTCAAAAAGAGCGATCTAAATTGGAGAAAACTTCTATAAATCTTAAAGAAGAAGAAACAAGAGCTCGTGAAGAAAGTAAAAAGATGGAGAACATCAATGTAAAAATCAAACAGAAATTGGAAAGCTATCAGGAATTATATGACAGCAACCAAAAGACAATTTACATTGGTCAGAAAATCGAAGACATTTCAGAGAAATATTTCAACAATAAAAACAAAAAAGAACTTATTGGAGAATTTTTGAAAATCATAGAAATTGAAAATTCAAAACGTAAAAAAGCTACTCCAAAAGAAGCCAAAGCTATAATCGAAAAGAAAAAAGAAGTTATTGCCGAAGTTTCAGTTCAAGTTGAAGAAATCAGAAAAGAGAAAAAAGAAAAGAAACTTAAACCCGTTATCGAAAAACCAAAACCAATTTTAAAAGTTGGCGACAGAGTTAGAATGCTTGACGGAAGATCTGTTGGAAGTATTGATTCTATTGAAAAAAATAAAGCTACAGTCAATTACGGAATTTTTACTTCGAAAGTAAGTTTGGATGAATTGGAATTTGTTGAAGCTGGTAAAAAATAAAATTTTTAGTTTTTCTGTGGCAGTTTTCAGTGTTGAAATGTCAAATTTTACTCAAAAATCAAAATAAGACGATTTAAGAACTGATTTTAAAAAATACGATTTGGAAGATGTAATTTTTTATAAAATTAATTATAAACAGTTTATGGATGTGTTTTTTGATTTGTAGAATTTATAATAATTTTAGTTTTAATAGAATTAATCGATACATTAAAAAAACACAATCTTCTCAGAAATGACAAAAACGTATCCAGCTTTGTCAAAGTTTTAAACTTTGACAAAGCTTTACCTAAAAACATTCAAAATGCAAAACCTTCCACCAAATAAAAAAATAATCCTCTTCGATGGCATTTGCAATTTATGCAACAGTTCAGTTCAGTTTATCATCAAACATGATAAAAAAGATATTTTCCGTTTTGTAGCATTGCAATCAGAATTGGGAATTGAGATTTGTAATTATATTGGCGTTGATCAAACTAAAATTGATAGTGTTATTTTATACAATCCTGGTGTCGCATATTATTATAAATCAACGGCCGCTATTGAAATTGCGGAAGAACTTGGCGGAATTTATAGTTTGATTTCTGTTTTAAAAATATTCCCGGAAAAACTTCGAAACTATATTTATGATTACATTGCTAAAAACCGCTACAAATGGTATGGTAAAAAAGAAAACTGTATGATTCCTACCCCGGAATTAAAGGCAAAGTTTTTATAAAATAATTTACACACATTTTATGTCATTCCGAGGAACGAGGAATCTCCGCAAGTAGCTCGACAAAGATTGAAGAATTTTGGAACGGACTTTCTTGCGGAGATTCCTCGTTCCTCGGAATGACAAGATTGAAAAAAATCCCAAACTCCAGTTTTAAATTGGAATTTGGGATTTTTAATTTAAAAATTCATCAGAAACTATCTAATCAACTTTCTGTATTTCAAACGTTTTGGAGTTAAATCACCACCTAAACGTTTCTTTTTATTTTCTTCGTATTCAGAGAAACCTCCTTCGAAATAATAAACTTCAGAATCTCCTTCGAAAGCTAGAATGTGCGTACAAATTCTGTCTAAGAACCATCTGTCGTGCGAAATAATTACGGCACAACCTGCAAAATTCTCCAAACCTTCTTCAAGGGCACGAAGTGTATTTACATCCAAATCATTCGTTGGCTCATCCAGTAAAAGTACGTTTCCTTCTTCTTTTAAAGTCATTGCAAGGTGCAAACGGTTACGCTCACCACCAGAAAGCATAGATACTTTTTTGTTTTGCTCTCCTCCGCCAAAGTTAAAACGAGATAAATAAGCTCTTGAGTTTACTTGCTTTCCTCCCATCATAATCAATTCCTGACCATCTGCGAAGTTTTCCCAGATTGATTTATTCGGATCAATATTAGAGTGCGACTGATCTACATAAGCGATTTTAACCGTTTCTCCAACAGAAAATTCTCCGCTATCCGTTTTTTGTTCACCCATAATCATTTTAAAAATGGTCGATTTACCAGCACCGTTCGGTCCGATAATTCCAACAATTCCGGCTTGTGGCAAAGTGAAATTTAAATTATCATATAATAATTTATCTCCAAAAGCTTTGGCAACATTTTTTGCTTCAATAACATTCGTACCTAAACGTGGACCATTTGGAATATAGATTTCCAAGTTTTCATCCAGTTGTTTTTGGTCTTCGTTTAATAATTTGTCGTAATTCTGTAAACGTGCTTTTTGCTTTGTCTGACGTCCTTTTGCTCCCTGACGAACCCAGTCTAACTCACGTTCCAACGTTTTTCTACGTTTAGAAGCTACTTTTTCTTCTTGTGCCATACGGCTTGATTTTTGGTCTAACCAGGAAGAATAATTTCCTTTCCAAGGAATACCTTCTCCTCTATCCAACTCTAAAATCCATCCTGCAACATTATCAAGGAAATATCTATCGTGCGTTACCGCAATTACTGTTCCTGCATATTGCGCTAAATGTTGCTCTAACCATAGAACTGACTCAGCATCAAGGTGGTTGGTAGGCTCATCAAGCAACAATACATCAGGCTGTTGCAATAACAAACGACATAAAGCTACACGACGACGCTCACCTCCAGAAAGGTTTTTGATAGGCGTATCACCTTCTGGTGTACGCAATGCATCCATTGCAATTTCTAATTTTGTATCAATTTCCCAAGCGCCAAGAGCATCAATTTTGTCTTGTAAAGCAGCCTGACGATCCATCAACTTATCCATTTTATCAGGATCGGAATAGTTTTCTTCAAGACCGAATAAATCATTAATTTGATTGTATTCTTCTAAAACCGCCATAGTTTCAGCAGCTCCTTCACGAACAATTTCGATAACTGTTTTAGAATCATCAAGAATTGGCTCTTGCTCTAAATATCCTACAGTATAACCAGGTTGAAAAACAACATCTCCCTGATAGTTTTTATCAACTCCTGCAATAATTTTTAATAAAGAAGATTTTCCTGAACCATTAAGTCCTAAAATACCAATTTTAGCACCATAAAAGAAACTCAGGTAAATATTTTTAAGTACTGGTTTGTCTGCTCCCTGATAGGTCTTACTCAATTTCTGCATTGAGAAAATTACTTTCTTATCGTCTGACATTTGTTTGTTTTTATTTTAATTAATTATTTTCTATTGATTGTATATTGCAATTGATTTTTTGCAATTAATATTTTTTTTAGACTCTACCTTTTAATGCATTAAAAACCCAGGCATTAGCAAAAAAACCAACACCTACTGCTACAAATCCCCAGCCAGAAACATCTCTGTATCTAAAAGCGCCAAGACCTATAAGCAACAATCCCATAAGTATCATTATAAAAGTAGCCCATCCTAAAACGGTATTTTTATTCATTCCCATAATTGTGTAATTATTATTTTTAAGTAGTAAAATTTTTAGAAAGGCAAATATCGTGAATTTTAACGGCTTAATTAAATATTTTGTAAAGCATTTCTTTTAGTAAATCTGATTGTGGTAAAGCATTTGCTCCTACTCCTTTACTTTTAACATCTACATCACGCAAAGCCCCAACAATCTGACTCACTTTTCGCATCGGATAATTTTTAATTGCCAAATCATATTCCTTTAAAAAATAAGGATTTACGCCAATTGCCGCCGCTACGTTTTTAGGATTTTTATCTTTAAGTCCATGGTATTTTAAAAGCTGAACAAAAAATCCAAAAACTAGTCCGGTTGTCATTACCAAAGGATATTCTTTGGGATTATGGGCAAAATTTTCTGCAATTTTATAGGCTTTCAATTGATTGCGTTCACCAATTGCTTTTCTCAATTCAAAAACATTGTAATCTTTACTAAAACCAATATTTTCTTCAATATGCTGTGGTGTAATCATCATTCCTTGCGGCAAAATGATCTGAAGTTTCTCCAGTTCATTGTTGATTTTACTTAAATCAGTACCTAAGAATTCTACCAGCATGGCATTTGCTTTTGGGTCAATTGTATATTTTTTTCCTGCAAGTACGCGCTTAATCCAATCACCAACCTGATTTTCGTACAGTTTTTTACTTTCGTAAACAATTCCGTTTTGGGCTAGTAATTTGGTAACTTTTTTACGTTTGTCAAGCGTTTTATATTTGTAGCAAAAAACCAAAACCGTTGTTTCCATCGGATTATTTACATACGATTCAATTTTATCAATTGTTCTGGATAAATCTTGTGCTTCTTTTACTATAACAACTTGACGATCAGCCATCATAGGATAGCGCTTGGCCGTTGAAACTATATCTTCTACAGAAACATCCCTTCCGTATAAAACAGTCTGATTGAATCCTTTCTCTTCTTCAGAAAGTACATTTTGTTCAATATATTCAGATAATTTATCAATATAATAAGGCTCCTCGCCCATTAAAAAATAAATTGGTTTTATATTTCCTGCCTTTATATCATTAACAATTTTTACAACTTCGTCCATTCAAAATTTTGTTTCAGGTTTAAAGTTTCAGGTTTATAGCTTCAATACTTGAAACTTTAAACTTGAAACCTGAAACCATTTTTATATTTTTGCTTTATGTTAAAGCTAAATTTCCCTACTTATACTTTCCGATTCAAAAATAGCGAAAATAAAGTGTCTATTTTTGATGAAATCAGGAAAAAATTTATCATTCTTACTCCCGAAGAATGGGTTCGCCAACATGTTGTTCATTACTTAATGAATGAAAAAAAATACCCAAAATCGCTCATAAACGTAGAGAAAGTTTTAACAATCAATGGATTACGAAAACGATATGATGTTGTAGTATTTAATTCGGATGGTTCTATACATATATTGGTAGAGTGCAAAGCTCCAGAAGTAAAAATATCTCAGGCAACTTTTGATCAAATTGCCCGTTACAATATGACAATGCAGGCACGATTTTTGAAAGTCACAAACGGTCTGACTCATTATTATTGTCAGATGGATTTTGAAAACGAAAAATATGAGTTTTTAAAGTCTTTACCGGATTATAAAGAAATTTACTAAATAATAAAAAAATACTTTTGGATAAAATAGCTGTTGTCATTTTAAATTGGAACGGAGTAAAATTGTTGGAACAATTTTTACCTTCAATAATTCAATTTTCAGAGGAAGCCACTATATATGTTGCAGATAATGCTTCTACAGATAATTCGATAGATTTTGTCAGGCAAAATTTTCCAACAATAAAAATCATAAAAAACAGCGGTAATCACGGTTTTGCAAAAGGCTACAATGATGCCCTTAAAGAGGTAAATGCAGAAATTTATGCCTTAGTTAATTCTGATATTGAAGTAACAGAAAATTGGCTAAAACCTATTATTGATACCTTTGATTCTGAAAAACAAACCGCTATCATTCAGCCTAAAATCCTGGATTTTAAAAACAAGGAATATTTTGAATATGCCGGTGCAGCAGGTGGTTTTATAGACAAATATGGTTTTCCATTTTGTCGTGGAAGAATTTTTGATACGCTTGAGAAAGACAACGGTCAATACGATGATAATTGTGAATTATTCTGGGCATCCGGAGCTTGTTTTTTTATCAGAAAAGAGGTCTATGACGAATTAAAAGGATTTGATGAAACTTTTTTTGCACATCAGGAAGAAATTGATTTATGCTGGCGCGCTGCAAATGAAGGTCATATAATTAAATACAATTCACAATCTGTTGTTTATCATGTTGGAGGTGCTACATTACAACAAGGAAACCCTAAAAAAACATTTTTGAATTTCAGAAATTCACTATTGATGTTAGTCAAAAATTTACCCAAAAAGGGTTTGTTTTTTGTGATTTTCTTCCGAATGATTTTGGATGGTATTGCGGCTATCCGTTTTCTTACACAAGGAAAATTTAAACATACTTTTGCTATTTTAAGAGCTCATTTTTCATTTTATTGTATATCTTTAAAATATTTACGCGAGCGAAAAGATTTTCAGATACAGCAATACTATACCGTAAAAAGTATCGTTTACTTGTATTACATTAAGAAATTGACTGTATTTAAGGAAATCTTTAACAGTAATCAAAATATTAAAAACTAAATTTGTAATCAACGTTTAATTAAATATAATACCTATGAGAAAAATAGTTATCGCACTATCAGTATTAATGGCCTTAACTTCGTGTGTATCGAAAAAGGAATATGCGGCGCTTGAAGCTAAACAAAAAGAGACACAAGATTTATTAAACTCTTGCACAGTTAAATTAAATTCTTGTCTAGAAGAAAAAGCAGGATTAGCAGCAACAGCTGAAAGTTATAAAGCACACAATCAAGACTTAATTAACAGCTCGAAAGATTTAACAGTTTTAACTACAAAAGGTGCTGAAAACCTTGAAAAATCTTTAGAAAGCTTAAAAGAAAAAGATTTAAAAATCTCTAGACTTCAAGATGCGCTTACTAAAAAAGACAGTGTAACTTTAGCATTAGTTACAAGTTTAAAAGGTGCAGTTGGAATCAACGATCCGGATATCGAAATCAATGTTGAAAAAGGAGTTGTATTCATCTCTATCGCTGATAAATTGTTATTTAAAAGTGGAAGTTATGACGTAACTGATGCAGCAAAAGGCGTTTTAGCTAAAGTTGCAAAAGTTGTAAATGACAAACCTGATTTTGAATGTATGGTTGAAGGTCACACAGATAACGTTCCTTACAAAAGCAACGGAGTTTTGTTAGACAACTGGGATTTAAGTGTTAAACGTTCTACTTCTATCGTTCGTGTATTAACAAATGACCTTGGTGTTAACCCTGCAAAATTAATTGCTGCTGGTAGAAGTTCATACATTCCATTAGTTGCAAACGATACTCCTGAAAACAAAGCACGTAACAGAAGAACTCGTATTGTTGTTATGCCAAAAATCGATCAATTCTACGATATGATTGAAAAAGAAATGAAAAAACAAGCTAAATAATCTGGCTTTTCATTTTATAGAATATACAAAAAGCAGGTCAATTGACCTGCTTTTATTTTACTCTTAACTTTTTTTAATAACCAATTAAATGTTAATTAAGAATAGCATTATTTTTAAATTAACTAACTAAATTTTAACTATCCTAAAATTAGTTAAATATTTTAAATAATTATACTATTTCAGTATTTTTTTACAAAATATCGATATCGCCCTTCCCTTCTCTTACAATAACCGGTTCATGTTCGGATAAATCTATAATTGTCGAACCAACATTATCCCCATAACCACCATCAATTACCATATCTACAAGATTTTGCCACTTCTCAAAAATTAACTCAGGATCTGTTGTGTATTCAATTACATCATCTTCATCACGAATAGAAGTCGAAACAATTGGATTTCCTAATTGGCGAACAATTTCCAAAGCAATATTATTATCAGGAACACGAATACCAACAGTAGTTTTCTTTTTAAATTCTTTTGGTAAATTATTATTACCGGGTAAAATAAATGTATAAGGTCCTGGCAAAGCTCTTTTTAAAATTTTAAAAGTAGAAGTATCAATCTGACGCACATAATCTGATAAATTACTCAAGTCATGACAAATGAATGAAAAATTTGCTTTTTCTAACTTCACTCCTTTAATTTTTGCGATTTTCTCCAAAGCACGAGAATTGGTAATATCGCAGCCCAAACCGTAAACAGTATCTGTTGGATAAATTACCAAACCTCCATTTTTAAGCACTTTTACAACCTTTGCAATTGCAGCTTCACTAGGTTTATCAGGATATATTTTTATAAATTCGGCCATTTTTAATTTTGTTTAAAATTTAATTTTGTTTCTGGTTTCAGGTTCAAGTTTATCCAAGTCCGTTTAACCGCAAAGTTCGCAAAGATTTATGCAAAGCACACAAAGCTTTGTGAACTTTAAAGTAAAACACAGCTTAATTTATTTGCGTAAATCTTTGCGAACTTTGCGGTTAAATTTATGTTCAAAGTCAAGCAACCTGAAACTTGAAACTTGAAACTTTTTTTACCCTATAACATCCAACTTTGCAAATCGCAGCAATAGCTTTTTAATTCCGCCAACCTCAAATTTTATTTCAGCTTTTTTATCAGCTCCAACACCTTCAAGATTAACAACTTCACCTTTTCCAAAACGTTCATGCATAACAACATTTCCAACCGTTAATTTACTGTCGAATAAATTTGCACCGGTAGAAGTTGGCGCATTTCCAGCAACAGGTTTTAGTTTTCGAATATTCAAATCCGGTTTTGGTTCGTTATCCGTAATGTGTTTTGGCGGAGTTCCACCAACCGGTTTTGCCAATCGCAATTTTGATTTATCAACATCACCAAAAATATCACCGTCAATCATTGGTTTATAACGGTAATTACTTTCTGCAGGCGTTAAGTATTCTAAATATTGCGGATCAATTTCTTCAATAAAACGAGACGGTTCGCTGTCTGTCAGTTTTCCCCAACGATAACGAGATTGTGCGTAAGTTAAATACGCCTGATGCTCCGCACGGGTCAAAGCTACATAAAACAAACGACGTTCTTCTTCCAATTCACTTCTTGTACTCATACTCATCGCACTCGGAAACAAATCTTCTTCCATACCCACTACAAATACATGCGGAAATTCAAGTCCCTTTGCAAGGTGAATTGTCATTAACGCAACACGATCCTCGTCACTTGTATCTTTATCTAAATCAGTAGCAAGTGCCACATCTTCCATAAATTCAGAAAGTGCTCCTCTTGCTCCGTCAATTTCTCTTTGTCCTTCAGTAAAATCTTTTATACCATTTAAAAGTTCTTCAATATTCTGAATTTTTGCCATTCCTTCCGGAGTAGCATCTTTCTTTAATTCCTGAACCAGACCTGTTTTTTTAGCCACATGATCTGTAATATAAAAAGCATCCTGATTTTCATTGATTACCTGAAAACTCTGAATCATCGTCACAAAATCATTCAATTTATTTTTTGTTCCCGTGTTCAGTTTCAAATCAATTTTATCAATATTCACCATTACTTCCCAAATCGAGCGTTTGTAATGATTGGCAGCAATAGTTAGTTTTTCAACAGTTGTATCTCCAATTCCACGCGCCGGATAATTGATCACACGAATCAACGCTTCTTCATCTTTCGGATTAATTATCAAACGCAAATAGCACAAAACATCCTTGATTTCTTTACGTTGATAAAAAGACAATCCGCCATAAATTCTATACGGAATATCACGTTTTCTTAAAGCATCTTCCATCGCACGCGACTGAGCATTAGTACGATACAAAATTGCAAAAGCTCCGTTATGAAGCTGATTTTGCATTTTCTGTTCAAAAATGGTACTCGCTACAAAACGTCCTTCCTCGGCATCGGTCAAACTACGATGAACTTTAATTTTTGCACCAAAATCATTCGCCGTCCAAACTACTTTATCCAGTTTGGTTTTATTATGCTCCATGATAGTGTTTGCCGCTTCAACGATATTTCGGGTTGAGCGGTAATTTTGTTCCAAACGAAACATTACAACACCTTCATAATCCTTTTGAAAATTCAGGATATTATTAATGTTCGCGCCGCGGAAAGCATAAATACTCTGGGCATCATCTCCAACCACACAAATATTCTGAAATTTATCTGATAAAGCCCTAACAATCAAATACTGAGAATGATTTG
This sequence comes from Flavobacterium sp. AK-345, assembly GCF_058310175.1. Taxonomy (NCBI): domain Bacteria; kingdom Pseudomonadati; phylum Bacteroidota; class Flavobacteriia; order Flavobacteriales; family Flavobacteriaceae; genus Flavobacterium; species Flavobacterium sp. AK-345. Next base: position 559,727 of record NZ_JBZEER010000001.1, on the reverse strand, counting down.
TATCCTGGTACTCATCAACCAAAATATAACGGAAACGATTTTGATATTTCGCCAAAACTTCTGGAAAACGAGTCAGCAATTCATTGGTTTTCAATAATAAATCATCAAAATCCATCGCACCGGCTTTAAAACAGCGCTCTACATATTGCTGGTAAATCTCACCCAATCTTGGTCTTTTTGCCATTGCATCGGCTTCAACAAGTTCAGGATTATTAAAATAGGCTTTTACCGTAATCAAGCTGTTTTTATAACTCGAAATTCGGCCTAAAATCTGTTTTGGTTTATAAATATCACGATCCAGCTGCATTTCCTTAATAATCGAAGAAATAAGTCTCGCCGAATCCTGTGAATCGTAAATTGTAAAATTGGAAGGATAACCCAAATGATCTGATTCTGAGCGGAGTATACGGGCAAAAATCGAGTGAAAAGTTCCCATCCATAAGTTCTTAGCCTCAGTTGCACCCACAATATCCGAAATCCTGTGTTTCATTTCACGGGCTGCTTTATTCGTAAAAGTAAGTGATAAAATGTTGAATGCATCAACACCCTGCGCCATTAAATAAGCAATTCTAATTGTTAAAACACGGGTTTTTCCAGATCCTGCACCAGCAATAATAATCATTGGCCCATCTTTCTTTAAAACGGGTTCTCGTTGCGCTTCGTTGAGCTGGTCAATATATTTTTGCATGAAATTTTTCTCCTTTTAATGCAAAAATAAGAATTAAAAAAGAAAGTTCCTAAGATGTAAATGAAAGGTTCTAAGATGCTAAAGTTCTGAGTTGCTAAGTTTTTTTTTCTTAAGATTCTGAGTTCTGGAATGCTATTTTTTTTATTCCGAAGCAGAACAATAGGCATTTTAATAAACATAGTTCCCGCTTTCGGCTATATCTCTCCGTTTCACTGCGAGGATACCGTCTCTATCGGGGCTAAGTTCAAACAATTAGTTTTTAAATTTGAGAGAAAAATCTGTAATATTAAAATAATTCTATATTTGCAAAACTTACGAAATGAAAAATGAAAATAGAAATTACAAAAATCGCTGAAGAAACTTATTCTGAAATAATTAATAAATACTCTGAAACTAAAGCAGCTTCTTTTTCTGAAAAAACCATTTCAACTTTGCATATGATTGAACAAAACAGTCAAATTGGCTCTAAATATAAAAAAACTACCTATAGAAAATTCTTAATATCAAGCCAAGTCTATTTATTTTACAAAATCGAACTTCAAATAATTTATATTGTACTTTTTTGGGATAATAAAAGAAATCCAATAAATTTAGATATTATACTTAGTTCTTAGTTTTTCTTTAAAATCTGAGAAATCTATTGTTCTTCCTGCTTTAATATCTTCTTCACTTTTTTCAAGCTGTTGAATCAAAATTTCTTCAGGAAATAACAATGCTGTAATTAGCTTTACCTCTTGATGTGTGAAATTTTTAGATTTTAGTTTTCGATAGTATGTAGCATGTTTCAACCCAAGTTTTTGAATAAAAAAATCAGCTTTATAGTAAGATTTATTTATAAGTTCAGGTAGACTATTAATGTAATTCTCGTAATTTTCAACTATTTCTATCATTTTATGATACTTAAAATTGCTATTATCTAGCAAATATAATTTAATTAAATGATATTAAATACTAAAAAAACTTTTAAACTTACGCATTCACAAGCTTATTTAAAAAACACATCATAAGCAAAACGTATCAAAGTTCCAATTACCACAACTAAAAAGAAGATTCTAATAAAACTATTTCCTTTATTAATGGCTAGTTTTGCACCAAGCCATCCTCCTAGTCCGTTACTAATTGCCATCGGAATTGCTATTGACCAAATGATTTTTCCTTTTATCATAAACAAGCAAATCGAACCAAAATTAGTGGCAAGATTTACCATTTTTGCATTCGCAGAAGCATGCAGAAAATCAAAGCCTAAAAGCGCGATAAAAGCAACTACAAAAAAACTTCCTGTTCCGGGACCAATAAAGCCATCATAAAAACCGACGATTATACTAATTACAACCGCATAAATTATCTGAGTTGTGGCCGAATGGTCTTTTTCGACATGTTGACCAAAATTTTTCTTTGCGTAAGTGTAAACAAACAACAAAGACAAAACCACAAGTAATAATGGCTTCATAAAATCATTACTTACCATCGTCAAAATCGTAGAACCTAAAAACGCAGATGGAACCGCCAAACACATCATGATTAATAGTAATTTCCATTGAATCACTACTTTTTTCAAATATTGAAAAGCTGCAAAAGCAGTTCCGGTAAAAGCAGGTAATTTTAAAGTTCCAATAACGGTAGAAACAGGCAAATTTGGCAATAAAATCAATCCCATTGGTGTTTGGATTAATCCCCCGCCGCCTACAATGGCATCAATAAATCCTGCTGCAAAAGCAGCTAAACAAAGTAAAATAATGATGTATGATTCCATTTATATTGGGTTTCAGCAGGTTTAAAGAATTGTGCACAAAAGTAGACTTCCGTTTCATTTATTACAATAAAAATAATGTTGTTTTCTCATCAAAAAGTATATTTTTGTTGAAAAATTATTCAAATGGATTTTACAAGAATTATAGAATTAGCAAGTTATACTCTACCTGCCATCGTGACAGGATTTGTAGCATACAGTTTTTTTGAATTACATATTAAAAACAACGATAGAAAACGCGCTTTTTTATTAAATAAAGAATATCAGAAACAATCATTACCAATACGTTTACAGGCTTACGAACGTATGACTTTATATTTAGAGCGTATCAACCTAACAAAATTATTGATTAGAGTTGCACCAATATCAAACGAAAAACACGATTATGAAAACTTCGTAATCGACCAAATCGAACAAGAATTCGAGCACAATTTAACACAGCAAATTTACATGTCTGATGAATGTTGGACAATCATCACAACAGCTAAAAACTCAACAATTCAAATTATTCGTAAAGCTGCAATGAGCGACCGTGTTGACAGCGCAGATAAATTACGTGAAGTGATTTTGAATGATTTATTAGAGAAACAATCTCCTAGTAATGCTGCTTTGGGCTATATTAAGAATGAGGTTGCAGATCTTTGGTAAAATATAATTTAAAAAGTTGAATAGTTTTAATTCAATCTTTCAAAATTTCATATATTTAACTGACCCAGTCTCGCTTAAATTTTACAATCTTCCATTTTCCATTTATTTTTTCTAAAAATATATCATAACCTTCTCCACATAACCCTGAACATACCAGAGTTAGTTGAACAAAGGCTCTTTTTCCATTTAATGAAACAATTGGAATTGTGGAATAGTAAAAACTAAAATATTCCTTCGCATTTACATCTTGGTTCAGCTGAGTGAATGATGCAATATTTATCTTTTCAAAAATATTTTTCTCTAATTTAAAGCTACTTAAATTTTTATTTTGAAATTTTAAATAAGAAGAATCTAATTGAGAAAAGAAGAAATGTTTTTTCGGCAAGTCGGGGAATCCAATGAAATCCTGGATCAATTTAGAATTTGGTAATGATTTTGGTGGTAACTTACTTTTTTTTATATCCCAGGAAACTATTTCTAATTTTTGCAAATCTGCGCAAAAAGTTATCTGTGTTTTACTATTGAAATTCCTAGATATCCCTAGACTATCATCCAAAATTACTGTTTTAATTATTGAATTGATATCTTCACGTTTGGGCAAATTATAATCATTACTTTTTTTTTGACAACTAAGAAAAACCAAAATTATAAATGTTCCGCTAATAATAATTTTTCTCATACAACCTGCTGTTTTTAATTTGATAGAACTATCGAAAAAATCTAAAATTACCTATTATCACTCATAACTTCAGACTTATTCTGAGCATATTCATAACCTTGCTCCCACCATTCTTTCATCACTTCTTTATTAAAAATAAGGGCATTATCAGTTAATTTTGTGGGCGTGTAATATAAGTTAAGCTTCACATTTTTGTTGTTTGCCATAAGTTTTCCTATAGCAATGTCATGTTTCTCTACCTGATCCAGGGCAATTCGGAACAAATCAATCATTAACGAAAACGGATTTTTACCAATAACGGTTTTATCCATATTTACTTCGGTTTCCAAAATAATTACATCAATTTCAGTAGCTCCGCGGTTAATAGCTTCGCGAATAGGAACCAAACTAGAAAATCCTCCATCACCATATTCACAATTGTCCTTTTCAACTAAACTCATAAAAGGAACATAATTACTCGAAATCCACGACCAGTCGCAAAACTCTTCATAACTACAATCTTTTATAGATTTATATTCTGATTCGTTTTTAGTAAAATTGGTTACCGTAATAATTACATCATTATTTAGTTTTTTCAGCTTATTAAAATCAGTAAGACTAAAATTATTCTTAATGTATTTCCTTAAACCTTTGCTTTCGCCAAATGTTCTTTTCCCTTTAAAAAACTGACGCAAAACATTAAAGTGGTTTATTGTTACAATATCAACGCCATCTTTGTTTTTAACCACAAAAGGACAAATATTAAAAATACTTGACATGGTAACATTGGTATAAACAGAGTGAATTTTTTTAATATGCCCCAAGGCTAAATGCGGAATCAGCAAACTTCCTGTTGAAGTTCCCAGAAACAAATCGTATTCGTGATTTTTTTCTTCTATTAAATATTGTGCAACTCCGCCGGCAAATGCGCCTTTGCTGCCACCACCTGAAATAACCAATGCTCTCATAAATTTAATGTAGGTATTATTTTGTTTTTGGGCTTTTTGAGAAAATAGATTTTAAGAGCCCAGAACAAAGACTATAAGCTATTCGCAAAATCTATTTTCTTTCTTCTTTATTCTTGCTTCTATCCTTTCTTACTCTTTCAACAAACGATTCAATTGAAACTGTTCATCGGGGGTCAAATTAGGTAAAATTCTATCAAATGAAGCACGCATTTCAGGTTTTTTTAATAAAAATCGAATCGTGTCTCTTCCAAATTTCGAAAATTGCCACATATGATGCGTTGTAGAACTAACCAAATTACAGAGAACCTGATCGTTAATTATTTTAAATGCGATTAATTTTTCAAGAGCATTTTGTCGTGTTGTGGCTTCATATTTATTAGATGAAAACGAAATTAGTTCAGCAATTAAATCTTCTGAATTAGGAGCATAATCCGGAGTTGATAATACCAATGAAAGCCACATGGTACGAAGATTATAATCATTAAAGCCTATCCAGTTTTTCGATTTATCTAAGTAAGCAGTGCGATGATCCGGAAAGTTTTTCCATAGCCAATACAAAGCAATTTCCTGCGTTTGATATGATTTATCATTTAATAAAGTTTCATATTCTGATCTAAATTCTTCCGGGATTTTGGTTAAAGTAGTCGCAACAGCCTGTCGAATTTGTATATTATTGGTTTGTAAAGCCAAAAGTAAAAGTTCTTTCTTTGCTTCAAATTTTTCATTTTCTAACTGATCAACAATTGCTTCTTTAACCGCATAATAAACATCTGATTTCAGAGTATTTCTTAAAAAATCAAGCTTTTCGGCTATTGGCGTTTTTTTCAATTTATCAACTTCTAACCGAATTTGAATTGCTTTATTTTTACTCAACAAAGCATTTGCTGCAGGAGTATCAAAAACAGTAGATTCTAACCAGGTTTTTTGAAACTGAACGAGGTCAAAATTCGAAACCTTTTTAATTTCATCAAAGAAGTTTTGAGTATTCACATTTTGATATGCATATTTTTTTAAATAACTTTTTACGGCCTTCTTAAATGCTTTATCGCCAATAGATTCATGTAAAACAAACAAAGCCCAGGCACCTTTTTCATAAAAAGTAAGCGAGCTCGCTTTGGCATTCAAAACTGGAATTGTGTCAGTTCTCGAAGCAAATTTTATTTGTTGGGCTGTGTAGTATAATTTCGAGTAAAAATAGTCATCACCATAAATTTCCCTTTCGGCCAAAGCAGCATAATAGGTTGCAAAACCTTCTTGCAGCCAATGATGTGTGCTGCTTTCCGCTGTTATTAAATCTCCAAACCAATGATGTGCCAATTCATGCGCGTCAACATTAGTATAATTTCGGTCTTCAAAACCAATTGAATCAACTACATAACGGGTTGCAAAGAGTGTTGCAGTTGTGTTTTCCATTCCCGCATATAGAAAATCGCGAACCGGAATTTCTCTGTAAATTTCCCATGGATAACTGACCCCTATTTCTTTTTCTAAAAAATCAAAAATACGTTTCGAATATCTGTATGTAGGTTCAAAACGGTTTACGTCCTTATTTTCCAGATAATATTCTAACGGAATTTTAGATTTCGCAATCAATTCTTTCTTGTCATATTTTCCAATGGCAAGCATCAATAAATAAGAACTCATTGGATTTTTCATCTGGTATTGCCAATGAACTAAATCTCCGCTTGACGATTTATCTTTCAAAACTCCATTTGAAACAACCTGATACTCTTTATTATAAGTAATTCCAAGATTAAAAATCAATTTTTCATTTACATCATCAAAGCTCGGAAACCAATTGCTGGTGTATCTTCCCTGCCCTTGTGTCCAGATTTGAACTTCAGCATTTTCGATAGCTACAAAATACAAAGCCTGTTTTGGTTTTACAACATAATCAAAAGTCAGATGATTTTGCCCTTTTTCAAAATTGTAAATAATTTGCAATTGTTTTCCTGTATTAACATAAATTACCTCTTTTTGGTTGATTGCAACCTTAGAAAATTCCATATTTTTAGCATCTAATTTTATGGTATCTAAAGGTTTAAGAACCTCAAATTCATAATCTACAGATCCTGAAACAGATTTTTCTTTGGCATCTAATTTCAATTGTCCGTTTACCGATTTAAAATCGACAAATTGGGTTTGTTGTGCAAATATGAAAGTGGTAAATAATAGTAGGATGTATTTCATTGAAATTTTGAATTTATAGAATCTGTATCCCAAGATCTAGGATTTGCTTTTATATAATTATATATGGTCTCAAATCGTTTGTGATTTCTAACAATATAATCGTGATAATTGGTTTGCCATATTTTTTTGTTATTTGTGCTGGCAATTTGCCTGTTTTTATACAAATCATTTATTTGTTTTGTGGTAACCGATTTAAATATAGCAACAAAAGATGAAATTGAATTTGATTTTCTGGATAATTTTGATTGATTTGTATTTGGATGCAAATACTGGTTCATCGTTTTATCTACACTATAATTAACGGTTTTTTCCACGCCCTGTATGTGTAGAGACGCACAGCAGTGCGTGTCCGCAACGTTTGACACAACGTTTATTCCATTGTTTGTTTCGTTGTTTGTTTCGTTGTTTGTTTCGTTGTTTGTCCCAATCTTTGTCGATGTGCCGGGCGTAGACGCACTGCTGTGCGTCTCTACGATATGCGTTGTGGTTGTCGTTGTGGTTACGATTTCGTTTTCGTTTTGGTTTTGGTTTTGAATTTCATTTTCATTTTGAATTTCAATCAACAAATGAATATGATTTGGCATAACAATCCAATTATGAAAAAACCAATTTTTTCGAATTTTAATCGATTTTAAAAGTTCATTTTCAACAATTTGCCCAACATTATTTAAAATCATTTTGTCGTCTACAATAGACCCAAAAATACATTTACGATCTTCTGTAGTTATCGTAATAAAATAAACGGCTTCACTCGAATAATCCCAATTTTGTAATCGATTTGAATTGGTTTTATATTTATCTTGAAATAATGTCATTATAGGCGTATAAATATTCAAAGTTACAAAGGTTTAATCAACAAATCGAATGAAATTTGTATGTTTACGATAGAAAATTACAACATCGTGTCAAAACAAAAAAAAGCCATATTCAATTGGAGCAGCGGTAAAGATTCTGCACTTACATTATATAAAATACTTCAAAATCCTGAATACAAGATCGAATATCTTTTAACAAGCGTAAACCAACAATTTCAACGAATTTCAATGCATGGCGTTCGGGTCGAATTGTTAGAATCACAATCGAAGAGCATCGGAATTCCATTAAAAATTTTACAGATTCCGGAAATGCCATCCATGGAAGTTTACGAAAATGTAATGACAGAAACTTTAACGGAATTAAAGAACGAAGGAATTACACATTCTGTTTTTGGAGATATTTTTCTTGAAGATTTACGAAAATATCGTGAAAATCAATTGGCTAAAATTGGTTTTAAAGGTGTTTTTCCTATCTGGAAAATTCCAACGCAAAATTTGATACAGGAATTTATTGCTTTGGGATTTAGAACTATTGTAGTTTGCGTAAACGAACGTTATTTAGATAAAAGTTTTGTGGGGCGAATTATCGATCAGGATTTCATCAATAATTTACCCGATAATGTCGATGTATGCGGAGAAAACGGCGAATTCCATACTTTTACTTTTGACGGACCTATTTTTTCAGAACCCATAAATTTTGAAATTGGAGAAATTGTTTATAGAAAATATGAAAAATCCGGAAATGAAGATACTTCAAATACAGCCTGCGATACAAATACAGACGATCCTTTTAATTTTGGATTTTGGTATTGCGATTTGATACCTAAAAACTAAATTAGACAATTAGAAAATGTGTCAATTTGATAATTTTAGAACGCTTTGTAATTATCTCATTTTCTAATTTTCATCATACATTTTAAGCAAATTCGTAACCGTATTCCAATTTCTCATTGTTACTATAACATTCAGTTTTTTCTCAATATATTTACCTTCTAATCTGGTTTTTCCGGCTCCAATTTCATATTTAATAAAAATTCTGTTGCCGTCTATACTTGCTTCATCAGGTTTAAACTGACTGATTTTTAGGTCATTTATGTTTTCTTTTTTCAAAACAGTTGACACAAAAGCAACATAGAGTTTTTTAGTATCTATATCTTTTTCTTTAAAAAAAGGATTGTTTGCAAAACACAATTCCAAATCTTTTTTAGTAATCACAATCGTAGGAACTTCGTGTCCAAAAACTTTAAAAATTTCCTGCTTGATCATAAATCCCACTTTTGAAGCTTCTTCTTCGCTTTCTACAAAAACATTTCCGGATTGTAGATACGTTCTCACGTTTTGAAAACCAATATTTTCTAACATTGTTTTCAAAGCTTCCATTTTCATCATGTTGTGCCCCGAAACGTTGATTCCGCGCAGAAGTGCTAAATGTGTTGTCATTTTTCAAAATTTAAAACTCAAAGATATAGTTTTTAAACTTTGGCAACAATTAAAGAAACAGTTTCACTTTAAAGAATATTTTTTTCTTATAGATTCTTTCTAACCAGTTTTTGAAATTCTCTGTTAAATATTTTCATTTAAAAAGACAGTATATTCTTTACCGGATTCTAAGCGCTTTCTTCCTTCCTGAGTGTAAAAAACAGGTGGAAAATATTGATACGTATTTTTAGCATCAGGTGAACATTGGTTGTTTTGTGAGTTTAAAATATCCTGAGACAGATAAAAAACATCAAAATCTAATCTATAGCCCTTCTTATTGTATTTTTCAATTATTCCTAATTCAGTCTGTGCATTAACTGTCTGTCCTAGTTCTACAAAGATTCCATCTTTTTGGAAACCTTTATACATTGCAAAAGTTCCATCTTCATGTTCTATCACGACTTGATTTCTTCTGGAAGTAAATTGAGCGTCTAAAAGAGAGTTGTCGTTGTATTGATTATCTATCAAAACCACTATACCTTTTCTCATGCTATATACTGTATCCGGCTTATTTGAAGCTACAGCATACGATTTCCAATCTACAGCCTTTTTCAAACCAAAATATTTTTCACCTACAGATTCTGATTCAAATATTTTTATTTTTTTGCCATTTTTGAAAGGAAGTATATAACGAAATAAATTATCAATCTTTGGATTTACAGCTCCTAAAGTAGCAGAATATCGCATCGAATAAGTAATATCCTGATCTTTATTTATTGGCTCAAGTTTCATAATAAATCCTGAATCATCGCTTATTACTTTTTCATAAGTAGCCGCATTACAATTGTTTAAATTTGAAAATTCAAGGTTTAAGGTATAACTTCCCGGATTTTTCTTTTCATATAATAAATCAACACTTCTGTCTGAATTTTCTATTGATAAAATAGTAATATTTTGACTTTGAGCTGATAAATTTGAATTTGATAACAAAAAGAATGAAACAATTAGTAAATAAAGAATTTTATTATTCATTTTGATGCAGGTTTAATAGTTAATTTAAAATATAAATAATCCTACAATAATACGATAAAAAAATATAATACAATATTTTTCTTACATTTTTTCTTTAATTATTCGTTTTTAAAATTCCTAATTAAAATCTATCTTCGCTATCCTAAAGAGAAAAGAATATAGAGTAAAGACTTTTGTCTATACTCTATATTCTTAATTTCTATTTTCTAAAGTCTATCCCGAAGTTTCGGGACTAAAATCTAAGAAGTCTAAAAAATGTCTAATAATCTCCTCGAAACCCCAATCGAATACTTAAAAGGTGTTGGCCCAAGCCGTGGCCAGTTGCTTCGTAAGGAATTGGGCATTCATAAATATGGAGATTTGATTAATTTTTTCCCAAATAGATATATTGACAGGACGCGCTATTATAAAATAAATGAACTGCAAAACACGGGCTCTGAAGTTCAGATTATTGGAAAAATCATCAATATTAAAACGGTTGAATTTGCAAAAAATAAAAAACGTTTAGTTGCCACTTTCGTTGATGATACAGGACAAATTGACCTGAATTGGTTTCAGGGACATAAATGGATTCGTGAGAGTTTAAAACTAAATGAAGTTTGTGTAATTTTTGGAAAATGTTCTCTTTACGGAAGCCAGTTTAGTATGGCGCATCCGGAAATTGAGTTGTTAAGCGAGCATGAAAAAAGTCTTCGTTCTGCGATGCAGCCTGTTTATCCTTCAACAGAAACACTGACAAATCGTGGAATTTCGAACCGAACGATCAATAAATTAATGCAGCAATTGTTTATTGAAACTCAGGCATTATTTTCTGAAACATTTCCAGCTTATTTAATCGAAGAATTAAAACTGATTTCAAAAAAAGCTGCTTTATTCAATATTCATTTTCCAAAAAGCACTGAGGCTTTGGCGAAAGCCCAATTTAGATTGAAATTTGAAGAATTGTTTTTTATTCAATTGCAATTAATCACCAAAAACCTCATTAGAAAACATAAAATAAAAGGACATCCGTTTACAAAAGTGGGTGAATTTTTTAATGAATTCTACCAGAATCATTTACCTTTTGAACTTACAAATGCACAAAAACGTGTGGTTAAGGAAATCCGTTCTGATATGGGAAGTAACGCCCAAATGAACCGATTATTACAAGGCGATGTAGGTTCTGGAAAAACAATTGTGGCATTTTTAAGCATGCTTTTGGCAATCGATAACGGGTTTCAGGCTTGTTTGATGGCACCAACAGAAATACTTGCCAATCAGCATTTTATTGGTTTATCAGAATTGGCTGCAACTTTAAACCTAAACATAAAAATATTAACAGGTTCGACCAAAACAGCAGCCCGAAGAATAATTCATGAAGAACTTGAAAACGGCAGTTTACATATTTTGATTGGAACGCATGCTTTGTTGGAAGATAAAGTAAAATTCAAAAATTTAGGTTTGGCCGTAATTGATGAACAGCATCGTTTTGGAGTTGAACAGCGTTCTAAGCTATGGAAGAAAAATGATATTCCGCCACATGTTTTGGTGATGACTGCCACGCCTATTCCCCGAACTTTGGCGATGAGTTTATATGGCGATCTGGATATTTCTGTTATTGATGAATTGCCTCCCGGCAGAAAACCAATTCAGACGGTTCATCGATTTGACAGTAACCGATTGAAAGTATGGAAATTCCTGAAAGATGAAATTGCAAAAGGAAGACAAATTTACATTGTTTATCCGCTAATTCAGGAATCAGAAAAAATGGATTTTAAAGATTTGATGGATGGCTACGAAAGTATTTCACGTGATTTTCCGCTTCCTCAATATTCAATTTCAATCTTGCACGGAAAAATGAAACCTGCGGATAAGGATGCCGAAATGAAACGTTTTTCTGAAGGGAAAACTAATATTATGGTCGCAACAACCGTGATTGAAGTTGGTGTAAATGTACCCAACGCCAGTGTTATGATTATCGAAAGTGCCGAACGTTTTGGTTTGTCTCAGCTTCACCAGCTGCGTGGCCGCGTGGGTCGTGGCGCCGAACAGAGTTATTGTATTTTGATGACAAGCCATAAATTAAGTGCCGACAGTAAAACGAGAATGGAAACAATGGTGCAAACCAACGATGGTTTTGAAATTGCCGAAGTCGATCTTAAACTTCGCGGTCCGGGAGATTTAATGGGAACTCAGCAAAGCGGTGTTTTAAATCTGCAAATTGCTGATATTGTTCGTGATCGTGATATTTTGGCACTAGCCAGAAATTATGCCATGATGGTTTTAAAAAATGACGCACCACTCCAAAAACCCGAACATGCAACCCTAAAAGCTGTTTTTATAGAATTAACGAAGAAGAAAAATATTTGGAATTATATTAGTTAAGGTACAAAGGCGCAAAGGTATAAAGGAACAAAGGTTTAATTTTAAACTTAAAATTAAAAGCGTAGGTACTCAATATCTTTGTGCCTTTGTGCCTTTGCCACTTTGAGCCTAAAGAAAAAAATACTTCACTGTATCAAACATTCATTTACCGCATGGTGACTGATTTAAATTTGTTGGGGAGCAAATTTGAAGTTGAATAATTTATCGATACAATGAAGTACACCGTCATGTTTTAATCTTCAAAATAATTTACTATTATTTTTTTGTGTTTTTCTTTTCAAAAAAACCATTAAAAAAGCCTTTGCTTACTTTGTTTTTGTCGTCTTTGCCTGTTGCAACCAGATGATCCACATACTCCATGTATGTTTTTTTGCGTTCTTCAAGAAAACCAGTCAAATAATCTTCAGAAGCCCCTATTCCGCTAACTTCTTCAATATGTATTAGTTTTTTGTACAAAGGTTCTATAAATTTAATGATAATAGTTTCGGGTACCGATTTTCTGGTTCCAAAATATCCAACAATTTCGCCTTCTTCATCGGCAATGATTTTAAAATCGGTAATTACCCAGTAGTATCTGCCTGTTTTAGACATGTTTTTGATAATTGCATGAATATTTTTGCCTGATTTAATACTATCCCATAAAAATTTGAAAATCACTTTTGGCATATCCGGGTGACGTATAACGTTGTGCGGCTGTCCGATCAGCTCAAATTCATCATAACCAGAAACGTCGATAAAAGCTTCATTGGCATATAAAATGGTTCCTTTTGTATCTGTTTTACTTAGTAACACTTTAGTTTTATTCCAATCAACTTCTCTATCAGATGGAGTTGGGCGAGTAATTCTGGTATCCATAAATCTTGTGTTTAAAATTAATATGTACTTACGTTTTTACGTATAAATGATATTTCTTACGTTTTATTTTAATTAAGTTCTTCTTCTAAAATCTTTAATAAGTCTTTGATTTTTTTAAAAACAGATTCCAGTTCATCTTCCAGCCAGTCAGGCAAAGTATCATCATTTACAGATTTTAAATGCTGAATATCGTTTGCTATCTGAATGATTTTTTTATACTGAAAATCTAATTTTTTTGCATTTGGATTATCCTGGTTCTCGTCAAAAATTTTAGTAACTTCTTTACCAAAATCAGTTTTAAATTCTGTTTTTGACGAAACATCATTTTTTAAGAAAACATCAAAAGAGTTTTTTAAGTCTGTCAGCATAGTATTTGCCGATTCAAAATCGTGTTTGGACATAAAATAAGATTAAGTTAAAATTGATTTGGAAATCGTCGAAGTATTGAAACTACTCAATTTTAACCTCTGCTATTGGTTGATTTTACGTGAATATCATTCACCAAATCATCAATTTTTTTGGCACTGTCTCTCATCATTTCCAAGTAGCTCAGCAATTGGTCATTGTCAGTATGTCCTTTAGAAACATCAATCAATTTTAATACAGAGCTTACAGGAAGTTTTAAATCTAAAGTAGTTCTGTGAACGAAATCATTGTATTCGTTAGTTGCAGAAAGTGAACTGTATTTTGCCGAAGCCAATTTGATGTTTTCCAATTCGTATTCGTCAGATATTTTAGAAATATGATTCTGGCTGTGTTCTTTAAAATAATAAGCCCAATAACCGTTCATAAAAAATACTACGGCCGCTAATATTACGTGAATAATTAACGTTTCGATATCAAAATTTACCTGCGAAAAATAGACTTGTAAACCATTTGGATCCTGGTAAACAAAATTCTGCATATAAGCCAAACCTGCGTGATGTATTACAACCAAAAGCGTAAGCGGAATTTGTAGTTTCCAGTTTTGATAAATAATAAGAATTGTACTGGCAATAAATACTGTAAAATGCATTTCAAACAAACCATGCATCTGGTAAATGTATTGTGCCATAAAAATAGCCAGCACAACTGATAAAACATACTGGTAAAAGTTTGATTTTTTAAGTAAAAGTTTTGCAGAATAATACATCAACAAATTTAATGTACCAACTCCTACGCCAATTTCAAAGGTGTCGTATTTAAAGGAAAGGCCAATTCCCAGAAAGAAATAGGCTGCAAGAACATAATTGATAATAGTATCAGACTTTTGCGTCATTGTTGACATAAAACTGTGCAAATAATCCTGTTCGTTTAAACTGGCTTTTGTTTTCATAATTTTGGTAATTTTGGTTAAGGTTAGATTTATTTAGAACATTTTGGTAATGAACATCCGTAAGCTCTTAGAGCTAAAGCATCAAATGATGGAGTTTTGGTTTGCTTTAATAATGATTCTAATGCCATTTGTGCATAATTACTGTCGGCATTAGTACAATATCTTGTTTTATTGTAATTTCCGCGATAATACAAATTATGCGACGGATCAACGATAACGGCTTGCGGAGTCGAGAAAACACCACAATTTTCGGCAATCTCTTTGTCAAAATAGACAGGGATTTTGGCATCAAACTTCTTCTGAATTTCTTCTATGGTAAAATTCTTTTTTTTATTCAGTACAACAATTTTAAAATTAATCCGGTCTCCGTACTTTTTAATCAATCCACTTACATGCGGAATATTAAATCGGGAACATGGACAATCTGGATTAAAAAAATGAATAAAAACAGGTCTGTTATCAGTGATACAGCATTTTAAGTCGACTTTATTTCCTATTGCTATCTGGTGGAAATTTTGAGGAATTGGTGTGGGCAAAGTATACTTTATTTCATTCTGCCAAAACAAAAATGAAATAGCACAAAACAATAACGAAATCCATAAACCAACGAGTATTTTTCTTCTCATAAATGGGTAGTTTTTTTATCTAAAAAGCAAACAATTAATAAACACTTGTTAATTAAATAGTTTTAAAAAAGTAGTTTTTTAACTTAAATTTAGATAAAAAACCTACATACCTTAACACTTAACCGCAGAAAACATTAATATTCTCACAAAAAACTACAATTTTGTTTAAGCTTATCAATGTTACAAATAAAAACGATAAACTGCAAAATAAATCATACAAAATGCAAAAAAAATATTTGTTTAGAATTATTATAAACCATTCACAAAACCTAATCAATTGACTACAAATATTTTAAACATTTACTATCCAGAAATTGTTAACTTTAACAGAAAAAAAATCAAATTCAGTTTAAACCTTTTATCAAAAAACCAGTCTAAAGGCAAAAGTTTGCCCAAATAATCTATTAAACAGCTGTTTAAATTTATTGTTAAATAAAAGCTAACGCCTTTTGATTTCAATACAAAAAGTTAAATTTGCGAGCTACTAAAAACACCAAAAAAATATCTTTACCTCAAGTTTATGAAACTGAAAAACCTAATTTACGCCCTTATTATTATAGTACTCGGAGGGTTTATCACTTATAGAGTGATGTCTAACAAAAGTAAAAATGATGAATCTAAAAAATTCGGCGATAAAGACAAACCTACAACTGTAACCGGAATTGTTGTTCAAACTTCAACTTTTGATAATAATTTATCATTATCAGGATCTATTGAAGCCAATGAACAAGTAGAAATTCATAGTGAAGTTTCGGGAATTGTTGAGGGAATTTATTTTACTGAAGGTACATATGTAAATAAAGGTCAGGTTCTTTTTAAGGTAAACGATATTGAATTAAGAGCTCAGTTAAAGCAGGCACAGACAAAAGAAGGTTTAGCCGCTGAAAACGAAAGAAGAGCAAAATTACTTTTGCAAAAAGAGGCTATAAGCCAGGAAGAGTTTGATGTTGCCAATGCAGATTACGCATCGATGAAAGCTCAAACACAATTAATTAAAGCACAAATTGCCAAAACTTCTGTGAAAGCTCCTTTTTCAGGAAAAATTGGTTTGCGCTCTATTTCACCGGGAACTTATATTACACC
The DNA here is from genome assembly GCF_058310175.1 of Flavobacterium sp. AK-345. Lineage (NCBI taxonomy): Bacteria > Pseudomonadati > Bacteroidota > Flavobacteriia > Flavobacteriales > Flavobacteriaceae > Flavobacterium > Flavobacterium sp. AK-345. Next base: position 543,316 of record NZ_JBZEER010000001.1, on the reverse strand, counting down.
AACTATTTTGGTTGCAAAATTGGTTAATACCGGAAAATTAAAAATCACATTTTCTATTCCCGAAAAATATGCTTCGCAAGTAAAATCAGGTTCTATAATTGATTTTACTGTTTCGGGATCTGATAAAATATATACTGCAAAAATTTACGCCATTGAGCCGGAAGTTGAAGTCGCAACCCGTACTTTAAAAATACGCTCGATTGCAGATAATGTTGAAGGAAAACTTTTCCCCGGAACATTTGCCGATGTAAAACTGCCTTTAAGTATTATTAAAGATGCTATTGTAGTACCTTCTGAGGCTATCGTACCAATACAGGATGGTAAAAAAGTCTATATCGCAAATATGGGCAAGGCCAAAGAAGTGATGGTAGACGCTACAACAAGAACTGATGCTTCAATCTTAATTTTATCAGGATTAAAAGCAGGCGACACTTTGATTACAAGTGGTGTAATGTCATTAAAAAATGAAGCTCCGATAAAAGTTAACGTAAAAAAGTAGTTTTGAATTATGAGTTAAGAGTTAATAATGATGAAGTTTAAATCTTAAATCTATTCTCTATACTCTATTTTCCTTATTCAAAATCTAAAATCTAAAATATAAACATGAGTTTATCAACCACAAGTATAAGAAGGCCCGTTTTAACCATTGTACTGAATCTTTTGATTATTTTATTCGGTTTCATTGGTTATACCTTTCTGGGTGTTCGAGAATTCCCTTCTATTGATCCGGCGCAGGTTTCTGTTAGAACCAACTACACAGGAGCCAATTCTGATATTATTGAATCACAAATTACGGAACCCCTTGAAAAAGCAATAAATGCAATTGATGGAATCAGAAATATTACTTCGTCAAGCAATCAGGGAAGCAGTAATATTACCATCGAATTTAATTTAGATAAAAATTTAGAAGAAGCTGCAAACGATGTTCGAGACAAAGTTTCGCAAGCCGTTAGAAGTTTACCCCAGGATATTGATGCGCCGCCGGTAGTTTCTAAAGCTGATGCTGATAGTGAATCTATTATTTCGATGACAGTTCAAAGTGATAGCCGAAGCTCTTTAGAATTAAGTGATTATGCAGAAAATGTTATTTCGCAGCGTTTAGAAACTATTCCAGGAGTAAGTGGTGTTCAAATCTGGGGACAAAAACGTTATGCGATGCGTTTGTGGATCGATCCGATAAAATTAAATGCTTATAATTGTACTGTTTCTGATGTTCGCGATGCCTTAAACGCACAAAACGTAGAACTGCCTTCAGGAAAACTAACAGGAAACAACACAGAACTTACCGTAAAAACAATTGGAAATCTTTCTAAACCGGAAGAATTCAATAATATTATCATTCGTACAGATGGAGATAAAATTGTTCGCTTAAGCGATGTTGGAGGTGCCGAATTAGGTCCTGAAAATATTGAAACTTCTTTAACATCGTCCGGACTTCCAATGATTGGTTTAGCCATTGTACCGATGCCGGGAGCTAATTATTTAGATATTTCATCTGAATTTTATAAAAAATACGAAGCTTTAAAAAAGGATCTCCCAAAAGATATCAAACTTAATATCGCACTTGATAACACACTGTTTGTAAAGAAATCAGTACTTGAAGTTGCCGAAACATTGGGAATTTCGATCATTCTGGTAATTATCATCATTTATTTATTCTTTAGGGACTGGGCAATTGCTTTCAGACCTTTAATTGATATTCCTGTTTCGTTAATCGCTACGTTTTTTATCATGTGGCTTTTCGGATTCTCTATCAACGTATTAACTTTATTGGCAATTGTTTTGGCTACAGGTTTGGTGGTGGATGATGGAATTGTGGTAACCGAAAATATCTTCAAGAAAGTCGAAGAAGGAATGTCGCCAATTGAAGCAGCTATAAAAGGATCAAACGAGATTTTTTATGCTGTAATTTCGATTTCGGTTACACTTGCTGCGGTATTTTTACCTGTAATTTTCTTAGAAGGTTTCGTTGGCCGACTCTTTAGGGAATTTGGTGTCGTAATTGGTGCCGCGGTATTAATTTCTGCCTTTGTATCCCTGACTTTAACACCAATGCTAAACGCCTATTTGATGAAAGGCGGCGAACAGAAAAAATCGAAATTCTATATTAAAACAGAACCGTTTTTTGAAAAATTAAACAGCGGTTATGCAGAGTCACTTGGCCGATTTATGGATAAAAAATGGATCAGTTTCCCTATTTTGATTGTTTGTTTTGGATTGATTTATTTGTTCTTTACCATTCTACCAAAAGAAACAGCTCCATATGATGACCGTAGTTCTGTAACGATGCGTATGACCACTCCAGAAGGTTCTTCTTATGAATATACCAACCGTTTTATGCAGGAAATGTCAAAATTGGTTGATGATTCTATTCCGGAGAAAAAAGTTAGTTTAGTAATTACCGCGGGAGGTTCAGGAGGTTCTGCAACAAATTCAGGTTTTATTAGACTTTCACTAAAAGAACCAGACGAAAGAGCCAGATCTCAAAAAGATATCGCTGATAAATTAACCAAATGGACGAAAAAATATCCAGACGCTAAAACATCTGTAATTCAACAGCCTACAATTTCTGTAAACAGACGTGGCGGACTTCCGATTCAGTATATTATTCAGGCACCAACTTTTGATAAACTTAGAGAAAAAATCCCTGCTTTTATGGAAGAAGTCGGTAAAAGTGATGTTTTTTCTACAACCGATGTAAATCTGAAATTCAACAAGCCTGAAATAAACGTAAGTATCGATCGTGCAAAAGCCGAAAGTTTAGGTATATCAATTATGGATATTGCGCAAACTTTACAGCTTTCTTTAAGCGGTCAGCGTTTTGGGTATTTCATCAAAAACGGAAAACAATATCAGGTAATTGGTCAGTTTGATCAAAAAGACCGTTCGAAACCTTTGGATTTAACCTCTATGTTTGTGAGAAACAAATCCGGTCAGTTGATTCAGATGGATAATGTTGTAAAAATACAAGAGCAAAGTAATCCACCGCAATTATACCACAATAACCGTTATATGTCTGCAACTGTTGCCGCAGGTTTAGCACCGGGAAAAAGTATCAGCGATGGTATTGAGGAAATGGATCGAATTAAAGCTAAAGTTCTAGATCAGAGTTTTACAACCGATTTAAGTGGAGAATCGCGAGATTTTGTCGAAAGTAGTTCTAATACTTCTTTCGCCTTCGGGTTGGCTTTATTATTAATATTTTTGATTCTGGCTGCTCAATTTGAGAGTTTTATAGATCCGTTAATTATTATTTTAACTGTTCCAATGGCTGTTGCCGGCGCATTATTTTCTCTATGGTTATTCAACCAGACATGGAATATTTTTAGCCAGATTGGTACCGTAATGCTTATTGGTCTGGTAACCAAAAACGGTATTTTGATCGTAGAGTTTGCCAACCAGTTGCGAGAACAGGGCAAACCAAAACTTGAGGCTATTTTAGAAGCTTCGGAAGCGCGTTTACGTCCAATTTTGATGACCAGTTTAGCCATCGCATTAGGAGCTTTGCCAATTGCAATGTCGCTTGGAGCGGCTTCTACAAGTAGAATTGGAATGGGAGTTGTAATTGTTGGAGGAACAATTTTTTCATTAGCATTGACACTTTTTGTTATTCCTGCAATCTATTTAATGTGGTCTAAAGCCAGAAAACATTATCCGGAATTTGACCATATTGACGAATACGAAAGAGAAAGTAACAAATAATTTATTGGCTGTAAATTCCTGATTTGGTTCATGAATTTACAGCAAAAGAAAACCAATATGAATATTAAAATTTTATTTAGCAGTTTATTATTCTTCTTATGCATTATAAAAATAAATGCACAAGTAACGCTGACTATTGAAGATGCTATGAAAATAGCTTTGGAGAATAACTTTGAAATTAAAATTGCAAAAAATAATACCCAGATAAGCGAGACAAACGTAACCATTGGAAATGCAGGAATGCTACCCGTTGCGACTGCCTCAATTGTTGATAATAACAGCATTACCAACTCATCGCAAACACGTCAGGATGGTACATCAACCTCTTTGGATAATGCAAAAAACAACAGTTTAAATTATGGTGTAACGCTGGGCTGGACGGTTTTTGACGGAATGAAAATGTTTGCAAGATTAGATCAGTTAAAAGAGCTTCAAAAGCTTGGAGATTCTCAGCTTAAACAAACCATTTTGGTAAAAATTGGTCAGGTCAATTCTTCTTACTACGATTTGGTTCAACAGCAGCAACAATTAGCCGCTTTAGATACTACAATTGTAATTTCAAAACAAAGACTGACATTGGCACAAAATCGTTTCAGCATTGGAAAAGCTTCAAAATTAGAGGTTTTAAATGCTCAGGTTGATTTAAATTCAGATCAGGTTGCTTTGTTGAGACAAAAAGAATCGTATGCGAATGCCAAGATTTTATTGAACCAGTATTTGGCGCGTGATCCAAAAATTGACTTTAAAGTTACTGACCTGGTTACAGTTGACAGTACTTTGGTTTTGACTAATTTAATGGATTTGGCACAAAAACAAAATCCGGCTCTCGAAGCTCAAATAATCAACAAACGTATTGCCGAATTGCAGCTTAAACAAGTAAAAGCAGACCGTTATCCTGTTGTAAACCTGACTTCTGGTTATAATTTTTCTGAAACCCAATCGAGTTTAGGTTTTACAAGTTCGGCATCATCCAGAGGTTTAAATTATGGTTTTAATGCAACACTAAATATATTCGACGGTTTTAATCAGCATCGAAATGAAAAAGTAGCAAAACTGCAAATCGAAAACACTCAAATTGCTATAGAACAGCAAAATATGATTTTGAACACGCAATTAAGCACGGCTTTTCAAACCTATTTGACCAATTTAGAATTAATTGATCTTGAAGAAGATAACGAAGCAATTGCCAAACAAAATTTGGATATTACTTTGGATAAATTCAGAATTGGAACCATTACAACGATTGATTTCAGGACAGCACAGCTTAATTATGTAAACGCAAAAGTGCGCTACAGCAATGCACAATACGAAGCTAAATTATCTGAAATTGCGCTAAAAGAATTGGCGGGAAATATTAATTTTTAAGTAAATTTGTTTCAAAACAAACTTTAATGATTTCATACAATACCAAAGAGTGGTTTACATTTATATTCCATTTTCATAAATCTGATACTGTTAGAAAGTTATTGCCTATTATGCTTGCTATCGGAATATACGCGGCAACGGTTGGTTATCTGGAAGTTGAATATTTTAAATTTGGTAAAAACGACTATATACACAACATTCCTATTATGCACGGAATGCTTGGTTTTGTCATTTCATTATTGCTTGTATTTCGTACCAATACAGCTTATGATCGCTGGTGGGAAGGACGCAAATTATGGGGCGGTCTTGTAAACAGCAGCCGTAATCTTGCGATTAAACTTTCGGCAATGCTAAAAGAGGAGAATGACAGGAAATTTTTCAGAAAATTCATTCCAATGTATGCCGATATTTTGCACAAACATCTTAAAGATGTAGATACGAGCAAACAGCTTTTTGAAGATGTAGATTTGGAAATTGATCATCATAAGCACAAACCAAATCAATTGAAAAGAATGATGTTTCATAAAATCAATGATTTGTATGATGACAAAAAAATTACCGGCGATCAGCTTATTATTTTAAACGAAGAATTACAATCTTTTACGGATATTTGTGGTGCCTGCGAGCGTATTAAAAACACACCTATTCCCTACTCTTACAGCGCTTTTATCAAAAAATTCATCTTTTTTTACACGATGACTTTGCCATTTGGATATTCAATTAGTCTGGGATATTATGTTGCACCGGTGGTCGTTTTTATTTTTTATGTTTTGGCGAGTTTAGAACTTATTGCCGAAGAAATTGAAGATCCGTTTGGCGATGATGAAAATGATTTGCCAACCAGAAAGATTTCTGAAAACATTAAAAAACACGTTGAAGAGCTAATTTAAATAAACGTTAAATTAGGGTTTCTGTCATTCTTTTTGATTAAATTTAAGCTTTCTACTTAAAATTTAATTCTAATGAACAATCAACGCTTTTTAGTTAATCCGCTTCAATTATCAAAAGAGAAATCATTAAAAACACTGGTTGAAAACAGAACGATTTACAACTTAAATCATTGTGAATTAAATCTTTTTGAAACTTACGAATCCTCAAAATTAGTTCCGCTAAAATTCAATGATCTCGTTGTAACAAGTATGTTGAGAGGAAAAAAGATCATGCATCTTTTTGATGATCCGGAGTTTGATTATTTACCCGGAGAAACTGTAATTGTTCCTTCGAATGTAGAAATGAAAATCGATTTTCCTGAAGCTTCAAAAAAAAATCCCACACAATGTTTAGCGCTGGCAATTGAACAGTCAAAAATTACTGAGATTTTAAATTTTCTAAACGAACGTTATCCAAAAGAAGGAAACAATTTCTGGCAATTAAACTATCAAAATTATTTCTTTTATAATAATGTTGATATGGCTGCCACAATCAACAAACTCATTAAAGAATGTATGAGTACGTCTATCACCAAAGACGCTTTGGCAGATTTAACGCTGCAGGAATTACTAATCAGAATCATTCAAACACAGACTGTAAAATCTATTGATGAAGGAAATGTTCTTCAATTAAACAATCCTATAAATGAAGTCACCGCTTACATCAAACAAAATTTAAAGGAAAATATCAACCTAAAAAATTTGAGCGATAAAGCCTGCATGAGCAGCGCTTCTTTTTATCGCTTTTTTAAACGCGAATTAGGCATGAGTCCGATTGAATATATATTAAACGAAAAAATAAAATACGCCAAAAAATTACTTAAAAACCCAACAATACAAATCAATGAAGTTTGTTATTTATCCGGTTTTGAAGATGCTAATTATTTTATCAGATTGTTTAAAAAACATGAAGGAATTACTCCAAAGCAATATCAGCTGTTGTTTGTTAACTAAGTTGCTGAGATGCTAAGGTTCTAAGATTCTAAGTTTAACGCAACGTTTATTCTGTAATATTTATAACCGACGATTTATCATAGAGACGCACTGCTGTGCTTCTCTACAATTAATCTTTGTGTCTTAACTTTATTCAATGATCTTGACCGGTTCTAAATCTTTCTCTTCTTCTTCGGTAAAAATTCTATATTCAATCTGGAATGTCTTTTTTAAGGGAGTTTCCAAAGAAAAACCACCAACGCCAAAAGCGTCAATTACTTTTAACGTGAAATGTGCGTGTTTCCAATATTCAAATAAATCTTTATCGACCCAAAATTCAGTATCTTCAATAATTCCGATGCAGACATCGCCCATTCTTTGGTAATAACCGCCTTTTTCAAAACATTGTGGCTGTGTACCTTCGCAACATCCACCTGCCTGATAAAACATTAAATCGCCGTGCTTTTCCTTTAGTATTTTGATTAATTCTACGGCTTTTTCTGTGGCATCAATTCTTTTTATCATTATCTATTCTTTTATATTAAAATTATAAAAAAAGGTAAGTCAGAAACTTACCTTTTCAACCAAACAGAATAACTAATTAAAAGAAACCAAGTTTCTTTTTATCATACGAGATCAGCATATTTTTTGTCTGACGATATTGCCCTAACATCATTTTATGGTTTTCACGACCAATTCCGGATTGTTTATAGCCTCCAAATGGCGCTCCGGCAGGATAAGAATGATATTGATTGATCCATACACGACCGGACTGAATGGCTCTTGGAACCTGATAAATCTCGTGTGCATCACGTGTCCAAACGCCCGCGCCTAAACCGTACATAGTGTCATTTGCAATTTCGATAGCTTCTTCAGTCGTTTTAAAAGTGGTAACGGCGAGAACCGGACCAAAGATTTCTTCCTGAAAAATTCTCATTTTATTATGTCCTTTAAACAACGTTGGTTTAATATAATATCCGCCTTCAAGATCTCCTCCTAAATTATTTTCATCACCTCCTGTCAATAATTCTGCACCTTCTTCCTTACCAAGTTTAATGTACGACATGATTTTTTCTTTTTGAACCAATGAGGTCTGTGCACCAATCATAGTCGATTTATCCAACGGATTTCCTGCAATGATCGCTTCTGTTCTTTCGATTACTTTGGCAATAAACTTATCGTAAATATCTTCGTGAATTAATAATCTTGACGGACAAGTACAAATTTCCCCTTGATTTAAGGCAAATAAAACAGCACCTTCTATCGCTTTATCGAAAAAATCATCATCATGATCTGCAACAGACGGGAAGAAAATATTTGGCGATTTACCACCAAGTTCAAGTGTAACCGGAATAATGTTTTCGGTAGCATATTGCATTACCAAACGTCCTGTGGTTGTAGAACCTGTAAAGGCAGCTTTAGCCACTTTTTTATTGGTTACTAATGGTCGGCCAAGTTCGGCACCAAAACCGTTTACTATATTTAAAACACCCGGAGGAAGAATGTCGCCAATCAATTCCATTAAAACCAAAATAGAAATTGGCGTGCTTTCGGCTGGTTTTAAAACAATTGTGTTTCCTGCCGCCAAAGCCGGAGCAATTTTCCAAACGGCCATTAAAATTGGAAAATTCCACGGAATAATTTGTGCTACAACACCAAGAGGTTCACTTAGAGCGATTGAAACTGTTTGAGAATCTAATTCTGCTATCGAACTTTCTTCGGCACGAATTACACCTGCAAAGTATCTAAAATGATCTATTGCCAATGGAATATCGGCAGCTAACGTTTCGCGAATTGGCTTTCCGTTGTCAATCGTTTCAACCGTAGCAATATACTCCAGATTATCTTCGATTATCTGAGCAATTTTATTTAATAAAATACTGCGTTCTGTTACCGATGTTTTTCCCCAGGTTTTAAATGCTTCATAAGCGGCATCCACTGCCAATTCTAAATCTTCTTTACCCGAATGAGCTGCTTTAGTAAATACTTTTCCATCGATTGGTGATATAACATCAAAATACTCTCCCTTTACCGGGGCTGTAAATTTTCCGTTTATATAATTATCGTATTTGGCCTTAAATTCAGGTCGTTTTGTGATATTACTCATGATATAGTTTTTTTTGATTCATTTCAAATTTACCTTCATAAATCGAAATAGAATAGCACTTTTCATTCATCTAATAGCACAAAAATTACATATTCGTTTTTATAACTAAGTTTTAATACTTATTTAATAAAATATTAATAGTAAAAATACAAAATACTTAATTCAAGAACTTTTTTGGCGATCTACTATACTAATAAACAAGCCCTTAATCGCCTAAATAATACATTAAACGATTATATTTTGAAATGTTAATAATAAGCGATAAAATTTGTGATAGATAATTTATATGCCTGTTAAAAATCTGCGCAGATGGTATTGAATTGTTTTTTACTAATTTAATTCCTTATTAAAATGAAAAAGATTATTTTAATGCTGGTTTTAGCTTTTGTTTCAGTCAATTGTGCTAACGATCCTGTAAGTACCGACACTCCAACAGAAGCTAAAGAATCGAATAGTTCTGGTTTAACCTCCAAAGGAACTTATTCAGAATGTGATCCTGTTTCAATTAACATTATGGCCGGGCAATTTACAAACTCGGGAAAAATTTTAGTTGAAAATGATGCTACCAATCTTTATGTAACCTATACTGCACTTAGCAACTGGTATTTTAGCGAACTGCATTTATTTGTGGGTCCGTATGCCAATATTCCAACCCAAAATGGAAACCCTGTTCCCGGGCAATTTCCGTATAAAAAGACTTTTAACCCTTTAGTTCAAAGCTACACTTTTACGATCCCCATTTCCAGTATAACGCTGGATGCAAACAAATGTTTTTACATTGCAGCACATTCCAGCATGAAAAATGTTATAAACGGAACTATTGTAAAAACTGAAACTGGCTGGGCCGGAGATATTAAATTTCCCGGAAAAAACTGGGCAACTTATTTTAATTATTGCCTAAGAACCTGCACAACGCCTCCTTCTGATGTAACAACTTGCGACACAGCGTATATGTACGGAAACTATACTTTTAATGCCTTACAAATCTCAGAAAAATGGGGCTGGGCAAATTATTACGACAATGCACAAAATGGCATTTATACTTATAATTTATATGCCGGAGCAGGACAAAATGATATTACTAAAGGATATTTGGCCGGAACAGTTACGGTTACTATTCAGGGTGCCAATATAGGTATCGAAATCAACGCAACAAATCCTGGAACTGTATTTACAGAAACACATGTTTACTTATCTGATAGTCCTCCTACAACTGCGGCGCCGGGTCAATTTGGAAATCAACATACATTAAACAATACAATGTTAGATAATTACAATTTAACTTATAGTGGTGATGGCACTTTTTGGTTAATTGTTCACGCTGGAGTCTGTACTACCGAATAATTTTAATTTATAAAAAGAGAGGACTTAGGTTCTCTCTTTCTTTTTAAATTCAAACTTTAAATCATTTATTTTTGAAAAAAAAATCTTAATCAAAAAACAAAAAAATATTTCCAACTCCCACGATCAATCCTTATATTTACACCCTTATTCAAGAATAATATCACTAAAATGAAAATATCTTACAACTGGTTAAAACAATTCATTAAAACAGACTGGACGTCTGAACAAACTTCAGAATTATTGACAGATTTGGGTCTGGAAGTTGAAGTTGTCGAAAAATATGAATCTGTAAAAGGTGGTTTAGCAGGAGTTGTTGTAGGACACGTGTTAACATGCGAAAAACACCCTGATGCAGACAGATTAAAAGTTACAACTGTAAATATCGGTCTTGAAGTACCTGTACAAATTGTTTGCGGAGCTGCGAATGTAGCTGCGGGACAAAAAGTACCTGTTGCGACTATTGGGACAGTTTTATACGATAAAGACGGTGTAGAATTTACTATAAAAAAAGGAAAAATTCGCGGTCAGGAAAGTCACGGAATGATTTGTGCCGAAGATGAACTGGGATTGGGTTCAAGCCATGACGGAATTATGGTTTTGGATGAAGCATTAACGCCTGGAACTCCTGTTGCTGAAGTATTTCAAATTGTAAATGATGAAGTTTTCGAAATTGGTTTAACACCAAATCGTGCTGATGCCATGAGCCATTTTGGAACCGCACGTGATTTAAGAGCAGGAATGCTGCAGCGTGGTGTAAACGTAGAATTGATTACGCCTTCTGTAAGCAATTTTAGAGTTGACATGCGTACTTTAAAAATTGATGTTAGTGTCGAAGATTCTCATTTGGCGCCAAGATATTGTGGTGTAACAATTTCAGGAATTTCTGTTGGGCCATCACCAGCATGGTTACAAGATCGTTTAAAAGCGATTGGATTAACTCCAAAAAATAATATTGTTGATGTTACTAATTATGTTTTACACGAATTAGGACAACCTTTACATGCTTTTGATGCAGCAAAAATCAACGGAAAAGTAATTGTAAAAACACTACCGGAAGGAACTAAATTTACAACTCTTGATGATGTCGAAAGAACATTGCATGCAGAAGATTTAATGATTTGTGATGAAAAAGGACCGCTTTGTATTGCGGGAGTTTTTGGAGGAAAAAAATCTGGTGTTACTGACGGAACTACAACTATATTTTTAGAAAGTGCCTATTTTGATGCCGTTAGTGTTCGTAAAACAGCAAAAAGACACCAATTAAACACAGATGCTTCTTTTAGATTTGAAAGAGGAATTGACCCAACGATTACAGAATATGCTTTAAAGCGTGCTGCTCTTTTAATTCAGGAAGTAGCGGGTGGAAAAATCACATCTGACGTTGTAGAAGTGTATCCTAAAAAAGTAGAAGATTTTTCAGTTTTACTAAATTTCAGCCACGTTTCTAAAATCATCGGACAGGAAATCCCAAAAGATACCATCAAAAAAATATTAGTTTCTTTAGATATTAAAGTAAACAGTGTTTCTGATTCTGGTTTAGGATTAACAATTCCGGCTTATCGTGTTGACGTTCAGCGTGAAATTGATGTTATTGAAGAAATCCTAAGAGTTTACGGTTACAACAACATTGATTTTTCTAAAAAATTCAACGCTACAGTTTCTAATTCACCAAGAACTGAAGATTATAAAGTACAAAATGTAATTGCATCACAATTGAATTCTCAAGGTTTTCATGAAATGATGGCAAATTCTTTAACAACAGCGGCTTATGCAAAATTATCTACTGTTTTAAAAGAAGAACATAACGTTACAATGCTTAATCCGTTGAGTAGTGATTTGTCTACAATGCGTCAGTCTTTATTGTTTTCAGCGCTAGAGGCAATTTCATACAACATCAACAGAAGAAATTCGGATTTAAAATTATTTGAGTTTGGAAAATCATATCATAAATACTTAAATGGTTACGAAGAGCATAAACATTTGTCACTGTCAATTTCAGGAAACAGAAATAAAGAAAGCTGGACAAATGCGCAAAAATCGACTGATTTCTTTTTATTGAAAGGATATGTGAGTGCGATTCTATCTCGTTTGGGAATTGATAAAATCTCAAATGCGCCTGTGCAATCGGATGTTTTCTCTGAAGGAACTTCTATTTGCTACAATAATGATACTTTGGTTGAAATGGGTGTTGTAAAAAAATCAATATTGAAACATTTCGGAATTAAACAAGATGTTTATTATGCTGATTTTAACTGGGATTTGGTTTTAAAAATCATTACAGGAAAAATTAAATATTCTGAAATTCCTAAATATCCAGAAGTTCGTAGAGATTTAGCTTTGTTAATTGATCAAAATACAACTTACGAAAGCATTTACAACTTGGCAAAACAAACGGAAAAAGTACTTTTGAAAGACATTAATTTATTTGATGTTTATGAAGGTAATAAACTTCCGGAAGGCAAAAAATCTTATGCCTTAAGTTTTACTATTCAGGATAATACAAAAACGCTTACAGATTCTCAAATTGACAAAATCATGTCGAAATTACAGCAAACTTTCGAAACAGAATTGGGAGCTAGTTTGAGATAAAAATTTTATTTATACATAATTCAGACCCGACAGGTTTTAAAACTTGTCGGGTTTGTTTTTGTTTTTTTGTTTCAGGTTTCAAGTTTCAGGTTGTTGGAACGTATAATTAACCGCAGAGTTCGCTAAGAATTACGCAAAGTTCACAAAGCTTTGCGAACTTTAAATTTAAAACTTATTTTAATCTCTTTGCGAAACTCTGTGTAATTCTTAGCGAACTCTGCGGTAAAAATTATGTTCAAAGAAAAGCAAACTTGAAACTTGAAACCTGAAACCTGAAACAAAACCTATTTAAGCAGAAAATTTAGCATACGCTTTCATCAATTTTTCATCGTATTTATTTGTTTTATAAGCCGGGCCATTATATTTCAAAGCAAAATCTGCCCATTTTTTGTTTCTCAAAAGACCAATCAAATTATTCGTTGCCAAAAACATGCCGAATGCCTTTAATTGCTCACCTTCGTTTAAGTACATCTTTTTTACATAGTCATCTATAGATGCATAACCAATAGAAACGGCGTTAAAACCCATTATTTGGTACAAACCCCACGATGCCGAACATTTTGCTGCATCACTAAATTTCTTGTCCGGATTTAAACGTATTGCTTTTTCCAGTCTTGTATATTCTGCGGCACCTCCCAAGTAATACTTTTTTGTATAATTTTTATATAAAACATCCTGATTACTGGCGTTGGCATAATTAGCGGGATCTATATTTCGTTTTTCGAGTTCTTTCCAAAAAATATGTCCTTCAAATAAAATCTTCGGACGCCCGTCTACTAAAAAGCCCTTCCCTCCGCTTTCAACTTCATTAACGGCCTTAACAATAGCCAATTCAAGATTGTGAGCCTTTGAAAAATCAATCAGATTTTGTTCTGAAAGCAATTTACTATTCGAAGAAAACCCTTCTTTGCTTTTTTCGATAAGCGCAGACCACGTTTTAAGCCCTACAATTCCATCTACAACCAAATTATTTTTTAGCTGAAAATCTTTAACGGCTTTGTTTGTTTCAGTCCCAAAGTAATCAGAAACAATAACGCTGTATTTTAGTTTTTCCAGAAGTTCATTTAGGTAATAAACTTCGCTTGACTTGAGTCCAAATTTTATAGTTTTCATACTTTTTATTTATAATTATTTTAGATGGTGGTTTTATTTATTTTATCCGCTTGTTTTTTTGCATGAAAATAAACCATATAAAAGTAATTATTATTAAACAACTAAAATACAGTACTTTAACCTGTTTTTAAAATAATTCAACCTAATGAAAAAAGGGTAAATTCACCCTTGTGTTTCTGCAACGATTAAAATACTTTTGGCAGAAATATTTAATAAAAATATTGTTAACTAAACCTTTAACCAATTACATTAAAAAAAATGAAAAACCCTCCCGCTAAACCAAGTCAGTTAATTACCAGAGAATTTGCTCAGGTATTAAACGTAAATTACAACAAAAAGAAAGCCGATTTAAAAATCGGTAAGTCTGCTAAAAAAGAAGAAAAAGAAGAAGCAAATGCCATTTGGTATTCGATAGAAGCTTTAGAAAGTTACATTCATTATGTAAAAACTCAGGGCGCACAAGATGGCTACAATGTTGATGGCATTCGTTTTTATTTTGGCGTTTATCCTGAAGATGAAAAACACGAAGAGAAAGCAGGACAAACAACTTTGTTTTTAGTCCCGACTGGTAAAAAAATAGAGGCTGCCAATACTGCAAAAATTCAAAGCTTTGTCGCCATACAAGATGATGCACCAAGCGACATACAAAGCCTTGAACCAATGAATTATGGAAATATTGGCAGACCGCCAAGCTTAACATATTAAAAAAAGTTTATGTTTGAATTTTTAAGATCTTATGTTATCTATTTTGCTTTATTATCAGGACTTATTGGTTTGATTTCATTACACAAACTTCCTGATACTAAAGCAAAATCTTTAGTTTTTTTAATTTGGTTTTCGATACTTATAGAAATTGTTGGCTACTATTTTACGTACTGGACAGGTTTATTAAATTATTATGTATATAATTTTTACATGCTCATCAGTATTTCGGCCTATATATTGATTATCAGGAGTCTTCTACCAAAGCGAAATAACAAAATATCAGCCGTTCTGTTTTTAATATTGTTTGTGTTTTCTTTTTTTCTCAACCTTTTATATTTTGAAAAAGACATGAACAACTCTTTTATTTATAGTTTTGCCGTAGGCGTTTTGGTAGTTATGATATTATCTTGCTTATATTTGGTAGAAATTTTTAATTCAGACAAAATACTAAACTTTAAAAAATCAGTTTTCTTTTGGTATATCTTAGGAATTCTGGTTTTTCATGTGCCTTTTTTACCTTTCATGCTTGCCATAAAATGGTTCTTAGTGAAACAGGATGAATCTATTTTTAGTCTGGTATTGTTTATTCTGAATTTTTTAGCGCATAGTTGTTTTATCATCGGGTTTTTATGGAGCGAAAAGAAGTACAATTATTAGTTATTTTGTTAGGTATAGTTTTCTTAACTTTACTCATCATTTTGCTTGTAATATTCTTTTATTTCTTAAAGAAAAAAAATAATTATCTCGTTGAAAAAATGGAAGCTAATCTTTATTTTCAATCAGAATTAATCAAAACCAGAATTGAAATAAAAGATCAGACGCTTTCTGAAATCAGTAAAGAACTTCATGACAATATTGGGCAAATCGTCTCAGTTGGTATTATGCAGCTTAATATGTATCTCAACAGCGAAAAGCCCATTCAGCAAAGTGAATTAAGTGATTTAAAAGAAATATTAGCCAAATCGCTGGACGAAATTCGAATTCTGTCCCGAATTATCAATAAAGATAATTTACTGCAAAGCAATTTTATCGAAGCCATAAAACAAGATTTAGAGCGCATAAAAAAACTAAAAAGCATTCAGTATAAATATACTCTTTCCGGAGAAATACCTGAGATTAGCGGAGAACATGATTTGTTTATTTACCGAATTTTTCAGGAAGCTTTGCATAATAGCCTAAAACATTCGCATAGTGATAAATTTGAAGTAAATATTACCACAACAGACGACGTTTTTTGCCTGAAAATTAAGGATTTCGGAATTGGTTACGACGCGCTCAATACAAATTCAGGCCAGGGATTGGGCAATATGAAATTAAGAGCTAAATTAATTGGAGCTACTTTAATTATGGAATCAGACGCATCAGGAACTACCGTAACTTTAGAATACCCTTTAACTAAAACCAATGAAACCTAAAAACAAAATTATTATTGTAGATGATCATTTACTGTTTTCGCAATCGCTTGAACTTTTGATCAATAGTTTTAAAGATTTTGAAGTAATAAACCGCTTTGAAAATGGTAAAGTTTTTATTACCTACTTACAGGAAAATGTAGATACCAATGTAGATTTAATTTTATTAGATGTAAATATGCCTGTTTTAGATGGCATTAGCACCATGAAATGGATTAAGGAAAACAGGCCGGAACTTAAAGTTATTGCACTTTCTGTAAATGACGACGAAGAAGTTATTATAAAGATGATTACCAACGGTGCCAAAGGATATTTATTAAAAGATACTTCGCCCGAAATATTTAAGGATGGCATTGTATCTGTTATCGAAAAAGGCTTTTATTTTACTGAATTAGTTTCGGGAATGCTGGTGAAGAAAGCCAATGACGATTCAAAAAAAGTCAATTTAAAAGAAAAAGAAATTGTTTTCATAAAACATGCCTGCACTGAGAAAACATACAAAGAAATCGCTTCGGAAATGTGTTTAAGTCCAAAAACAATTGATGGCTACAGAGAGTGTTTATTTGATAAACTCGAAATTAAAACCAGAATAGGTTTAGTGCTATATGCTATAAAACACAAAATTGTCTTAGTTTAACCAACTAAGACAATTTTTTTTTGAACTTAATCAAACGGAATTAATCTATCGTTTGGTAAGTCGTATTCGTATAATTTACCGTTTGTATCATCAAGATATAACCACTGAATTATATTAGTATGATGCTCAAAATCATTCGATATTCCTAAAACAATATAAGAATGGTTTTCTCTGTCTTTTTCTTCAATCGAATAGCTTAAATCTGCGTTTGCATCTTTTATAGTACTTTTTACCAGTTCGCTTTTAGAATTTGCCAGATAATATTCGACTTGTTCGTAGATATGATCTTTAAAATCTGCTGTAAAATCGTTTTTCTCTGAATAGTATTTTATTGGTTTAGGATGTTTTTTTCGAAACAAACTCACATTTCCATCTTTTATTTTTTTTGCATTTACAAGCCATTCAGCAAATTCCAGTTTTTCTCCTTCGCCGGCTTCATAAATGGTATCCATTTTCCAGGATACATCAAGTAAATCTCCTCTTTTAAAAGCTTTGGCATTTGCAAGATCTGTATAAAACGAAATCAGTTTTTTGTCTTTCTGAACCGTAAATAAAGCATAATCTCCATTTCCATCAAAATTAACAAATTGAACAGTATCTTCATAAACCTGTTCCAGCTGTAGCTTCTCGCCAGTTCTTAAATTACTTTTCAGGTTTAAATCTGAAGAATTATCAGTTACATCCTTTACAACTGTTGTATCTTTCTGAATGTTATTATTCAAATTTTCAGCAGTAGTTTCTTTATTGTCTTTACAGGAAAATAATACGGCAAGTAATGCCACACAATACAATTGCTTCATAGTAGGTTTATTTTAAATGATTTGGGTCATTAATAGGTAATTGCAGCAAATATAGGATTATCCTTTATTTTTTCTCTTCCATTTAAAAAAGAAAGTTCCATCAAAAAATTAAACTGAACAATTTCGCCTCCTAATTCATTTACTAAGTCGGCAAGTGCTTTTGCTGTTCCGCCGGTTGCAAGAACATCATCGTGAATTAAAACTTTATCGCCTTTTTTGATAGCATCAATATGTATTTCTAAAGAATCAGTTCCATATTCTAATTCATAAGAAGCAGAAATTGTTGTAAAAGGAAGTTTTTTAGGTTTACGTACAGGAACAAAACCTGCATTTAAACGATCGGCCAATAACATTCCGAAGAAAAAACCGCGACTCTCTGCTCCTATTACCACATCAATTTTTTGTCCGTTTAAAGAATTTAGCAATATTTTAAGGCATTCTTCTCTTGCAATAGGATCTTTTAGTAGCGGAGTGATATCTTTAAATAAAATTCCTTCTTTAGGAAACCCCTGAATATCACGTATATAATTTTCAATCTTCATTTTTTTTTATTTTTATGTTATTTTTCGTTTGTATATGTCACATTTATGCCTATATTTGCACCCGCTAACAGCAATCAACAAAGGTATAAAAAATACCTTATTGAAAAACAAAAGGCCTCGTGGCGCAACTGAATAGCGCACTTGATTACGGCTCAAGAGGTTACTGGTTTGAATCCAGTCGAGGTCACAAAATTAAAATCCCATTTCTAACGAAATGGGATTTTTTTTTAATTTTTGAAACGCAGGGTTTTAATTCAAAAAATGGTTTTATCTTTAAGCCTTTAGAAAATTGATATTCATTATGGAACAGAAAATACATCAGGGAAGAAACGTAAAACGCTTCAGAGAAATGCTTGGCATCAAACAAGAAGCATTAGCTTTTGATTTGGGAAATGACTGGAACCAAAAGAAAATTTCTATGCTGGAGCAAAAAGATGTAATTGAAGATGATATACTTAATCAAATCTCAGACGCATTAAAAATTCCAATTGAAGCTTTTCAGAATTTTGATGAAGAGCAAGCGATAAATATTATTTCTAATACTTTTCACGATACTCAAGGCTTGATAAATTATAGCCCAACTTTCAACAATAATTCAATAGAAAAATTGATTCAACTTCATGAAGAAAAGATTGCTTTGTACGAGCGTATGTTGAAAGAGAAAGATGAAATGATGGTTAGGCTTGAAAAATTGATTAATAAATGATTATTTATAAAGATATATTAAACCAAAAAAGAGACTCGAAAGTCTCTTTTTTGGTTTTAATATATCACGGGTGCGAAGTCAGGAGACATTCGCACAGCTTTTTATAAGAACTCTTTAGAGAGAGTGGTACTTCGCGTCAGTTGCGAACAACGGAAATGATTATTTTTCACTAAGATAAAATTTCTTTTCAAAAACCGAACGTGAAATTAGCACAAAAGTCGCAATTTTGAGAAACCGCAATTAGCAGTAGCTTTTATGAAATTTCATCGGGGTCAATCCATGTAACTCTCATATAGTTGCAGACTTCTCTAAGAAGTTCTTTATTTACGGGCTTTTCTTCACGAATCGTAGCACGACCAAGTTTTATAATTTGTCCTTTGGTAATCATAATAGGGACGGTAATTTTAAAACGTTCAAGATATTCTATATTTGATGCATAAAAGAATAACATATCTGCCATTTCAATGACATCTTTTTTAATAATATTTCTATAACTTTCCATTACGCCTCCCTCATCTTTTAAAAATTGTCCATCTTTAACAAAAATTACATATCCTCGATTTCCAAAAGAAACGCAAACTGAACTAGAATGTATAATATGTACAAAGTTATAATTTTGATTTGCAGTGAAATCAAATCTAAAAACTGAACCAAAAGGGTCCGGATACGTTTTAAAACCTCCTGACACACAATGTAGAAAATGTCGAGCCTGCTCTAAAGGATCCGATGGACTAATTACATCCCCAATTTTATATCCAGCGTTTTTTCTATCCCAATCTAAAAATTTATCTTTTAGTGTTAAAGTAAAATGTACTTTGTTGGCCCATTTCCAAATATCAGATTCAGTTTCATTTTCATTAGCAATTTTATTTTCTAATCCTGAAAAATGTTCATTATTACAAATTTTGCAACATGGAACTACTAGCTGTTTATATGAAATCTGCGTTTCATTTGCCATAATAATATGCTGATCCCAAAGATTAAATTTATGTTGCAACCATTTTGGAAAAATATGTTCACGCGAATTTGCTGGTTTACCACAAACAAAACAAGTTTCTCTATTCAGTTCAAAATTTTCTAGTTGTGTTATTTTGTACATATGTTGTTAAGGTTACCGATAACTTATTAATTTGTGTGACCAAATCACACAAAGTCATCCTAATTAAGATAAATATGTGTGATAAATTTCACACATATTTTTTTTCAAATATATTTTTTTTCCAAATAATAAATTTGGTAATCATTAAATAAAAAAATTACTTTTAATCTTATTAAAGTGACAAGTCAATTAAGAAATTTGACAACGAAATAATTGAAAAACTAAAAGAGGTGTGGAGATCTTTTAAAAACAATAATTTTATACTATGCTAGAAAAACTACCTGTTACTGAAAATTATTATTATGTTGCTATCATTGCTATTTTTACATTTGCTTTAACAATGATTACTGCAAAAGGAAGTTTGACAAATCATAGATATAAATGGTACAAGTGGAAAAGATATACTTTTAGAGGTAAGCAAGCAATTGGTTTAGGTTTTCTCGTAGCTTTTGCGCTTTTTTTACAAGATATAAACAATCGAAATATTTCAAAGGTAAATGATCAAAAGCTAAGTGATAAAGAAATCTTAAGAACAAAAGAAATTAAAGCAGGTGTTAAAGAGGCTACAGATCAGCTTTTTGACGGTCTTTCATCAGCTTTCAAAAAGCAAGGTCTACAATACGATACAATTAAAAAGCAAGTTTTTAAATTACGAGACTCAATTAGAGTTACAGAAATTAACCACGAGACTCCTTTAATTGTTTTAACAAAATTAGAAATTAAAGATAGTATAAATTTAGACCGGTATTATACAGTTGAATACGAGGTAAACTCATTTGATGCAAAAAGCTTAAACATTGACTTAAAATTCGACATTTTTGCTTTTACCAAAATGAATAACATTTTAACAATTGAAAAAAATAAAAGAATTTTTTACAAAGGTCAAACAATAGCAAAAGAACTTGGAATATCGAATATATGGTACGTACCTAAAGATACTAATTTGTATTCTTTATATGTTTTTAGGCTAAAAGGCTCATATTATTCTAGTAACAATCAAAAACTTACAATTGACCAATTCTATGTGTTAGTGCCTCAAAAAAGAAAAGAAGTTGCCTTCAGATCAGTTAGTCAAAATCGTGAAGATCGGCTAAGATTATACATAGATGAAAATTAAAACTAATTTTAACTTTCCAAAAAAATCCCAACACAAAACTATGGAGCATGATTTACAAAGTATTAAAGGTTATATTAATTTCCAGTCGGGATCACTAGCTAAAAACCCGATAGCGCAGATTTCTAATCCGTACCCGCAAAGTATATCCTAACAGATTTAAAAAAAGAAAATCCAGTTTTTATTAATATTAGGAACGGGCACGAAAAGAATTTCCGTACTATCGTTGCTCGCGGAACTATCCATACATATTTTTTATTTCCGACATAACAAAGGTACTTTGGGTACTCCCTATACTTTCAACTGATCCCAATTTATTAAACACAAAATCCTGATAATGCTTCATGTCTTTGGCAGAAACTTTCATTAAAAAATCGTAATCACCAGAGATATTGTAACATTCTACAACTTCTTCTATTTTCATAATATCACTAACAAACTGATTGCCAATATTACGATCGTGTTGTTTAAGTTTGATATTACAGAAAACAATGAATCCCCTGTTTAATTTTTCTGCATCAAGCAGGGCAATATATTTTTTTATATAACCATTGTTTTCCAATCTTTTAATTCGCTCAAAAACAGGCGATGCCGAAAGATTTACCATCTTAGCAAGCTCTTTTACAGTATATTTAGAATTATCGTGTAGTATATTTAATAACTGAAGATCAATATCGTCTATCTGCTCCATAAAATTTTTATTTTGAATTTTGGTTTAATTTATTCCTAAATTAGAATAAAATTCTTTAAATACAATTAAAAGCAACACAAAAATCTTATTTTAAACAAATTAAAAACACAACAACCTGCAAAACGTATTTTTACAGTATAAAAATCTAAAAGGCATTATTTTATAGCAGTAAGCGTCATCCTTGGTGCCCTTTATCGAAAAAAGATAAAGGGCCAAGCCATAAATAAAAATTATATTTCTTTTCGTCGGGCCATACCCTGAGCGATGATACTAGCGGCAATCAATTGCAAGGCATGGTAAAGCATAAGAGGCAGCAATACGATGCCAGTGATGGTACTGTGCTGAAAAAGTACTTTTGACATAACGGTGCCGTGTACCAATGACTTTTTAGAACCGCAGAATAAGACAGTAATACGGTCTTCATCTGAAAAACCAAGCAAGCGACTGAGTAGTCCGACACAAAAGAATACGGCAAAAAACAACGCCATCATCCCTGCAGCAAGTCCGGCAAGTTCAAGGGCGGTGAAGCCTTCAAAAAGATGTTCGGAAAATGACTTGCAAAACGACGTGTAGATAATCGTTAGAATAACTGCCTGATCGAAATATTTGAGCTGTTTCTTGTATTTTTCGGCAATGGCACCTAAACGAGAATTGAGGCTTATGCCAATGATGACAGGCAGCAAGACTTGTAGAATCAACTTTATGACGATATGAGTAACATCAAAATCGCCTGTCGCAGAAGCTATAAACAGTCCAACCCAGATAGGCGTAACGACTACTCCGATCAAACTGGAAATACTCGCATTAAAAATGGCTGCAGGAATGTTTCCTTTGGCGATGGAAACCATAACCACGGAAGAGGATACTGTAGACGGTAAAGCTGCCAGAAAAAATACACCCAGCCAAAGCAGCTCGAAACCGTTATTGACAAACAACGGGCGAAATGCCAAAACAATGAGCGGAAAAAATAAAAAGGTGGTCAACTGTACGATAATGTGCATTTTCCAGTTGGAAAGTCCGGCTTTTAGTTTCTCAACACTCAGTCGCATACCATAAAACAAGAAAATCAAGGAAACCCCAGCATTGGCAATCTCCTCCAGCGAAACAGGTTCTTTGACCATGCCTGGCTTTGGCAAAAAATAAGCCATCAAAATCATGGTGGCTATCATTAACAGGAAACCGTCGAAACCTGCTTTTTTTAATACTTCTAATAATTTCTTCAATGTGTTTAAATATTATTCCTCCGTGGAGGCACGGAATTCATTATTAATATATTGAGACTAAATCCCAAGTTCTTTACGTATAATTTCTGCTCCTGCGCTTAAAGCACTTAACTTGCCTCTGGCTATGTTTCGAGATAGCGGGGCCATACCGCAGTTTGTAGAAGGGTAAAGATTTTCGGCATCTACAAACTCAAGAGCTTTACGCAGGGTATCAGCTACTTCTTCTGGTGTTTCGATAGTATTGGTTGCCACATCAATGGCACCGACCATTACTTTTTTACCGCGAACAAGTTCCATTAAATTTAAAGGCACATTGGAGTTGTGACATTCTAAAGACACCACATCAATTTTAGATTTTTGAATTTTCGGAAAAATTTCTTCGTATTGTCGCCACTCAGAGCCTAATGTCTTTTTCCAATCAGTATTTGCTTGTATTCCATAACCATAGCAAATATGAACCGCAGTTTGACAGTGTAAACCTTCAATGGCTCTTTCTAATGCTGCCATTCCCCAATCGTTTACTTCATCAAAGAACACATTAAATGCAGGTTCATCAAACTGGATAATATCTACCCCTGCGTCTTGAAGTTCTCTTGCTTCTTCATTGAGTGCTTTCGCAAATTCCCACGCCAATTTTTCCCGGCTTTTATAATGGTCGTCGTACAAGGTATCTACCATTGTCAGCGGTCCTGGCAATGCCCATTTTATAGGCTTGTTAGTCTGTTTACGCAAAAATTTAGCATCTTCAACAAAAACTGCTTTTTGACGTGCAACCTCACCTACAACCACTGGAACACTCGCGTCATAACGGTTACGGATTTTTACTGTTTTACGATTTTCAAAATCTACACCGCTTAAATGCTCGATAAAAGTCGTTACAAAATGCTGGCGTGTCTGCTCGCCGTCACAAATGATATCCAGATCTGCCAATTGTTGTTCCTGCAGAGAAATGCGCAACGCATCTTGTTTTCCTTCAAGTAGCTGATCACCTTCTAATTTCCATGGTGACCAAAGTTTTTCGGGCGGTGCAAGCCAGGCAGGTTTGGGTAAACTTCCAACAATAGAGGTGGGTAATAATAATTTCTTCATAATAGTATAATTTTAATGCGTTGTAATCAATTAAAGGGTAAAATTAGCAGACCATTGTTCCAGGAGACTTTTGTAAGGCTTAATGAAATGCTCTTCTGCATATTTACCCTGTTCAACAGCCAGTCGGCCGCGCTCTTCGCGGTCGTAAACCACGCGAGTCAGTGAATAATCTTCGTGTTTAAGAGTAGGTTGATAGATTTTCCCAGCCACTGAATTTGCATTGTAAATTTCAGGGCGATAAATCTTCTGGAAAGTTTCCATCGTGCTGATTGAGCTGATTAATCCAAGATCAGTATAATCAGCAAGCAGATCTCCGGAATGATAAAAAGCCATCGGTGCCACACTATTCGCAGGCATGAAAAAACGAACTTTTAAGCCCATTTTAGAGAAATATTCATCAGTGATAGAATACTGATCCTGCAGATACTCAAAACCCAGAACCGGATGCTGATATTCAGTGCGAGTATAAGTTTTGTTGCCCGATACACTTAGACAAATGATCGGTGACATCTTAAAGTGCTCTTTATAAGTGGCTGAATTGACAAAACACTTATAAAGTTTTCCGTGCAAATCACCAAAATTTTCAGGAATACAAAAATTAGCTTTATTTTTATTGTGTTCGATCAATAAAATACTGAAATCATAATCACGAACATAAGACGAAAAATTATTTCCGGCAATACCTTCGATACGCTGGCTAGTCTTGTGGTCAAAAATATTCGTTTTTAAAACTTCAATCAACGGCAGATTGTTAATACCATTCTTATCATCAATACTCATCGTTACTGTGATGATTTCAAGTTCTACAAGGTAACGATCCCCTTTTGGATTATCCAAATGAGCCAATGCATTGAATCGATTGTTAATCATATTTAATGCATTACGTAAGTTTTGTTGGCGATTACCTCCTCTGGCCAGGTTTGCAAAATTGGTTGTCAAACGCGTTTCACTTGAGGGGTGATAGTTTTCATCTAAACAAGTGCTCTTTAGTGTGAATGCAAAATCATTTTGGATTGTATTCTGGGTGTTTACACTATTCTGCTTTTCGTTTATTCCCCTATCTTCTTGTATGTTTGCTTTCATCTGATGATAATGTTTAGTTTTTTTACCCTGCAAATTTGAATATAAAAGATTAAATATTTTTATTTATACATAAATTCAGTTAGTTATTCTTTTAATGTATATTTTTAAAGATTATTAATCTTTAAAAATATATAATAATGAAGAAAAACAGATAAATATTCTTTAGTGGCCTAAGATGATTGATTTGGAGTTTCCCAGAGCACTTCAAAAACTCGAAAAAGAAAACAATATCATTTATATTTGCCAAAATTTAAGATAGACATAGTAATGAATTTGATAGAAAATTTAAAATGGCGATACGCCACAAAAGCTTACAATAACATTAAAGTAACAGAAGAGAAGGTCGATCAGATCTTAGAGGCTATAAATCTTTCAGCATCTTCTTGCGGTCTGCAATCTTACCGTGTTTTTGTTGTAAGCAATCCGGAAATTCAAAAAAAATTAGGTGCTGATTCGTATAATGGACAAATTAGCTCTTGCTCTCATTTGTTGGTTTTCGCTGCATTCACTGACATGTCTTCGACTTACATTGACGATTACATGGCAATGACAGAAAAGCAAAGAGGTCTTGATGCTGGTGCCTTATCAGGATTTCGAAATGGATTGCATTCCTATTTTAGCGCTATTAACGCAGAACAAAAAGCCCTTTGGGCGGCCAAACAGGCTTATATTGCACTAGGAACAGCACTTATTGCTGCGGCAGAATTGAAAGTGGATGCCACTCCTATCGAAGGATTTAACGCCGCCACTATCGATGAGGTTTTGGGTTTGAAGGAGAAAGGTCTACATTCAGCAGTTATCCTCGCTTTAGGATATCGTGATTCGGAAAAAGACTATATGTCAGCCACGAAAAAAGTTCGTTTGCCTATAGATGAAATGATAACGAAAGTTTACTAATAGCTACTAAATTTATAATCAAGAAATTTATCAAATGCTATTACATCTTAATAAATTTACAAAATGCATATGTTTTAACATTCAACCTTAGTAAGCCAATTTCTTTAAATCGTTCATAAAATAGTTTGTAAATTGTGAACTCAACGTCACTACAGCCAAATGGTGTCAATTGAAGACAATTGACACCATTTTTTTTTTACTACTTCTACTAAATACGATAACTTTAAATCATTTTTTGCCTTTATTTCTTTCTCTAAAGGATTAGAATCTGGATTCACTTCGAAGACAACATTTCACAATGCCTTCAAAAAATCTACAGGTATGACACCAAACAGTTTTCGGAATACCAATAAATAAGTTCGGATTTCTCCAGTCTTAAGATATTTGGACTTTATCGGTTTTTATTTCATTTAGGTTTGCCATCATAATCAACTTAATCATTGCAATTTATATGAAATTAAATCGACTCATTTTTACGACTGCGATTTTGTCTGCAGTCTCGGTCCAAGCACAAACTACCGAAAAAAAGAACCAGCTGGAATTTTCGACAGGCTATAATTTTGGCTATTTGAAAAACCTCGAGTTTGCGCCAGTGTCAATGTATGAGTATGAAGGCTCGGTGTATAAATTAAATTACACACATACTAGTAAAAAAGAAAATCTATTTGAAATTAAGATGGATTATCTTTCATCTGAACTAAAAACCGATAAACTTTCCAATCTCAATAATGATTTTGCGAAAGTCGGGTTGGGTTTTTCTTATCTCAAAAAGATTTATGATAAAGATCGATTTGTTATATATGGAGGACTTCAATCACAGACCACTACTTCTATTTATA
Organism: Flavobacterium sp. AK-345; assembly: GCF_058310175.1. Lineage (NCBI taxonomy): Bacteria > Pseudomonadati > Bacteroidota > Flavobacteriia > Flavobacteriales > Flavobacteriaceae > Flavobacterium > Flavobacterium sp. AK-345. Next base: position 516,397 of record NZ_JBZEER010000001.1, on the reverse strand, counting down.
AAAATCCAAACACTTCTTCTTTTAATAATGAGGATTATTATACGCTACATCAGGAATTTGGAATAACGGGTAGATTTAGATACCAATCTAGTGACAAACAATATTTATCATCAAAATTAACTCTTCCTGTAGTGTTACTTAGAGTTACCAACGCAGAAGGTAAGTTTTATACCATAGACAACTATCAAAGTGTTTTATGGGAATTGGAGTATGGTTATAAGCTTTCTAATCATTTTGATGTAAAAGCAGTCTATAATTTTAATTATGCGAGGCTTCAGGTGCCAAGTGCATACAGAGAACTGCAGCATCAATTAAATCTGGGTATTAACTATAAATTTTAATTATGAAACAAATCAAATCTTTGGGATGCTTTTTTGCAATTATCTTTATGGTTTTATTTACCTCCTGTGCAGACATGCTTATGGGTGATGAAGGAAAATACGATGAAGACATCTATTTAAATTACAAGACAAAAACAGTATTAGAATTGCCTTTTGAAGACGACTGGTATATAGTCGCAGGAGGAAAATCTCTGGAATTAAATCATCATTTTATGCCTAACCGGCACCAGAGATATGCACTGGACATTGTTCATATAATAAACAGAAGAGGGAATACAGGAGACGGAACCAAAAATGAAGATTATTATTGTTTTGGGAAACGTTTGAATGCGCCTGGAGACGGAAAGATAATAGCGATGGAAAACGCAATTGAGGATAATGTTCCCGGAATTAAAAACAGTAAGCAATCGTTAGGGAATTATATTATTATTGATCATTTGAATGGGGAATTTTCCTTTATGCTTCATTTAAAAAAGAATTCTATAATAGTAGCGGTCGGAGATACTGTAGAGAGAGGCCAGCAGGTTGGTCTGGCTGGAAACAGCGGTTATTCTACAGGGCCGCATCTGCATTATCATCTGCAGACAACTTCATCTCTTACAACTGGTGTTGGTCTCCCTATGCAATTTCAAAACTACTATGCCGACGATGTTTTTACAGAGAGAGGAGAGCCAATTACTTCCCAGATAGTGAGGAAAAATTAAAAAATGATAATTTTAGAATCTGCATTTATTTAGTAATTTTATCCTTTTTAGAAAAACAATCGAAACCTAATACTAGGCTAAAAAATGCTTTATATGGACCAACTAATGAGCTTTTTTGTTGCAGGAACTACTTTACTGCTGGCATTTTTAATCTTTGCAAATATCAATCAGACAAACAGTAAAGTTAATCGATGGTTTGTTTTTTTTATTTTATGCATTTTCCTTATTCAGTTTAATGACCTGTTAGAAAAAACGGAGTTTCTAAAAATAAGAAGGATTACAAATGATTTCTTGGGCATAGTGGATTTTATCGTAGCTCCGGTTTTCTATTTTAGTGTAATTTATTTTATTACGCCTAATAGAAAATGGCAAATAAGAGATCATTTTCATTTTGCATTTGCTTTTATAATTTTAGTACTGCTTTCAATCTCGCTCTTAATAGAGATAAAAGATCCTCCTAGAGCAGAGGATAAAGAAAATGCCGCTATAATTATTACTGTTTTTAATTTAGTCTTCTCTTGTCAAGTTGCTGTTTATTGTATTGCTGCTTATAGAGAAATCACAGTTTATCAAAAGAATTTACTTCTGTACACTTCAAACACATCGGAAACCAATTTAAAATGGCTACAAAAAGTAGTAGTTTGTGTATTAATCATAACTGGGGTGTGGTTAATTGATAATGTTTTTAAACTAGCAAAAATCTATGCTTTTTTTGACATTATCGCTAGTGCTATCTATCTTTTCGGGATTTTTTATATTTCCTATTTTTCTTTAAAACAAAAAAAATATTTTCCACTTAATAAACAGGAAAAAGAGCAAATCGACACCATTATTTCTGAGAGTTCTGGCTTAGAAGGCAAACCCAAAAAACTGATCTCTGATAAGGATTTACAAGAAATAAAATCTGCTCTAATTCACATAATGGACAATGAAAAACCTTTTTTGAATCCTGAATTGAGTTTATTTAAATTAGCTTCTCAATTGGATATTTCATCTCATCTGCTTTCTTATGTCATCAATAATGGCTGTGACGAAAATTTTTATCAATTTATTAATAGGTACAGAATCGAAGAAGCAAAAAAAATGATTCAGGATCCCGGTATGCAGTATTTAAGTTTAATGGGAATTGCTTTTGAAGTTGGATTCAATTCTAAAACGGTCTTTAATACTACTTTTAAGAAAAGTACCAATCAGACCCCGTCTGAATTTAAAAAATCTAACCTTTTAATATAACTCTTTTACACTATTATTATTTTTTTTCTGTGATAGTGGCTTTGCAGCTTATTTTAAATAGGTTCTGATTCATAAATCAGAACCTATAATGGCTAAATTATAGCAATATTTGTGTTCTATTTACTAAAAAATACACACATGATTTTTACAAAAGCATCCTGGAAATTAAATCCAAACAAAACCACAAACGTTACATTATTATGTACTTTTATACTCACTATTTCTGCTTTTATTTTTACTTCTTGTTCCGATGATGATAAAAATAGTACTGCCGAATATCCGGGAACTACAGTGAATTTAGGAACTCATAAACTCATGGCCTATACAGTAGCTAAAAACTCAAAATATCTGGTTGTTTTTGAATCCGGGCATGGTAATGATCACACGTCCTGGTACAGCAGCGGAAAATCTTCTGAGATTTTATCTATCGCTGATTTTTTAGATTCTGACGTTTTACTATACGATAGAGCCGGTTATGGGAAATCAGAATTCAATACTGAGCCCAGAGATATTAATAAATTAAGAAGTGAGCTTGAAACAGTTATTGATCAATTTGCAAAAGGCAGAAAAGTAGTCCTTGTAGGTCATTCACTAGGAGGAATGATTATTAGAGATTATGCAATAAAAAATCCTGCAAAAGTTGCAGGATTATTATTCGTTGATTCTTCTCACGAAAAAAAAAATCATATTTCGCAAGACGAACTAAATACATTTTATAATAATTATAAAATTACTTACGGCGCAAATTCAGGCATAGCACTGGAAACTCTGCAATTAATTGAAGATTTTAAATATATGGAAGTTTTGCCTAATTTACCTGATGTTCCAACCATTATACTGACAAGTATGAAAATTGATGCCCAAAATGATGCCGCATCAAAACAACAGTGGTATGATGCCCACCAATCTCTAAAGGTCGGAGTAACTGATTTTACACATATTACCACAGTAAATTCTGGACATTTTATCCAACTTGACGAGCCTAAACTAGTTTTAGAGAATATTAAACTATTGTTACTTAAATAATTTCTCGTATTACTGGAGTTGCCTCAAATTTTACCACAAAACATAAAGGCGATTTTTTAAGATATACTCAGTTATATAAGCTTTATTGCAGAATCGTGGGCACTAGGGGATTCTAAAAACAGAAAACACAATAAATCAATAACTATCAAATTAAGTTCGAAGCATGGAGCGATCTTATGAGTTTTTATCAATCCCCAACGGGACATCCAAAATAAAATCATAATTTCTTCGTAAAAAATGAAATTTCAATTTGCCAAAATCTCTGCGATTGCGGTTAGAGACTATTGGCAGTACTTTAATTCTGATCTTTTCTTTTTAATGTTTTCGGGTAAATATTATACTTATTTAATGAAATAATCTTACGTGTAATATTATAATTAAATTTCTACCTTATATTTTGTATTGACTTAAAAATAATAATACCTTTAATAAAGACTGATCAATGTATATTAGCAACAACAAACCAATCATTTGATGAGAAAAATAATTATCCTTGTTATTTTACAGTTTTTATCCTACTCTACTTTAGGGCAAAATGCCTCTCCAACGGATTCTATAATAAATGATACCGTTAAAAATATCAGGTTTAATTACAAACAGCTTATCATTCCGGGAGTTTTAATAGGATATGGTTTTTGGGGAGCTGAAAGCGGCCAGATAAAAAGTTTCAACTTTCAAATCCGTGACGAATTTACAGAGGACATTGATCAAAAGGTTACAATAGATGATTTTTCAAGATATGTTCCTGCTGTTTCTGTTTATGCGCTTAATGCGTTTGGGGTCAAGGGAAAAAATAATATGCGGGACCGATCTGTAATTCTGGCGACTTCAACAATCATAACCGTTGGATCTGTTTTTGCTTTGAAGTCGGTTACTAATGTAGAACGTCCGGATGGATCTTCCAACAATTCATTTCCTTCTGGTCATACCGCTATCGCTTTTGCAGGCGCTGAATTTTTATATCAGGAATATAAAGACAAATCCATATGGTACGGCGTGGCGGGGTATGCGGTGGCTGCAGGTACTGGGATATTTCGAATGTACAACAACAGGCACTGGCTTACAGATGTAGCCGCAGGTGCAGGAATTGGAATTCTGAGTACCAAAATTGCCTACTGGATGAATCCCTATATTTCAAGAAAATTATTTCATGGTGAACAAAATAAATCGACATCTTTTATAGCCCCTTCATACGATGGTAAGAATTTTACAATCTGCTATTTTAAAACATTTTAGGATTATTAAATTTTAATTAAGAACCCTTTTATTCAGTTTTTCTTCAGAATTCATTTGTAAATTGCAGCATGAAAATTCTTATTATTGAAGATGAGCGCGAAATTGCGCAAAGCATCAAAGACTACTTTAAAACAAACGGCATTCAATGCGAAACCGCCGAAAACTATAATTTGGCACTCACCAAAATAGACAGTTATGATTATGACTGTATCTTATTGGATCTTATGCTGCCGGATGGTGATGGTTTTGATATTTTAAAAGAGTTAAAAGCCAAAAATAAAACCGAAGGCGTAATTATTATCTCGGCAAAAGAAAATCTTGAAACGCGTTTGGAGGGATTTAATCTGGGCGCTGACGATTATTTGACTAAACCTTTTCATCTGGCTGAATTATTGGTTCGCATGCAGGCGCTTATACGTCGTAAAAATTTTAAAGGAAGCAATAGTGTTGTCTTTAATGAAATTGCGGTCGATATTTTCTCCAAAACAGTAGCTGTAAATGATATAAAACTGGATCTTACCAAAAAAGAATTAGATTTACTTTTGTTTTTAATTGGCAACGAAAATAAAGTATTATCAAAATCTGCCATTGCAGAACATCTTTCCGGTGATATGGCAGATATGCTGGACAATCATGATTTTATATATGCCCATATCAAAAATCTTAAAAAGAAACTAACTCAGGCCGGCAGCGGAGATTATATAAAAACAGTATACGGCTTAGGATACAAATGGGAAAATGAGCAATAAAAAACTACTTCTTAAAACAACCAACAGTTTTCTTATTTATGCTGTTGTTATACTTTTAATAGCAGCGCCGGTATTTTATTATACCTGCCAATGGCTCTACATTTATGAAACAGATGAAGTACTGCTTTTTCATAAAGGGGCTTTTGTAAATGAGAGCCATAGCAATTATAAAGCTGCTGACATTGCGGCATGGAACAAATACAATCACAATGTTACTATTGTGCCCGATATGGGCGTAACCAAAGATTCCATCGTTGGTGAGATGATTTTTGAAGCCATAGCCAATGAAAAAGAGCCTTTTCGCATACTTTATGCCCCGGTAGAAATAAACGGAAAAAAGTATACTTATATAGAAAAGCGTAATCTGGTAGAAATGGAAGGAATGGTCATTAGCGTTGCGTTTATGTTCCTTTTTATAATCATTATCCTGCTGACAGGGATTATCTGGATATCCAAAAAATCGGCTGCACAAATCTGGAAACCTTTCTATAATACACTGAGCCAGATTGAGGAGTTTGAAATTGATAAAAATAATTCGCCGCAATTTATTGCAACAGATATTGATGAATTTGACAGGCTTAATAAAAGTCTGGAGCGCTTAATAGAAAAAAACATTATTATTTATAAAAGTCAAAGAGAATTTGTGGAAAATGCAGCTCATGAACTTCAGACCCCTTTAGCTTTATTTCAGACTAAAATTGACACGCTGCAGCAATTGGACTTAACCCGCGAACAATCTGCCTTAGTAGGATCTCTTAATAAGGATGTTTCAAGATTGAACAGACTGAATAAAAACCTTTTATTACTTTCTAAAATTGATAATGAAATTTATCTGGAACAGGAAACCATTATTTTAAATGAATATATTGATAAAAATCTTGATTTCTTCATTGAACAGGCACAAGCCAAAAATGTAAAAATCAATACGCATTTTAAAAATATTCTAAGAACAAAAGGAAATATTGCCCTGACAGAAGTGCTGCTTAATAATTTATTTCTAAATGCCATTCGTCACAATGTGAAAAATGGTGTAATAGATATTATAATAGAGAATAACTCGCTTAAATTTGTCAATACTGGTCAGGAAACACCGCTGGGAGCGCAGAGTATCTTTAATCGTTTTTCAAAAGTAAATCCGTCGTCTCAGGGAAATGGACTTGGACTGGCAATTATCAAAAAAATCTGCGAAATTAACCATTGGGATATCCGTTATTCTTTTACTGAAAATCTGCATATTTTTGAGGTGATTTTCTAAAAATTCAAACTTCCTACAGAATCACTTTTGAGCTTTGTACTATTCTTTTTTTTAAATAGTACAAATGAAATCAAAAACACTACTGCTCTTCTCTTTTCTGCTAATAGCCGTAATGCAATTATCTGCCCAGAAAAAAACAGTAATTCTTTCGGGAATTATTACCGATAGTAAATCCAAAGTTGCGATACCTTACGCCAATGTTGTTTTAAAATCTTCAAAAGATTCTAAAATTTTCTTCGGAACCGTTAGCGGCGAAGATGGACGCTTTACCATAACAGGAGTAAATTCAGGAAATTTTACGCTGGAAGTAACTTCAATTGGTTTTAAAACAAAATCAAAGTCCGTATTTGTTGGCAGTCTTTCTGATTATCTGGATCTTGGAACTGTCGAGCTTGAAGAAGACATCAATACTTTATCTGAAGTAACGGTAAGCTCCAACATGCAAAAAAATCCTGTTACAATGGATAAAAAAGTGTTTGCAGTTGCCGATAATATTACGCAAAGCGGAGGCTCTGTTCTGCAGTCTATGCAAAATCTGCCCGGTGTTACCGTTCAGAATGGAAAAGTACAGTTAAGAGGAAATGATAAAGTTACCATCTTAATTGACGGGAAGCAAACTGCACTAACAGGATTTGGAAATCAGTCGGGACTCGATAATATTCCTGCTTCTGCCATCGAAAAAATTGAAATCATCAATAATCCTTCTTCGAAATATGATGCAAACGGAAATGCCGGAATCATCAATATCATCTATAAAAAAAATAAGCAGGATGGCTTAAATGGTAAAATTGGAATCAGTTCGGGTTATGGCGCGTTGTGGGAGCGTAAGGCAAATCTTCCCACGATCAGGGATCAATATCACATGACGCCAAAAATCAATCCGAGCCTGTCTTTAAATTACAGAAAAAATAAAGTAAACACTTATTTACAAGCCGATTATCTGTATACTGAAACCCTAAACAAAAATGAGTTTGTAACCAGAACCTATGATGATGGCACCATAATTAACCAGCAAACCAAACGAAATCGCGACACGCATTTTACCACTATTAAAACCGGAATCGACTGGAATTATAACGACAAAAACACTTTTTCATTTTCCGGATTATTTGGAAGCGAAAAAATTATCGATCACGGAGATGAGCCTTTTTTTAACCAAGATTATTCTCAGCGTTTGCGCTTATGGCAATTTTTAGAAGATGAGCTTAAGACAACCGTGATGGCAAGCGCTTCTTACCAGCATAAATTTAGACAAGCTGGGCGAAAATTAAATGCGGGAATTAATTACACGTACCATCAGGAAGATGAAAAATATTTCTTTGATAATATTCTGCCAGCTTCTACAGGACAAGATGCCTTTAAATTACTTTCAGATGAAAAAGTAATCGACTTAAATTTAGATTATGTTCAGCCTTTAAAATACGGTCATTTTGAAACGGGAATTAAATTTAGAAATCGGGAAATTCCAACCAACATGCAGTTTTTTCCGGGCGAAAACTCCCCTATCGATGCCAATGCAGGTGGTTGGGCCACTTATAAAGAAATCATTCCTGCTGTTTATGGAAACTATATTTATGAAACAGAAAGAATTGAAGCTGAGTTGGGACTGCGTTATGAATATGTACAGCTAAAGTATGAGGTAAACCCCAATCACCCTACTTATAAAAGTGACGGTTATAATTATACAGAACCTTTTCCGAGTGTTAAGCTTGCTTACAAAATAGATGATAAAAATAAATTTACCGCTTTTTACAACCGCCGTGTTGACAGGCCTAATGAAGTCGATATTCGTATTTTTCCTAAATACGATGATGCTGAAATTATTAAAGTAGGAAATCCTGCCCTTCGTCCGCAGTACACAAGTGCTTTTGAAGTGGGTTATAAAACCGATTTAAAAAAAGGTTATTTTTTAGGTTCACTTTATTACCGGGTTGTAAACGGTACAATTACCCGAATTGCAACAACTGTTCCCAGCAGTGCTATTATTTATAATGTTTTTCAAAATGCTATGGAAAGCTCTTCTTTTGGCATTGAGCTTGTCTTTGCAAAAGAAATTACGCCTTGGTATTCTTTTAATCTGAATGGAAATTTATATAAAAATACAATAGACGCTTTTACGGTTACCAATTTATATCCAGTTGCGTCAACTTATAGCGGAAGTCTTCAGGAAATTACTTCGGGTAATGTAAAATGGAATAATACTTTTCAATTTAACAAAACACTTTCCGGACAGGTTTCTATGGTTTATCTGGCACCGGACATTATTCCACAGGGAAAAATTGACTCTCGCTTTTCTACTGATCTTGGTGTAAAAAAGAGTGTGCAGAAAGGAAAAGGCGAAGTATTCATAAATGCGACCGATATCTTCAATACACTGGTAATAAAAAAAGAAATTCAGGGTGAAGGTTTCCGCTACACTAGCAAGGATTACTATGAGACACAAGTAGTTCGCTTTGGCTACAGTTATAAATTCTGATTTCCCAATAAAAACCAAAATTCAAAATAAATTCAGAATTAGGTTATAAAATTTGCCTTTCAATATTCAACATTATGTATAAACTACCATCAAAATACGGCAGGTATTCGCTGTTGTTTCATTTCATTCTCTGGTTCTTAATTCTTTCACAATTTCTGAGAGTTGTTTTTTTCATATGGCAATATGATGAAGTTTCGTGGAATTTGATCACTATTTTAAGAACATTGTTTACAGGTTTGTTTTTTGATTTTGGTACTGTTACTTTCATTTCACTCTGCAGTATATTTTATTATAGTCTAATGCCCAATAAATGGATTGGCTCGATATTAGATAAAATCCTTATTTATTTTTTCACATCACTCACGGTCTTTATTCTTGTATTTACTTTTTTTGCCGAATTGACATTTTGGGATGAATTTAAAACCAGATTTAATTTTATAGCCGTTGATTATCTTATCTATACGCATGAAGTAGTAGCCAATATCAAACAGTCTTATCCGCTTCCTTTGCTAATTGGCGGGGTTTTACTGCTAAGTGCAGCATTTCTGTTTCTTTTTTATCAGCAAAAAGCTTTTACAACAACTTTTACTTCAAAATCAACTTTAAAAACCAGACTTTCAGTTTTATCCTCATCCATTATTGTGGCTCTTTTTTTTGGTTTCTTTATTAGAAATAATCAGGCGGAATGGTCTACAAACCGCTATAATTCTGAAATTTCAAAATCAGGAATTTATTCCTTTTTTGCCGCTTTTAGAAACAACCAGATGAAATATGTTGACTTCTATACTTCAATTCATAATGACAAAGCTTTTGGTGTTATAAGAAAGAAACTGGCAGCTGATAATGCTGTTTATTTTAAAAGTGATTATTCTATTCATAGAAAAATAACAGACAGTACTGCTTCTCTTAAAAACAAAAATGTCGTTTTTATTTTGGTCGAAAGCCTGAGCGGAAGTTTTCTTAAGGAGTTTGGAAATAAGGAAAACATAACTCCATTTCTGGACAGTCTCGCCCAAAAAAGTATCTTTTTTGAGGATTTATATGCCACGGGAACCAGAACGGTTCGAGGCATGGAGGCCGTTACTTTATGTATTCCTCCCACGCCGGGCCAGAGCATTGTAAAAAGACCTAATAACCAAAATCTATATACGGTTTCTAATGTTTTTAAATCCAGAAAATACGATTGTAATTTTTTCTATGGCGGAGACGGTTACTTTGATAATATGAATGCCTATTTTGGAGGCAACGGATTTACGATTTATGATCGTGGACGAGGAAGTGTTTTGAGCGACGAAATTAAAACCGTGCGTCATAATATTAATGATAACGAAGTTACTTTTGAGAATGCGTGGGGAATTTGTGATCAGGACATTTTCAATAAAATGCTAAAAGTGGCTGATTTACAATACAAAGCCGGAAAGCCATTTTTTAATTTTGTAATGACAACTTCCAATCACAGGCCTTTTACTTATCCTTCGGGAAAGATTGATATTCCATCGGGAACAAGCCGTGAAGGAGCGGTAAAATACACCGATTTTGCCTTGAAAGAATTATTCAAAAAAGCCAAAACAAAACCCTGGTTTAAAAACACAGTATTTGTAATCATTGCAGACCATTGCGCCAGCAGCGCCGGAAAAGATGAAATAGATGTTGCCAATTACCATATTCCAGCCTTCATTGTGAATTTACCAGAGAATCAGAATCAAAAAATAGCCAAACAGTGTTCGCAAATCGACCTGTGGCCTACCCTTTTTTCTTTGTTTCACTGGAACTATGAATCTGATTTTTTTGGAAAAAATGTTTTGGATAACCGTTTTGAACAAAGGGCATTAATGGGAACGTATCGCAAATTGGTTTTGATGAAAAAGGAAAAGGTAATGATTTTATCAGATCAGAAGAAACAAGCCTTTTACTCGTGGAACAAAAAAGACAATAGTCTTAAAGCTCTTACTATCGATCAATCATTTTTAGAAGAAACTATTTCATGGTACCAGACTGCCGATTTTCTTTTTACCAATAAACTTTTAAAATAATGATTTACATTCATTTTATAATCAATCCTATATCCGGAAGTGGAAAACACAATTTGTCTGCTTCCTATCTTTTAAGTCAATTTCCGAAAGAAAAATATAAAATTGAAATTGATTATACCAATCAAAAAAAGCATGCCATAGTACTCACAAAAGCGGCTATTGTACACAATCCCGATTATATAATTGCTTGTGGCGGAGACGGAACCATCAACGAAGTAGCTTCTTGCCTTGTGGGAACTTCAATTAAGTTAGGAATTATTCCGGTAGGTTCAGGAAACGGGCTGGCCTCTAACTTGAATATTCCCAGAAATTTTGACAAAGCAATTGCTATCATTAAAAAAGGAAATGCAACAGCGATGGATGTGGGACAGCTAAATCACAAATACTTTTTCAGCAATATGGGTATCGGCATTGATGCCATGATTATAAAAAAATATGAGAGAGCAGGAAAAAGAACACTTCCCGCTTATATCAAGGCTGCATTATCTTCCAGCTTAGAATTTAAACCGCAAAAAACCATTGTACATTTTAACGATCAAATTATAGAAACAGATCCTTTGATGTTATTCATATCTAACTCAAACGAAATGGGGTACAATATGAGCCTGACTCCAAAAGCAAGTCTTCACGACGGATTATTGGATATGATTATTATACCGAAATTGTCTTTTTTTGAAAAAATTATGCTGGGTTATCATGTGCTTCGAAATTCAATTGAAAAATTTGAAAAGGCAAAACACTTTTTAGTAAAAGATATTCAAATCGAAATGCCGTCCAAAATCTTCATTGATGCTCAAATTGACGGGGAACAGTATAATTTAAAAACAAATGAAATAAAAGTAAGCATACTTCCCAACGGTTTGCAGGTTCTTGTTTTATAAAAACATAAATTCCATAGAGAGACTACATAATCTGTCTATGGAAATTAATTTTGTAATTCTTAATTTATATACTGCTTTAAAATTGCCTTACGAAACTGCATCCTAATTCTTTTCCGTTATAAAAAGGCATAATCATCGATGTGGTTTTATTTTCTTTTGAGGATTTAAAGACCTTATTCTGCAGATAAGGATATATCCAATAAGCGGCTTTTGTACTTAATATTCCTATACCTGCGCCCGCCACTACATCTGTAAGCCAGTGCCTGTCATTATACATTCTAAAAAGTCCCGTTCCTGTTGCCACTGCATATCCTGCAATTCCGTACCAAATTGATTGGTCCTTATATTCCTGATACATAAATTCGGCTCCCGCAAAAGCAGTAGCAGTATGTCCAGAAGGAAATGAGTTATTCGAAGACCCATCTGGTCTTTCAACTTTAGTAATGTTTTTCAGGGCAAATACCGAAGCGCTCATCATTAAATAAGAACTGGCCAAAATAATAGAGCGGTCTTTTAGGTTATTTTTCCCTTTTACGCCAAAAGCATTAAGTGCATAAACAGAAGCTGCAGGTGCCCACTGAGAAAAATCATCAATAGAAACTTTATGATCAATATCCTCATTTACTTCTTCCTTAATTTCTGAATTATAACTCTTAAGCTGATCACTTTCTAAACCAATAAATCCATATCCCAAAAGAACCCCGGGAATGATTAATTGTTTGTAATTGAACTTTAAATTAGGTACGGTATCTTGTACAGCAATTGTATCACTTATTGTGTTTTGTGCACAAATCGAAGTCATACCAAAAAGGAAAAAGAGGAAGTTTTTTAACATTTTATAAAAAGATTAGAAATTATTAATTACGCTTGTTGAATAGAAAATAAACGTAGTTTTTCCTCATAGAAAACAGATTAAATTAGAATGATAAGTCTTTCTGTTAAAGATTAATAAGGCAAAGTTCAACCTGAAATCTGAAGAAATTCTGTATTTACGGCGTTAGTGTTTTTTTTAACAAAAATTTAATCCAGCCCGCCAACACCCTTTAATAAGCATGTATTATCCAATTGATTTTGTTATTGATTTTTATATATTTGCAACTATTTAAATTAAGTCTAAATAATACCAATGAAAATTTATACGCTCCTTTTACTGTTGTGCTTCACTATAAGTTCACTCTCTGCACAGCAAATTTCTAAATCAAACACTAAAACAGAAAAAGATAAAAAAACAGATCCACAAAGTCAGGATAGTATTTTAACCGATAAGCCAGCGGCTGATAATGAATTACAGGAAATTGTTGTTTCCGCATCAAGGAAGGCAGAGATTTTAGATGAAGTTCCTTCTTCGGTTACCTTATTATCCAAAAAACAAATACAGCAACAATTAAGCATTAGTTCTAATCTTAGTGATATCCTGGGAGCATCCGTACCAGGTCTTGGTTTTACTACCAATAGAACTCAGAATTTAGGACAGACTTTACGAGGCCGTCGTGTATTGGTTATGATTGACGGTATTCCTCAAAGTACACCTTTAAGAGATGGCGCCAAAGACATGCGATCTCTTGATCCTACTGTTTTAGAGCGTGTAGAAGTAATTAAGGGAGCAACTGCTATTTATGGTAATGGTGCAGACGGCGGTTTGATTAATTATATTACCAAAAAAGCCAATACTGATAAAGCGATTAGCGGATCAACAGAGGCAGGAACAGCTTTCTCTCTTATAAAGCCTAAAGGAACCGCCGGTTTCTTTGTTTCCCAGCTTTTTTCTGGAAAAATAAAGAAATTCGATTACGTAGTCAGTGGGCGTTATGAAGAGACGGGACTTTATCGGGATTCGAAAGGACGAGTACTTTCTCCGGAATACGGAATGAATGATCTAAGAAACTGGAATGCTTTTGCAAAAATTGGTTATGATATCAATACCAATAACCGCCTGGAATTAATGTATAACTATTTTCAGAGTACACAGCATACCGATTATATAGCAAAAGCCGGTATTTACGGTAATTTTGATTCGCCAACTACCGGAATTAGAGGACAGCGCCCGGGGGAACCTGAAGGAACACCTTATAACCATAATGCAAGTTTAAGTTATACTAGTGAAAATTTAATTGGAAATACGGATGTTAACGCAACACTTTACTTTCAGGACTATCTTACACTAATCAACTACAGTGACTTTTTTGAAAATAACGGACAGCCTGCAACACAAAGCAAGAAACTGGGTTTTCGCTTAAATTTAAACACACCATACGAATTCAGCTCTCTTATATCAGGTAATTTAACTTATGGATTGGATATTCTTTCGGATATAACAGATACACATCTTACGGATGGAAGATTGGTAATTCCTGAAATGAATATGACGAATCTTGCTCCTTATTTTCAGCTTAAAAACATGTTTGGACCGAACTTGGTATTAAAAACGGGTTTAAGGCTTGAGAATGTAAATATCGATGTACCGGATTACACCACTATTGGTATTCGTAATTATGTAAACGGAACTTATGTAGGCGGCGGGACTGCTGTAAAGGGCGGAGCATTGGATTTTGATGCGCTTATGTTTAATGCCGGGCTGCGTTATACAAAATGGGCTCTTTTTAAACCTTTTGTTAGTTTCTCTCAAAGTTTCAGCGTAGCTGATTTAGGTCTGGTACTTCGCGCTGCCAAAGAAAATACAGTTAGCAATACATCCATAAAAGCGGTTACGGCTAATAATTATGAATTTGGATTCTCCGGATCACTGGCTAAACTTTCTTACGAAGGAGCTTTTTATTACAGTACATCAAAATTAGGCGCGTCTTATGTTTATGTTGATGGTAATCCACAGATTTCCCGCTCACCTGAAAAAATTTATGGCTTTGAACTCTCAGCCAAGTATAGTCTTCATCCAAAAATTGATATTGGAGCAAATTATTCCTTTACCGAAGGGAAACGCGAACTAACCGATAAAAAAGTATATTTAGGAGGAGATCGTATAAATCCGCCAAAAATAGCAGCTTATACTGTTTTTAGACCACTTGAAGACTGGTCAATATTTCTACAAATGACAAATACAAACGGCAGGGACAGATTTGAGCCTGTTAATGGCGCTTACACATACGGAACAGGTCCAATAAAATCTTTCACGGCTTTTAATCTTTCTTCAAGCTATACTTTAAAAGAAAAAAGCACAATTCGCCTTGGTGTCGAAAATTTATTTAATAGAGATTATTATACGGTTATCTCCCAATGGCAGTCCAATAATATGAATTATGTCAAGGAAAATGGTACGCGGATAACTATTAGCTTTACACAGGCATTTTAATAAATTCTCTGACAACCTAAGATACGAATTTACATCAATCACCAACAGGACATCCAAACCAAAATACCAAGAGGAAGTAAAAAGGACAAAGATTAAGGACAAAGATTAAGGACAAAGATTAACGAAATCTATCATAGTTTCAAAAGCAAAAGGCATACTAAATGGTATGCTTTTTTGTGTTTAAAAGGGCAAAACAATTAAAATAATCACACAATTTTCTGTAATTTGTCTTTTTCTAAAACTCTTTAGCAACTTAAAATCCTTACATTTACCCGCTGGCTAATCAAATTTCGCTGTATAATTAATCAATTTAGCAGCGTCAGGTCAATTAATTTTAAGCAGTCAAGATGAAAAAACATACTGTAACAGTAGCATCGTTACCTTTAGATGATCATACACTATCGAATATTCAAATTAAGAAAGCCAATTTGTTACCAGATCTGCAATCGCGGCTGGATTCTATGGAAATGAAAGAAAAACCAATAATGGATTCTTCCATTCCTTACAGGGACCTGACAGATACAGCGAGTAAAAAAGAAAGTATTGCCCGAATAATTGATAAACTGGACGTTGAAACCAATCTTAGATATCAAAGAACTGTAGAAGACACCTATTGCAATGTATACTCTTATGATTATTGCTATTTTGCTAAAGTATATCTTCCAACCGTTTGGTGGACTCCCGAATCCCTTGAAAAAATTATACAGGGACAAGATGTAGAAGCTATTTTTGAACAAACCGTAGACCGTATCTATTCCAGTGCCATACACGACTGGTTTTTAGAATGGGGACCAAATTTTGGATGGGAAAAAATGTTTACAGCTGAAGAAATCCAGCAGAAGGTAAATGCCAATGGCGGAATTGGAATAATTTGCGCCAAGAGAAGAGAAAAAGGTCTCTCCGGACACATTGTTCCCGTGGTTCCCGAAACTGAGCTGCATAAAGCGTACCGCGAAAATGGCGTTGTCGTATATCCGCTGCAGTCGCAGGCAGGAAAACTGAATTACAATTACTTTTCGGAGGTGAGAAAAGACTGGTGGAATGATGATTTGTATTCCTCGTATGTGTTTTATTATCACGAATAAAAACGCAATTCGCCATATCGTTAAACATTCTAAAAAAATATTGATTATCAACGAGATAACTACTTGGAAATACGATAATAAAAAACTATTTTTGCAACTTAGAAAAAACAAGAACAGCAAAAGTTGTGATTTAGCTATTCTCTTGCCTAAATTATTGATACAAAAGTGATTGATAACGAAAGTAATTTTATAACCTTATCATAAAATTTTACTTCTAAATTGATGTTTCAGTCGATAAAATTGCAAAAAATCTAAAATATAAATTCCTATATTTTTAAAAGTAAACGAAAACTTTTATAATGGAGGCAACAATATGCTTAATCCGTTATAGGTTTCTTGTCTCTGGTTTTAACAGATTGAATTTGTATTTGTGAATAAAAATGACTTTATAAATTAAAATAACCTTAAAAAAGAAAGTAAGTATAAATGAAAGACAATCAGACAAAAAAATATTATTGGGGAATAGGATTGGAAAACGAAACCTACATGCAGTTTGAAGAACCCCTAATAGTTTCTGGTGAATTTATACAAGAAAAAATTGGCTTTGAGAAATATAGTATTGATTACAGAAAATGCTATAAACCCGAAAGCCTGGCTCCTATGCTGAAAAAAGCTTTTAACCTGACTGAAAACTATAAAGTAAGTCGAATGATGAACAGTCATTCGCTGGAAAAGCTCGATATCAATTATCAGCACAAGACATTATCGCCAGTAAAAACAGTAATCGATACGGAAGCCGGTGAGATAATCGCAGAACCGATTGAAAATCCGGAATATCTGGGCAAATCGATCATGGAACTTTTCCTTGAAGATCAGCCATACAACATTCAGAGTATGATTACCCAAAGAAACAAAACGATGGGATCGGTGCATTTTGATGGTGATTCTATTGAATTTGTAACCAAATATTTTGAAAACAGAACAATTACTGATTCCTGCAAAGAATTGAAAGCGACCAAAAAACTGTTTTTGGATAAAATCAACGAATCGTCTGTGTTAAACGGAAAATTAAATTTTCCGGATTACAACAACGGCCTTAATATGTTTATGACCAATCAGGAAAACCTGGTTTTGTTCAATAACGGAACCTACCATTTTCATATCACCTTACCGTCATTAACAGAAGATAGCAGAATTGTGGATTATAATGATTTTGAAAAAACACATGCTAACGCCATTTACCTATTACAGTGGTTTGAGCCTTTTTTCATATCCACGCTCGGAAGCCCTGATATTATGGGCGTGATAAGTGATAAATACAGCTTAGATAAAAAATTCACTTTGGGTTCAATGCGAAATGCCATGTCCCGTTACATAGGTGTTGGGACTTATAACAAATCAATGCCAAAAGGTAAAATCCTAACCTATAAGGTAGACAATTTTAGAAAACTACTGAAATTTACAAAAGAAGAAAATATCTGGTGGCGTGATCAGATTGAAGCTGACATGGAATATGAAATGCTTTCGGAAGTGGGGCTTGACTTTAATCAGGAAAAAATGTACCAGAGCGGTTTCGAATTCAGAAGCTTTGATGAATTCCCGGCGGAGTATTTAAATGATGTTCTTTTTTCTATTATTCTAATTTGCGAACATTCCCTGAACCTGCCTGATGTGCAATGGGGACATGACAGCAAAGCATGGAATAATCTGGTCTTTAAAACCTTAAAAACGGGTTATGCCACTGAAATCAATGAAGAAGAAAAGAAAGAGCTTTTAAATTTACTGCAGCTATTAAATCCTTCAGATTCTAATTACAGTACCCTAAAATCAGAATTTGAAGCCATCATCATGCTGGATGAATTTTTCTTTAAAATTTTGGCTGTTTTACATGACAAATACAAGGACAACAACATTTGCCTGGATGCTATGTACGGACAAAAAACAAGTACTGCTCCAAAATGGGACAACTTTAATAAATACCAGACCGAAAGGCATTTAAAGCAAATTGGTTCGTTCTGCGATAATTAAAAAAGTATATCTAAATAAAAATAAGCCAATCTCTTCAAATCTTCCATAAAATTTATAGAAATTTGATCAGTCGAGGTCACAAATAAAAAGCTCCAAATTGTTGATTTGGAGCTTTTTTTATGCCCTTTTACCTCCATTTAATACGTATGAATATGTAAATACCCAGCGGTTTGGTTTCCCCGTAGAGTTACAAGTGATGAACTAAACTGTCGTTTATCTTTTTGAGAAAAAATTTCAATAATAAAAGCAAAGAACCTTAATTTTAGAAAATCTTAAAACAATAAAACAAATATCTTTATACCTCCTAAATAAATAATCAATTATTATGTTTCCAAAGCGTGTTATTTATATTCTTTTGACCTCCTTATTATTTATCTCATGTAGTAATGATGATGATACTCTCATTGATGGGACAGACGTTACTGATTCTGTTTTGATTGAAATAAATAAACTTAGAACAACAGGATGTAAATGTGGAGCCGATGATATGCCTGCTGTACCTCCATTGGTAAGCAATCCATTATTAACAAAAACAGCTATTAATTATGCTAATGATATGAATGCACGCAATTATTTCGCGCATATATCGCCTGAAGGGACAAGTCCTATACAAAGAGCCGCTGCTGTTGGTTATACCGGAAAATATGTAGGTGAAGTGATTGCTCGCAATTACAGTACTTCTGCCGAAGTTGTAATAGGCTGGAAAAACAGCGAAGACCATTGTAAAGCCATGATGAGTAATACTTATGTAGAAATGGGTGCTGGAAAATCAGGAAACATATGGGTTGCAAATTTAGGAAAGTAAACTAATTCTCTTCTAGAAGTTGTTATTTAACCATAACAACACATTGATAAACAATTTATCTTCGCTACAAAAAAATAGACTTATTCTTACGATAATGAGAATAAGTCTGTTTTATTATTTACAAATTATATTATTCTCAGTTTTTTATTTTATATATAGTCATTTTTACCATAACTAAAAAATATTTTTAAATTTTAATGCGTTAAAATCCGTTATTTATGATTATTGTTTAAAAATAAGCATGTTTTTAATAAATATTAATATAAATATTTAATTATCAATACCTTAGTATAACTAATTATTTAACCTTAAAAATTAAAATTTATGAGAAAAACAATTTTATTTGTAGTATTAAGCCTAATGTTTATAGGGTGCGAAACAAGCGAGGTAAAGAATGACTCAGAAGTTAAAGCTGCATGGTCATCATCTGATCAATATGCTAGTTGGTCAAATGGCGGTTATACCGTTTATAATAATATATGGGGTTCTGGTGCAGGAAGCCAATCCATATGGGCAAATAATTACAGTAATTGGGGTATTTGGGCAAACCATCCAAATACTGCAGGTATTAAATCATACCCAAATTCAACCAAATATGTAGGTAAAGTGTTAAATACAATCAACACTCTTAGTACCAGCTTTAATGCAACTACTCCAAGTGGTGGAGCATGGGTGTCTGCTTATGATCTTTGGGATAGCAATAAAGCCAATGAAATAATGCTGTGGTTAAACTACACAGGAAATTCGGACGGTTCAGGAAATGTAAAACCAATTTCTTATAATTATTCATCAACTGGTGCTTCTGTTCCGGTATACACAAACCAAAGCATAGGCGGTCACACCTGGAACGTATTCCGCGGAAACAATGGATCTAATAATGTTTATTCATTTTTACGCACGACAAAAACCAACAGCGGCACAATAGATGCAAAAGCAATCTATAATTGGATAAAAAATAAGGGATGGTTTGGTAATGTCACTGTTGGAGGCATACAATATGGATTTGAAATCTCATCCTGTTATGGGACAAACGGAAATGGGGCAAATTTTACATGTAATAGTTATTCTGTAACTAGTAATTAACATTTTTTGTAAGATCAAAACTGGCTTAATTTAAAGAATTGAGCCAGTTTTTTATTTTTAAAGTAATTTTAAATTTACATGCTATCCCTGTCTATGTCAATGACGCAATGGAACAGTTGAAGGATACATCGCTTCCGCTAAGATATTTATGGCAAGGCTTTTCTCAGCACCGCTCTATTAGGAAATGATATTTATACTTGACATCAATAGGCACAAACTAAAAAATCCCATTTCTTACGAAATGGGATTTTTTTATGACTTCTTGGCACTATTTAACTAGCTTTTACGGAATCAATACGAAAACATTATAATTGTTATTTATGTATTTGAATTATAACTTGTAATCTGTAGAAAAAGTAAGTTCTTTATTTGCTTCAATTTCATTTTTCAACGAATCAATTTTATAGGTAGCAAATCCATATGCATCAGATCCTGTCAGCAAACGAAGTGGCGGTTCTGCTTTTTGTGTTACTTTTATAATTAATTCGGCAACTTTTTCAGGATCTCCCGGTTGATTGCCCGGAATATCATTCTGATGTGCCTTTACACCTTCACGTATAGCTGTATATTCTTCAATAGGATTTTTCGAAGCAATTAATGATGAACTATTTAAAAAGTTCGTGCGTACATAACCAGGTTCTATAATAGTTACATTAATTCCAAATGACTTAACCTCTTCTGCAAGTGCTTCAGAAAGTCCTTCTACGGCAAACTTAGTAGCGCAATAAATTCCCCAGCCTGCCCCGGCAATTAAGCCAAAAACAGAGGAAAGATTTATAATGTGTCCAAATTGTGCGGCTCTCATATGAGGCAAAATTGCTCTTGTAACATTTAGCAAACCAAAAACATTTACATCAAAATTGGCACGAACTTCAACATCCGAGCTTTCTTCAATTCCGCCTATTAAACCATAACCGGCATTATTGACCAAATATTCAATAGAGCCAAATCGCTCAATCGCTGAATTAACAGCTTGTTTTACGCTTTCTTCACTGATCAAATTGACCTGCAACGGTAAAAACTGATCAGACGAATTGCCGACCACTTTTTTAAGCGATTCTACATTTCTTGCAGTAGCAACAACATTAAATCCTTGAGCCAATAGTTGTTTGACTAAAACAAGACCAATTCCCTGAGAAGTTCCTGTTATAAACCACGTTTTGCTTTCATTTTTCATAATTATTTATTTTAAAAGGTTGAATTGTCTTTTAAGTGCTTTTGAATCATTCTCTAATGATATTTTTATCCTGATAAGCCATTTGAGCAATCTCGTCTTTTCGTCTAAAACTAACTCCTTTATGTTTTTGAATATAACTAAGGATTTGTGTCGTGGCTGCGACCATTTGCGGTGTCCCTCCTATTCGATCATGAAAACTTATTGACATTTGCCTGCGCTTTTTTTCAGATTCTATATAAAGCTGGTCAAATTCCATTATAACCTGACGCGCAAATTGATCTGCACTAAAGTTTTTGCCTTCTACCAACACAATATCATTACAGCGAATGGTGTACGGAACCACTGCAAAATCATTTCCTTTTACTTTTAATAAAAAAGGCTCGTCACGGCTTAAATCATCAATATGGTATTTAAAGCCCAGTTCCTGTAGAATTTCCAATGTATTTGTTCCGCGTCTTAACCAATTTGCATTATAGCCGACAGGTTCAAAACCGGTAACTTTTTTAATAGCATCTGCACCGTCTTTGATAAACTTCTTTTCTGTTTCATACGGCATAGAATATTGCGTCGCCCAGTCCATACCGTGGGCTGCAGCTTCGTGTCCTCTTTGTACAATTTCTTTGGCAAGCTCCGGATTTTTTAATACTGCCGAACCAACCATGTGCGAGGTAACCTTGATTCCAAATTTATCCCAATTGTCGAGCATTCTCGGAATTCCTTCTTTATATCCATACTGATACCAGGACTCGCCCGGAAGGTCTATAAATCCTTTCTGCATGTTTTGTGGAAATGGGCTTTCAGCATTTACAGGCTGTCCGCCTGCTTCAAATTGCATAGATACTGATACTACCAAACGTGATCCGTCTGGCCATTTGGCATCAGAAACTTCATTATTAGCCGATTTATCTTCTTTGAAATCGCTTGCCAGCAATGGGTTTATCGGAACGAATCCCGCGAGACCAGCAAGACCTGCCTGTTTTATAAATGTTCTTCTATCTTTCATATCTCTTGATTTTATTTAAGTACTTTTTCAATAATCAGCGTTTCTTCATAAAGTGAAAATTTGGAGATCAGATTATTTTCAACCGTGATATGAATCGCTAAAGGCATCTTAAAATGTTTTCCGTTTTTTTTCACTGTTCTTTCAACAAAACCAAAGACAGCCACTTCATTTCCTCTCAATAAAAAAGATTTCGCCTCCAGCTTTTCACTTCCGTCAACAAAATAACTAAAGAGCGTTTTGAATAACACCGAAATTTCTTCTCGCTTTGAGCGATGTCCTGTCCATGGCATATACTTCGATTCGAAAATATACCAATCTACTTTTTCTGAAATCATGGAAGCAATTCCTTCCGGGTTTTTAGATCCTATATATCCAAAAAACTTCTCTACGGTTTCTTTTGTTTTTATTTCTTCTTCAGAGTATACTTGGGCTTGTGCCGAGAAACCAATCAATAGCATTGCTGTTATAAATATTATTGTTTCCATTTTTGATTTAAAAACAGCCTTTTTCATAATGAGATTTTTTAATGTTTCTGATGCAATTCAATTTTAAAACTTAAAAATGGAGCTGCATCGTAATTCCCGTAAAAAATATATTTTTACCAGTTCCTGATGCTTTTATATAATCTTTGGCCTGAAACCAAGTCGCTTCGATCCTGAAATACAAATATTGATTGGGTTCCCAGATGATTTCACTTTCTAATTGGTTTCCGATTTTCTTTTCTGTCGTTGTGTCTCCGGGATAAATCAATGCTGTATTTGGTGCGTAAATACCATCGTTGCTGCTGTATCTCCAAAACATATCATAATCAATAACCCAATCGACGTTTTTAACAATTTCAAGACTCAATGAAGGATGAAAATCAATTAAATTCGATGGCCCAATTACAGAAGCTAATCCAAAATAAGCACCTCTTGGAAAAAGCGGATTAAAAGTTTGCAGATTAGAGTCGCCCGTCGTTTTGTCTCCACTTATAATTTCGGTTTTAAAACCAATTTCTGGACGAAATTTGACAGTATTAAAACGATATCCTGCATTTATTGAAGCTGTCCAGGCACTTATGTTTTTATCCCCAACATCACCAAATTGGTAAACAGCTTCTCCGTCATAACGCCAGTTTTCTGTTTTTCCCCAAATTCTTGTTCCAACAGATTGTCGTTTCTCTTTACCTGTTGCGTCAAAAAATGCTGCATTGGCTCTTTCGTAACCTAAATAATAAACATCAATATTTTTGATAATTGGTATTTTGTTAAACACCAAATAACTTCCCCATAATTGTCGGTCTTTATTCGAGTCGTCGTCAAAAATACCATCGTGCGCGACAACGTAATGTGTATAAAACAAATCGGTTGCAAAATTCTGTCTGGATACAATTGCTTTAATTCCGTCAAACGACTGCCTGTTATTTGGTCCTTCCCTAACGGCAACCAAACGTTGAGATCCGTATGTGAGTTCCTGCCTTCCTACTCTTAAAATAAGTCTTTTGCTGCCTTCATTTATAATATTGAAATCAGCAAAAGCCTGATGTACTTCAAGTGGGTTTTGTTCCACAGGATTCGGATCAATTCTGCCATCCGCCATACTACTTTGTGTCTGAACAAAAGCTCTGAAAAATTTTCCTGCATGAAAATCGGCATGCAACAAATATCTTCCTAAAACATAACCATCGTTATCCTGCGGACCATCGCCCCAATTTTCATTTTTAGCATAGAAGTACTGAAAACGTATATCGCCCCCAAAACTGATATACGTTTTTTTAGAAGCAGAAATTGGCAGAAATTTTACTGTTTTATACCAGTCATTGCTTACTGTATCATCTTCCAAAACACTATAATTCTCATCAAACCGAAGTGATTTAAAATCAGGGTACCGCTGTGCAAAACCAGAAAATGAAAGCAATAAAACCACTAATAGGATTTTGTTTTTCATAATTCAATTTTTAATTTTTAAACACATAGAAACATAGATTTTGTAAGCTTAAAAAAGGCGTTTCACTTATTTAAACAAACATAGTTATGCGAATTCTGAATATTTTTAATTATTTAACCCCGTTTTGCTTAATATCTTTATAAGCATTTGGAACATTAAAATTGAAATGAAGCCAATTAAAAAGTTCATATCCTTTATCAAATTCCTTCATGGTTACAGCCGCTTTTGTTTCTTCTAATGTCAAACCTTTTTTTACGGCATTTTCAACATTAGACTGCAAAGCTGTAACATAATCAATCGTATATTTAATTCCAGCTTTATTGGTAATTCTACCATGTCCCGGAACTACAATATCTTTATCAGAAATCATATTGTAAATTTTGTTCAGGTTTTGAACCGGTTCCAAAAAATAGCCGTCAAATAACCACGGAATTGTCGGACTCTCAGCAATAAAAGGATTTCCTGCCCACAACACATTTCCTGAAGGCGCTTTTAAATACACAAAAAGATCTGCTGGAGATTGCGCGGTTCCCACATTTATGATTTCAACGATATTGCCTTTTCCCATATCAATTTTCATGGTTTGGTTGATGGCTATTGTAATGTCGGCAGGACGGTAAATGCTCTCTTCAATTCCTCTTCCTTTTCCAAAAAGCATGATCATAAACTGTTTGATATTATCATAATTCTTCGCCAGATTGTCTTTGCAAAATTCATTCTGAATGACAATTGTTTCCTTCGGAAGTAAATAATTCCCGAAACAATGATCGCCGTGATCGCTTGTATTTATAGCATAAACAATAGGTTTTGGCGTTACAGATCGTATTAATTTATAAAGCTGATCGTATAATCCTTTGCTTAACATCGTTTCAATAAGCAAAACCCCTTTGTCTCCTACAATAAAGCCTGCCGAAGTTGCCTGCGCAATTCCTTTTGTGGTTTCGGTTTCGGTTGTACTTGGAGATATAGCATAAACATTTTCTGAAATTTTATGCAGTTTTAAAGTCACTTTGTTTGCGTCCCAAATGGGTACGTGATTAGGCATTGGAAATTGTGCATAAGCCGTTGTAGCTAATGTACACAACATGATAATTACCAATGCAGAGATTATTTTTTGAATTTTCATGATCTAAATTTTTATAGATTTTGTTTGATTAAATTCATTGGATATAATTGGTTTAAAAACACATAAATCTATGTGCTAGTTTTTTCACGCAGATTTAGCAGATTTGGCAGATTTTATTTTTTTAATCTTTTTAATCCTTTAATCTGTGGCTATATTTAAAATCTATGTGTTTGTTTTTCACACAGATTTGGCAGATTAAGCAGATTTTTTAATCTATTTAATCTTTAATCTGTGGCATTTATTTTAAAGTCTGCATTTTATATATTAAAACTAATTACACCCTACGAATTTTATTTATGATTAAAGTTTTTTAGCATAACCGCCAAGGTATTTCACTGGTGACCAATCCGGAATTACCGGTGCAATTTCAGCGTCGAGTGATTTAAAATCTCTTGCTCCATAAACAATTTTGCCGTTAACAACAGTCAGATCCGATTCTATATTTCGAACTTTATCGGCTGGAACTGTAAAATAATCCTCTGATAAAATCGAAAAATCGGCATACATTCCTTTTACCAGTTTTCCTTTCTCTTTTTCTTCACCTGAAAACCAAGCGCTGCCTGAAGTATATAATTGAAGTGCAGTAAACTTATCCAAAACCTGATCTTTCGGCCAAAACTGCATGCCTCCTAATGTTTTTCCTGTAATGAGCCAATGCAGCGCCATCCAGGGATTATAAGTTGAAATACGGGTTGCATCAGTTCCCATTCCGACAGGTATTCGCATTTCGAGCATTTTTTTAATCGGAGGCAATTGTGTTTTTGGGGCGCCATACATTTTCTCGTACAATTCGCCCTGAAAATACATTCTGAATTGAACTGCAATTCCCCCATTTAATGCTTTTACTCTTTCTAATTCCTGAGGTGTAATGGTTTCTGCATGATCAAAAAACCAGCGTAATCCGTTAAACGGAATTTCTTTATTTACTTTTTCAAAAACATTGAGCATTCTGTCAATCGATTCGCCGTAAGTGGCGTGCAATCGAAAAGGCCATTTGTTTTTAACAAGCAAGCGAATTATAGGTTCCAAATCTTTTTCCATTTCATCAGAAAGAACAATTCTGGGTTCTAAAAAGTTCTCAAAATCTGCTGCAGATGCTACTATGTTTTCACCCGCCCCTTCTTCGGTATAACCATTAGCTGTCAAAAGATTATCATTTTTATTAATGACTGTTTCGGCAACCCACTTTTCGTAATCCTGAAGTTCTTTTCCTTTTTGCTGTGCAAATAAATAATACGAGATTCTAAGATTTAGTTTTCCCTGTTTGGCCAATTCCATCGAAGTCGTATAATCTGAAGGAAAGTTTTGAGAACCTCCTGCCGCATCGATTACAGAGGTTAATCCAAAACGGTTGAGTTCACGATTAAACTGAAGTGAACTGTTGATTCTTTCTTCGGGAGTTAATTTTGTGGTTAATCCCAAAGTGGTATAAATGGCTTTTGGAGTTTCTTTTGCAAACATTAATCCGGTTAAGTTTCCATTTTTGTCTTGTTCAAGAACACTTCCTTCGTAATGTGTATCTTTGGTATAACCCAAAACTTCGATTCCTTTTTTGTTTAAAAAAGCTTTGCCGTATAAATAGGTTATAAACACAGGTTTATCAGGAACTGCGGCATTTATTTCTTCAATGGTTGGCTGTCTTTTTTCATCAAAGCCAAATTCATTCCATCCTCCAATCACTTTGATCCAAACTCCCGGGGGTGTTCTGGCTGCTTGTTCTTTGAGCATTTCCATAGCTCTTTTTAAGGTTTTTACGCCATCCCAACGCAATTCTGCATTATAATTTAAGCCTTCGCGAATGACATGAATATGACTGTCGTTTAAACCTGGAATAACCGTTTTTCCTTTTGCATCGATGCTTTTTGCAGATGAGGTTTTATAACTTTCCAGAATACTTTTTGAAGTTCCTGTTTCCAGAATAATCCCGTCTTTTATTGCCAACGCCTGCACAAATTCGCCTGATTTTTGCATGGTTGCAATTTTTCCATTGTAAATAATCAGATCGGCTTTTTCCTGAGACTGCATTAACAGACCAAAGAAAAATAATAGTATGATAAATATTTGTTTCATTTTATGAGATTTAATTGGTCTGTTTATTTTAGAGCTTTATTTCGCAAGGAAAAATGCCAAAAGATCTTTTTGCACCTGAGCTGTATTTTCCTGAACCAGCCAGTGTCCTGAACCTGCAATTTTAGATTCGGTTACATTTTCTGCAACCAATTTAGAGTGCTCTTTTAAGAAAGCTGCGGCAAAATATTCCCCGCCCATAGCAAGCAACGGCATTTTAAGTTTTGTTTTTGCCAAAATTAAATTGTCTTTCCCGTCCTGCGGAAATGCTCCAAACCATTTAAAACTTGATTTCGCACCATCTTTAACAGCATAAGCTCTCACGAATTCAGCCGTTTCCTCAGCTGTAAACGGATCTTTTACATGTCCTACCATTGGCCAGAAATTGGTTAAAAACTCTTTTTCTTTTCCTTTTACAATATCTCCCGAAGCTGGCCAGGCAAAAAATCCAAACCACCATGCAGAAGCCGAAACTTGCGACCAAACCGGTTCGATACCAGGAAGAAGTGCATCCATCAAAGCTAATTTTTTAACTTCACTTCCATATTGTGCAGCATAAGCATAAGCCACCATAAGTCCGATATCATGTCCTGCCAGATTGATATTATTGTATCCTAATTTTTTTACCAGTTCATGAATATCTTTTGCCATATTTTTTTTGTCATAACCTCCTTCTGGTTTATCAGATTCTCCTACTCCTCTTAAATCGGGAGCGATAACGGTAAAATGTTTTGAAAGTTCCGGAAGTAAACGGTTCCACATGTACCAGTTTTGTCCAAAACCATGAACCAATACCAGCGGATCTCCTTTTCCGCCAATCACGTAATGAATTTTAACTCCATTTACTTCTTCATAGGCATGTTTGAAATTTGCAGGTGGATTTGCAGGTACTGCCTGAGTTGTTTCGGATGATGTCGCAGGTGTGGTTTCTGTTACAGTAGTTTCTTCTGTTTTTTTATTACAGGAAATTAAAACCATTAGTAAAAATACAAAAGTTAAAATGTGGACTGTTTTACTTTTAAAGTTTAAAAAAGTAGTGTTTAATAAATTCGTTTTCATAATTTAAAATTTTAATTGGTTATTAGAATAATTGGTTATTATATTTTTTTAAGCAGGCAGTTTTCCTATCCAATCCTGTATAAAGACTGCAATTTCCTGCCAGCCCGGCTGATTTAAAACAAAGTGATTTCTTTCGGGAAAAACCTTAAAATCTGTAATAGAATTTTTATCCGTATATTTTTTGTAATTAGAATAGTTGAGTGACTCAGGAATAGTATGATCTGCAGATCCTGCAATTAACAATAATGGATTGTGAGAAGCGTTAAAATCTACTTTTGCAGCCGAGGTTATGGTATCTCGCACGATTAATTTAGATTCGGGAATAACAGAATCATAATATGCTTTTTCCTGCCATTCTTCTGGCATTCCGTTAGTAAATGCATATTGCCATTGGCTAAAAGTCATTAAGAAAGTTTTCTTTGCAGAGGTAAAAAAACCAAGCGGTCCCCAGCCGGCTTTTAAAAATGAAAATTTAAAGGTCATAATTCCCTGAGGAGGAACCGAATGTATGGCAATTGCGGCCGAGGCTAAATTACGCTGTAAAAGTATTTGAGCTATAAGCCCACCAATAGAATGGCCGATTATTATGGGTTTTTGAGGAAGGTTTTTTGTGATATTTTCAAAATGATCTATCAAAGCGGTCAAGCGTAGACCGGCAATTTGAGGATCTGGATGACGATCTCGTAAAACAGCAGCCGGAGCGTCTTTGTACGGCCACGCTGGCGCCAGCGTTGTAAATCCTTTACTTTCGAAAAAGACTTTCCAGTCATCCCAGCATTTATTGCTTACAAATGCACCTGTAATAAAAAGTATTGTAGTAGGGTTTTCAGTCAGCATAATACATTTTTTTTAATGTTATGCCAAAGAAGAAACTAAAACCGAACCTATTTTATATTTAATTGATTTTCAATTGATTAAATATTTAAATTAAAATTTGGAACGACTATATTTCGTCGTACAACGAAAATAAAGCAACTTAATATCGTTTTTTGAGTTATGAATTTTGAGTTATGAGTTAGAAGTAAAAGCAGAAAGCAATTTGAAAAATATACAATAGAAATAATAATATTAAAAAAAATTAAAAGCACATTTTACGTTTCAACTACGCGTTACTTTTCATTCATAACTCATAATTAATAATTCATCATTTAAAAGTGGCTTCTCTTTATACCCAATTTTTGCATTCTCGAAGCTAATGTTGTAGGCGGTAATCCTAAGATTTCTGATGCTCCTCCGATACCTCTTATTCTTCCATTGCATTTTTCAAGCACATTAATAATGTGCTCCCTTTCGTTTTCCTGAATAGTTTTAAAGTACCAGTCATTTGACTTAGTATTTATTTTAGCGTCATCAAAAGCCGGAAGCGGAATGTGCTCTATGGTATTTGTTTTTGCCAAAAGAATACTTCTTTCAATAAGGTTTTCGAGTTCACGAATATTCCCTGGCCATTGATACAATAAAAGACTTTTTAAAGCACTTTCTGATATTTCAGTCACATTTTTTCCCGTTTTAGAACTATAGACAGCAATAAAATGACGGGCAAGAAGTCCAATATCTTCTTTCCGCTCTCTTAAAGGAGGCAGCTGAATTGGAAACACATTTAACCTGTAATATAAATCAAGTCTAAAACGGCCGTCAGCAACTTCTTTTTCAAGATTACAATTGGTAGCAGCGATAATTCGCACATTAACTTTTATTGAGGCATTTCCTCCAACGCGTTCAATTTCTTTTTCCTGAATTGCCCTCAGTAATTTTGCCTGCATTTCTAATGGCATATCACCAATTTCATCCAAAAACAAAGTGCCGTTATCTGCCTGTTCAAATTTACCAATTCGTCTTTCTGCTGCACCGGTAAAAGATCCTTTCTCATGTCCGAACAATTCTGATTCTATCAGGCTTTGGGGAAGTGCTGAACAATTAATTTTTACAAACGGCTGATTTTTTCTATTTGAAAGTTCCTTAATACTATGGGCAATACTCTCTTTGCCAGTACCGCTTTCCCCGGTAATTAAAACTGTTGTATCGGCGGGAGCAACTTGTAAAATATGATCAAATATTTTTAACAACGCCGGACTTTTACCAATGATCGATTCAAAACCTGCATCTTTTATATTCTTAACTGACACAATATTTTCAGAAGAAGTGTTTTTTTTATCCCGTTTTTTGTCATGACTGATCAAATTTTCAATTGCAAAAATCAAAGGCTCCTGAAGTCTTTCACACAGCGTTAAATGATTTTTATTGTAATTGTCTGCCTGCCTGCTAAAAAAAGACAGATATAGCCCGCCATTTTCTGTCAATGTCAAGGGAACCGGCAGCATGAGATTCGATTTCATATTCATTGAGGTCGCAATCAATTTTTTGATAGGTGTTTTATCGCATATTTTTATAAAATCCTGACCATTATAGAATGTCGCATCTGTCTCGACTTTGCTTTTGTTTCGCAATTCAGTAATCTCAGATTCTTTTAAGGCGGTAATATTTTGCAACTCCTCAATTCCTATTCGTTGGTATTCGTGTAAACCTGTTCTTGCATAGCCCAAAACTCTGCTGGATAATTTATTTTCCATATAAAAAACAGCCATTACAAGATCAAAAGAAATAAGAGACTGCAGGGCGGTAATAATATTGAGAACCCTTTCATCCCAGGTACCGCTTTTCGTTACTATAGTTTTTAATTGTTTTTGAAACAAAAGCTCTTTTCTAATTGATGATTCTATTCCATATTGCTGGTGATATTCGGCAATTTCAATTGTTACCAACAAATCTTTTTCTCTAAAAGGTTTTACCAAAAAACCCTGGGGATGAGTCAGTTTAGCTTTGCTTAGAACTTCTTCATTAGAGTTGGCAGAGAGATAAATAAAAGGAATATTTTCGTTTTTGAGTATTTCGGCAAGATCAATACCGGTCTCTTTTCCTGAAAGGAAAATATCTAATAATACCAATTCCGGCCTCTGCTCTGCAATATAATATTTAGCATCAGGAACTGACCTTGCCATCCCAATAACAGAATGTCCGGCTTTTTTCAGCATCAGTCGTAAATGATTTGCCTCAACAAACTGATCTTCAACTATAAGTATTTTTAATTGTTTTGCCATTTTATCGAAATTATAAATGAGAACTATTTTCGTTAAAAATGAATTTCAGCGTTATTTTAGTACCATTTGCATTAGTAATTAGAAACTTTCCATCGATATCAGCAGAAAGTCCATGCATCAATTTTATTCCCAATGAAGGATTGTTATAAGGGTCAAAATCCGCAGGAAGACCAATACCATTGTCCTGAATTATTAAAATATAATTTTTATGATCTTCTGTTTTAAGGGAAATATCAATTATTCCGTTTTTATGATCTGGAAAAGCATATTTAATAGCATTTGTAACTGCTTCGTTAAAAATCAGTCCAATAGGTATTGAATGGGACAAAGGCAGATTAAAGCTGTCAACATCTAATACAAACCGTATTGATTTTCTGATTTCGAATGAATCTTTTAGATATTCTGTTAATTCAAATATATAAGACGGCATATCAATTATCGATAAATTCTCTGATTGATATAATTTCTGATGGATTAAAGACATGGCATGAATTCTGTTCTGACTACTATTAATTGCCTGAAGAGCTTCTTCATTTTTTAAAAATTCAGTCTGACTTGCAAGCAAACCGACCACCATGTGCAGGTTATTTTTTACTCTGTGATGAATTTCACGCAAAAGCCATTCTTTTTCAACGACCAGCTTTTGCAGTGTATTATTTTTTTTGTTGATTTCATTTTGTTGTATTTCGAGTACCTTGTTTGTTTTCTTCTTAAACATAAAACTTTTATAAAGTAATCCAAGTATTATAAGTAAAAGCAAAACAAAAATGACCATGGAATTACGTAGAAACACTTCGTTTTTAAGTTTGCTTTGCTGCAACAGTGTTTTGTTTTTAAGTTTGATAATATCCATGCTTTTCTTTTCAGTTTCATAGATAATATTGAGTCTGGAGGAAATAGGATAAATATCGCTTTCTTTAAGATTGGCTTTTTTATAGAAAAATATAGCTTTTTTGAGTGAATTTAGAGCGTTGTGAAAATCTGAGATTGAAAAATACAATTCGCTGATTTCTCTGTAGCAGTCACCGCTTCTTTTATTATTTCCGGACTTTTCAAATAGAGAAGCAGCTTTAAAAATTGGATCTAATCTCTCTGCTATTGGTGCATTAGTACGCATTTTAGCTGACCAAACCATTACCCATGATTCTCCCAAATCATCTGTTTGATTTGTTTTGGTTAATACTTCTATTGCTTTTCTGGCGTTGACTTCTATCATCGAATTGTTATTTCTCAACTCCTGGACCATCGAAAGTTGAAGATAACATTTACCAGAATAAATATTAGAATGAAGTATCTGGCTTATCCGAAGGGCTTCCTCAGCATATTGAAATGCCTTTTGCAATGTTTTAGGGTTATTGTAAGAAGCTTCATACCAGTCACTTACTTTTAATAAAATTTTGATTTTGTCTGTACTTTCAGGTAATTTACTTAGTAATTCTTCTGCTTTTTTTACTTGCAGTTCGTTATAAACTACTTCTTGAGCCAGGTCATTTCTCAGATTAGACAGCTCTTTTTCTACAATTCCTGTCTCCATCATGCTCTTCGAAAGAGCCAATGCGTTTAGTTCTCCAAATGTAAACCATACAAGGAGAAACAGAATTATTCTGTAGTGCTTTAAGAGCATTTTTTTTTGGAATTAATCAGCTTAACGAAGGTATTGATAATTCTTTATTTAAATTTAAAATATACGAAAATTGACTGCCAACGATATATCGTTGCTTTTACTTTTAATTATACAATACTGTTACATTTAATTAGTTCTAACAGTTTGGATTTTGTTTATAGGTCTAATTGTGACTAATCAATGATAATTATATAAACCTCCTTTTCGATATTATAAATTAAAGTTTTTTTTTACCTGTACTTTTACCATTACGATAATTAAAAACATTGTAAACTAATATTTAGAAATGTGGAAAACATAATCGATAAGGAAAGTGACATATCATTATAATAATCTAATCTAAGGATTCAATAAAATATTTTTTTTTATTTTCATTATAATTATTAACTTTCTATAATGAGATATTGTTAGCTAGGTTTTGTTTACTGATGCGTCCGAAGCATTGCAAAGAATTTCTGGATACGTTAAAAGCGACGGCAGGTTTACAGGATATACCAGTAATTATTCTTTCTACATCTTCGGATTCTGTAACAGCTCATAAGCTCAAAGCTGAAGTGCCAGCGGTTTCCTGACAAACCCAGCAGTATCAAAGAACTTTCGAATCTTCTGCGCCCTTATTTAATCTAAAGTATATGAATATCGAAAACCAACAGGAACTCTATTTACTAGTTATGAATGCGCCGGTCGGCATCTGCGTTTTAGATGCTCAAACGCTGTTTGCCGAAATTGTAAACGACAGCTTTATAGAAGTGGCCGGAAAACCGCGAGAAGCAATCCTTGGTCATTTTTACTGGGATACTTTCGCTGAAGTACGCTCCTACTACGAAAGTGCATTGGCGGATGTTATTTCTCAAGGGAAGTCCTACTCTGTCAATGAGGCTGAACTTGTGCTGATCAGACACGGAAAGGAAGAGACTCGTTACGTGACTTTTGTTTATGCCCCTTTAAAAGATGCTTCCGGAGATGTAAAAAAAGTGGCTGTCTGGGTAATGGACAATACAGTACAGGTTAATCAAAGGCATAAAGTGGAAGAAAGCGAAAAATTTGCGCGTACCGTTTTTTATAATTCACCTGTGGCGAAATTGGTGTACACCGGACCTGAAATGGTTTTACGCGAGGCTAATGAGAAAATGCTTGAAATATTTGGCAAAGGAAATTCGATTATCGGCAGGCCTATAATGGAAACAGTACCGGAAATCAAAGAGACGCATTTGTTTCAGGCCTATAGTAATGTTTTAAATACAGGAGAAATTCATACCGAAACCGCCGCCCGCATCATGTTTGTTAAGAATGGTTCGCCTTATTACGGTTATTATGATTACACTTACAAGCCATTGTACGATGCAAAAGGCAGAATCCATGGTGTCATCTGTACGGCTATTGACGTAACTGAAGAGGTAATTGCGCGCAATAAGCTGGAAGAAGCCGAACAAAACATGAGAGGCGCAGTTGAGCTTGCCCAGCTCGGTACATGGAGCATTGATGTGGCGTCAAACGGGTTAACCTATTCAGACCGTCTTATTGAATGGTTTGGATATGATCCTGCCGCTCAGGACTATAATGAAGTTATACCGATTTTGCTCGAAGAAGATCGCGAACGAGTAGCAAATGCCGTGGCATGGGGACTGAATCCTGCTTCAGGAGGGTTGTATGATGAGACCTACACGGTAATACATCCCACTACCGGAAAGAAAAGAATATTGCATGCGCAGGGTAAAACTGTTTTTGATCCCGAGGGCAAACCTGTACGCATGAACGGGACTGCTCAGGATATTACCATCCAGATGGAACTAAAGATGGAACTGGAAAACCAAATACAGCAGCGTACCGAAGAGATTGGCGCTGTTATAGAGGAATTAAGGGCTACAAATGAAGAATTGGAACAGACCAACGTGCAATTGATACATTCCAATCAGGAATTGGAACAGTTTGCCTACATAGCTTCGCATGACCTGCAGGAACCGCTTCGCAAAATCAGCACCTTTGTGCAGTTGCTCGAGGGCAAAATCACGGAACATCTTGACGAAAAATCACTAGGATACATAGATAAAATAAAAGACGCCACAAGCCGTATGGGCAAACTTATTCGAGATGTGCTCGCCTATTCTGCCCTGCCGAAAGACGATGCCAATTTCGTTACGGTAAACCTTGAGGATACGGCCAAAAATGCGCTGGAAGATTATGATGTAGTAATGGCGCGCACAGGAGCTAAAGTCACATGGAATGCGCTTCCGGTTATCAAAGGTATTCCCTTGCAGATGTCCCAGCTGTTTTTTAATCTGATAGGGAACGCGTTAAAATTTATACGCCCTGGTGTGCAGCCCAAAATTCATATTCATTGCAGTATTGCCTCTCCCGATGAGATCCAGTCAGTAAATCTAAAAGAAGGGCTGGCTTATTATAAAATTCAATTTACTGATAATGGCATCGGCATGAAGCCTGAAGATACTGAGAAAATTTTCAATATATTCCAAAAGCTGCACGGTAAAAGTGAATTTGCAGGCACAGGAATCGGACTGGCTATGTGCAAAAAAATTGTCCAGAATCATAATGGTGAAATTGACGCCCTACAAAGCAATGAAAATGGAGCGGTATTTAACGTCTACCTGCCAATAAACAATTAATAATATCTGAGTGGTGATCAATTCTTTATTAAAAACACAAAGATTGCTGTAATTATAATATTACTTTCAGTCCTGCAAGGGAAATGGGTTAGATTAAAACCTATTTAATCCTTCGGAGATATATTCTTTTCAGAAACAAAAAAAATATTTTTAACCGGATTCATTAAAGCTTTTGTCCAGTGCAGAATAAATACTTTTTTCAGAATGAGAATAAAGCTGGTAAAAGAATTTGGTTTTTGTATATAGAGGTTTGCTCCCTTATTGAAAGTATCTTCAATATCTTTAGGGTTATTAGAAGTCGAGAGCATAACCGCAGGAATCTCCTTCAATTCCTGATCGCTTTTTATTTCTTCCAGTGCCTCCTTACCCCCTTTAATAGGCATATTTATATCGATAAAAACAATATCAGGTTTTGGTTCAGACCCATCCTTTAAGGCATTAACCAGTTCCTCGCCGTTGTCTACTGTAATAACTTCAGTAGGAACTTTTGTTGCATCAAGAGCTTCCTTAAATAATTCCTGATCATCTTTGTCATCCTCAGCCAATATAATTTTTACTGGCTCGATTTCTTTTAAGTCTTTAGTAGTTCCAACTGGGTTTTCAGAATTTATCATGTCAAAACGGTTTTACAATTTCCAAAAGTACTATTTAAATGCTTACTAAAATTGCCACCAGGCAATAATCTTAAAAGCATTTACAAATTAACAGCCAGCGATATCGTTTATGGCCCTTTATGCGATTGTTAAAATTCACAATCTACTGTTTTAAAGCATTTTGTGATTTACAAATTCACCTTTATGTATGGCAGCCTTATTTCCCCATTCCGTTATTGCATTTAGTAATGGTATGCAGGATTTTCCAAAATCTGTTAAACTGTAAACAACTTTTATCGGAGGTTTTTTCCCTTCAACAGTGCGTGATAAAAGACCGTCATTTTCAAGCTGCTTTAACTGGAGGCTCAAAGTCATTTCTGTAATAGCCGGAATATCTCTTCTAAGTTCACTATACCGTTTATCGGTGTCTTTTAAATGATACAAAATAACCGCTTTCCACTTTCCACCGATTAAATCCATAGCTATACTAACAGTGCATGGGTACAATTTGCTATCCAGTTTTATATAATCACTTTGACATTCAATTTTCATAAACTTCTTTTTTAGACCAACTATCCAAATAGATAGTTATTGCAAATTTATCTAACTATGAATAGTTTTGCAACTATAATTTTTATAGTCCAAAATTAATCAAAGTAATAGAACTTATGGAAAAAGATTTTAGCGCATTCAAATCAAGTATTAAAAGTAGCAAACCGCTTATTACCATTGTTGGTATTTTAGGCAAACAAGGCTACAGCGTTGCACAGTCCCTAATACAGAGCGGACAATATCAAGTACGTGGTATTACCAGAAGACTCGATTCTCCGGAAGCAGTAAGTTTGATAGAACAAGGAGTTGAACTAATTAGTATACCTCTTACTTTGGGTTATAAAAAAGATTTTGTAGAGGCTTTCCGTGGCTCATACGGCATTTTTTTGATAACACCCAGTATTGCACCTCCGCAAACGCATGAATTTGCGTTGGGAAAGGAGCTTGCAGATGCAGCACTTGAGGCAAAGTCTGAGTACTTAATTTTTAGCAGCCTGGAAAATGTTGATAGAATTACATCAGGAAAAAAGTTTGCGCCACATTTCACCGACAAAGCCAATATTGAGACGTATATACGAACACTGCCAATTAAAAGTTCATTCATTTATATGGCCTTTTTTTATACGAACTTCCTCGAATTTTATACCCCGATTATCCAAGATGATGTTCTTGTCTTTCCAATTTACTTACCAAAAGACTTTCGTGCACCGTTTGTTGATCCTCTTACTGCTACAGGTCCAGCTGTTTTAGAAATTTTCTCTAATGCAGATAAATATGCAGGCAGCTCATTACCTGTGATTGGTGATATTTTATCGCCTCAGGAAATAGTTGATACTTTTATAAAGGTTACAGGCAAGAAAGCTGTGTACAGTTCGGCATATACGCGAAACGATTTTCTGAAACATTTTCCAGAATTCAGTTCCAATGAAACTTTAGTGGACGAGATAATTGGAATGGCCGAGTATGCTGTTGAATATGGTTATTTTGCAGAAAATCGCGATTTACAATGGAGCAAAAAAATTAATCCGCAAAGCCTTTCCTGGGAACAATTTTTAATTCGAACAGGCTGGAAAGGTTTAAAGCGATCCTATTAATTTTGTACGTTTTGTGATAAATCGCGGCCCATCAGCAAACTTAAAAAAATAAATTCTAGTTTTCGCAAATGAGAGTTATTGCAATATTGGCTTTTGTGATCTTGCTTATCATTGCCTATAAAATCAGTGTTTATCCTATAACAGGATTATTGTCGTGTGCATCCTGAAAACTTCAAATATTAAAACAAATACACACGACATTAGTAATTGTAATTAAGACTCTAAGAGATACAGTCTCAATTATTGTTAACAATCGTATATTTACAGCTACCTGATTCAACCATAATAATCAAAACACATTACCGTTTATAATTCAAATACAACAAACTGCCCAGCCGTGAAATGAAAAAATTTGCAATTAATAAAACAGCCGACGATCATTGGACTATTACCCATAATGAATTTCCGAAATTTACCTGTAAGTTTGAAAATAAAAAATTTAACATAAGCAGGACTATAAACGGACTTGAAAACCCAATGGGTGACCCAAAAGAAGTAAGACTCCTCCAACGAATGGAACAGTGGCTCCTGCAGTATCATAAGGATAAGACAGTCTAACTAAAGTAATTATTCAACTAGAGTTTATTCTTAAAAATTTTCTTTGTAGATATTATAGGCATCTTATTTTAATAACATTCTTTCCGTAATTGTTTTATTTGAGGAAGCATCAATTCCGGTAACTTCGGCATACTTTACATTTGGTAACCAAAAAGAACCTCCTTCAATGCGCACAAATATTTTTTCTACCTGTATTCTTTTCTGATTTACATTTACAAAAACATGATATTTTTGATCTGAATCTATCTTTTTCAAGGTTAAGGGTAATTTTTTATACGATACAAATTGAAGCTCAAACTCCTCATTATTTGACGCTTTACTTTCTATTCCGTATGCAAATTTACGTTGTATATAACT
The DNA here is from genome assembly GCF_058310175.1 of Flavobacterium sp. AK-345. Classification (NCBI taxonomy): domain Bacteria; kingdom Pseudomonadati; phylum Bacteroidota; class Flavobacteriia; order Flavobacteriales; family Flavobacteriaceae; genus Flavobacterium; species Flavobacterium sp. AK-345. The sequence continues at coordinate 477,354 of NZ_JBZEER010000001.1, read as the reverse complement.
AAAATCTTTTTTTTCTCCTTTCTCAGCATATCGAATCCAATACGCTTTTATAGGATTGCTTTTGTCTATTTTTCCGTTTTCCTGATAGTTAATGGCATAAATAGCAGTGTTTATATTGGGGTCTCGCTGAATGTAAAATAGCATATTATCTATATTTTTAGGCGTTGGGAAATGTAATGGTGATGGATTTTTGGATTGTGCCAATAGATTACCAGAAATTATATTTACTAAGATCGTTATAATAATTAGTGATTTTCTAAAATTTTTAAATGGTAATTTATTCATAAACGAAATATTTATATTAAACCAGCGTGAAATTATTTTAACACATAGTCCCAACTCCGTAAGGCAAATCCAATCTTTGTCGAGCTTCTCGTGGAGATTTCTCCTGCGTCGAAATGACAATATTGTGTTTAAACTTTGCGTCTTAGCGACTTTGCGTGATTAATTTTATTTTCTAAAAAGCTCAACTTAATGATATTGGACTTTGGGACTATGTGTTGAATAGAAAAACCACGAATTACACCCAACTGGTTATTGATACACTAATTTGATTCGATTACATTCTGTTTTTCATTTACCCTAAAAACCCAATATTTAATCAGCGGATAATTAAATCCATAAGAAACAAAACTATCCGTGATTAATCTTCCGATTCTATAATCGATTTGAAATACTTTTTGCAAAATAAGCGTACCAAATGATTTTAAGGAAATGCTTCCTAGTACAACTAACGCAAATTTAAAAAGCTGACTATTGATGCGGCTGTTATAACCACATTGTTTTTTAAATACCCAAAATCTATTGATGCTGAAATTGACAATGGCGCCAACGGTTCCGGAGATTAGAATCGAAAAGGTAAAATGCAATTTAAATACTTCTGTTAATAAAATCATTAAGCCATAATCGGTAATGCCACCTAAAAATGCCGCAACTTGTGCTTGTAGAAAAGTGAAAATAGATTTTTTCGGGAACATATCAGTCTTGGTTTTTATCTTTTAAATCGCCCAGCTTTAAAAGTTTTAAGCTATCTACGATATTAATTATGAGCAATATAATAGTGATTAAGCCAGCCAAATAGGTAATTGATCCATTAAATAAAACTTCTATAATTAAAATTAAGGCAATAATAAATCGAAGTTCTGTTGGGCCAACAACGCCAGAATCTATACTGTATTCATTTGTAATTTTGTAGCGTAACTGGCTGATGATGATAGACCAGCCATACAATGCGACAAAAGCAAAGGCTACTATTTGTGTGCCATTTTTAGCATAAATGTAGTAGCCAAAGCCTATAAGTACAATACCAATCCAATCGGCAATAATATCGAGTGCAAAACCATACCAACGACGTGGAATATTTCTATAATAAGCCAATCTTCCATCTAAAGAATCGCCTAACCAATTTATAGCCAAACCGATAATACCCAAAAGCAAATACCAGTTTGTAAAATAAGTACCTAAAACAAAAGCTAAAAAAACCAATCCAGAACCCAGTGTACCCATTAAAGTGAGTACGTTTGGCGAAATGAATTTAGGCACCTTTGGCAGCAAAAATACAATCGTTGACTGTTCTGCCCTTTTTAAAATATTAGTTCGCTTACGGTCTGAAAATGTTCTTTGTACAATTGCACTATGATCTTCAACCTGTGTTTCTTTTCTCATTAATATCGCAATATTTATAAGCCAGATAGTATTATACCAATTCTAGTTTTATAATTTTTAATTTTATTTTTCTTTGCGTATTTTTAAAGAAATCGGTGGTTCTTTTTAGCTTACCTGATCTAACCAGATAACTAAATGCGAGGACAATCAGCATAATTATTTAACAATACCTGCAAAACGTTGATAGAAAACCGTTGGGCTGTTCTCGTTTTTAGGAGCATATTTTCCTGCTATAATTGGAATATAAATAACTCTCCTTCTACTGTCTTCGCCACGGATAGAGGATTCAGCCACTCTGTGCCACAAACGGCCATCGTGAATGGTTAAATCTCCAGCTTCCGGAGTGATGGATACTTCCTGTGGATCGGGTTTATTATCTAAAAAGTACTTTTTACGAAAAAGCATTTGATAAATACTTTGCTTGTGTGTACCCGGAATGATTTTAAGACCGCCGTTTTCGGGTTGTAAAGTGCTTAAGTGAATACCCACATTGAGCATCGGGTTTAATTTTGCACCATAAAAAATATCTCGCAAACCATCTGTATGCCAGCCCATTTTAGTAAACTTACTTTCTGGCCCATTGATGTAATGATTAAAAACCATTCCGTCTTTTTCTTCAGTACCTAATCTTGCGCCATCGCCTGCCAATGGTAATAAACTATTAAATCTTGGATCAAGTAAAAGACCGCTTAAGGTTTGATGATGTTGATTGATAAAAGCAAAACGCTGTACAATTGGAGAACCATCTAAATCTTTTCCATACTTAATCGGAACACCATTTACTTTTTGAAGGTCATTGTCAATCCATTTTTGCTCCACTTGTTTTGACGCATCAATGATGGATGAAACCGTTTCCGGATTTATAAATTTTTTGAAATGGATGAAGCCATGTTCGTTAAAAAAGTTGATTTGCTCAGCAGTTAATTGCTCAGTAAGCGTAAAAGTTTTATAAGAAGATACCATGATAAATATATTTAATAATTGAAATAATAGTGTTTGAAATTTTATCTAAAGGATTAGCAACAGCAACAACAGCAACACATTCGCATAGTGTTGGCGTGCATTCTATCTTTAGTAAAATTAAACTCATTTTTCATATTAGATATACTCTATAGAATTAGTAGACATTTATACAAATGTAATATAATTTCTTATTTGCAAAGAATTTTTTTTTATTTTTTTTTGAAAAAATTAAATTTTATAAATCCCGGCTGCCATTTTTTCGATAAAAGCCTTTGGTAGTATACGGTTGGCATAAACCGAAATGATATTTGTAAAACCCGGAATAGCTTCTGATTTTTTGTTGAACATGGCTTTTACTGCCATTTTAGCAACTTCATCAGGCTGCATATTAAACTTTTCAGCCATTTTGCTAAAAGCGTCTAAACCAGCTCTTGAAGCAAAACCAGTATCAACCGGACCTGGGCTAAAACAGGTTACTGAAATTGAAGTTTGGGCAAGTTCAAAACGCAAGGCACGGGTAAACGATAAAACAAAAGCTTTTGTAGCCGAATAAACAGCCAGCGTAGGTACAGCCTGGTAGGCAGCAGTACTCGATATATTTAAAATGTAGGCTTGTTTTTCTTGTGAAAGTATGGGTATTAATAAATGCGAAAGTTCTACAACTACATTCATGTTAAGTTGCATCATGCCAAGCTGGTCGATTAGCGAAGACTGACTAAAATCGCCCCAAACACCATAACCCGCATTGTTTACTAAAATGCCAACTGGATAGTTATTCATTTTTATCCAATCGGTTACTTTTTGCGATGCATCATTTATAGAAAGATCAATTGATAAAACAGCCACCTTGATGCCGTATTTAACCTGAAGATTATCAGATAGTGCTTTTAATTCGGCTGCACTTCTTGCAACAAGCAATAGTGGATAACCCTGTTTAGCCAATTCATAAGCAATAGATTTTCCAATGCCTTTGCTGGCGCCAGTTATTAAGGCATACGGTTTCGTTTTTTCGCTCATTTTATTAATTTTAATCTTTCAAATATAAAGATTAATTGTAAACCGTTAGGTGTACAACTTGCATAATATTTAACCTAATAAAGCAACTTTCAGTGTGTAAATATTATTTTTCAAAATACTCATCGTAGTAATAAATGGTTAATTTTGACTATTGTTACAAGATTAGAGTTCCTATACATTTGTATTGCTAAATATTTTTTAGTGGATTAAAATCCTCCCCCCTTAATTATAAAAACAATATCTTTTATGAAAACAAAAATCACTAGTATTTGCGCGTTGTTAGTTATTGCTCTTTTTGCCAATTGCGAAAACAAGAATAAATCGACTCAATCTACAGCCGAAACTACAAAAGAAACTAAAATCACAAACCAAGATTCGGCACGTGTAAATGGAACAACATGCGATATTGCCATTTCGGGAATCCATTTTACGAAATCGGTTAATGGTGCAGATACACTTGCTACAGCAGATGCTAATGGCAAAGCAACATTTAAAGCAGGAGCTAAAAAGGATTATTTTTGTGATCCAAACGAAAAATTATCTAACAACACAGCTCCTATTTTGTTATCCAAAATTGACAATAAAAAACCTTTCACTTTAATTTCAAAAGTAACTCCTGAATTTACAAAAGAAGGTTTGTACAATGCCGGCGTATTGTATATTTATGTGAATGATAATTTTTGGCAAAAACTATGTTTTGAACAAGACGAACGTGGAAAACACCGTGTAGTAAGTGTTAGAACCATAGGTACATCTGACGATAATAATCATGATATCGTAACTACTCCATCTATTTATATGAAAATCTCTTCAGATACACAAACAATTGCTAGTTACTACTCTTATGATAAAAAAGACTGGCACATGGTACGCCTATACAAAAACAATTATCCATCTGAAATTTGGGTAGGAATTAGTAACCAATGTCCAGTTGACAAAGGTTCATTAAGCTACTTTGAAGATTTAAGCTTAGTTCAAAATAGTGTTACTGATTTCAGAATGGGAAATTAATTTAAATACCTTTTACACTGCGAAGTCTACCGACTTCGCAGTTATCCAATAATTTATAACAAATTTAAAGCTCCTGCTGTTCGAACTGCTTCAATAGAATTATTTACATTTAGTTTTTCCAAAATATTTTGTCTGTGCCTGTTTACAGTATTAATACTGATATTGAGTTTCGCAGCAATTTCTTTACTAATGATACCTTTACTAATTAAAACTAAAATTTCTTTTTCACGCAAAGTCAAAAGATCAACACAATTTTCATAGGTATCTACATAAAAGATTTCTCCTGTTTTAGTATTGATAATTTTTCCCTCTATACCATTTACACCAGCTGTTTTTTCTAATAAATAATTATATAGACACACAGCAAGCCACAATCCGCCTTCTGAACTGTTTTTCATATAAAAACTGCGATGCAAAATATACTGGTATTCCTTTTTAGTATTTAAGGTTCTAATTCTGCATTTTGTAGCATAATTTAATCTTTCCTCAGAAGATATTGTCTTTAAGAAATTAAAAAACTCCAGTTCCAAAAGATGCCTTTGAAAAAGATCATCAGGATGAATGCGGTTATAAATGTCCTCTTCCCAAATAGAATCAATTGTTGTAAATCCGGAAGTATGAATATCAAAAAAACGGCCAAAATTACCCGCAAATATATAGCTCTTATTACTCGCTAAATCTGAGAGTACAGCTACTGAATTATCTAATTTCACGTAGGCCTCCATCATTACTATAGCCTCATTTAATGCTTCTTTACGCTTTTCAGGGCTGTCTATTGATTCAAAAGAAAATTTGTCTTCTAAGTTCGAAATAGGATTCATAACTATAATTCGTTATTACTGTACTAAGTTATAAGAAAGGAGATTAGAGTGATTTTAAAAATGGTTATATTTAACTATTGCTGCAAAAAACTCAAATTACATTCTTTGTAAATTATTAATAAAATCCAAATTTAAGAAATCATGAAGAGAATTCACTTAGTTTTAATATGTATATGCATTATGGCTGTAAAAGGAAACGCTCAAAAACTAACTTCAATGAACTGGCTCAATGAACCGGCTGACTGGGAAATAAAGGACAATAAACTTACTATGCAGGTTACACCACAATCTGATTATTGGAACAAAAGCCACTACGGATTTACAGTTTACGACGGGCCTTTTCTCTATACAGAAAGAAGTGGCGAGTTTGAAGTTGTTGTAAAAATGAGCGGTGTTTATAAGACCAGGTTCGATCAGGTTTGCCTTATGCTTCGAATTGATGAAAACAATTACGTAAAAACTGGTGTCGAATATGTAGACGGAGTTTATAATATTAGTACTGTCCATACTATTGATAAAAGTTCCTGGAGTGTTCTTGGCTTAAAAGAAAAACCTAAAAATGTATGGATGAAGGCCGTACGTCGACTAGATGCACTGGAGATTTTTTATTCTATTGATGGGGTTAATTATACAATGACTAATACCGTTTATTTTCCGGAATTTAAAACGGTACAAGTGGGCATGATGGCTGCAAGTCCTGATGGAAAAGGCTTTACGGCTACTTTCGAAGATTTTAAAATTACGCACCTTCCGGATCAAAGACGTTTGGAGTGGTTGAAAAACAATCAATAGTTTTTTGTAGAATCAATTACAACATACAACTGCTGAACCCGATAAGTTCAGCAGTTTTTTTATACAAAATCAAATTATATGGTAAGGTTCGATAAACCTACGTAAGTTACCAATGCGTTATTGGAACAGGCTTACGTAAAACGTTTTTTTGATTTTTTTAATGGAGAACTGGTTGCTCCACCGGAAGTAACCTGCCAACAACAGAAGATGAAAATAAATACGCATCTTGATAAAAAATCACATGCAACTGCTTTGTTAAATTATAATTCCCTATTTTAAGGTTTGTTTTATTTTTATAAATTTACGAAATGAAACAAGCAGAAAGCGTTAGCGAATTTTATCAACGACTGCCAAACCATGCACCTGTAAATGTGCCACTTAATAATGCCGGGATCGGTCATATTAATGTTTTTACCAGAGAATCATGTGCTGAAGTAAGTCCTTACAGCCGACGGGATTTTTACAAGATTTCTCTAATCATCGGCAAGGGTAAGATTTATTATGCCGACAAATGGATACAGATTGACAAACCTGCCCTACTCTTTTCTAATCCTGTGGTGCCTTATTCCTGGGAAGCAGAATCTGAGCAACAGTCCGGTTGGTACTGCCTGTTTACCGAAGATTTTATACAGCATAGCGAACGCATGAATAGCTTACTGGATTCTCCTTTATTCAAAATTGGATGTAATCCGATATTTTTTCCCGATGATACTCAATTAAAGGAGCTTTCAGCCATATATATGAAGATGCAAGCCGAAATGCTTTCTACTTATCCGCATAAGTACGATATTCTGCGCAGCTATCTGCATCTGATAATTCATGAGGCCATGAAAAATAATGCTGCCACAAATTTTCATACCTATACAAATGCCTCTTCCCGGGTATCAGCTTTATTTCTTGAATTGCTCGAAAGACAATTTCCAATTGACTCTCCTTCACTCACATTAAAATTAAAAAATCCGGCAGATTATGCCAATTCTTTATCCATACACATCAATCATCTTAATCGTTCAGTAAAGGAAATTACAGGAAAAACTACATCAACTCATATTGCAGAGCGTATTATTAAAGAAGCTAAAACCTTATTGCAGCACACAGATTGGAATATTGCCGATATTGGCTACAGCCTTGGTTTTGAATATCCTTCTTATTTTACACTCTTTTTTAAAAAGCACACCGGTTTGGCACCAACTCAGCTGAGAATAACTGTTTGAATATTATAATTAACTGTTTGATCGCTATAAGTCCCGACTGTGTTTTCAGGTTTACATTTGTAGAAACAAAATTAGATAAAAAATGGAATACAGAAAACTCGGAACCACCGGTGAGGAATTATCAGCACTTGGTTTAGGCTGTATGGGCATGAGCTTTGCTTATGGTCCAGCAGACGATAAAGAAAGTCTGGCTACGCTGGAGAAGGCACTTGATTTGGGGGTTAACTTTTGGGATACAGCCGATATGTACGGCAACGGTGCCAATGAAGAACTCATCTCCAAAGTCCTTGTCCCTAACCGCGATAAGATATTTATTGCAACAAAATTCGGATTTCGTTTTAAAGATGGAATTGCGGGGCCAAGCAGTGCTTCAGGAACCTACTTTGACGGCTCTCCTGCCTGGATGAAAGTTGCAGTTGAACAAAGCCTAAAGCGTTTGAAAATTGACACAATTGATCTTTATTATGCGCATCGGGTTGACCCAAATGTCCCGATTGAGGAAACTGTTGGAGCAATGGCAGATTTAGTAAAAGAAGGTAAAGTCCGCTATCTCGGACTTAGTGAAGTCTCTGCAAATTCTTTAAGAAAAGCGCATGCTGTGCATCCAATCTCTGCTGTTCAAAGTGAGTACTCGCTTCTCACAAGAGATGTAGAAAACGGAATATTAAAAACTACTCGTGAGCTTGGTATCTCTCTTGTCCCTTATTCTCCTTTGGCGCGGGGTCTGGTTACCAATAAACTTAATGTGGATACACTTGCCATTGATGATTTCAGAAGAACGCTTCCGCGTTATCAAAGTGAAAATATTGACAACAACAATAAGCTTATAGAAAATTTTGCAGCATTTGCGGCCTCTAAAAGTTGTACACCCGCACAACTAGCTTTGGCTTGGGTGTTAGCGCAGGGTGAAGATATAATTCCTATTCCGGGAACCAAGAAAAGAAATTATCTGGAAGAGAATGTTGGTGCAATTGAAGTTAAATTGTCAAGCGCTGATCTTACAGTAATTAATGAGTTAATTAATAGATACCCTATAATTGGAGAGCGATATAGTGAAGAAGCAATGAAGATGGTTAATCACTAAGTAACTTTTTTATTTAAAATAACAGCAAAAATAAAGTCTGCTCGCGCCGTGGTGTGAGCAGACTTTATTTTTGTCAACAATTCCAGAATCATTTTTTATTTAGATGATGCTGAAGATAGGGTTGAAACAAAAGTGAATTGGTAAAGATTAATTTTTACCTATACTCAGCTAATAATTATGCAACTATAATTTATTTTTCTATAAGAAGTTGGGATGGAACCTATGGTAAATTTGTAATTATGTAAATTATAAAAAAACAAACGTTATGGAAAAGCAAAACAACCCCGAATATGGTCAAACAGATCCCGATTTTATTGATCAAAATACTTTGGTTGATGGTAATAACATCCTAAACGAAGATCAATTACACCAAGTCGTTCAAAAAGAAGATACAACAGAATTTGGAGAGAGTGATCCTGATTATATAGACCAAAATACTCTGGTTGATAATGATAATTATGCCAGAGATGAAGATCCATATCGATATCAGGACGAATTTAAAATCAAATCAGAAAAAACAGATCAGGAACAAATCATAAATAAAAATGACGCCATTACCAATGATGAAAGGAAAAATGATTTAAACAAAGATAACGAGTAATTGTATTTGTCATAATTTCAAAAATAAACCTTCTTTTTATGAATATTTTCAAAAAAGAAGGTTTTGTGTTTAAAAGTGGATTATAAGTATATTCTATGCATAGCTTATTAAATTCACTTAACCCTTTGGTTCTATAATTTGGTAGTTTCCGCTAAGATGCATTAAACTAAAGAGATACATCAATCCATCATAATAAGGATCAAAATAACCGTCTTCATAAGGTTCAAGTTTTGCATTCCAAACAGCATGAACAAAATCTATACTTGCCTTATCTTTATTTACTAATGATGCTGTTGCTGCAGTTCCTACTAATCCAATCGAATGTCTTAGTTTTTTCACCGAACCAGCCTGAAGAATAAACTCTGGAACAGAACCATCCAGATTAAACTGATCTTTAAATGTATTTAATCCTTTTGATCTAAGGAAATTTTGAAATCGTTTGGCATAATCTTCCTGCCATTCTTTATCTTTTCCGTACCAGGTATAATCCATTGCGATGTTCATAGGAACGCGCCAGGAATCATAACGAAATCCCGCAGGCATCCAGGGTGTTGGGTGCGGTTCACCATTAAACTCGGTATAATCTGAATTTAGCCCCGTCACAGGATGGCAGGCTTTATGTAAAAAATTACGCGAAACATCGGCGCATTCTTTATAAAACTTCTCATGACCGTCTTTGGCATACAATGCCCATATTTCGTAAAATGCAGGAACATGATAAGAAGGATCTGTCCAATTGTAACCTCCTCCTTCCGGTACAAATGAAATCTGCTTATGCTCTGTATTTATAATATTATGCACATTGCCGGTTCCGTCTTTTTCCCACATGGCATCTAGGATTCTTCTTGCCTCTTTGTAGTAGTTTATTCCTGTATCATTACCCCATTTATTAGAAGCAAAAAGCAGGCTGGTTATATAATACAATTCCCCATCTGAAGCAGAACCGGGAGAGTTTTGTTTTTTGGTCTCTGGATTTACACTCCAGGCAAAGTACCCTTCTCTTGGTCCTTCCTGATGCTGCATGTATTTTACAGACCATCTCCAGAGACGATCAAAAACATCTTTTTTATTGAGCTGAACGGCAACCATCATTCCGTATGACATTCCTTCGGTACGGGCATCTTTATTTTTAACATCAGAGACATATCCTAATGAATCCCCTTCTTCAAAATAAACTTTATCCGGTCCTTCAAAAACATCGTAATAGGCTTTGGCTAATTTCTTATCTATTTCGATTTGGCTGTACCCTGCTTCTTTAAAAAGATTCCGGTATTGAGGTCTTTTGAGTTCTGATTTATCCGTTTTCTTCTTATTCTGTCCTATAATTAAACCGGGAGCAGTCAATATAAAGATCATTACCAAAGCTGAAATTTTAATTAAACTCAAGCTTTGATTTTTTTTATCTGTATTTTTCATTTTTTGACTTAATTAAATAATTTGAAAATGCAATTCGTTTTTCTTCAGTTGCATTTCTGTAAACAAATAAACAGCGCAGTGAAATGCGCTGTTTATCCAACTTAACTTAAACTAACCAAAATTTAAATTATCTTAATAACCAGGATTATTATCTGTTGGTTTTATTTTAGGATTAGAAGATGTTTCCCTGTTTGGTATTGGCCATAATTCACTTTTACCAGTAGTAAAACCTGTTCCTTGTAATACAGTACTTGCGATACCCCATCTTATAAGATCATCAAAACGAGACTGTTCTCCGGCAAACTCTACCTGACGTTCGTGAACAATTGCAGCAAAAACTGCGTCTTTGGTTGGTGCAATAGTAGTTGTCAGGTTTGCTCTGTCTCGAACTTCTTTAATGTATGCTATAGCTGCTGTCTGCGAACCGCCATCTCTTTGGTTTTCGCATTCGGCTTTCATAAGCAATACATCTGCATAGCGCATTACTTTAAAGTTGATGCTTGATCGTGTTGCTTCATCTTCTCTTGTGTAATAGTTTTGATATTTTTTCCAGCCTGCTCTTCTAATACCTGCAGAGGTAGTAAAATTACTTGCTACCATTACCTTGGTTCCTTTTAAATAAGATGATCCTGGCACATAAAAAGTATCTCCAAAACGGTTATCACCTGCTTCATACGAATCTAAAATATCATCTGACGGATAAACATTGTACCAGCTAAGATTTCCATATTCCTGACCTCTAAGTGTTGACTCCTCAAAACCCGTTCCGCCGCTATCACCAACAGCACCCCATTGATCGCCGGTTCCGTTTTTCTCGTCAAACTCTATCTCAAAAATAGACTCTTTACCATGTTCTGTTTCCTCCATAAAGTTGTTGTAAAAATTACCTTTGTCTTCAAGGCTGTAACCTGTAACATTATTAAAAGCAGCTAAAGCTTCATTATATTTCTTTTGATATAACAATACCTTGCCCAAATGTGCATAAGCCGCTTCTCTATTAGCTCTCCCTGCCGATTCTGAAGCTTTTGGCAAAAGATTTTGCGTTGCAAATACAAGATCTTCTTCAATCAAAGCATATACCTCTGCTTTTGGGCTTCTTGCGTTTCCAATTATAGTGCCTGTTTTATAAATTGGTAAATCACCAAAACGTCTTACTAATAGAAAATAATAGTACGCTCTTAAAAAATGAGCTTCTGCTAAATATTTGTTCTTTTTTTCCTGAGATAAAACATTATCCGGAAGAGCATTGATTTTCGGCTCGTTATCCAGCACAAAATTAGCTCTGGAGATTCCTGTATAACAAGATTCCCAGTAATATTGAATAATATCATTTCCTCCGTTAAAAGAAAAATCCTGAAAAGGTTTCTTGTTCCCCTCTAACTGCGGGTTTCCTAAAGCATCATGCCCCATAAGATCCATGGCGAAAAAAAGATTTCTGCCATAGAGTCCTCTTGTCTGAAGATTTGCATAGGAAGCATTTACAGCAGACTGAACCTGTGTTTCGGTTTTAAAGAAAGTTTCAGGCGATAAGGTATTAGGATTAGCTAATTCTAATTCGCTCGTGTCACATGAAGTTATGCTTAAAACTCCGGACAGCACTATAAGTATATATTTAATTTTTTTCATCGTCTCTAAATATTAAAATGTAACATCAATTCCAAAAATCACCGATTTTGGCTGTGGGTATCTTCCTAAATCAATACCTGCTGAATTTGCATTTGCATCAGCACGGGCAATTTCAGGATCTAAACCTGAGTAATCTGTAATTGTTATAAGGTTTTGTCCGCTTACATAAAATCTTGCTTTTGAAAAATAGCTTTTAAAAGAATCTCCTGATAATGTATATCCAATAGCGATGTTTTTTAATCTGGTGTAAGAACCATCTTCTATATAACGCTGGTTTGCTGAAGACCAGTTGATATCTGCTCCTTGTGCTCTTGGTAATGTAGCCGAAGGATTTGTAACAACGCCATTTACAACATTTGCCCTGTCCAAAACATCTGTGCTGGAGTTAAACAAGCGGTTCATTCCTTTTAAATCAAAAGTGTTTGCATTATAAATATCGTTACCTGCAACCCCGGTTATAAAACAATTGAAATCAAAGTTTTTATAGGCTGCGCTCAGGTTTAAACCGTAAGTGAAATCTGGGTATGGATTTCCGATATTTGTTTTATCATCTGCATTTATGATTTTATTACCGTCTCTGTCAATTATTTTAATATCACCCGGTTTAATCGTAGTCTGCCCAGGTCCAAAAACAGCATCAACTTCTGCTTGATTTTGATAAATTCCATTGGTTTGATATCCGTAAAAATAAAATAATGGCTGTCCGACTTCTAATCTGGAGAAATTCTCTAAACCTGCTCTTGCAGAAGGGCCTCCTAATACACTTGTCACTCCTGGCGCCAAACTCACTACCTCATTTTTGCTTGTTCCCAAATTAGCCAAAGCCGACCATGTAAAATCACCTTTTCTGTCATTAAAACCAATTGACAATTCATAACCGCTTACTTTTACGTCTGCAATATTTTGAATTTGAGTTCCACCGCCCGCAGATCCAACAGAAGCCGCAAGAGGCACTGCAAAAAGAATATCACTACTCTTATTATTGAAATATTCAAATGAACCCGTTATTTTTTCATCAAAAAAACCAAAATCTAAACCGATATTCCTGTCTAGTTTTGACTCCCATTTTAAGTTTGGATTAGCCGCAACTCCCAAAGAAACACCCGGCGCATTCCCGCCTCCAATTGGATAATTATAATTTGCCAATAAAGTAGCACTATATTGATAATTGTCTATCCTGTCGTTTCCTGTCGTTCCTGTACTGGCTCTAAGTTTTAATGTACTAAAAACAGAATTTTGCATAAAACTTTCTTTAGCAATATTCCATCCTACAGCAACAGAATAGAAATTTCCCCAGCGATTATTAGCCCCAAAACGTGAAGATGCATCTCTACGTCCTGAAACAGCCAGGATATATTTTTCATCATAGTCATAATTGATACGGGCAATATAACCGATGTTTTTTTCCTCGTAATTGGCAGATCCTAAACTTCCCTCATTATAGCGCAGCTGATCAATTTCGTCTGAAATATAATAGCGGCTTCCGGCTGCTACACTTTGTGATTTTCCATCAATTTTAGTAATAACTCCCAACACTTCAAGATTGTGTTTGTTTGCGATAGTTGTTTTATAAGTTAAACTATTATCAAAAACGATAGTCTGGCCTTGAGAATTTGTTTCGTTTGTTGTAGAAAATGCCTGTTTGTGATAAGAACCATCCTGAAAGCTCGGAACGAAAGTATGATCTTTACCTGTATAATAATCTAAGGAAACTTGTGATCTGAATTTCAATCCTTTGTAAATTTCTAATTCAGCAAAAATATTTCCAATAATGGATAAGTTATTTATTTTCTGATATCCTAAATTAGCCACACGAACAGGATTTTCTGCGTCATTACCATCTATAGCGCTAGGTCCTTGATAGCCGCCTAAACTATTTTCATTGTAAATTGGAAAATAAGGCGCCATTTTAATTGCATGCTCTAATAATGTTCTTCCCCCTGCAGAACGCTCAGGGTTAATAGTACTAAAAGAAACCCCAATGTTACTTCCTATTCTTAATTTACCAATATCCTGCGTGTTATTTGCTCTAAAAGAATAACGTTCGAAACCTGTATTAATAATAGCTCCTTCCTGTTTTAAATATTCCGCAGAATAACGGCTTGTAGAATTCTCAGTACCATTTGAAAAACTCAAATTGTAATCCTGCATAATTCCCGTTTGAAAAATCTGGTCCTGCCAGTTTGTATTTATATTTCCAAATTCGGCCGCTCTTGCTGTTAAATCACTCCCTAAATCTTTAGCGTATTGAAGATACTGCTGGGTATTTAAAACATTATACCTCTTTGTCACTTCCTGTCCGCCAACGTAAGTACTAAAGGTTAGCTGTCCTGGACCTTTTTTTCCTTTTTTAGTAGTAACCACAATAACACCGTTAAAGGCTTTAGAGCCATATAAAGCTGTGGTAGAAGCATCCTTTAAAACAGATATACTCTCAATGTCATTCGGACTTAATCCAGAAAGGTTACCCGTTAAAACCCCGTCAATTACATATAAGGGAGCACTGTTTCCCATAGTAGCAAGACCACGAATACTAACAGTGGGATTGGAACCAGGTGCACCATTTACAACTGTAACCCCTGCTGCACGTCCTTGTAGTGCAGATTCAGCGTTAGTAATAGGTACCGCAGCAATATCTTTTGAACTTACAGTCGAAATTGCTCCTGTAATCTTGGTTCTTTTTTGAGTACCATAAGCTATAACTACTTCATTTAAATTTTGTGTCGATTGAACAAGAGTAACATTAATTGAACTTCTTTCACCAACTGTGATTGTCTGTGAGATTAAGCCAACATAGGAATAAGTTATTTTATCGGTTGGATTAACTCCTTTTAAAGAGTATTTACCGTCAAAATCTGTTGATGCGCTATTCTGCGTTCCTTCTACATTAATACTGGCACCCGGTAAAGGAAATCCCGAAGGGTCAGTAATCACTCCATTAATGGTCTTTGATTGTGCCATTATACTATGACTGCCCACGATCAGCAGTCCGATTAGTGCAATTTTGAGTTTTAAATTCATATTAATAGTTTTTTTTTATTTGGTTTAAATAGTTAATGGTTTTTGTAATTGTATTAGTTCATAAGTGGTATTATTTATTCAGTTATTATTTTGATTAAAAAAAAGATTGACTCAATGTGAATCAGTATGAGGTAATTATATTACTAACAAATATAAAAAAACAATTAATAAAACAATCGGTTGCTTTGTATTTTATTTAAACAATAAACAAAAAATAGTGAAAATAAAAACATTAAAAATATTTATTAACTAAAAAAAATACAAATAATTTAATCTTCAAATAAATTTAAAATAAAAAATAATAATTTAATAGCCAACTGACCTATTTAATACAAAAAATACAAATATTAAAAAAAAGAGTAAATTTTATTAAAAACATCTTAAATATAAGTAAAAAACTACTAAAACAAGTTAAAAAGATAACATTTGCAATTTATCCTATATGGAAATAAGTCAAAAAAGCAAAATGCAGTTAAAAAAACAATCGGTTTCTTAAAAAAGAATATTGTTTTAAGCTATTGTAATTAATATTAAAAAAGTCTAATTCGATTAGTTAATAATCTGCGCCGGACCAAAATTTAAACATAAATATTTATTTAAACTTTTAGCGATGTTTTTAAACCTTATTCTGGCTTTGATAATTATTTACATATCTCAAATTTGAGAGATAACTAAATAATTACCTAGCAATGCAAAATTATGAATGAAGATTTTTTTAAAACAAAAACTAATTTAGATCCTTCAGATTACAAAAAATTATTTGGAGATCCTTTTTGGAATAAACAAGGAAAAACATACATAGGTTTAGCAATTCTAATTATTTTATTCTCAGTTTATTATTATTGGCAAAACAGGTATGTAGAACTTCGCCCTGTACTTGTAAATGAGGTTTTACATAGACCAATAATTTTTTCAGAAACATTTCATAATCAATTATTTAAAATCGCAAAACCAAACGAAATTCCGCCAAATTTTTATAAAAACATAAAGTGGGTTTTGGAAAGAGAACATCAAGAATATATTGTAAAAAACGGAGTGATTTATATTAGATATAAATACATGAATGATTATGAAATGATATGGAACCATACCACTAAAACTAACAATCTCGAATGGTTTAAATCGCAAAGAAGGATGGATAGTATCAATGGAGATTACGAAAGCAAAGAAGAATTAAATAGAATTATTAAGGGATTTCGTGATTAATGCGATTATATATTACATAATGCTTACCATTAGTAATAAATTGCAATCCAGTCGAGGTCACTGGGACAAAAGATAAAAATCTTCTTTTGCCCCGTTTTTTTGCCGTAATCTATCATTTACAAATATGAATTTTATTTTAGGATTTATGTAATTGTTTAAGAACATTTTTTTCCAAAATTCCATAAGCAAAATGTTGAAGGTTTATCAGAACAGAAGTGCCTTTACCCACAATATTTCTAAATTTAGGTTTAGCCGTCTGTACAACTTTAAGCACTTTTTCTGCAACCATTGCAGGATCTTCGGCTTGTTCTACCAAAGTGTTTGTGAATTTTTCAATCTTACCTCTCAGTATATTGTAATCTTCAATTTTATTTAAAGTTGAAGATGAGTTATCTAAAATACTTGTTTTAAAAGCAGCAGGTTCAATCATAGCAACACTAATGTTAAACTCATTCAATTCATAACGTAATGCTTTGAAATATCCTTCCAATGCGTGTTTGGAAGCTGCATAATATGCCGCATTGGGAAACGAAACAAGCCCTACAATTGAACCCACCGTTATTATTTTGCCGAATTTTTGTTTTCTAAAATAAGGCAATACGGCATTCGTTACCTTGATGGTTCCCCAAAAGTTAGTTTCCAATTGCTGTCTTCCCAGCTCAATAGGAGTTTCTTCTGCAATACCGGAAACTAAAAAGCCTGCATTATTGATAAGAATATCTAACTGTCCTATTTCCTTGAAAATTCTTTCTGAAAAAGTATTTATGGATTGTTCTGAATCAAGGTCTAATGCTATCATTTTAAAAGGCAACTCTGATGCGTACTTTTCGGGGTTGCGGCTGGTACCGATTACATTATATCCGCTTTTGTAAAGCTTGTTTGCTATTAACAGGCCAAACCCTGATGAAGCCCCTGTTACTAAAATCGTTTTATTCATGATTACTTGATTTAAAATTTAATTTGTAAATTTGCTTGCAAATTGCAAGTACAAATATATAAACAACTTTCAAAATGCAAGTTGTTTTTTTTTAAATATTTTATGAAAACTGAAAAAAAAAGATCAGACTGCCCATTGAGTTTCTCACTTGACGTATTTGGCGACAAGTGGTCATTGCTTATTATCAGGGATTTAATATTCGGAAATAAATGTACCTATAACGATTTTTTAAAATCGGAAGAAGGCATTGCAACCAATATTTTAGCATCAAGACTCAAAGGACTTGAAGAAAATGGTGTAATTGAAAAATCAGCACACCCCGACAGTAAAGCAAAAAATTTGTACAAACTCACACCAAAAGGAATTGATTTATTGCCCATAATTATGGAAATTTACATTTGGTCTGACAAATATTACGAAATGCCAGCCGAGTTAAAAGCGACAATCAAAGAAGCCAAAAAAGACAAAGACAAATTTGTAAAACAGGTAACAAAAGAATTGAAAACCAAAATGACTGAGAAAAAAACCTAATAGCCAAAAGGGAGTTTACCCCTAATCCGCTTATAGAACCGTGTATTTCAAAATTGGGATAGGAATATTTTACTCTGTTACAGAAATCTGATTCTTTTTCTTGATTTTCTCAACTCCCCTTTCTCTGATTAGTTCCACGGCATCAAGCATTTTGATTAAAAGAATATAAGGCGTCGTTAGGTCAGTTTCTGGATCTTCGGCATAGGGAGACAATGAAAGCTCTACGATTAAACATAAAAAGAATTCAAATTCTTTAAGCGTTTTTTCTTCAAATGCTTTTTGAAATACAATAAAAGGATTATCGTATTCTTCCTTTGTTAAAGAAGTAAGAGGAAAAACTGTTTCAGAGCGCAAAGACTTTTTTACTTTCCATTTTTTGCTTTTCTCTTGCAGGCAATAACAAACTTTGAGAAAAGAAAAGATAGCCGTATAAAACACAAAAACATCAGAGGGATTGTCTTCTTTGTAAACTTTTGTTTTATAGCTGTAAATTACCATTTCGGTTAAATTTTGTTTATAATAATCAAGACGTGCAAAGGTAAAAAAGGCATCAATGGCCTTAAAGGGATTTCCTGCCACAAACCCTGCCCAAAAGTTAGTTTCTAAGGATACTTTATTCTTTTTCATAGTACGGAAGTATAAAATTTTCCAGCGAAAGTCCATTCTTTACAAAGGATAATCTATTCGAAAAGGCGGATATAATATCTGACAAAAGCGATGTTTTCTGAGATATTTTTTTATCTTTGAAATTCAGGATTTTTAATCCAAATGGCTTTATCTTTGAGCCTCTAGAAAAATTGATATTCATTATGGAACAGAAAATACATCAGGGAAGAAACGTAAAACGCTTCAGAGAAATGCTTGGCATCAAACAAGAAGCATTGGCTTTTGATCTGGGAAATGACTGGAACCAAAAGAAAATTTCTATGCTGGAGCAAAAAGATGTAATTGAAAATGATATTTTGGATCAAATCTCGCATGCATTAAAAATTCCTGTTGAAGCTTTTCAGAATTTTGATGAAGAACAGGCGGTAAATATTATTTCTAACACTTTTGATAACGGAGCTTTCTTAAATACAGGTCATACTGCAACATTTAATGTTAATCCGATAGACAAATTGATCCAACTTCATGATGAAAAAATTGCTTTATACGAGCGTATGTTGAAAGAGAAAGATGAAATGATGGTGAGGCTTGAGAAATTATTCGATAAATAATTATTTTATAGAAGATATATTGATTCAAAAAAGAGACTTTTGAAGTCTCTTTTTTTGTTGAGGTATTATTGTTAGTACACTGATTATATTAAACGAATATTGTCAATAACTCATTTGAGTTTTTAAGAGTATATTTCTTAATTTTACTAAAAATCACTATTTATGTTTTTACAAATATTAAAAGACTATGGAGAGTTAATCTCTATTACACTAATTCCATTTATAATTTGGGGACTTGGTGCTTTTTTCCAAGACAGAAAGTCAAAAAAAGATGCTAAGATGAATCTTTTTTTGAAATTAATGGCAACAAGAAAAGCTACTCCTATAAGTAAAGAATGGGTGGATAGTCTTAATCAGATTGATGTTGTCTTTCAGGATAGTAAAAAAGTTCGCTCCGCATGGAGGCAATTTTATGATGCTCTTCATCCAAGATCAGCACATTTTGATAGCCAAAATTCCTTTCGTTTAGATCTTTTATCTGAAATGGCAAATGATTTGGGCTACAAGGATTTGAAACAAACTGAGATTGATCGTTACTATAGTCCCCAAGCATTTGGGGACCAAGAGAAAAGTAAAGAGCTTCTTGCAAAAGAGACTTTGAGGGTTTTGACAAACTCAAAGGCTTATGGGGTTGCATTCTCACACGAAGAATTAGAAGCGCATCAATACAGATTGAATAATGATTTTGAGTAAAAATTTTACTCCTATTTATTCGCGATGGCGCCGATTTCTAATCCGTGCCCGCAAAGTATATCTTAACATATTTAAAAAAGAAAATCCCGTTTTTATTAATATTAGGAATGGGCACGGAAAGAATTTCCGCGCTATCGTGCGCATATCCAAGCGACCGGACTATTCATAAGAACTCTTCGGAGAGCGGAGTTTGATTAATGATAAAAATAAATTAAATATTTAATATGATTGAAGTCGTTTAAGTCCATGCTTTAAAGCATTATCTAGGTCCTTAATAAAAACATCTGAAAATTTATTATTTTTTAAGGTTGAAGATTTTTTTTCAATTTTCACAGATAAAGCTTTAACAAAATCAATTTCATCTTTTAAATTAGAATTATAATCATGATAACGAAGTGATATTAAACTACCTATTTTACTTTTTAGAGCGTTATCAGAACTTAGAAAATACAAATAGAATTTATGAACATTTAAATTTCGCAGGACTGGTTCATATTGGTGTTTTTGAAATAATTCAGAATAAAATGCATCAAAATCTTTTATATATATTTCCTCTAATCTAGAACTTTTTAATTGCTCACTTTTCTTTTTTATTTCATTGTTTATCTTGAGACATTCATCCTTTATATCTTGCATTTCTTTTTTGAATTCTGCTTTTTCGTCAATATTTAGATATTGTTCTAAACTTGGATTGAATTCAAATGAAGATATATCCTTATGCATCCCTTTAATAATTTTACTCTTTACTATCTTAATATTCAATTTCAAAATATTCGAAAGTCGTACGGCAAAATGGAAGACCGTTAAATAATCTATTAAATCATATTTTCCCTCACTCGCATAGTTTATCATTAATTTAGTTTTCTCCTTATATTCTCTATCAGAAAGATTTGTATAGTTCCTATATGTCAAATCCCTTATAACCTGATCATGAGCAGGTAAAACTTCATCATCAATATTATAAAACTCTTTAAGTTCCTTAATCAACTTTTGTATATCTAAAATATTTCCCCCTGTTATAAAGTCATAAATTGATGTATAAAAGTCATAATCAATTTCAGGAAAATATTTTTGCTTAAAAATTGCTGCGTATGATGGAACGCTTTTATCTTGGTCTTTTTTTTCTCTATCAAGGAGAAATTTCCTTATATAATCCTTTTGCACAAAGATGTCTAGTTCCTTGCGATCTTTAAATGATATTTCTCCTAATTTATATTCTATCGTTATTGCAAGTGAAAATTTTAATAGTTCATTTAATAGTTTTAACTCATTTTTCTGCAATGATACATTTGAGGGCAAATTTTTTTTAATCTCAGAAAATGTTAAATGAAAATAATCTAGAGCAAAACTTAGAATTCGAAGATTCATCGAAGCTTTTCCAAAAAAGTCTAAAATTATATCTCCGTTAGCTTTAAGAAACTTTTGATAAAATAGAAAACCATCAAATTTTTTTATTAAACCTTGAAATGCTGAATTTAAATCCGGCAGGAATTCAATTGTATTTCCTATAACTTTTTCTTTAATCTTTTTGTAATCTGGAGAGTCAATTTTATCTTCATTGGCAATTAGTATTACTTTAACATTCTCATGCTCTACTAGTGAATTTACAAAACCAATAACTTCTTCTATTGCTAATGATTTACTTATTCGTTCTAAATCATCCAACACTAGCACAAGCTCATCAAATTTTATCCAATCTTTTTTTTCAACTTCCACGTCTGCAACAATCTTGTAATAGTCATCAAGACCATTCATTTTGAGGATTCCCTTAAAAAGAGCTTTACCTAAATTTGCGGCTAGTTTTGTTTTTCTGTTTTTTAAAATTGGATAAAGATTTAGAATAATTTGTGTTTGAATCTCATCAATAGAATTTATACCAAATAGTGATAATAAGATCGGAGTATATCTTTTTTCAGCATCTTTTATCAGGTGAGTATTCTCAATTAAACCTTTTAGCTTATGTTCAAAATAATATGTTTTTCCGCTCCCCCAATCTCCTGTAATAACAATAGCATAATTGGTTTTAATTTCCAAATACTGAAGTACAATTTGATCTAATTTAGACATATTTTTTAATAATTTATACACAAGAGCTATTAAGCACTAAATTACTTAAAAGTAATAAAAATTGTTTGACTCTCCGGCGATTTTATATACTTTCTCAATACTAAAAATTTCCCAATCGCGCAAATTTGTAATCCGTGCCCGCAAAGTAAATCTTAAAAGATTTAAAAAAGAAAATCTAGTTTTATTAATATACTTTATTAATATAGAAACGGGCATGAAAAGAATTTCCACACTATCGTTGCGCATATATGAGCGATCGGAGTATATTTAGTAAATCATTTAAGATTAAGGTATTTATACAAAATATTGATCACTTTCTTAATTTCACCCGCCATATCTATATAAGGGTCTATATTTTCAAAATCCTGCATCTGAGAACCGCAGAAGAAATTAATCTTTGTAACTAAATTCATTATTGCTTCTCTACTTTCTTTATTTAGATATATACTATTACGTACAAGAGCATTGTTTAATAGAGTAAGAGTTTCAACTGTACCTTTTGCATCGGAGCTCCTTTCAAGAAATGGATTCTTGTATATAATCTGCTCTAATTCAAATCTATATTCAATAAGTATTTTATGAATCTCATTAAAGGCTCGAATTTTGTTTTGATATAGAATTTCTATACGTTTTGATCGATTTGAAAGCATATGGCTAACAAATCCTACTATTATTCCACTAATAATTGGCGAAAATATAGCAAGCCATTTGAAAATTTCTAAATTGTTCATTGGTATGGTTTTAACAAATCTAACAATTTTTTGTTCTAAAAACTTTTATAAATCCCCTCAACAAATCAACAAATCAACAACAACCGATATTCCCCATCATTTTCTATTGGTGCCCTATGAATACAAGGCAGTACTTGTTGTTTTGGATGATCTACGGCCAGGCGCCAAAGATGCCCTAAACGTAAATTAACAGGTTCTGCATCTGTATGTAGCTGATAATGCAAATCAAAATAATTTTCCGTCAAAAAGTCTTCGAATTCTTCTGTTGGTCCGTCATGCAGTTCTTTTAGCTTTGTTCGAATTTCCGGAATCAGGATTTTTTGCTCTGCCTGCGAATTAGAAACAATATCACTTGCCGCTCCGTGATAGGTGCATAAAAAAGTATCTGTTGCAATGGGCGAACGATCAACATGAAACGAATACACATCTGTGGATATGAAATCAAATTCATCATCACGTTCATAACATTTCAGTAAATTAAGAGCTGGAGAAGCGCCAAAATCAGTTAATAATTGTAAATCATTTAAGATTATTTCCCTTGCTACATTCCCCTTTTCTGAGAGTTGGAGTGCGATTAAATCTTCAGGATAAACTTCGGTTATATTTTCTGCTATATTTTTTTGCAAAGATAACTGGGCTACAATCTCCTTAAAATCGCCATCCAAATTTCTGTACCAGCACAACGCATTCATTTCTCCCGTAAAATCAGTATGTACAAGATCAGAGAAAGTAGATACTGTTCCTATTTGGCTGTTGTCAGAAAAGATATTGCTCATAGTATAATAGTAAGAAGCTGGTTGCTTCGTGCCCTACAAAATTATGCAATAGTAAGCAGTTGCGGCATTTTTCACAAAAAAAAAGATCAAACATTATAAACGTTTGATCTTTCTAATCTTATCTAAGATGCCTTATTAGCGATTTTCAAATTCCCTGCGGTTGTAAAAAGCGTCATCATTACTATCATAGTTAGGATCATTTTCAGGATAATAGGACTTCATTACTCTTCTTTCATATTCCCTGTCAAAATTATGCTGCGTATTATATCTGCTTGTGTTTCTAAAAGTATCATATCCAATACTATTTGCCATAACAATTTTAGTGTCTGTATTTATGTTTACAGATCCAATTGGTATAATAATATGGCTGTCTCCTTCTTTATAGATAAACTCCTTTCCGTTGTCGTTTGCTATAACATCACGCACTTCATTACGGTGGTCATCTATTAATTTTTTATCTAATTTTACATCCAGATAAACCACGCGCTGCATGTCTTTATTCACCCAAAGATTATCAATTTTACCAATTGTATGGTTTTCTGCATCTACGATCTTCCACCCTCTTACATCAGAATAATTGGAAGCAACTTTATAATCAGATAGTTCGTCCAGTCTGTATAAGTTTTTGTCTTTATTTTCCATAATTTTTTTTAAATAGTATTATATACTGTTTTTATTTGTCTGTTAACTCCAGAAAACTATTTATTTTAATTTTCACAATAGCGAAAAAACAAAATTGTCCCACTGTTTTCCGGTTATCTGTTCTATTGTGCACTTGTACTGTTTTCGATTTCTACACTGTTTTCACTATGAGTTTCATGATCATTTACAAAGACATAGTATATAAGTGCTGCTATTAGTAGTAATGCAACAATCCACGGCCATATCGGCCTTTTTTTCTCAATTTTAATTTCTGCCATAACTCATTTTCTTTTGATTATAAAATAGTTTTTAAACACAATTAAAGATACAAATGAGAAGAGCGTACAAAGTATTTAATTACAGCAGGATCTTACAAAATTCCCATAGATTGATATTGCTTTATTGTAAGAATAAAACACTTGTCATAAAAACTATTGTAGAAAATGAAAGGGATTATATTTTGTATATTCTAAAAAAATGCAATGAAAAAGTGTCGGGTTCCGGAGGTGCAGCTGAAATTTTAGATATTAATCCCTCAACGCTAAATTAAAAAACTCGAGATCAATAAAATTTAACTGATTTTATCAAGCCACTTTACAATACTTTCTGCGGTTTCTTCCCATTGAGGTTCCAATATCAAAAAATGATCTTTGCCCTCTAGTTTTTTGTAACAGGTGATAGAATGAAAGTTTTTGTATTTTTTGTAATTCCAATACAACGCTTTAGAAGTAACAAATTTGTCCTCCGATCCTGCTACAAAAAAAAGAGGAACATGTCGTTTTTTGAAGTTTACTCTTGTGTTTTTTAACAGCAGATCGCGCAAAGCCATTTGTGATTCAGGGATTATAAAATCTTCAAATGCGATTATCTGTTCTTCTTCCGATGCAGCATTATATAAAATATCCTGCCACTTTTTAAACGTTAGCAAAACGATACTTTTATCTGAAAAAAAAAGGTGCACAAATTGGAGTATATTTTTATAAAATAGAAATTTTTTAAAAGATAAGCCTGCTGGTGGAAAAGAGCTGATACAAACGCCAGCCGCTGCAAAATCCTGCTGAACAAGCAGCTGAACTAAGAGACCGCCGTAAGAGTGACCAATTAAAATTGGTTTTTCCTGAAGCTGTTCTATAATTTCGGTATAATAGCATAAAAGTTCAGACAAACATATTGAGCCAATTTTATTAGAAGAATTTGCGTCTCTCAAATTTTCCGGAGTATCGTTTTTATGAATCCATGGCGGTGCCACAACTTTGTATCCTTTGCTTTTAAAATACCAAAGCCATTGCTCCCAATAATAATGACTCACAAAAGCCCCCGAAATAAACATAACCGTTTTTGTCGTAATCTGATGCATACACTGTTTTTTTAGTCTTAAAAAAAACCGACAGCCATAATTGTTTTAAAACGGACTGCGGTTCTATAATGAATTTTCAGGGGAGTAAATGCGGTATCAGGAGAGAAATATTTGTCCCGGGATTTTGAAGATTAAACAAATTCGATGTGTTTTTATACCATACGATTTCAGATTTTTGCTGAGAAAACCTGCGAAAGTGTTTTAATCTTCTAATCCGCGGACTTATGTATAGTGATTGAAGAACTTCCTTCAGAAGTTGTTATATTTCCAAAATCAAATTTTGATTTAATGAAATTTCACCAAAAAATTATAAACGTTCGTACCAGTCTAAAATAAAATCTGCAACAATTTCCCATCCTTTTTCTCCGCAGATAAAATGGCTTTTCCCCTGAAAAATCTTCAGATCGACACGGCTGTTTTTATCTTTATATTTTTTTGCCAAAGTTGTTGTAAGGGACGCAGGAAAAATATTGTCGCTTCCCCCTCCAATAAATAAAATTGGTTCGTGCGGTTTTTTAAAATCAATGTTAGAAAAAGAGTTCAGTACTAGTTCACGGCTTACTTTAAAGCTCTCCGGCACTGCGTAAGTGGCAAAAGCATTCGCTTTTTCGCTTTCAGACTGCAGGGTATTAAAAAAACTTTTATTGTACCATTCACGGCTTCCCATATAGTAATTTTTGCCGGAGAAAAAGCCAAATGCAGGCAATACAGTCTTTAAGGTTTGAAACGGAGGAAATACATTTTTGGGCGGCGCTCCGTCAATACTTACCGCGGCGGAAGCCTTTCCTAGTTCCAACAATTTCATTACAGCCATTCCCGCCATAGAATGCCCAATAATTAATGGCTTTTCTGGCAGACTGTCGATCAGTTTGGCTATGTTGCCAACCACATCAGTAAATCCTGTTTTAGTAAGATCCGGATGAACGTGATTTCTTAAATCTGCAGGATTGCCCTGATGTCCAGGATTAGCTGGCGTATAAACTGTATACCCCTTTTTCTCATAGTAGCTTTTCCAATTTGCCCAGCTTAAATCATTCACAAAGTTTCCATGTATAAGAATTATGGATTTTGATTTTGTCATAATATTAAATTTTTAGTGATGAATAAAGTACAGCTTACTGTCTTTTAATTTTTAAAACAGTAAATCTTAACTTAATTGCTTAACATTTAAACTTATAGCAATCTTTACGCCTGAATAAAAAACAACACATTATCAACACTTTACGAAGAATTCATTTTGTTTGATTACTAAATTTCGTGAATCGCAAATATTTTTTTGCGATATTTAAATAATTAGCAATTTTTGAAAGTGGCACGAAGAGTCGTTGCTGAGCTATATCACTTAGCTACGATAAGCATTGAGTTCATACCTAAAAATTCTGCAAAAATTCAGGATAACAAATTTTCTAATTTAGTTTTTAATATATCCTCATTTTGATGCCCGAAATACACTCCTAAGATATTATAATTGTCATCGAAAATAATAAATGATGGAGTTCCCTGTAACTGATTGAGTGTAAATGTTTCTGCTATTACAGGTATCTGTGCGTAATATGACTTTATTTTTGTCAATAAAGTTTCTTTTTCGTTCTCAGAAAAATTTTCAAAATCGGGAATGATATTGCAAATTAATTCAATCTTATCTGAATTAAGTAATTGTTCAGAAGATGTAATAGTATCAAAAGCTATTGGAAAGTTTGGAATATCTAAATAGTTAGAAAGCCCGAAATTTGTATTGTAATACTTTTTGGTTTCTCCAACTAATGTACCGTTTTCTAATAATAGCTTTAAGTTGGCTTCGTTATTATATTTAAAGTCTTCAAAAGCAGTTGCTACTCCAATAAAGCCAACATTATCCTTAAATGATTTGTAAAGATCGTTCATCATAGGAAAACCATATATAAAACAACCCGGACAATTTACCTGAAATACAAACGCTATATTAACCTTATTTACTTTGAATTCTCCCTGAAGCAATTCCTGAGTATTGAGATAAAATTTTGACATTGATGAAATTAATTATGTTAAACATTCTAATTACAAGTACAAAAGTAGTTAGGATTACTAACTTGTTAATAGTCCAGTTTTTGCATTAATTCCTGTTTTCTGGTTTTTAACTATCTACAGGCTTTAGAGTTAACTTCCTTTCAACCAAACAGCAATAAACAAGCAATCAAAATATTTTTTGTAAAAACATGTTCCTATTTCAAAACAATATCGTAATATTGCAATATAGATATAAAGCAATGGGAGCTACAAAAACAGATCATTTTACAGACAATCAAAACGAACTTGCGGTTTTAGCTAAGGCTTTAGGTCATCCAGCCAGAATTGCGATTATGGAATATTTACTAAAAGTAGATGCCTGTATCTGCGGAGATATAGTTAATGAATTGCCGCTATCTCAGCCAACAGTATCGCAACATCTTAAGGAACTTAAAAGTGCTGGCTTAATAAAAGGCAGCATTGACGGCAACTCTATTTGTTACTGTATTAATGAACCGGGATTAGAAAAAATAAAAGGATTTTTCGAACACATCAGTGCTCATTTAGAAAAAAAGAGAAACGAGTGCTGTTAAATTAATTACTATGGAAATCAGAAAACTATTGGATACAGATTGGCCGCAGGTTAGATTAATCTATGAAAAAGGAATTAACACCGGCAATGCCACTTTTCAAACCAGCGCTCCTTCATGGGAAAACTGGAACGAATCACATCTTGCTACTTGCAGAATTATTGCCGAAAGTAATAGCGTGATTATAGGCTGGGCAGCACTTACACCAGTTTCTTCAAGATGCGTTTATGCAGGAGTAGCCGAAGTAAGCGTGTATATTGATCCAGAGCATTCGGGTAAAGGAATCGGTCTTGCACTTTTAGAACAACTGGTTCATTTGAGTGAAACTGAAGGCATATGGACGCTGCAGGCGGGAATATTTCCAGAAAACACAGCTAGTCTGCGTATCCATGAAAAAGCCGGATTCAGAACATTAGGTATTCGAGAAAAAATTGGAAAACAAAATGGAATCTGGAGAGATACTGTTCTGCTAGAAAGAAGAAGCCAGCTTATCAATTAAAATTAAGTATTTAATTATAAAAAAATGCGGTAAAAAGAATTTAATAATTCTGTTGTAAACACATCAAAAACTTTAAAAAAATACATTATGAAACTTTCAGAAATTAAAGAAGTACTAAAAACTGTTGAGGCAGTAAATTTTGAATTGCCTAATGGAAATTTTGTTCCGGAATATTTCCATGTAACAGAAGTTGGTTTAATCACAAAAAACTTCATTGACTGCGGAGGAACGGTAAGAAAAGAAACTGTTGTAAACTTTCAGCTTTGGGATGCTAATGATTACGAGCATAGACTTAAACCACAAAAACTGATTCATATCATTGAACTTTCAGAAAAGGTTTTAGGTATTGAAGATCATGAAATTGAAGTTGAATATCAGGATACCACAATTGGCAAATATGATTTAGATTTTAATGGCAAAAATTTTGTTTTACTTAATAAACAAACTGCCTGTCTTGCTCAGGAACAATGCGGGATACCAGCAGAAAAATCTAAGATAAAATTAACTCAGTTAAATCCTGATTCTTCAAATTCATGCGCACCCGGATCAGGTTGTTGCTAATTTTTAAATAACCATTAAAAATCTATTATAAATACCAAACAAACTATGTTATTTACCGAAATTAAAAATACCACCAATTCATTTGATTTTAATCAGATCTCTGACGAACGCAAAACTATACTACAGCCTTTAGTTGATTATATTCAAAACAAAGTTGACAAGCAGCAGCCGATAAGACTAAATTTAATTTGTACACATAATTCCAGAAGAAGCCATTTGTCTCAGGTTTGGGCGCAGACCGCAGCTTCAAATTACAACATACAAAATGTTTCCTGTTATTCGGGAGGTACAGAAGCTACTGCCCTGTTTCCGATGGTAGCCGAAACGCTTCAGCATTCCGGATTTAAAATTAAAGCTATTTCAGAAGGTCAAAACCCAGTTTATTCTATAAAGTTTGCATCGAATGAACTCCCGGTTATCGGCTTTTCTAAAACCTATGATGATGATTTTAATCCTGAGAGTGAATTTGTTGCCATAATGACCTGCTCACAGGCTGATGGAGGCTGTCCTTTTATTGCAGGTGCCGAAAAACGTATTCCAATCACCTTTGAAGATCCAAAGGTTTCAGACGGAACACCAAAGCAAAAAGAGGTATATCTGGAGCGCAGTCTTCAAATTGGAACTGAAATGTTTTATGTATTCTCACAAATTAAACAATAATAATGTCAGCAAATAACTGTACGCCAGCCGTAGAACGCAAGAAATTAGGATTTTTGGATCAATTTTTAACGCTTTGGATATTTCTGGCTATGGCTCTTGGTGTAGCAATTGGTTATTTTATTCCCTCGAGCGGAAATTTTATCAATTCTTTTTCAAGCGGAACAACCAATATCCCTTTGGCTATTGGGCTCATACTTATGATGTATCCGCCATTGGCAAAAGTGAAATACGAAAAGATGGGACAGGTTTTTAGGAATACTAAAATTCTATTTGCATCACTATTTTTAAACTGGATAGTTGGACCTGTTTTAATGTTTGCTCTGGCTTTGCTTTTTTTAAATGGTTATCCGAAATATATGATTGGTGTGATCTTAATTGGTTTGGCGCGCTGTATTGCCATGGTTGTGGTTTGGAACGACCTTGCAGATGGAAACAGAGAATATGCTGCTGGTCTTATTGCCCTGAACAGTATTTTTCAGGTACTGCTTTATAGCGTATATGCTTATATTTTTATAACGGTACTACCTCCCTATTTTGGATATAATGGTTTTGAAATAAATATCAGTATTGGTCAGATTGCCGAGAGTGTCGGGATATATTTGGGGATTCCGTTTGCACTTGGAGTTATAAGCCGTTATGCACTTATTGCAATAAAAGGATCTGAATGGTTTGAAACTAAATATGTACCGTTTATTTCTCCAATCACCCTAATATCTCTGCTTTTTACCATCATTGTGATGTTCAGTCTTAAAGGGGAACTGATTGTTCAAATTCCTATGGATGTTGTTCGTATCGCAGTTCCATTGGTAATATACTTTACTATTATGTTTATCATCAGCTTTTTTGTTGGAAAATACTTTGGTGCCGATTATTCAAAAGCAACAGCAATAGCTTTTACCGCTACAGGAAACAATTTCGAACTTGCAATTGCCGTAGCTATTGGCGTCTTTGGCATAAACAGCGGTCAGGCATTTGCAGGAGTTATAGGCCCTTTGGTAGAAGTGCCAGCGCTTATTGCACTGGTTAATGTTGCTTTCTGGTTTAGAAAGAAGTATTATTGATCCATACATAAAATAAAAAAAAGAGCTAATTAGCTCTTTTATTTTATACTGTTTCTTAGTATTGTAAGACTGTTTTATGTTTGATTAATAATACATATAAAGCATTATTTTCGAATTTGAACTCTCAATAACTTTTTCAAGTCTTTTAAAAAACACCTCGCTTACCATAGGGCAGCCATGGCTGTTTATAATATAATATTCTTTTTCTTCATCGGGAACTTCTTTATAACGATGCAATACGATAGCTCTTTTCAAGGCATTGCTATTAGTCTCATCAAGACCATTTAGCCTGAAAGCTTTGCCAAAAACGCCGTTATAGGATTTTTCAATAGAATATCTGCCTAGCGAAGAGCAGTTAGAATTTGGTGTATTGCTAAATTGCAGAATATCGCCTTTTATTCCTGTCTCTGATCCTGAACCATGTGCAACAAGCCCCTGGTCAATTATCTGGTCATTCTCAAGATCATAAACAAAAAAACGATTCTTTCCTGATTTGATTTTCATATCTACAAGAAAAGCAATTTTTTTGCTATAAGTGCGGTTTGCAGAAGTAAAAGATTTGATCTCGCTGACATGATTTGTAAGTCGTGCGAATTCAACTTCAGATAACATT
The DNA here is from genome assembly GCF_058310175.1 of Flavobacterium sp. AK-345. NCBI lineage: Bacteria > Pseudomonadati > Bacteroidota > Flavobacteriia > Flavobacteriales > Flavobacteriaceae > Flavobacterium > Flavobacterium sp. AK-345. The sequence goes on along the minus strand of NZ_JBZEER010000001.1, from coordinate 445,996 downwards.
TCTTTTTTATCTGTTACATTGTAGGTTGTAAAAGAAGTCAAAGAAAAAAACAGTGCCATAAAAAATATTTTCATATGCTACAGTAAATTTTAGTTAACAGCAGATTGGGATTGCCTTATCACAAATATTATTTTTACTTATATTTTGATGTTGCAAATTTATCAATAAATTTTACACAATTCCCATGTTTCATAAGTTAAATATATTATAAATATTTGACAACATGAACTTTACACGAATTTATTTTTCAAAAATCACTCTTTTTAACAAAAACCGTTATATAAATAAGTAGGAAATTAAGTTGTTTTAATTTGGAACAACGTAAAAAGTCCCATTCGCCGCGGCGAATGGGACTTTTAGTTAAGAGACATATGAAATCTTAAATCTTTTTAACGCCAACCCAATTCTGGGGCGATATATTTTAGTATAGAAGACAATATATGTACGTTGTAATCAACGCCCAATGTATTTGGAATGGTTAGCAATATTGTATCCGCTTCCTGAATAGCTTCATCCTGAGCCAGCTCTGCGATGAGTTTATCAGGCTCAGCTGCATAACTTTTTCCGAAGATTGCCCTTTTATCTCTTTCAATATTACCAAAACTGTCTGAACCCTTAGCCTGATTTCCAAAGTAATACTTATCCTGATCGTTGACCAGTGCAAAAATAGAACGGCTTACCGAAACTCTTGGCTGGTGCTCATGTCCTGCTTTTTTCCAGGCTTCTTTATACAGCCTGATCTGTTCTGCCTGTTGAATATGGAAGGGTTTACCATTTTCGTCGTACTTCAGGGTAGAACTTTGCAGGTGCATCCCGTTTTCGGCTGCCCAGATAGCTGTGGCATTAGAGGCTGCTCCCCACCAGATACGATCTCGCAATCCTTCTGAATGTGGCTCTAAACGTAATAAACCCGGCGGATTTGGAAACATCGGATACGGGTTTGGCTCAGCAAATCCCTCACCTTTAAGTCCATCCAAAAATTCTAAAGCCTTTCTGCGCCCCATATCAGCATCAGTTTCACCTTCCTTGGGTTCATAACCAAAAGAGCGCCAGCCGTCAATGACCTGCTCCGGCGATCCTCTGCTGATTCCTAATTGTAAACGTCCTCCTGAAATTAAGTCTGCGGCACTGGCATCTTCCACCATATATAGCGGATTCTCATATCGCATATCAATCACGCCTGTCCCAATTTCAATTTTACTCGTTTTAGCACCGATGGCCGAAAGTAATGGAAAAGGCGATGCAAGCTGTGTTGCAAAATGATGAACACGGAAATAAGCACCGTCTAAACCAATTTCCTCTGCAGCAACAGCCAGATCAATCGACTGAAGCAGTGTATCAGCTGCTGTACGAGTTTGATAGGATGGATGATTGGCCCAATGCCCAAACGATAAAAATCCTATTTTCTTCATAGATCCTATTATTATTTTACAATTTTAAATATACAAATAGAAATAGAACTTTTTCCCATTATTTATATTCTTTTGTAGCGCATCAACAAATTTAATTACAATACTATACATCTTATAATTAAGAAATAAAAGTAACGAATTTATCTATTGAAGTCCTAACTTTTTTCAGGTTTACCAGCCAGTCAGCGGTTTCATCTCTATATCCTAAAGGAAGTAATACAACACTTTTAAGACCCTGTTTATTTAATTCTAATATTTTATCTAATTCAAGCGGCAAAAATCCTTCAATTGGTGTAGCATCTACATTTTGCTCAGCGGCGGCCGCGATTGCTATACCAAATGATATGTATGCTTGTTTGGCCGCATGATTTGCATGCCATTCCTGACCTAAAGGTTCGTACATTGACCATAACCTTTCTTTGTAAGCATCCATTGCATCTAATGGCAAGCCGCGTTCCAAAACCGTCTTATTAAATACAGCTTCTATTCTTTCCAGAGAATAACCATCCCAGGCTGCAAAAACTAATAAATGAGATGCATCTGTAATTTGACTTTGGTCAAAACTAATTGCTTTTATCTTTTCTAATAATTCCTTATTTGAGATAACAAATATTTGATAAGGCTGCAGACCGGATGATGAAGGTGATAATCTTGCTGCTTCTAATATATAATCAAGTTTTTCCTGAGGAATAACTTTTCCATTCATTTTTTTCGTGGCATATCTCCACTTTAGGGCATCTAACAATTTCATTTTAATTAAATTTTTAATTCATATCTCAAAAATACAACTATTTTGATTGTTTAAGCAGCTTAAAAAACATCTTCATTTTAATAAATAATATTTTTTTAATGAAACACAGTTGCATTTAAAAATAAGAATTTTATATTTGTACTGACGATTGTTCAGAATGAAAAAGAAATTTAAATTTATTACTCTTTTTATGCCGCTGCTGGTAGTATTTGCAATACTATTTCCGGCAATACATTCTTATGAACATATACAGAATCATAATTCTGCACATAAAAGTTCAATACAACATTATTCAGATAAAAGCGAATTTAAAATACACGATCATTCTACTGAAGAATGTTCGATCTGTCATTTTAAATTTAGTCCGGTTAGTACATTATCTTTTGTACATTTTGATTTTTATAAAAGCTTTAGCATTACTACAAATGTTGGCTTTTATTTCAAAGCCTACTCTTCCTTTTTTAAAGGATCCCTTTTTGCGCTTCGTGCACCACCCAAAATTTAAATAAATAAGCCATCATTTCACGATGAACTGTACACGCATTTTTTATTTAGAATTGAATGCTGTCGAAAACCAATTGTTTTTTATGACTTTTATTTTTGAAAGCTTAATTTCTTTCAGGATTTCTGTAGCCATAAATAACATTTTATGGTATCATTAAATCAATTTTGATATTCATAATTCGGCTTCAAATTCAATTCAAAATAAAAACCTAAAAACCATTTAGGCACATGCCGTATGTTACGTTTTTAAACCAGGTGAAATAGATTTCAATTCTAAATTGATATTGAATTCTTATTTGGTTTCAAAAGTGAAACGCTTATTTCCCAAGATGCTTATTAGAGCATAATCACACCATTAGTTTGTAAAATTACGTAATGCCATCATTGCTATTCTGAAATAGCTGTGCTGTATTGTTGTATCGTTTTCTTTCGTAACCCAATTTAATATTTATGAATACAATCCAGACCAAATCAAAAAACATGAAAATACTACAAATTGCCTTTTCGCTTCTTGCAGTGTCTTTTTTTGTTACCGCCTGTTCAAGCGATAATGAGCAAATTGACACAGAATATCCGGTTATTGATATTTCTGCTTCAAATACTTTTCCTGTGCAATGCAGTGAAATTACACGCGGACAAAAAATCACCTTCAGAACAAAATTTACAGACAATGCCCAATTAGGTTCTTACAGTCTTGATATTCACCACAATTTTGATCATCATACACATAGTACAGAAGTCAATGATTGTGTATCAGATCCAATTAAAAAACCTGTAAATCCGTTGCTTTATATTAATTCGGTTACTATTCCCGCCGGGCAAAAAAGTTACGAGGCCGTTCAGGAAATCAGCATTCCACAGGATATTGATCCCGGAGATTATCATTTTTTAATCCGCCTGACGGATAAAGAAGGCTGGCAGACCATTAAAGGTTTAAGCATTAAAATTTTATAAGCTGATTTTGATGTATAAAACCAAATTAAATAGATTCCGAATTTTTTGTCTGCTCTTTTGTTTTGCTATAGTTTCAAAAACAGCAGCACAATCAGTTCGTATATCAGGTAAAGTACTTTCCAGTGAAAGGGGTTCGCTGGAAGGTCTTACCGTTATTATTCAGCCCGGTAATTTAACTACAATTACAGACAAAAAGGGTCATTTTTATTTTACAAATATTCCAAAAAATTCGAAAAGCTTAACGATAAACTACGCGGGTTATCTGCCTTATGAAATAAAGCTTTCGCTGAAAGAAAGTGCCGTTTTATTACCGGATATTTTCTTAAAACCAGACATAAAAGAATTAGAAGAAGTGATTGTTTCCGATAATTTTGGCTTTCGCCGAAAAAAAGATGAATCGCTAAATATCGAAACCGTAAACAGCAGTTTTATCCAGAGAAATCTCGGTGGAAGCCTGATGCAATCACTGCAAAGAATTCCCGGTGTTAAAACGATTTCCATTGGTTCCGGAGGTTCAAAACCATTAATCCGCGGCCTCAGTTTTAATCAGGTTATTGTGGTCGAAAACGGCATTAAACACGAAGGCCAGCAATGGGGCGCAGATCACGGACTAGAAATCGATCAATATGCGGTAAATCGTGTCGAAATTATCAAAGGTCCCTCCTCTTTTATGTACGGATCTGATGCTATTGGCGGAGCAATCAATATAAAACCCGTTCCCGTGCCTGCAAAAAACACATTAGGCGGAAGCATTGATTTTACCGGGAAAAGTAACAACGAACAATTTGGCGGATCGATTAATCTGTTTGGGCGCAATGAAAAATGGTTTTTCGATACTCGAATGACGGTTATGGATTACGGCGATTATCGTGTTCCTACAGATACGGTTCATGTTTACAATTATGCCGTTCCATTATATAAAAATCGCCTGCGAAATACTGCAGGACGTGAACTCGATTTGCACGCAAGTACAGGATATGTTTCCGAAAAATTTAAATCGGTTTTATATGCGAGTAATGTTTACAGTAAAAGCGGCTTTTTTGCCAATGCGCACGGACTTGAACCCAGAAATGTTGATACAGAACTTCACGACAAATCGAGCCGCGATATTTTGATGCCTTTTCAGGAAGTTACGCATACCAAAATTAGCAATACAACTTCTTTTCAAATAGGAAATCATCAGCTGGAAACACAATTGGGATTTCAGAAGAATTTCCGTCGCGAATGGAGCCATTATGTCAATCATGGTTTTATGCCGCCCCTATATCCTGATGATATGTATGCACCTCATAATCTGGAAAGACAGTACGATAAAGAAGTTTTTTCTATCGCAATTAAAGATGAATTTTCGATAAATAAACATCAGTTTACTGTTGGAATCAATGGCGAAAAACAGCAGAATACTATTAATGGCTGGAGTTTTTTAATTCCTGCTTTCCAGCAAATTACAGCGGGATTATTTGCTTATGATAAAATCCGGATCAGTGATTTATGGCTGCTTCATGGTGCTGTTCGACTCGATTATGGTAAAATCGAAATGGAGCAATACAACGATTGGTTTCTAAGTGAAATTACGGAAAATGGTCAGACAACGTCTCAATATTTAAAACGTTCAGATGATTTGAACGGAACATTTCAAAGTTTTAATTGGTCAGCGGGAGTGAATTATAATCCGGGGAAAATTGCTTTAAAAACAAATCTGGGAACGAGTTTTAGAATGCCGATTGCAAAAGAACTGGCTTCAAACGGTGTCAATTATCATTATTTCAGATTTGAAAAAGGCAACCCCAATTTATCTGCAGAACGTTCGTACCAATTAGATCTTGGGATGGAATGGCAGGAAAATAAATGGTCTTTTCAACTGAGTCCGTTTTTTAATTATTTCCCCAATTATATATATCTGAATCCCACTTCGCAACATGATATTTATTACGGAGCAGGAAATCAGGTGTTTGAATATGAGCAAAGTAAAGTCATGCGATACGGTGGCGAATTGCAAACGCGTTATCAGTTTATGCCTGGTTTAAGTGTCGAAATTCTGGCCGAATATCTTTATTCTGAACAATTATCAGGAAATAAAAAAGGTTATACGCTTCCCTTCTCTCCTCCTGCTTCGGTTTTGTTTGGGATGACGTACAGTCCGGAAATCAAAAATTTGAGAGATACTTATTTTTCGCTTGATTATCGTTATACCGCTGCGCAAAACCAGATTGTTCCTCCCGAAAAGAAAACCGCGAGCAGTAATGTTTTCAACCTTGCTTTAGGAACTAAATTAAAAACCGGAAAACAGGATTTTATAATCAGCCTGCAGGTTCAAAACCTGTTTAATACCAAATACCTCAATCACACGAGTTTTTACCGGTTAATCGAACTTCCTGAGGCAAGCCGAAATATTATTCTGTCGGTAAAAGTGCCGTTTTTAATTCATCAATAAAAATTTTAAATCAAATTAATAAATCCTAAATCTTATGAAAAAAGTAAAATTATTTCTTCTGTTATCCATTGTGGCTGTTTCGTTTACTGCCTGTGATAATGATGAAAACCCGGAAGCTGCAAAACCCACAGCTGAAAACATTGAAATTGGAACCGCCAATAACAAACGAGCCTTAATTGGTCGTGATTTTCATTTTAATGCCGATGTTGTTGCTGGCGATAAAATTGCCGATGTACAGCTAAAAATCCTTCCGAAAAGTGGAGAAACCTACACAAAAGACTGGAAATTGGAGTTTAAGTGGGCTGAATACATCGGAACAAAAAACACCAATGTACATAAACATTTTACGATTCCTGCAGATGCTCCCGAAGGTAAATTTGATTTCTATTTTATTGTTTTGGATGAGAATGGAACCCAACTCGAAATTAAGGAAGAAATTACGATTACAGATCCCGCGAATATGCCTGCTGATCCTTTAATAGGACGCGATATGATTTCCAGAAACGACGATCTGATTTATTATATGGAAACCTGGGTGGAGCCGGAATTAATCTTCAAAAAAAATGATTTGCTTACAGCTCATGCGCAGGTTAGCCAGATTGTGGGCGACGGAATTTTATATTCTGTTTTAATCAAAAAAAGCCTGAATTACCATCCAGAAAGCATTGATAATCTTGATTTTAAAAAAGTAATTGTGATTTCAAAAGTTGAACATAAAGACCTTCCTGCTGCTTCAAAAATTGCTACGCTTCAAAAAATAAATGACGTATGGGGCGGAGAAAGCATCACTATTGGCGCTGATAAAGATGCTATTGGGGAAGCAACAACTTTGGATAAATCATGGCAATCCGGTCAATACAATTGGGTAATTCTTTATAAAAATACCACACACAATTTGAGCGTCTATAAATCGATGCCAATTACCATTAGTTTCTAATTAAACCCAAATATTAATTTAAATACATTTTACAATGAAAAACAATTATTTCAAACTGATTTTCTTATTTGCTTTATCGACTTTCGTGATCTCATGTAGTAATGATGACGACAACAATGTTGAAACTCCCGAAGAAACGCTTTTAGAATTTAAATACCTTAGAATTTTACTTTCTGATGAAAAAACAAATGAAATTACATTGGTAAATCCGGTTGATGCCACAACAAGTTCTTTTAATGCAAAGTTTGCAAAATCTGCTCTTTATACTACAGAATCTGGCAGATATGCAGGAATAGTGCATAGAGCTGACAACACGGTTGAAACTTTTGACAGCGGTTTTGAAAGTCATGGCGATCATGTTGATGTAGACGGTCTTCCGCAATTTGGTGCTTTGACAGGAAAATCACTTTTGCCAACACATTTTAAAAGTAAAATTGGCGAATTATTGACTTTTAATGACGGAGACGGCACATTGTCTGTGGCAAAAGAAGCTGAAATTAATACTCCAGGTGCGGTATTTAAAGTGATAAATGCAGGACTTTTGGCGCATCACGGTGCAATGGCGACTTTTACTAACGGAACTTATGCCATTACTGAAAAGGATAATTCGATTACAGGAACGCTTCCTGAAAAAGTAAAAATTATAGACAATACCGGTAAAACACTTTTTGATGCCACAATTGTTACCAAAGGAATTCACGGAAATGCTTCTGACGGAACTTATGCTGTTTTTGGTTCTGCTAGTGGAGTTCTTGTTGTTGAAAGTACAGGGAAACAAAAATTGATTGCTCTTCCTGAAGATTTTGGAACTGCTTGGTTTGGAAGTATTTTAGAAACTTCAACGAAAGGGAAATTTGTAGGTTATACTGCCGCAAAAGGGGCTTATTTAATTGATGTTGCAAACAGCACAATTAAACCAATTTTGCAAAATACGACTATTATGCAATGTAAAGTAAGTTACAATCATAGCAAACTGGGAATTTTATTGCATTCCGGTGAATTCAAATTATATAACCTGAATAGTTTAGCAGTTGAAAAAGAAGGAAAGATCATCGCCGAAACTGCAACTGACGCTACTTTAAAACCACAAATCCAGTTAACAGAGAATTTTGCTTACATCACATCTCCAAATACAGGAGAGTTATTGCAATTGAATTTGACTTCCATGGAAATTTCAAAGAAAATTAAGGTTTCGAAAACGCCTTATATGATTACGATTCTTGGATTTGAAAACAGTGAAAGTCACTAATTTTTAATCTGATAATATAAAACAAGCTGCCAATGGCAGCTTGTTTTTTTAGGTTAAAGCTTCTATTTCAGCGGTACTTAATTTGAATATTTTTCAATCTGGATAAATGTCTGTCTACTAAACTAACATTATTTTTTGGTTCCTTTTACAGGTTGTTTCGTGCTTACGGTATCCTTAGTTTGAGATGAAGTATATGTTGAACCATCTTTAGCACTTTCTCCGGGACCACTTCCTGTACCCTGAGTAGATTCTCTCTTGGTAGCAGTTCCCGGGTCCGAAATACTTCCCGCTCCGGTAACCCCTTCAGATTCAGTTCCTGTTGCGCCAGTTGTATTTGTACCGGTTGTATTTGAACCTTTATTTTCAATGGTGTCTGTAGCAGTCGTATCGGGAGTTTGTCTGGTGTCGATTTCATCACTATACCCATCTTTATTATTTTTACATGAAAGTAAAAGTCCTATTATCAGTACAGTTAAAACAATTTTTAATTTAGATAGCGTTTTCATAATATTATTGTTTGTTCGTTATATTTCAAATTTAGAAATATGATAAACTAAACATTTATATAATTTGAATTGTATTTTATATCCTTTAACGCAAGTGGTTATTTAAAAAATGCTAAAAGTTCGCAACATTCCAGAAGTTATTGAAAAGATTTAAAGAACTCATACGCTCTTGTCTCTGCATAGGAATAGGTTGAATTGCGGAGTGGAAAAGCACAATGTCCTCCATACTTTGGTGTTTCAAGATAAACGTATGGACTGTCTTTTGCTATGGCTGTTGGGTAACATCTTTCACCTAAAAAAGGATCATCGAGAGAGTTAATAATTAAAACCGGAATGGTAATATTTTTAAGGGAGAATTCTGGAGAAACACGCTGATAATAGTCATCACGGCTGGCAAAACCATGCAGTGGTGCTGTAAAATAATGATCCACTTCATCAAAAGAAGTAATGCTGTCAATTTGATCACGGTTTATAAAATCAGGAAACTGTGCCGCTTTGTATTTTAGCTTTTTTTTAATATCGATTGTAAAATTCTTTAAATAAACCCTGTTAAAACCTTGTTTGAGTACAGCAGCACTTGTAGCAATATGTGTTGGTACCGAAATGGAAACTCCTGCTTTTACTCGTTCATCCATTTTTGTCCAGCCAAAATAATTTAAAAGCTGAACACCTCCCATTGAATATCCAATCAAATAAACATCTTCGAATCCTTTTTTAAGGACAAACTGAACTACTTCATCAAGATCATCAACTGCACCATGATGATAAAGTCTTGGCAGTCGGTTCATTTCTCCTCCGCAGGTACGGTTGTTCCAGGCGAAAACGGAAAAACCTTTTTCCTGAAAATAAGTTGCACAGCTATTATTATAAGTTCTGCGGGAATCGCCTTCTAAACCATGGCACAAAATCACTGCTTTTTTAGGATCATTTAGAATAAAATCTATATTAATAAAATCCCCGTCATTCAATTCATGTTTTTCTCTTGTGTATCCCGGAACTTCAAACTTTTTAAATAAAGCAGCGTAAATAGTAGAGATATGCCTGTTCCGATGAATAATCGGAGGAAAATTATATTCTGATTGTTCAATTACAGGCATGATAAAAAAGTTTTTGGTGCTTATACAAAGCTAACAAATCAATCAATGTAATTTAAAACTTTCTTTTTTTATTTCATTTTTAATAAATTAAAAAAAATAGACCAGTTAAATAACAAAATATAACTTTTGGGAGGTAAAACTCACGATATCAAATTAAATGAACTAATTTCCTAAAAAATGATTATCCGTTAGTGTTTTCATAAACGAAATAAGATTGCTCTTTTCTTCTTCCGTAAGCGGTATTTTATTGCCATTATTTTTAAAAACCGGGTCAAGATTATCAGCTTCCAAAACGCCATTATCAAAATAATCCAAAACCGATTTTAAGGTAGAAAACTGTCCAAAACTTCCGTAAGGCGCTGTATATTCGATATTTCTTAAAGTAGGAACCCGAAAACCCATATAATCAGAAGCAAGGCCCGTAACTCTTCCTCGTCCGGCTTCGTTGGTATTTGTGTTTACAGGAAAGCCAATGTTTCTAAAACTCTGATCTGTAAACAATTCTGTACCATGACAACTTGCACATTTTTGCTGAAATGTCTCATATCCCTTTGCTTCACTTGTGGTAAAGGATTCTCCTTCATTTCGTTTTACTTTGTCATATTTGCTGTTGGCAGAAATTAGCGTGTACTCAAACTGTGCGATACTTTTGTAAATTCTTTCGGGTGTAATACTTTCATCTCCAAATGTTTTTTGGAACAAATCTTTATAAGCCGGATCATCCTTAATTTTCTCTATTACTTCCAGTATTGAAGAATCCATTTCTTCATGAGTTATAATGGGAACTAATGGCTGTGTTTCAAGCTGTAGTTTACTTCCGTCCCAATTATAAAATTTCATAAACATTAAATTCTGAAGTGATGGTGCATTTCGCAGTCCAATTCTTCCTTCAATTCCAATCGCTTGCGGATTATGATCTGCAAAAGCATTCGACTGAATGTGACAGCTGGAACAGGAAATAGTATTATCTGCACTGAATCTTTTTTCAGAGAAAAGTTTTTCTCCTAATTCCACACCATATTTTGTTGGTTTATTTAAACTCACAAAACTATTTACTTCCGGAAATTCAGAAGGAATATTTAATGTAATTTCAGGATTGTCTATAGAAATCATTTCAGAATCATCATTATTACAAGATGTTAATAACGATATTACTGATAAGAAAACAATTATTTTTTTCATTAGAAATGAATTTAAAAATAGAGTCGTCTCAAATTACATCAAGACGACTCTAAAATATAGTTTTAGTTTTCTACGGCAGTAACAGAAAACATTCCGCTGATATCGCTTGAACCATTTCCACCCAAATTATCAACAAACTTCACCATTTGAGCGGCAGTATGAACGTTTGGAGTTGCATTATCATTCATTCCTGTTCCTGTAGACAAAGTAATTGTATTGATTTTTCCGCTTAACAATTTATCAAAGTCAGCTGTAATTTTGATTTTTGGTGCTTTACTTCCAACAATTGCATTTGTACTAAGATTTAAAGTAATATCTCTGTATGCATTTACACCCTGAGTATAAGCTCCTTCAGTTCCTTCAACAGTACTTCCGGTATGAATTGACATTGCTTTATTATCGGTATCATAAAAACCTTCTACTTTTGTAAAACGGTATCCACTTCCCCATTCCCACATCATTTCTGTATCGTTAGCGCCTGCAGCTGCATAGAAATTAGGAAATCTAACCTGGTCTAAAGTATTTTGTTCCGGTTTGATTCCTAAACCAAATTTAATCTGCTTATAAGTCGCCGACGGAATATTACTTAAAACATAACTTAAAGAAGCTGTTTTTGCCTGATCGATAACTGTTGCGCCTTTATCCAAATCATTTATGTTATATGGAACTTCATCCCCATTGTCTTTTATAAGACGTATATTGCTGATCACATATTTTAGCTCTGAAAAATGATGTACTTGTCCTGCGGCTGAGGTATTTACTGTAGCCGATGTCGAGCCTGCATTGCCCAAAACAATTGTAGTTCCCTTAAAAGTATTATTAAATTCTAATGTTACATTGTTTGCCACAGGATTATCATCATCACTAGAGCAAGATACGAATGCCAACATAGCTACTGATAACAAAAGGTATTTTTTGAAATTTTGCATTTTTATAATTTTAATTATTGTAATTCTATTTATTGAGTCTTGGTTAACAGCAATTAAAAAGAGGCGGCGGTACAAAGATTTCCAGATAAGGCTCAAAATGAATTCCTTCCTTATAAATTAATATTTTGTTTGAATTTATATTTTTTAAGATTTCAGGCTTAAATTCCATTTTCGAAATCATAGCAAAATCAATCTTTTTACTGATACCATTAAGTTCTAAATCGTTGTTTTTTTCTGATTTTTTAAGCTCTTTTTTCAAATGGCATTTACCATGGCATTGCAGTTGAGGTTTAGTTTTATTAATACAAAACTCTTTTTCAATATCATTTTGATTCAGTTTAAAGTATACAATAATCAATGCCTGCTGGAAAGAAACCAACAGAAACAGCATTGTCATTGTGATACTAAAAACTTTTTTCATTTTTATTAGAAGTTGAATTTTAAGGAAGTAAAAATATTACGTCCCATTCTTGGGATATTTCCCCAATCTGCATAAGTGCTGTAATATTCATTTAATAAATTTTCTGCACCAACCTGAACAACCGTTTTTACTTTATTAATTTTGAAAGTATAATTGGCAGAAATATTCCAAATGGTGTAAGCAGATGTCTGGTCTTCTCCGTATTCCGGACTGTAATTAATTTGTGCAAAATCACCATTTACAGAAGTCTGGATACCAAAATTTTTATGCATAAAATGAAGAGAAGTCTGGTAACTTAACGGACGAATAAAAGGCAGGTTTCCTTCTTTATCATCCATTCCACGTGCATAAGTTAATGTTCCTTTCCAATGCAAGTGCTGTAAAATATCATAAGCGGCATTCATCGACATATTAAAAAGCGTTGCATAATCTAATGAAGTATACCCTTTTACGCCAACCGATTGATAGTTCATCGGACTTCCCATGCTTAAAACCCTGCCAATAATATAATTTTGTATGTAGAAATAATTTACTTTTCCCTGAATGCTTAATCTTTCATTTTTAAAACCTGCGCTTGCATTTCCTTCATACGAAATTTCATTTTTTAAATTTGGATCTCCGATATAATCATAACGATCAAAACTATTGTAAATGTAATATCCATAACCTTCAGAAACAGAAGGTGCTCTGTGCCCGTAACCCGTTCCAACAGAAAAATTAAACTGGTCAATATCCAATTGATATCCTGCATGCAAACTTGGTAAAAATCTCGTTTTTTCCTGTGGCGCACCCGGATGAAAAATCCAGTTAAATTCTACATATTTAGAATAATTGTAATTTACTCCTAAAGATCCGCCTAAACTCAGCTGGCTTTTCTCTGAAATATCCCAGTAATTATTCATAGAAAGTCCGCCATATCTGGTAGTAACCCACGGCCAGCTGTAAGCAAACATCGATCTTTTGCTTCGGTCCTGTGGGTACATTCGCATTTCTGCAATTGACAAATTATCGTATGCATTTAATTGTATTTCAGAAGAATAACTATTCTTTTTTACGTTTGCTTTAGAAACCAGTCCGTAAGTAGTGCTCCAGCCCGGCATATCCATGTGAACCAGATTTTCAGGACGCGTTGTATCATCCATATAATGTTCTATCGCATTAAAATAAACCTTACTATCAATAACTCTTACCAAACCTTCTTTAAATAATTGTTTATAAGAAGCCGAAGTTATTAACGCTCTCGAAAGTGATAAATCCATTGGTAATGCAGGAAAGCCAACATCCTTTGCCATATCAAAAATCGCATCTAATCTAACCGATGATAAATCACTGGTTTTGTACGCCAAACCAAGGGAGGTATTGAATTTTTTATACTGCGAATGCTTTACTTCATCATCATTCCCGTCATAATAATTATCTGCTTTTCTATACGAAATACTTCCATCTGCAACAAATTTATTGCTTGAGTAAGAGACATTTCCAAGATTGAAAAACTGTTTATTATTAAACTCAAATCCGCTTTGATAGCTTCCGTTCCACTTTCTTTCTATGCTAAATGGCGTACTTCTTCTTTTTAAATCAATACTTCCGGCAACTGTTGCACCATGAAGACTTCCTTCCTGCCCTGATTTAATATCAATTGCGGCAAGATTATTGCTTTCTACATACGATGTTATCGGATCCATTTTATCGGTACAGGCTCCAAAAATATGCATCCCGTCGATGGTAACCGTCGAACGTTCTGTACTCATATTATTTAGTAATGGTTCCCACGCATAAGCGCCACGTTTTATGAAACTTATATTTTCTGAAGATGATAAAAATTCATCTACCGAAACTGCCATTTTCATCTCTGTTTCGATCTTCTTTTTGGCAGCGTTTTTTACGGTTACTTCCTCTAGATTTTTTATACTGTCATGATGTACATGTGCATTTTGGGCCGTTACAGATATTCCCAAAAAAAGTAATGCTATTGATATATATTTCATGATATTAAAATAAAGTATCAATATAAAGTTCACTTTTTACACCTTCAACTCCGGGCGTAAAATCTGTTGGAACAACCGTTCCTTTTAGGATCAATCCGTTTTGGTTCATCATAATTAAATTCAATGTCCAGTTTCCGGTCATCGTATAATTGACCACGCCATGATATAAACCATCACTTTGCTGTGTTAAATCCTGATTGTTTGACGAAGAATGATTTCCCATTGAAGGTTCCGGCATTCTCGGATCTAATTTTAATGTATAACCTGTTACTTCAGAATAAGAAAATTGCGAAGGATCTGGAAAAGTTCCTGCGGGAGTTGTTGGCTTATTGTATTTATAGATTCCGGCAACCAATTTGTTTTCTGCAACTGTTGGTTTTTGTGGCGAAACCAATGCAATAAAGTATTGTTCGTTATCTTTTCCTGTAAAGGCTGTCATATTAAGATTTTTGTTGCTTTGTTTTTCAACAGAAACCTCTTTATTAATCTCATATTTCTGATTCTCAACTGTAAAACTCACGTATAATTTCCAGCTTGCAGTTGTTACGCTTTCTGATGTAAATACAGAATAACCATTGTAATAGCCATTTGCAGCATTATATTCTAAATTATATTGATGCGGGCATGAATTTGCACTTCCATCAGCATTAGTCATTACAGGCAAAAAAGTTACTTGAGAAGCACTTACATTTTGATTAGTCTGCGTATTGGTAACTTTTAAGTGAAGCTCATTATAACCTTTGTAAAAAGTTCCGTTTAAGGCCTCAATACTAATTTTATAAATGCCGCCGGTAAACGAAACAGCTTCTTTAAATTCATAATATTCAGGAACTTCAGAGTCAATTTCTGCTTCGTAATCTGTTTTGTCGATTGTACAGGAAGTAATCACAAAAAATATTGCAATTACAAAAAAATTAAAAGATTTCATTAAAATGAATTTTATAAAAACTGTTTAAAATGAGCACAAAGACATTATCTGAAAATCAAACATAAGCTTGTGCAGTGAATTTGAAGAGGTATCGAAAAACACAAATAAAATTGCATTAATCAATTAAGATCAATAGTTTTCAAATAAAATAAGAAACAGAAAAAACGCTGTATTTAAATACAAATAAGACAGCAACATTGAAATAGTTACAATGTCAAAATTTTAAATTTGAAAGTTTGATCTATGCGAAATAGAGAGGAGGATGAAATGTAAGATTAGAAGCCCCTATTGGTTTCTTTTCAAACAAAATAGAAGAATTATTTTTTGATTCGATTACAGGAACTATATCAAAAGTAACTTCAAGAGTATTTTGAACATATACAAGCTCCGTTTTTTCTTTTAAGCTGTCCTGCATTTTTCTTTCGTTATCAGAATATTTTTTGATGCTTTTTTGAAGTTCGCATCGACCATTACAGCTGTTAAAAGCTAATTTACGCTGTACACAAATCGTTTTGGCGATCTCAGTCTGATTCATTTTGAAGGAAGCATATATAAACAAACTGCCAAATGACGGCGCCATAATCAGAAAGGAAAGTAATAAGATAAAAAACCTTTTCAACTGTTTGCTTGATTTATATATTCAGCAAAAATACATCATTTATACTTTTATTTTACAGAAACTTCTTGTTTTATTAAACAAAAAATTATTACTCACTCATTGCCAAGTGTTTATTTATCAGCTATATTTCGAAATCTTGTATAAGCGGCTATTATTCATTAATTTTCCTAAACAAGAATTTCATAGATTCGGGATCAATTGTATTCATTTCTACCAACTTTAATGCTTTAACCATTTTAGTTGTAGTTGTTTTATATTTTTGAAAATGCGGTGTTTTTAAATGTGCCTGATAAGCATCTTTATCATTATATATTTCTATTATTCTTATTTGAGTAGAATCACTTTTTTGATACATAGGAAAGATTGCCAAAACTCCAGGTTCTAACTTTACAGAAGCAGCCGATTCTTCTTTCAATATGACTTTATATTGGGATAAATGTTCGGGATAAATTTCAATTTCTGCAATACGAACCATCATATCTTTTTTTTGGGCAGATATAGAACCGGAAATAAGAAATACGATTGTAAATACTAAACATAAAAATCGACCTTTTGAAAAATTGCTTTGAAGATTCAGGGTTAACTTTTTCATATATAAAATTCAAATTTAATTATTCTATTGATGTTGAATTATCTTAAGACATCTAATAGACATACAATTTACTTATTTTCTTTGTATTATTAATCTATCCTCCTTAGAACTTCATGTTTCAGTTGAAAATTTTTCATTGTACTTACACATACCGATCGGTATTTACACTATATTTGTCATGAATCGCTAATCAAATATTATGAATACTTCTGAAATTATTTTAGATAAAGTAGCTCCAATTTTTAACAAACAAGGATATGTTGGAACAAGCCTGACAGATATTACAAAGGCAACAGGTCTTACAAAAGGTGCGATTTACTGTAATTTTTTTAATAAAGAAGATTTAGCACTAAAGGCGTTTCAACTAAATGTAAACCTTGCAATAACTCCCTTATTCAAGCTGGTAGCCAGCAAAGAAGGCAGTTTAAATAAACTTCATGCTATAACAGAATATCAACGCAGTTATTATGATTTGGTTAAAGACAGAGGCGGATGCCCGATGTTGCGTGCAGGAGTTGATACCAAATTTATTAATCCGTTATTATTTAAAGCAGCGCAAAATTTATCTCAAAAATTTACTATCGGTTTAACCAATATTATCAATGATGGCATTGCTAATAATGAAATTAAACCAAATACCGATCCTGATAAATATGCTAAAATAATTTTATCCTTAATTGAAGGCAGTTCTCTTTTGACTTTTACCCACAATGACCCAACCTACATCAATGACACAATGGATTTTATAGATCAAACTATAATCGAAAGCATCAGCAAATAAAAATTTTTAACCTTTCAGATACCGATCGGTATTTGATGTAATAATTATAAAAATGGAAAAAATATTAAAGACAAAAAGAAAAGTAAGGTTTCAGGATTGTGATCCTTTTAATCATTTGAACAATTCTAAATATTTAGAATATTTTATTAATGAACGTGAAGATCAAATTGCCGAAAACTATGACCTTGACATATTTGAATATATGAAAACAACGGGACTTAGCTGGGTTGTTGCATCGAATCAGATCAGTTATTTGAAACCGGCTTTTACAATGGAAATGGTATTAATTGAGTCTCAGCTTATTCAATATACAGACAATCTTTTACTGGTTGAAATGAAAATGTGGAATGAAAATGAAACAGAATTAAAAGCAATTCTATGGATAAAGTTTATTCAGTACAACATCCAGACAAAAAAAGCAGCAAGCCATTCAGAAGATTTAATGAAATTATTTGAATCGGTTGTGTTACCCGTTGATCAGTCTGTTTTTGAAAATAGATATTTAGAAATTATTACAAATTTAAAAACAAGAGCTCATGCCTAAACCGGAAACAATTGAACAATTTATAGCAATGGTCGAATCTAACGAACATGATAAAGCGATTGAAAAATTCTACACCATTGATGCTTCTATGCAGGAAAATCAGGCAGAACCACGTGTCGGCAGAGATAATCTTGTTGCTAACGAAAAAAATACACTTCAAAAAGTCAAATCTTTAGTATCAAAATGTATTCGCCCGTATTTTATGAATGGTGATCAGGTTGTTATTCGATGGTATTTTAGATTTGAATGGAAAAATGGAACTATTTCTGAAATTGAAGAAATCGCGTATCAAAACTGGCAGGAAGAACTTATAAAATCAGAAAAGTTCTTTTATGATCCTAAACAGTTTATAAGCATGTAATAATAAAAACATACAACCCAAAAATTAAAAAGGATACAGCCATAGTAAAAGCAACTACTTTTCCATATATAAACAACCCTAAGTTTGATTGTTTATTCTCTATATTTTATTCAAATTTGCACCTCAAAATAACTCAGAAAACGCTGGTTTCAGCATCAATAAATAAATGACAGTACAAGATTTAACAGGCAGTTATTCCATTTCCGGGAGTAATCAGGATGAGAGTCAGGAAATAAACTATAAAGGAATTTTGAATTTGTCTTTGGATGAAAATAACCGAATTGTTGCGCTGTGGCTTATTAACGATACGCAGCAGCAAAAGGGACACGGTTTCTTTAAAGACAATATTTTAGTTGTTAATTTTAGCTATAAAGGTGATGACAGGAAAACCTATAAAGGTGTCGCCGTTTATCGTTGTATAACCAAAGATGTACTGGATGGCTTTTGGTCAGAAAAACACGGAAATCCTTTGTATTTAGGAACCGAACATTGCTTAAGAATTAAAAGCACAGAAAAACTAAGTTCTTGATATAAAAAAAGCTAAATCTTTCGATTTAGCTTTTTCATTTTCAATAAATAGTATTCATTTATAAAAGACTATTTACACTTATTTATTTGGCATCAAACCATAGTTTTGTAGTAAGCAAATCTTTTCCCTGAACAGATATTGCGGCCTGATAACTATTTCCGTTTAATGACTGCTCTGTACCCGGATAGAAGAAACGCGAAGGAATCTGTCCGTCTAAAACTGTAGCTGGACCAGCTGTTAATACCGGATAATCAAGTCTTCTCCATTCTGCAAAAGCGTCAAGACCTTGTCCAAAAAATGCAATCCATTTTTGTGTACCAATCGATTTGGCATAATTTGTAGCATCGTACTGCACCGTTGGCTGATTAAGATAATTTGCAACAACTGTCGCATCGGTAATACCAAACTGATTCAAAGATGCCGTAATTGCATTTTTGTATAACTGCTCTGCATCTCCGGCAATATAACCACGTGCTGCCGCTTCTGCAAGATTGAAAAGTGTTTCTGAATAAGAAACAAATACAGCCGGCGATGCCGAAGTTAGAAAATAAGTTCCCGGTTTTGATGTTTTGGCAAAACCCTGACTATTGGCATCACTGTTTGATAATCCATTGGCTCCTCCAACATATTTACCTACGCTGGCGTCTGATGGCAATTGAGCAAAAACAGCTAAGCGCGGATCTGAGAACTCATATAATTTATCAACCATTGTTTTTGAAATACGAAAATCATCGCGTGTTTCAAACCAGGCTGATGCTGGATTTTGCTGAGGTGAACTAGTGTAAACAAATCTAAAAATTTCGCTATTATTGCTAATTACCCCTGCCGGATCTGTTGTTGCTTCAATCGCAGCCTGCTTTGCCAAAACAGGTTCTTTATCAGCAATTTTCAACGCTATACGCAAACGAAGCGAATTTACCAGTTTTTTCCATTTTAAGACATCTCCTTTATAAGCCAAATCTCCGGTTACTGTACCATTTGCTGTAGCCAGTAAAGACTGGGCTTGTTTTAAATCCTCAAGTAATCCTGTATATACTTCTTTTTGAGTATTATATGCCGGTGTTACTTTCAAACCTGCTTCTTTGTAAGGAATGCTTCCATAAGCATCGGTTAGCAATAAGAATGTCCATGAACGCAGCGTTAATGCAATTCCTTTATAATTTGAATTTGCCTGTGCATCCGGAAAATTTATAATGGTGTTCAAATCGGTAATCAAAGTCGAATAACCTTTATCCCATAAAGTGGTGAAAGAAGCATTAGATACATCATATCTGTCCGGTTCAGTATATTGGATTTTAGCCCAATGCTGAACAAATAATAAAGACGAGTTAAAGTTATTAACGTCTCCCCAATATAAATCAGCTCCCTGTTTTAATGTTCCTGTTAACAGGTAAGGCGCTAATGGTGTTTCGGTTGCATTTGGATTTTTATTAATATCATCCAATGTATCGCTGCAAGAACTAAATGTCAATGCAAAAAGCGTTATATAGGCTATTTTTTTTAGCATGATTGCGTGTTTTTAAAATTTAAGATTAACATTAAGGCTGAAATTTCTAGTTGTTGGCAAAGATAAACTCTCCAATCCCTGAGCATTTCCGGTATTAAAAGCTGTTTCCGGGTCAATATTCGGTACATCTTTATAAATAAACAACAAATTACGACCTACTGCAGTAATACTGGCTCCATCTAATCCCAGCTTTCTTGCAAATTTTTTATTGAAATTGTAAGCTAATTTTATCTCTCTTAGTTTCACAAAAGTTGAACTATAGATATAAGCTTCGCTAATATTGTATGATGCTTTGTAATATTCCTGTGCACTAAGAACTGAAGTGTTTGGAGTTCCATCAGCATATACTCCTTTAAAAATCATTCCATCATCATATATTACTGCTCCTGATGGCGCATTACCACCTGAAACCAGGGTTTTCGTATTTGTGGTACCAGTTGTCGTTACATAATAATTTAATCCGCCATTGGCAGCATCACGACCCGGCAGCGTTTCTGCTAATACACCTGTATAAGTACCCGTTCTGTTAGTTCCTGAAAAAATCTCACCACCTACACTGGCATCAACAAGAAATGAAAGTTCAAGATTTTTGTAAGTCAATGTGTTAGTTACACCAGCTAAATAATCAGGAGTGTAATGTCCTAATACTCTCTTTGTCGGATCAGCTTTTGGCAATCCATTTGCTCCTACTACTATATTTCCGTTTGCATCGCGCTCATAAGCTGTTCCGTAAAGTGCTCCGTAAGCCTGCCCTACAGATGCCAATACATCAACACCTCCTGAAGAACCAATTGTGTAGTTTTTAATGCTTCCTTCATAATCCAAAATCTCCACTTTACTTACATTTCTTGAGTAGTTTCCAGCAATATTCCATTTAAAGTTTTCAGTTTGAACAGGAGTTCCATCCAATTGAATTTCGATTCCTCGGTTGTTTATTTTACCTGCATTGATTAACTGAGAAGTATAACCACTCGCAGCAGTTGTTTTAATCTCCAAAATTTGATCAAAACTATTTGTGTTATAGTAAGCAAAATCAAAATGCAGTCTGTTTTTCCAGAAAGAAGCTTCTAATCCTAATTCGGTAGAGCGTGTTGTTTCCGGTTTCAGGTTCTCGTTAAGTTTCTTTTGTGAAGAAGTTTGAATCGGATTTCCGTCGAATGCCGTTTGAAAATTATAAACCGTAGATAATTGATACGGATCTGCATCATTACCAACTTCAGACCATCCACCACGTACTTTTAAGAAATCAAGTGTGTTACTTTTTAAATTAAAAGCATCAGAAACTACGAAACTACCATTAAAAGAAGGATAAAAATAAGAGCGGTTGTTGCTTGGCAATGTAGACGACCAGTCATTACGTGCCGTTACATTTAAGAATGCATAATTTTTATACCCAAATTGAGCCGAAGCATAAGCACTATAAACTCTCAATCTTGATAATGTGTTTGATGATGTTAACGGATCTCTTGAATTCGTCAGCGTATACAAATCAGGCACAGCCAAACGTGGTGCTTTTTGATAATTGTTTGCATCGCTGTGATTACGAATATTGAATCCGGCAAGAGCATCTACACTAAAATCATCGTTTAGTTTTTTAGTATAAGTAAAAATACCCTCTGTATTTTGTTCGTTTACAGTATAAGCATCTTCAGCATACGATCCAAAAGGAGTTCCGTTTGTACCATATTTAATCTCGTATTTTCTGCGATCGTTATAATAATCAACTCCGGTACGGAATCTAAAATTAAGTCCTTCGGCAAGTTTTGCATCCAAATGAATATCTCCAATTAAACGATTACGCTGTTGGCTTGTAGTATTATAATACGCATTCCAGTACGGATTGCTGTAATAGCTGTTGTTCCAGTTAACATCTCTGTTATTTCTAAGCGCATTGATATCTACCTGACGTCCAAACCAAAGAAACTGAAGCATTACACCCGCAGCACGGTTACCCGATGGACCACCCGGAAGTGCCGGAGCATCAGTAACAATATAATTTCCTGTTACCCCTACTTTTATACTTTCAGATATTTGATAATTAGAATTAATAGTAAAGTTTGTTTTATTTACTTCACTATTAGGCACTATTCCGGTTTGTTTTTGATTGTTTATTCCTAAACGGAAATCCGATTTTTCGTCTGATTTTGCAACAGAAATACTATTTTCATAAGTAATACCAGTATTAAAAAAGTCTTTCACATTATTAGGATGAGCCACGAAAGGCACTGCTACACCATTTGAATTAAATTGAGGAATAAGACGTCCGTCCATTTTAGGACCCCAGCTTTCATCAACACCATCATTGATACCGCCACCTTTACCATCTACATAGCTGAATCTTCCGTTTGATCCTTGTCCAAAAGTATTTTGAAAGCTTGGCAATGTAGCCACTTGAGAAATAGTGATTCCCGAACTAAAGCTTATACCCAGTCCTTTTTGATTTTTTCCAGATTTTGTTGTGATCAAAACAACACCATGCGCCGCACGCGATCCGTAAAGGGCTGCCGCATTCGGGCCTTTCAATACCGTTAATGTTTCAATATCATTTGGATTTAAATCGGCAATTGCATTTTTGAAATCCCTGGAAGCATTTGCTCCACCTACGCTGCTAAATTGCGTGTTATCTACCGGAACTCCATCTACCACAAATAATGGCTGGTTATTTCCGCCAATAGATGTTTCTCCACGAATAATGATACGTGAAGATCCCATATCACCCTGCGAATTTGTAATACGTACCCCGGCTAATTTACCGGTCATACTATTTAAAAAATTGGTTTCTTTTGTATCTGATAAATCCTTGTTTTTAAGCGATTGAGTAGTATAACCTAAAGATTTTTTTTCTTTTGTAATACCAAGTGCGGTAACCACTACTTCTGATAAGGCATTTTCTTGCTGTGTAAGTTCAATAACAACTGAATTTGCATTTACCACCACTTCCGTTTGTTTATATCCCATGTAACTTACTACAAGAGAATAAGGAAATTTTTGTCCGGTTTGGAAATAAAACTTCCCATCAAAATCTGTCTGAACACCGTGTGTAGTACCTTTAATATTTACCGAAGCACCAATAACAGGGTCTTTTGTAACCGCATCCACTACAATTCCTTCGAGTTTTGACTGAATTAAGGGTTTGGTCTCTTGGGCATTAACACCAATAGAAATCAACAAGATGCATAACCATGCATATCTATATAATATTTTTTTCATTACTTAGTTTTAGTTTGAATAAGGTGAGCCGAAAATTTAAATCATTAGCTTTCCTTATAGAGATGTACAATTTATTTAAGCTTCACCATTTCTGTTGCAGCAGAAACAGTTTCTTTTTTTTATCTACAACACATTCGTTTTTTCATTTTACTTATTTTTTTGATTATTATTCTTTTAATTTTTTTTGATAGATTTCAACCTCAAGAAATTTTAGGATGCATCTTTTAAAAAATTGTATTATTTAAAGATTAAAGAATTTTTAACAGCGAAAAATCATAGTGTTTAAATCCTCAAAATGATCTGTACTTGTTCAAATAAATGTATTCGAAAGTCCTTAACAGCTGTGTTTATTACCTTAGTTTAAATTCTACCAATTTGATAGAACAAAAGTAAATTAAAAATATTAACTCAAAAAGTTTAAGCATAACTTTTGCAAAAAAAATGTTAATTAAAAGTTTAGTAAAATTTTAATTATCTATAAACAAAGCAGTTAACGTCTTACCGTTTTCTTAAATCTATTAAGATTTTTCCTAAACAAATGAAAAATCAATGTAAATATTACCGTTTTTCGGAGCTGTTTTACTAGCTCATTACCTATAAAATGGGCTTTTTCTACTTCTTTAGCAATAAAAAAAGCGATTTGTTGTAGTAAGATTTTAAAAATAATAAAGTCGTTTCATATTATAAATGGAAACCAAAATAGACAAAGTAATAAACAAAAATGCCAGATCTTTTGATCTGGCATTTCCTCTCTGTAGAGACTATTTAAAATTCTAATCAGTTTTTTCGATTATCATTTTACAATCAGTTTTTTAGAAACATTAAAATCATTACAATTGATTGTAACAACATAAATTCCTGAAGCTAAATTATGATTGATTTTTGCAGATGTATTCAGTTGGTTTATCAAAACCTTTCTTCCGTTTATATCCGTAACGGTTAGTGTTGCGGTATCACCTGCTTTTAATTCCGGAAAGACAATATTAAATTCTTTGTTTGCAGAAGGATTTGGATAAATACTAATCAGGTTATCTTCTATTGTTATTTCTGCATCATTAATTTTTTTAGCCGTCGAAGTACTTTGAAATTGCCATTGTGCGCTTTCCCAATTGTTTTGTCCTCCCGCATATTGAGCAGAACCATTTAGATTTTCAATATGAATCATGCTTCCGGTCTGCCATCTGTTTTTAATTCGAACAAAAGTACCATCCACATTTTCGCTTAACCATTGTGCACTCCACCAATCAGATCCTGCTGCACTACATTGTACGGCTCCTGTTAAGTTTTCAATGTGCATTACATCTCCGGTACCTACATTTTTTAATACAAAATAAGTGGCGTCGACAGCTACTTTTTCCCATTTGTAATTGTTGTTGGCAACAGTTGCGCCATAACCTACATTGGCACCGGCATCGTATAAATAATTATTTGTCCATCTGTTTTTAATGGTAAAGTAGTTTCCTGTTGCGGTACTCACAGTAATTGTTGCCGTACTTGTTTTATTTCCGCTCGCTGTGGTTACTGTAATTATAGCAGTTCCGTTAGAAATTGCCGTTACTAAACCAGAAGCATTAACCGTTGCAACGCCCGTATTGTTTGAAGTATAACTAACCGATTTATTAGTTGCATTAGACGGCAGAATTGTTGGCGTTAATTGCTGCGTTGATCCAACTGATAATGATGCCGATGCCGGACTAAGACTCACACTTGTCACGGCTACATTTGATGAAGTTACCGTTATAGCAGATGTCGCAATTTTTGCACCATCCTGAGTTGTAACGGTAATCGTTGCAGATCCCGCAGCAATTGCAGTAACTAAACCTGAACCATTTACGGTTGCAACCCCAGTATTATTAGAACTGTAAGCCACTGTTTTGTTTGTTGCATTTGCCGGAGCAACTGTTGGTATTAATTGTTGTGTCGCGCCAACGCCTAAAGTAGCTGTCGACGGTGCAACCGATACTCCTGTAACCGCAATAATTGGTGTACCAGAACAGCTTGTACTTTGTGTCCACGAAAATGTACCAATAGCACTAAGTTCCTGATCAGTTGTTGCATTACCGCCTCTATTAGAATAATTCATATTACAATAAGTTCCGTTTCCGGCAGGAGAACCGGCTATAAGTACAAAATAGCCTCTGCCCCAATTTCTGTTAAGGGCATTATTGTTTGGAAATTCTTTCCCGGTTCCGTTAACGGTTATATCTTTAAAACTAAGATTATAAATACCGTCTCCAGATCTTTTACTTATCGAAATTGCATCATTTCTTGAATCTAAAATATCAATATTGTACAACTGAACATTTTTAACCTGAGTTCCCGCATTCGTAGCACTAAAAATATCTACCGCAGCTACAGGATTGTTGTAAGTATCATTAAAAGTTCCGCAGGTTGATACTGTGATATCGTGTATTTCATGCATTCCGTCATTGTTAAAGGGTGCTCCGGGAAAATTATTGCTCACTCTGATTCCTGCTTCCAGATTGTCTTTTATAATCAAATTGTAAGCTTTGTTATTTTTTCCGCCATAAATAGCTAAACCACAGGCACGCCAACAGTTTTCGGAAGTATTGTATCTAAAAGTATTGTTGATACATTCTAATCCATCTGCAGACCAGATTGCCTGATCGTCATCGCCATTGTTTCTAAAACTGCAATGTTCAACGATCGAGTTTGCCGTTCCTTTACAAAGATTAATTCCATCTGCATAATTATTTCTAAAACGACAATGAGACACTGTAAATCCATCAGCGATTGCAGGTCCTCCTGTATTGTATTGTGCAATCCAGGCACCGCATTCAAAATGTTCTGCCCAAATATTTTTTACAATTGAAGTTGATGTAAAAACCCCATTTATCGCTTTATAAGAATTACTTCTCGAAGTAGAATTCGTCGTTAAATAAAGATCTGTAAAGGAAATTCCGGCTGCATTTGCACGCAATCCACCGTTTAAACTGCTGGTATTGGTAAAATTAATTTGTGTATACCACATTCCCGCGCCTATTAATGAAGTATTGGCAGTGCCAAAATACAGTTCGCGGTTTGCATTATAAACTCCGCCTGGAATAAATATTTTTTTACCGCCGTTTGCATCAATAAAGGTTTGAAGATCGCTTCCGTTTCCGGTATACGTTACCGAACCTGTTGGTGCTGTAATAGCGGTGGGGACTGGTTCCATCTCAGCAAAATCGACATGAACATTCCCAGATTCTCTTACCAGTTTTAAAGTTCCCGATGCCGAAATTTTAGCCGGAAGTTTATAACGTACTTCGTCAAATCGCATTCTTGGGTTTTGATTCGTGATTCCGTTATTATTAGGATTTCCGTTGCTCCACAAATATTCCCACGACCAGGTTGAAGTTAAAGTTAGCGTGGTAATTTTTGTGTTCCCATTGTAAACACCCAAAGTAGCCGATTGTCCGTCGGGAACGCTGTAGCGAATAACAAGTCCATCAGCAGCTTCTGTAAGCGTCCATTGCACAGTAGCATTCGTAGCCGACATATTCACGCATTGCTGGTCTGTAGCTTCAGACTGAAGATCTGCCTGAATGTATGACTTTGAAGTAGTTGAAGCGCCATTTGACAATTGTCCTGCGTTTGCTTCGTACCTTTTATATGGCGCATCATAATAACCGCGCTGTGCATATAAATTTGAGGTTAAGAGAATAAAAAAAATCCATACGATATGGAAATATTTTTCTCTTTTAAAAAAAGTAAAATGTAATTGATTGTTCATAATCTGTGGTTTTAAATTAGTAAGGTAGTTCCTAAAAAAAGAACATAACGAAACTAGATTTAAAAAAGAGATTATAAAAAATATATGTTAAAAATCAAGATTCCAGCGATATTCCAAATACAATAACTCATTAATAATCAATGAATTAAATTTTAAATTGAAATAAAAAATCAAGAATATATATAGATGAGAAGTTTGTAATTGATATGATAAAATATGAAAAAGCCAAAATTTAAAATTATTGGCACTGTCAAAAAAAACAAAATTTTACTACTACTATTTTTATATCTTTGACTTTAATTCCGCTGTTATTCTGAGCAAAGCCGAATACCAAAACAAAAGATTTTTTTCTTCAAATACAATACCACCAATCGATCTGAAATTATGACTAAAAGCCTTCAGAACATTTTCTATATAATCCTATTCAGTTTCTTTGTTACCCATAATTCTCATGCACAAAAATCCAAACAAGAACTGCTTAAATTAATTGAGCAGACTTCTTTATCTCCCGAACTAAAAGGTGATTACTTATGCCAGCTTAGTTCTTGTTATAAAAAAACTGATACCATAAAAGCGTATTCTTATGCAAATCAAGCATTAAGAATGGCTCGTAAAGAAAACGACATAAAAAGCCAGGCCATTGCTTATGAATCACTTTCAGACGTTGCCCGATTTCTGGATAATGTTTCGCTGCAAATCAAATATGCCGATTCCAGTTATACTTTAGCCACAGCATCAAAAGATGCAAAGGCCATCGCATACGCCAATTATGCCATTGCCTATAAAAATGAATTTATTGGGAATAAGGAAAAATACATTGAGTACATGCTAAAGTCATTGGCCTATTTTGAAAAAAACAAAATACGATATGACAAGCTGGTAAACGGATATGAAAATCTGGGTGCTTATTATATCGATCATAACGATCTTGTATTCTCTAAAAAATACAACAAAAAGGCTTTAGATTTGGCTTACGAAAGTAAAAATCAGGTTAATATTGCCAATGGTTTAACCAGTTGGGCGCTTTTTTTGGTAAGAGACGCAGAGCAAGAAACTCCTGCCGATCCGGATTTACTCAAAACTGCAGAAAACAATTACCTAAAAGCGATTGCGATATTCGAAAATGAAAAAAGAAAAGGAAATATTATTGGCTCGTACGGAAGAACCTGCTTAAATCTTACCAGCCTTTACTTGTATCATTTTTTTGAAAGCGAGCCCGAAAAAACTTTAGCACATTTAAAAAAAACAGAAGCCGTTTGTCTCGAACTAAACGAGCCAATGCAGCTTATGGTTATGTATGGCCAGCAAGCGCAATTTTATACGAACTTAAATGATATACCCAATATTGAAAAGGTGTTGAAAAAAGTGGCTGATATTATTGAAACACATCCAAAGATAAACCCAAGATATTTTGCCCTGCTTTATAAAAACTACATGGATCTGGCAGAGATTAAAAATGATTTTGCTTCTTATAAAAAATACTTCAATCTGTATGACAAAGCGGTTGCAGTTATGATGGAAAAAGAAAACAGAGCCAGGGATTACAACGCTTCCGTTCGTTTTGAAACAGAGAAAAAATCACAGCAAATTCAATTGCTTACAGACAATCTTGAATCTAGAAAAAAGATAAATTATTTGTATACGGCGCTTGTTGTTCTGGTATTTTTTATGCTTCTATTTATGCTGCGTTCGTATCATTTTAGACAAAGATCTTATATAAAAACCAACCTTTTGCTTCAAAAAGCCAATGAGGAAGCTACTCTTTTATCCAAAATAAAAGAAGAAGAAGCGATGATTGCTTTACTGGAATCTGAATTAACAGAGAAAGAACTTCAAATTGCCATTCAGGAAAAAAAGTTAAATGAACAGGAAAAGATAAAACTTCAGCAGGAATTAATGACTAATAACCTGCAGTTAGAAAAGAAAAATGAGATTTTAAAAGACATTCAGAATAAATTGTCAACGATGAAATCTGAGAAATCATCAGATATAAAAACAATCTCAAAAACGATCGACAAAAGCATGGAAGTTGATGATGAATTTGAGTTATTAAAAACGAGTCTGGCCAATACTAATCCTGTCTTTTTTTCGACTTTACAGGAAAAAGCTTCGGGTACCTTAACTAAACTGGATTTTAAATATTGCGGTTACATAAAGTTAGGAATGAGCACCAAAGAAATTGCCAATCACATGAATATTGAAACCCAAAGCATGCGAATGGCTCGATACCGAATTAAACAAAAACTAAATCTGGACCGCGAAACTGATTTAGACACTTATATCACTTCTGTCCAGTAAAATCAACACTTACGGCGTTTTTTTATCTGCAAAATATTTTTCTTGTAGATACAAAATAGATACCCAATTGACTGTTGTAGATGGTTAGTATATACAAGATTTTATTTTTTTCATGATTACATGATTAGTTTTGAACTTGAATTTAAAACTAAAAATCATGAACAAAAAGACGCTTTCAATTATTGCGTACATTACTATTATCGGATGGGTTATTGCTTACGTAAACTACAATAAATTAACAGTTAAAGATTCTTTAACAAGATTTCATCTTAAACAAGGTTTAGGGATTGCTATTGTAGGGATTATAATTTCTGTTGCTTTAACAATTATTGCAACTGTAGTACCAGCGTTGGCAAGCATTTTAAGTTTGGTAAATCTTGTAGTTTTAGTATTATGGATCATGGGAATCATCAATGCTAATAATGAGCAGGAAATTCCGGTTCCTGTAGTGGGAAAATTATTTACTGATAAATTTGATTTCATCAAGTAATTACTAAACGCCAGTATGAAACCTACGTCTAATACTGGCTTTTACAGAATTTAAAGTTGCATAAAAAAATCAAAATCATGAAAAAATTCTATTATTTACTGCTTGTAGTTTCATTTTCAAATTTGGCAGTCGGTCAGGTTATTGATAATAATATTCAGGGATATTATCAGGCAAAATCGGATTCTAATATGTATTCTTTTTTTGAATTTGATGGCAACGGAAAAGTAAATATTACAGGAATCGGAACCGGTGATTATTTTACCAAAGGCGATTCGCTGATTTTATATCCTGATAAAAGCATTTTTAAATTTAAAATAAAAAACAACACCCTTGTTGGAGCTTCAAACTGGGTCGAAAATGAAACATGGATTCGAAAAGATACCATCGTAGCAAATAATCGAAAAAATGAAGCTTTGTCTAAAAAGAAAGCCGCTTTGCTGCATGAATATTATAAAATGTCAAGCGAAAAAATGGCAATCGAAATGATGATGGACGACACTGCAGCCAAAGCAAAAAAAGAAAAAATAAGCAAACTTTGCAATGAGGGGTTAAGTAAAGCCTGTATGGATTATTTCGGAATCCTGCTTATTGAAGATCAGGGCATGGATGCTTTGCTAAATCCTGAAAAAAACACAAAACCAAAAAAGCTAAATCCTGAAATTGTTTCCCTTGGAAATAAAATAATTTCGCAGGAGGAACCTGAAGGTTACACGCTTCTGGGAACTTATTATTATATCTTAGGTCAAAAGGAAAAAGCCGTAGAACAATGGAATAAAGGCGTTGATAAAGGAAGCCAGAAGTCTGCAATGGCTTTAATTCAAATTGAAATGGAATAATACAAGTTATTATGATAGAATTAATTACAATCATATTGCTATCAGTAATAAAATTTATTGTGAATCATTATTAAGTATACGCCATATAAAAGAGAAATAATTATAAAAAAGAAAATGAAAATGAGAACAAAAAATATACTGATAGCATTTTTGCTTTTAATCGTTTTGCAATCGTGCAAAATGGAAAATACGCCAGAAGAATATTTCGATATATCTGCCTTAAACACAAATTTATTTATGGAATTTGGTTCTAAGGATTTTGAAACAATGGAACAAAATAAAAACGCCAATCAGCTTATTGCTTTTGACGAAAAAGGAACGTTTCCGGCAAAATCTTATGAAGATCATATTTTGAGATTTAAGGTTGCCTATCTTAATCAATCTATAAAAAAGATCGAAGACCTAAAACCTACAGACGAAACCAAACCCATGATTGATGCTTCGCTTGATCTTTTTAATTTCGTGAAGAACAAATATGAAAATGATTATGTAAAAATTGCCCGTTTAATGGATAAAAAAGCACCAAAAGAAACGGTAGACAAAGCAATTGCTGATATGGAGGTTAACGCATTTCCTGTTTTTGAAGCGAAATATAAAAAACTATGGGATCTTGCTTTGCCTTATGCGAAAGAGCACGGAATTGATGTGAAGACGTTTTAATTTTTTTGAATTTGTTTTTTAGACAGCCCATTTCTTGCGAAATGGGCTTTTTTGTTTGTTTTTTAATTTTTTAAAAAAACTTTTTACACCTTAATCAAAAGTCTTTCAGGCATTTATAAAACATTAAAAATGATTATATTTATTTCTTAATCTACATTAATCGACGCCCCGCTCCTGTGTCAATAAATTTGTATCAGAAATCAAAACAAATAAATAATAATTAATTTAAAACGAAAAAAAGATGAGCACATTTACAGTAAAAGACGGAACAGAGATTTATTACAAAGATTGGGGAAATGGACAACCAATTGTTTTTCACCATGGCTGGCCTTTATCAAGCGATGATTGGGATGCCCAAATGATGTTTTTCCTTAAACAGGGATATCGTGTAATTGCACACGATCGCCGCGGACATGGCCGTTCTGGTCAAAGTTCTGAAGGAAACAATATGGAAACATACGCATCTGATATCGCTGAATTGACCGCAGCTCTTGATTTAAAAAATGCTATTCACGTTGGTCACTCAACCGGTGGCGGCGAAGTAATAAGATATGCTGCAAAATACGGAAAAGAACGTGTTGCAAAAGCTGTAATAATTAGCGCCGTTACACCAATAATGATACAATCTGAAACAAATCCGGAAGGTGTTCCATTGTCTGTTTTTGATGAAATAAGACAAGGCACAGGATTTAACAGAGCGCAATATTTTTATGATTTTCCGATACCTTTTTACGGCTGGAACCGCGAAGGAAAACAGGTTCAGGAAGGTATTAAGCACAATTGGTGGCGTCAGGGAATGATGGGGTCTGTATTGGCGCATTATGAAGGTATAAAAGCTTTCTCTGAATCAGATTTTACAGAAGATCTTAAAAGCTTAGATATTCCTGTTTTGGTTTTGCACGGAGAAGACGATCAGATCGTACCTTTTGATCAGGCACCAAGAGCAGCCAAACTTTTGAAAAATGGAAAACTAATTTCGTATCCGGGATTTCCTCACGGTATGCCAACTACAGAGGCAGAAACCATCAATAAGGATATTCTTGAATTTATCAAATTATAAGAAATCATAATATAAACTGAGTATAAAAGCCTTCAAAATCAACTGATTTGAAGGCTTTTACTTTTTGCTTAAATTAATAAAATTCTGGTTTATCGAAAAAATTTTGAAATCAAATCCATATGGAATATATTAAGAAATTGTAAATTTTCTAATTTTATTCTGCTTCTTTTTATTCCTTTATTCTATATTTGTTGTTTAACTTTACGACCTCTTCCTTAAACAAAATTATAATTTCGGGTTTTGCCCGCTTTTTTTTCTAAAATTTATTTTTAGTTACAGGCAGTTTAATATAATAAAAATGAAGAAAGATTTAAGGATATTATTGGTCGATGATCATAGCGTAGTTCGACACGGAGTTTCGGTATTATTGAAAAAAGCCTTCGACGGCGTAACTGTAACGCATGCTGATAGTTTTGAAGATTTACTCACTAAATTGAGTGAAAAACAGGATTTACTTTTTCTGGATATAAACCTTCCAGGAGGAAACAGCACCAAAATGGTTGAAGAAATCAGATCCAGCCACCCTAATCTGTTGATAATGATGTTTTCGGCTTATGACGAGTCCCGTTATGCCTTACGTTATATACATGCAGGAGCAAATGGCTTTTTAAATAAATACAGCAAAGACGAAGAGATTATTAAAGCCGTAAAATCGCTTCTTGAAACCGGAAAATACATCAGTGATGTAGTTAAGGAAATAATCTTAGAAAATGCTTTATTAAAAAAACCGATCAATCCTCTGGAAAAATTATCAGACAGAGAAATTGAAGTGGCTGAGCTTTTGGTAAACGGAGACGGGAATCTTGAAATTTCAAATAAATTAAACATTCAAATGTCTACCGTAAGTACTTTTAAAACGCGAATTTTTGATAAACTCGGCATCAATAATATCGTAAAACTGATTGAAATTTTGAATGTGTATAAAAATTAATTTTTCTTTTAATTTTAAAACATAATTACTTCCCAATTTTCCTTTTCCAAAATCTGAAAATTCACTTTTTTTTCAGTTCCGTATCTCAAATTTTTTTTCAAAAAAATCTTACTTATGCCTTCATTTTAATTTTTGAAGTTTCTTCTGTTTGTAATGCTTTCACGGTGTTTTCTTACCAAATGTTTTGAAATTTTTCTCACTTCAAAAGAAATTATTACTACTTAACTTATAGAATAAAATCCAGGAACGAATGTAGAATTAATTCTACAGCATGTTTAAAATTTTGCTACAAATTTCTAAGCATTTAAAGGTGACTTTTGCACGCTCTTTTATTTTAAAAATACACTAAACTATTTTATTAAAAAGTAAAACAGAAAGAGCAATATAGTTGCTGGATATTATATAATTAGGGCAGTTCCAAACCAAAACCAAAAAACTATTTATATATAATTATCGAATTAATAAACCGTAAGTAATAAAATTACGTATTTGATTGAAAATACAAAAGCGCTTAAAAATTAATACTAAGAATTCGTATGCAAAATAAATACTTTTTGAAAGCTTACTTTTTACTTTTTATTCTTTTCTTTTCTTTTGGGGCAATTGCTCAGGATAGCCGCTATGCAGGAATTGAAATTGGAAGTAAGGGAATCAAAATTTCGATAATCGATGTAAATAATATTAAAAAAGGAGACTACGATATATTGGGATACTGGACAGAAAATGTTGGTATTGCCCGAAGCATCGCCATTGATGGCAATCTTGCTATAGAGGACATAGAAAAGGCCGGATCTGTGGTTTTGGAAAATCTTCTGAAAATTAAAAGCAAATACGGTGTAACTGATGAAAATATTTATATTGTAGCTTCTTCCGGAGTTGCACTTGCCGCTAATAAACAAACCTTAATTGATAAAATAAAAACAGTAACTAACAAAGATCTTGATTTTATTACTGCCGAGACAGAAGGCAAAATGCTTTTAAAAGGTTCTATTCCGCCCTCTGATTATCAGGATTCCATTGTTCTGGATATAGGTGGTGGTAACACAAAAGGCGGATATGTTGATGTACTTAACGGCAACAAATTTGAGTTTTTTCCTTTAAAATTAGATTACGGTACTATCACTCTTACGGAAGCAATTAATAAAACGATTGTAATTCCCAGAGAAACAAATGACATGCAGGTATACAAAGAAAAATCATTTGAATACTCGCCTGTTTTGAGAGAAAAAATTAGGGAAATGCTTAAAACTAAACCGATATCACTTCAAAAAAAGAAGATATACCTGTCTGGCGGAGCAATTTGGGCATTTGTAACTTTATACTACAATAGTAATAGCGACGATCATTTTCTGCCGTTAAAAATGGAAGACATTGTAAATTATGATGCTATTTTGAAAAACAATTTTCTTAAGTACGAAAATTTAGCCAAAACCAGCAGAGAAGCAGATAAGGTCATAAACACGTACAGCCAGAAACATTTAATTTCAGGAAACAATATTTTAATTGCCTGCCTGGAAAGTATTCCTGATTTGAAATCAAAGAAAATCTATTTTGCCAAAGAAGGACAAATTGCATGGCTGGTTTCTTATGTTGTAGACCGTTCAAAAAAAATAAAAAATAATTTCTAGTCTCATAAAAACAGCTTTCAAAAAATAAATTTAATCTCTGTTTAATTGTCTTCAAACTATTAGACGCTATTAACAAATACAAACAATAATTTAAAACAATTTAATATGTCAGATTTTTTACAACAATTTGGGGATGAAGTTAAAAAAAACATTCCAGGTTATATTGCAGTAGCAGTAACCGAAATTAAAAGTGGTATTTCTTATTTTAGTGACTCTGCTGTTGCCAGTTTTGATCCTGAGTTGGCTTCGGCTTTTAACTTAGAAGTAGTAAAAGCAAAATTAAACGCAATTAGTGCTTTAGGTTTAGCCCAAAATATTGATGATATCATGATTTCATTAACAAATCAAATTCACATTATTGATATTTCAGAAAACAACGAATATTTTATTTATTTGGCTGTAGATTCAAGTAAAGCAAATTTAGGAATGACTAAAGCTCTTTTGAATAAATTTAAAAAAGATATTACTGAAAAAATGTAATTCATTTTAAATCAGAAATCTCCATAAAATCGTTTTCTGTTAAAGCTGATTTTTATTTGTTATTTAAAAATCCGGATATAAAATCAAAATAAAAAAGCTCGTTGAAAGGTAATTTCTACGAGCTTTTTTTTATAATGACTGTATAAAAATTTAACAGCAAGGTGCTCAAGGTTTTACGCAATGATCGCTAATTTATTTCTCGCAAAGTCGCAGTCACAAAGTTTTTCTTTTTTTTAAGTTTTTCTTTGCGACTCTGCGACTTTGCGAGATTAAATAAAAATAGCTTTTCGAACTTTGCGGTAATTTTTAAACTACTTAGCAGTAGTCGTAAAAAGCGAGTTGACAATTTTCTTCTTGATGGTTTCACTTTCTTTTGTTACAATAAAAACCAAACGGTAAGCCAAAAGAAAACCTACAAATCCTAAACAGGTTAAAAATACCCAATTGACTTTATATCCATAATCAGTTACAATTGTCATACCTGTTTTTGTGCTTAAAATATGGGCAACACTATAACTCATTGTAAAAGCAGCCATAAATTTACCTTCCTGTTTTTTAAGAGATCTGTTTTTTACAAATGAATTTGCAAAAGGAAAAGTAAGCATAATTCCGATAGTCATAAAAACCATCATTGCTATCAGGGCAAAAATGCTGTGTTCGATTAACAAAAACAAGTAACTCACCGCCATAGCCAGTACGCCATACGACACCATTAAAAGTTTGTTGATGTTTTTAGATTCTACATAACTTACAATAGAAAGTTCAAAAAGTAATATTAATACACCGTTTAATGCTAAAAACAAACCACTTTCTACACTTGTAAAATTGAATACTTCCTTGTAATAAAGAGAAAGAGTCGTAAACATTTGAAAAAACAAAATACCTGTTATTAAGGTAACAACCAGATGAATCAAAAAAGGTTTGTCCTGCAAAATCGAATTTCCTTCTTTTAAATATTTGAAACTATTAAGTTTAAAAGGCAATTTTTTCTCTTTTACATAAATAGCAAATAACAAAATACTCAAAATACAGGTTAAGCCGTCAATGTAAAATAAAAAAGTATAGTCTAAAACAGTGATAATGATTCCGCCAATCAGCGGGCCAAACATAAAACCCAGATTTACCGAAGATCGAATTAACGATAAGGCTTTTGTTCTTTCATTTTTGGTCGCATAAGTATCCAGTGAAACCAACATTGCCGGTCGATACATATCTGAAACTGTGGTTAGTAACAAAACCCCGAAGCAAAAACTGTAAAAAGTAGTTAAAAACTGAAGCAAAATAAAGATAAGTCCGCTTGTGAATAAGCTAAAAACCATGACTTTATAAAAACCAATTTTATCAGATAATTTACCGCTAATCCAGGTTCCGATAAAAGAACCTACACCAAAAAACACCATCACCCATCCGATCTGACCGTAGGTAAAATGAAGTTGTTCCATCATGTATTTAGAAAGAAACGGTACAACCATTGCACCTATTCTGTTAATAAAAGTTGTAATGGCTAAAACTTTAACCTCTACAGAAAACTGACTGAAATTTTTTAAATAATTCTTAAGTAATGTTGTAATCATAAAATATAGGTTTGGGTAATAAGTAATAATAGATTTTATAGGCAGGCTATTTCAGGAAAACTCTTTTATTGTTCATACGATAATTTCATTTCGTAATAATAATAGTTAGAGATAAAATTTTTCCGGACAAAACCAAAACTCTCATAAAGCTGGTGTGCAGCATAATTTTCAGTGTCCGTATTTAAGGAAATATGATCAACTTTTGTTTTTTTAGCATAATCAATACATTTCATTATAATTTCTTTACCAATATATTTTCTTCTAAAATCTGGTTTGACATATAAATATGAAATATGCCAATTGTATTTTATTTTAGAAAGTGGGTTTACTTTATAATAAAGTACTATAAATGCTACAGGAATATCATCTTCTTTTTTGACAAAAACTTTAGCTTTATTCCGGTCTAATTTATACTTAATAAATAGCACGGCATTTTCTAAATTTAACAGTTTTTCATCTATTAATTTTGACTCAAAAATGATGTCTTTTACGGACTCAAAATTATTGGAATCTATTTCTAAAATCTCATGCAAATTCACCATAATAAAAGTTTAAGAAAAATCTAGCAAAAACCCTCATTTACAATGAATTATTAAGTAATTTATCTTGTATTTTTAAAGCCGTAAATGTACTTTTTTTTAATGGAAAAATCATCATTTTTTAACCTAAAATAGCCTGTTTTTTTCAGAATATTTTGCCTGTTTTTTTCAGAAGATTTTGTGTGTTTTTTAATCGTAAGAAAATGGAAATAAAAGGCAAAAAAAAACGTCTCAAATTCAATTTTTGAGACGTTTTTCTAAGAGTTTATTTTTTCTCTTCATTGTTCAGTTTATCATCTAATTCAGGTTCTTCTTTACCTTTAAATTTTTTAGTGTCAACATCATAATTTTCATCGTTTGTCAGAACTTCATCATGTTCTTTATATTGATGTTTTCTGGTGTCACTTCGATTATCAAATCCACTTTTATCAGAGTGATTTGAATTTTGATTATTCGTTTTCATATCTCGTAAATTTTAATTTTTATAAAATTACTTGATATAGAGATATTTATCTTTATACAATCCTTACTAAAACTTATAAAAATAGCACTAAAAATAAAGGCAAAACCAATCTTTTAATTCCCTAATTTTGAATCGGAAGTAAAACAAACATCAAATTCAAAATCGAAATTGGTGAATAATAAACATGTCATTCTTACAATTTCACACAAAAAATATTTTCATATAAATGGTTACTGATTATAAAAAAATTGATTTGTTTGGAAAAACCCTAATGCAAAAAGTTGCAATAAAAACGCCATTTCAATTTGATTTTCCTGTTTCAGATTACGCTTGTTTTTTATTTTCGCTCGAGGGTGATATTCAATTTCATGTAGATGAAGAACAAATTGATATTCCCAGAAATTATTCGGTACTTTTAAATTGCTTAAATACAGGAAAAAGGATAACCAATTCAAATTCAAACAGTTCAAATGAAATTGTTGTTATTAGTTTTCATACTGATATTTTAAAAAAAATCTATGATCGTGAACTTCCTTTACTGCTTCAAAAACCAAAAAATAACGTTACAAATCAGTCAAACGAAAAAATAAATAATGACTTTTTGATTCGGAAATATATTGAAGGACTTTTATTTTATTTCGAAAATCCATCTTTGGTTAATGATGAAATTCTGATTTTAAAATTAAAGGAAATCATACTTTTATTATCCCAGACACAAAATGCAGAAACGATACAGGTTATTTTGTCCCAGCTTTTTTCGCCAACTATTTATACTTTTAAACAAATTATAGAAGCCAATTTGTTTTTACAGGTTAGTATTGAAGATTTGGCACAGAAAACCAATCTTAGTATTTCTTCTTTTAAAAGAGAGTTTACAAAATTGTACAACACTTCTCCGGCCAATTATATCAAGACCAAAAGGCTCGAAAACGCAGCCGAACTTCTCTTGTTTTCTGATAAACGCATAACCGATATTGCTTTTGATTGCGGTTTTAATGATCTGGCGAATTTCACCAAAAGCTTTCACGACAAATACAAAATGACACCTACAAATTATCGATTGAATTTAAATAAAAAGCAATAGACAAAAGTTTATTTCAGTTGAACCGAATTGCCAAATAATTGAACTTTTTTACAAAATCATTCCACTTTTTGTATTGCAAATTTGCGTTGTCAATAATGACACCGAATTTTAAATATAATTAAGTATGGGACTATCAAATTTAGGGATTTTTCACACCCTTATTGGTGTTGCTGCTATTGTAGCTGCACTTATATCATTCATAAAATATGGCAAAATAGATTTAAGCAAACTTACTGGAAAAATCTATTTTTATACCACTTTGATTACTTCATTAACTGCTTTGGGTTTATCAAAACATGGTGGTTTTAACCCGGGTCATGTTTTGTCGTTACTTATTGTAATTTTAATTTTGGCGGCCTATTTTCTTTATTTCCGAAAAAAGGAAAATGGCAAAGCACGCTATTTTGAAAACTTCGCCCTTTCTTTTAGTTTTTTACTGTCTATGCTGCCTACCGTCAATGAAACTTTTACCCGTATTCCGGTTGGGCATCCTTTGGCAAAAGACATCAATGATCCTTTGATAGGGAAAACATTACTACTTCTTTTGGTATTATTTATTGCAGGATCTGTCTATCAATTTATTATTCAAAAGAAAACTAATAAAGCCATTACCAAATTATAATCATCTCATAAACTGTAAATTATATAATTACATAGTATAATAACTGTAAAATACAGCAGGGCATCTTTCCTAATTTTATAAAAAGGAAAAAGAAGTTCTCTTATCCGTAAACTGTAACTACAATAATTTAAAAAATTATATTATGAATTTAGATGAATTAGAAAACAACCGTCAGGACGACCAGAATTTTCAAGATAAAATAAATAAGGGAATGGATATTGAATCTCCTTCAACAGATCATTCCATAACAGAATATGCCGAGCCGGATTACGGAAATGATTTAAATACTGAAGAAATAAATCAAGAGAATCCTCAGGAATTTGATAACGAAGAACCTGAGGAGGAATTGGATGATGAAACGCCGGATGAATTAGATGAAGACGATGAAGAATTTACCGATCCTAATCGAAACGAATAACGTAAAACCGTCTGTAAATCAGGCGGTTTTTTTTGTGACTGTTTCTGTTTTCTTCGAAAATTCCTCAACACTTTTGTACTGGTAATCTTTTGCTTAAATTTGCCAACTGCCAACGTCGGAAAAAGAATAAACTTATAGATTATTTTTTCTAATAAAAGGCAGTGAAATCAAGTGAAAAAAGAGGACGTGGATAAAATCGAAAATGAAGAAAGAAGCTGGACTATTTGTCCGGAATGTCAGGGACGAGGCAAAAAAAGTCAAAGACTTAGCAAAAAAGTACGCCTGCTTTATCAAACTGCACTTGAACAATTTGAAAAAACAAACGGTGAAGGAATTGCTCCTGTTCGTCCTAAAGCACACTTATATACTTGTTTAAATTGTTCGGGATCCGGATTGCTTTCTTCTGTTAATCCTCCGGTTGCAGATAAAGAAAACTATCCTCATGTTGCTATTATTGGCGGCGGAATTGGCGGCGTTGCCCTTGCTGTAGCTTGCCTGCACCGGGGAATTCCTTTTACGCTTTATGAGCGCGACAGCAACTTCAATGCCCGATCTCAGGGTTACGGACTTACCTTACAACAAGCCAGTAAAGCGATTGAAGGATTGGGTATTTTCTCTTTGAAAGATGGTGTGATTTCTACAAAACACCTGGTTCACACTACAGAAGGAAAAGTAATTGGCGAATGGGGAATTAGAAAATGGATAGATCCAGACGCAAAAACGGCTCCCAAACGCACCAATATTCATATTGCACGACAATCTTTGCGTTTGGCACTACTGGAGCAATTAGGCGGACACGATGCTGTACAGTGGGGACATCAATTAATAAATTTTAAAGAATCCAGTGATAAAAGCGTTGTGCTTAACTTTCAGGTAAATGGCGAGATAAAGACCGCCAAAGCAGATCTTGTA
Source organism: Flavobacterium sp. AK-345 (assembly GCF_058310175.1). Classification (NCBI taxonomy): domain Bacteria; kingdom Pseudomonadati; phylum Bacteroidota; class Flavobacteriia; order Flavobacteriales; family Flavobacteriaceae; genus Flavobacterium; species Flavobacterium sp. AK-345. The sequence goes on along the minus strand of NZ_JBZEER010000001.1, from coordinate 404,830 downwards.
GTTGGAGCCGATGGAATTCGAAGTTCTGTTCGCAGGTTATTGATTGGCGAAGAAAGTACCCCTTTGCGTTATCTTGGCTGTATTGTAATATTGGGTATTTGCCCTTTAAGTTCTCTTGAAGGTGTAAACAGTTCATTATTAGACTCTGCCACGGTATTTCAGACCGCTAATGGAAATGAGCGAATTTATATCATGCCTTATACAGCAGATTCTGTGATGTGGCAGCTTAGCTTTCCGATGACAGAAGATGAGGCTAAGGCTTTAAGTGATCGAGGACCTCAGGCACTTAAGGAAGAAGCTTGCCGCAGAACGCAATGGCACGATCCTATTCCGCAAATTATGACGGCAACACTAGCAGCTCAGATTTCCGGTTACCCTGTATATGACAGGGAATTACTCAAAAAAGAATTATTAGAAAAAAGTAAACAGGTAACCCTAATTGGAGATGCAGCCCACCCTATGAGTCCGTTTAAAGGGCAAGGTGCAAATCAGGCGTTGCTGGATGCGCTTACCTTGGCTCGGGGAATCTCAAAAGGATGTAATCCCAGGTCTCAATGGCGAAAAGTGGGAATAAGAGCAAGTGTTTTAAATGAATTTGAATCTGCCATGTTAGAACGCAGTGCTACTAAAGTAAAAGATTCTGCCGAAGCCGCGCAATTTCTTCATTCTGAGATTGTACTTTATGAAGGTGATGAACCAAGAGGACGTTGTTTAAAGAAAAAAAATAGCGAAGACTAGTTACTATTTCTGATCTTTGTAATTGATTATTAAATGTTTGATTAAAATAAACGCAACAAATAATAAACAAGTGATGAAATTTAACTATGCTGATTTTGAAGTAGTAAAGAATATTGCCCTGACATTTCCTAATACCGAAGAAAGTGTTTCGCATGAAGGAACTCCATCTGTAAAAGTTCGGGGAAAATTAATGTGTCGACTTCATGACAGCGGAGAATTTATTCCAATAAGACTTGATTTTGACATACGCGATAAGTATTTAGACAGTCATCCTGAAATTTTTCACTTACCGGATCATTTTAAAGCTTATCCTTATATCTGCATGTGGATACACAACTACAACAGAAAATTGCTAACTGAAATAATTGAATTGAGTTGGAAAGGGCTTTCTACAAAAAAACAAGTGAAAGAATATGAGGAAAGAAATAAGTAATGAAGCATTCTTTTAAGCTCTTCTTATTAGTTCACAAAATAAAAAAATCCTATTTCATAAGAAACAGGATTTTGGTTTTATGATCATTTTCATCTTAAATAATAAACTGAAAACTATATATGTCGGTTGATAATATTTTCGAAAAGTTCTTGTTTTCCACTCTGTAATTCTAGTTCACCATTTTCAATGGCAATATCATACAAATCTTTAAAATTTAATTTTCCTTCTTCAAATTCTTTTCCTTTTCCGCTGTCAAAAGAACTGTAACGCTGTTGTCGTAAATTCTCATAAGGTGAAGATGTTATAATTTTATCTGCTGCAAGCAAAGCTCTGGCAAAAACATCGGCTCCACCAATATGTGCCAGGAAAATATCTTCTACATCTGTTGAATTCCTTCTTATTTTAGCATCAAAATTTATTCCGCCACCTTGTAAACCACCTGCTTTTAAGAAAACCAGCATAGCTTCTGTAACTTCTTGTATATTATTTGGAAATTGTGCTGTGTCCCAACCATTTTGGTAATCTCCCCTATTGGCATCGATACTGCCTAACATGCCAGACATTGCTGCTACCTGCAACTCATGCTGAAAAGTATGCTGCGCCAATGTTGCATGGTTGACTTCGACATTTATTTTGAAATCTTTATCCAGACCATATTCTCGTAAAAAACCAATTACAGTTGCACAGTCAAAATCATACTGATGTTTGGAAGGTTCCATTGGTTTTGGCTCAATTAAAAAATTTCCTTTAAACCCTTGTTGTCTGGCATAATCTCTTGCTTTGGATAAAAATTCTCCCATATGATCCAGTTCCCGTTTCATATCGGTATTAAGCAAACTTAGATATCCTTCACGTGCTCCCCAAAAAACATAATTTTCACCATCTAAAGCAATTGTAGCATCAAGAGCTAATTTTACCTGAGCGGCTGCTCTTGCAACAACCTTAAAATCAGGATTTGTTGCTGCTCCGTTCATGTATCGCGGATTAGAAGAGCAATTGGCTGTTCCCCATAAAACTTTGATTCCGGAAGCAGCTTTCTTTTCTTTTAAATAATCAGTCATTGTCAGTAATCGCAACTCTGATTGTGTAAAATTTTGTCCTTCCTGTACCAAATCATAATCGTGAAAACAGAAATAATCAAAACCCATTTTACTTATAAATTCAAATGCTGCATCTGCCCTGTTCTTTGCCGCCTGAATGGGTTCTCTGAATTCATTCCACGAAAAATTGTGAGTGGCCTGCCCAAAAAGATCTGCGCCGTTTCCTCCAAAGCTATGCCAATACGCAACTGCAAATTTAAAATGCTCCCGCATTGTTTTGCCTGCCACAATTTGCTCAGGATTATAATATCTAAATGCCAAAGGATTATCTGAATCCTTTCCTTCAAAATTAATTTGACCAATTCCTTTGTAATATTCTTTGTCTCCTAAAACTATCATCTCCCGTCTCTTTTTATAATTTAAAAACAATTTATCGCAATAATACGGCAAATGTATAGTCAAAAAGACGATTCGATAAGCCAAAATTCTTTCAAAAACCTAACTTTAACACATATTTACTGGTATTCAGCTTATTAAATCAATTGGATATCAAACTTAAATCACTTCTTTATTCTGTTATAACTGAAAAACCCCTTTTACCAAATTGGTAAAAGGGGTTCTTTTTAATCTAAAAACTGCTTAAATTAATCTACACGCTTTACAGAAAGCTTGTCTAAACAGAAATAAGCCGCCGTATTCATTCCGTAAAGTGGATCTGAATCTGTTGAAGCCATTTGAAAAACAAGGTATTGAACGTCTCCCAAAGCCTGGAGTTTGCTGGCTGCAACAGTAATCCAGCCAGTAGGCATAACCAAAGATGATCCTGTATAATCTGCCAGACTCTGAGTTACCGGATTTGTAATTACTCCATTTTCATCAACACCATAAATCAATAATTCAAAATGATCTCCGGAAGCAAATGCCTGAGCAAATCCATCGCCATACAAACAGCCGTAATAGGGCCATGGATGCATATTGATTTTTAAACCTTCAACAGTATATATTCCTGTATTTCCAATTTTAATCCAGTTAGAAAAACCGCTTTCGCTAAAGGTGCTTCCTTCAGGGTTTTGAGGATCTAAATAACTCGACCAATAAGCCACAATATAAGGATCTCCCGAAGTTCCCGGTGTACCTGGCGTAGTTGTAGAAGAAGTTCCGAAACCGCTTCCGGCCATAGTTCCCCATTGATGAGGCACCCAGCCGTCTGATCCGCCCGAACCTGAACCAGAGCCATAATTTGTAATATCATTTACATTTGATACAATAAAACCATCCCAATAATTATAACCTGAAGAAGTCGCTGTGTGCGAAAATGTAAAAATATCTACACTCAGGTTGGTGTTAGAAACATAAGTGTTTTGCCAGTACTTTCCTCCTGTAGTTGTAATACCGCTGCTTAATAAAGCGCTGGTAAGATTAAGAGTTGTCGTGGTTCCTATCGAAGGATCTGTAACAGCTATTTTTGCTGTTTTTGATGACGTTTTTACTGCCGAATTACTTTCACTGCCTAAAACATCATCGTCGCTACTACAGGACGAAAATCCCAACATCAAACCGAATGTCAAAAAATAAACTACTTTTTTCATGATTTATAAAATTTATGGATTAATATTCATTCTTAATTACCTCAAATTCAACAGTATTAATAATTACTTCTTTGGAAAATTTAAATCCGATACTTCCTGAAAAACGCTCGTTAATAAATCTGCAGCTCCCAATGCTGTAAATGTTGGCACATAAACTTTGACAAAATCAACTCCCGGTAAATGCACTTTTTTTCCATCTTTATCTACTGCCCAGCTAATGTCTATTGATGGATCTTTAATACCACCGTAACCCCATTCAAAAGTTCCAACATTGTAAGCTGTACCGGCACCGTCGCTTACATCTTTTACCGGTATAGCTACTTTTGTTCCTTTTAAAGTATAAGTATCTGCTGCCCATGCCGGATAATAATTAACTCGTCTGCGATTATTGGTTTTCGTAATTGTACCAGATCCGTTTTGGTTGTCTGTCCACGGAAGATAGGCTGTATCATACTGCCATGTTGCTGTTCCGGTTACCGGACTCGCCGTGGCATCAGGTTTATGATAAGTTAGTTGGTAATTTTTAACTGTTGTAGCTTTATAATATTCGCTTCCTGCTATTTCATACCATTCGTTTTCATCTGCCATCCCGTTTTTATTTGCATCATAAGCTACGGCTATACTTACGGGAGAATATTTAATTGAAGTAGTTCCTGTTGCCATCTGAACAGTAAAATCACGTTTATCATAAGCGTTAACAACTGTGTGGTCAAACGCTGTAATAATATATCCTCCAAATGTTCCCAAATAAACAGAACCACCTTCTTTTATCGTTGCCTGAGTTTGCTGAAAAGCTTCTTCTTTTGTAGTGTAACTCGCTACACTAAAGCTTGGTGCTGGTAAAAAATCTACAAGCGTTAATGCTTTTGCTGTATAGGTTTTCCCGGTTTCTGAAACCGTAACTTTAGTAGAAGCCTGTTTTACAATTTTGTCTACTGTTACCGTAAGATCTAACACATAATCAGCTGCTATTGGCGTAATAAATAATAAAGTTTTGCTGTCGCCGATGACAGAATCTTTTGCAACACCATCTTTATCAGAAACTTTTACTGACCATTGGTATTTGGCAGTTTTTCCGTCACCATTTTCGATTACTACTTCCGGAGTTATTTCTGTAACATTATATTGTTCTATTGCAAAATCTGAAGCTAATTTTATAGCAATTGTTGGGTCTTTAACAGGCTCTTCTATAACCTCTTCCGGCTTTGGATCGTCGTTGCTGCACGCGTAAAAACAAACAAAAGCGATTAGAAATAAACTATACTTTAAATACTTTTTCATGGTCTTACTTATTTATTTTTTAGATTGTATTTTTTTAATATATGAAGGTCTCCTGCTCCTGCAAATACAGTCGCCATTGAAGATTGCTGCTGGCAAAGTCCCATTGGTTCACTCACACAGTTAATTACTTTAATAAAATTGATTCCCGGAAGATTGGCTTTATTTCCGTCTTTATCTACTGCCCAGTCAATATCAATATTCGGGTTTATGGCATTTACGTATCCCCATTCCGGAGGAGTAGAATTCCACAAAGTAGTCTGACCTGCACGTGCGGTTTCAAAATCTACATCTAGTTTCAGGCCCTCATAAGTAACTGTAGTTTGTGTTGCCCATAACGGATAAAATTCCTTTTTTGCTCTGGGTCTTGCCAAATAATAGGTTTCGTTCTGATTGTTTTCGCAAAAAACATGTTCATAATCTAAGAAAAGGGCACTCGATGTTACCAAAGGTTCTCCGGCAGCTTTTTTATGGTAAGTAACTTTAAAATTCTTAATTGTATTGGCTTTCGAGTGCTGGCTTCCAATAATTTCATACCATTCGTCTGCATCGGGTTTTCCGTTTTTATTTTTATCATAGGCGACATAAATCAATCCCGGTGCCGGCGGATTTGCTTTAGATGATGTTGGATTTGATACATCTCCTCCATATAGTCTAAAATCTTCTGCTCCTGCCACATTAACAACGGTATGGTCAAAACCAACAATTATTGAACCTCCAAAGCCTCCCAAATCTAATGGGTAACCTACACTGGTTTCGTTGATTCTGCCCAAAGCCGTTTTCATGACGTCTTCTTTAGAATTGCCATCTTTATACAAATCGTTGGCGAACATGCCCGGCGCAGGATCAAAATCAAAAATGCTTGTGATGTAAGGATTATAATTTGAAGTTTCGTTTGTAACGTTTACAGTTGTCGTTTTGCTTCCTTTTTTTTCTGCAGCTGTAACATTCAGAGTAAATTCATAAGCACCGGCATAAATCGCTGTAAATCTTAAATCTTTTGTATTTCCAACAATAGAATCTGTTACCAGGTTAACAGGATTTTTTGTCATGATCCACTCGTATTTTGCCGTATCTCCGGCATCAGAAGCTGCAATATCCAAAACTGTGAAAGTTGGAATTTCATATTTTTCCTGAAGCGTAATTTCAATTACATTGGCATTTTCATCCGGTTTATCGTTATCACTGCTGCATCCGATAAACGAGAATGCGAGGGCAAACAATAGAAGATGGGTAACATTTTTTTTCATAATTTCTGATATAATAATTTTGGTTTTGATACTGTTTGATTTATCGCGTAGGGATATTTTCTCCTAAAAGATGAAGATCTGTTGCGCCCATTATTTCTGTTGAAGTTTCTCCCAGCCATCCCGCTTGTTGGTTAAGACCGTTGTAAACTTTTACAAAATCTATCCCCGGAAGCTCTGCTTTCTTTCCGTTTTTGTCGATGGCCCAGTTAATGTCTATTCCGGAATCATCATCGGCATTGGGTGCATTATCTGCGTACCCGTATAAAAAGGCATATTGCACAAAATAACTTCCGGTTCCGCTTTCATCTACAGCATTATCGGGTAATCGCGTTCCTTTAAAAGTGATTGTTTCCTGATCTTTAAGCCATTTCGGCCAATAATCCAATGAATGATTGTAAGCATTGTTTTGTGCCAAATAACCATTCTTACCCTGATTATCTGTCCAATAAATGTATTCTATATCGGTAAAAAGTACTGTTCCGGTTCCACCTCCTGGCACAGGTATTTTATTAGGATCCGGTCTGTGATACGTAATTTCATAATTTGAAATGGTTTTATCCATTTTATGTCCTCCCCCTTCAATTTCAAACCATTCATCATCCGGGAGTCCGTTTTTGTTTTTGTCATATGAAACCATTATAACTCCGGCTTCGCTGCTTCCGCCACGCAATTCTGCATTCGGATTAGGATTGGTTTCTGCCCAAAAAGCATTCCCTAAAACTCTAAAATCACGCTTTCCTTTAAGGTTTACAATTGTGTGATCAAACCCAAAAACAATATAACCGCCAAATGCGCCAAGCGAAACAAGATCTCCATTTTTCTTTGCGAGATACGAATTGGCTCTGCTTAATATTCTCTCGGCAGTGTCACCATCATTTGCCACCGGAAGATCATTGACAAATTGTCCCGGAGCCGGTTTAAATTCGAATACTTTTGCGATGTAACTTTTTAATTCTTTAGCTTCTGCACTTACAAAAACCTTAACTGTATCTGTTTTTGTATTTCCTTTGTCATTGATGGTAACTATAAATTCATAAGTCCCAACTTCTGTTGCTGCAAATAATGCTTCTTTTGAGCTATTATTAGTCAAAGAGTAATTTTCTGAAGAAGCATTTACTGCCGTCCAACTGTAAGTGGCATCTCCGCCAACATTTACTTTTGAACTTAAAGACACTATCGCAAAACGCGATGCATTATATTCATTGTTTTCAACTTGTTCTTTATCTGGCTGGGTGTTATCGCTGTCAGAACAATTGGTTAAGATTACTGTTGCAAAGAAAAAAAGCAGTAATAACTTTAAATGTTTTAAAGATTTGTAATACATGTTTCTGGTTTTATTTTTTGGTTATAAAAGCGATATGTGCGGGGATATTTCCTGCTGTTGTTTTCCATTTTAATTTTCCTTCGGGCGTAAAACAGTAGATATATCCGGTTACTACATAATTTTGGGCATCGGTGATGTAGATTTCTTTGGTTTCAGGATTTACCTGAAGTCCATACGGAATCATGATTTGCTTATCTGTACCATCCGTAATAATTTTATCGCTTATAATTTTCTTGGTTTTGGTGTCTAATATCCCATAAGTAATTTTGTTGCTATTCGTGAGATAACTCCACTGAACGCTATAGTAATAAAGTAAATCGTCAACAAGGCACATTCCTAAAACCGGAAGATCCAACTGCATTTTTTTCTCATCAGTCTGGGTGTCTATCACAAAAAGATTGGACGGCGTATTGTAATAATCCCCTCTTGAACTCACATAAATATCTCCCCTGCTGTCTATTTGCATACCGTAGAGATTAATACCTACGTCTATTTTCTTTATTTCGGTAAAAGTTTCAAGATCGATTACAGAAACTGTTCTGTCGTAGTTAGGAACTCTATAGCCTCCGGAATTAGCAACATAAAGTTTACCGTTATGCACCACCATTTGTTCGGGCTGGTATCCTACTGTAACTTTTCTTTTAATTTCTAATGATGTGGTATCAATTTCGGCAACAAAACCAATTTCTGCATTAGGGTCAATAGCAACTGGACCCGAATAAGAACTCACGTATGCTTTATCTTTATAAAAAGTTACATAACGGCAATTGGGAATATCAATTTTTTTGATGCGTTTTGCCGTCCATTTATCTATAACTTCTACTTTATTAGAAACATTTATTACCGCGTAAACCTTGTTGCCATAAATTTGAATATCATTTCCAACATCGCCTAATTCTTTTACGACTGTCGGGTTGCGTTCTGAGTAAATATCGGTTGTATAGTTTCCTGTTCTGTAATTAAAAACATCTATACTCGCCCGGTTCATTCCCATATTTCCCTCGTTTAGAAGATAAAAACCTTCTATATTGCCATCACTTCTGGGTGCAGCAACACTTACATCCGAAGATGGAAAAATGGTTTCTTCTTCTCTACACGAAACAAAAGCAAGGGCTATAAATAAAGGAAGTACTAATTTTGCGGTTATCTTTTTCATAGCTCAATACTGATTATAAATTTTAGCGTACGACCCGGCATCGGATAATTGTAAATCACTTCATATTGCTGATTGAGTGCATTATTGAGTTCTACCGTTCCTTTTAATTTGTAATTATGAATTGCAAATGCTTTTTGTACCGATAGATCATGTGTGCACCAAGGCTGTACTTCGTTGATTCTGATGTTGTTTACATTGCCATTGTATCGCTTTCCTACATAGATAAAACTATAGTTGAAATTCCACGATTCATAATTGGCATTTAGTATTCCGGACCCGCTATGCCAGGGTGTGTAAGGAATCTGATCGCCATAAGAAGACAATTCCAAGCCTCCAAATTTGGTATAATCGCGACTTTCAGAATAGGTATAAGTTAAATTTGCAACAAGGTTCAATTTGTTAATATGCATGCCCATATTAATAACAGATTCAATTCCATGCCCTTTTACCTGCCCCATGTTGGTCATCATCCATCGGAACAAATTTCCTGTTGGAGCGGCGATTATTTTGTCTTTGGTATTGGTGTAATATCCATCGACCTGAATAGAAAATTTGTCAAAAAAGCTTTCCTTAACAGGCAAATTATAAGTGAACCCAACATCATATTGATTCATATACTCAGGTCTTAAAGTGCTTGAACCAACCATTGTATAATATAAATCATTAAAAGTGGGCATTCTGAAAATACGCTTTGCAAATGCTCTCAGATTAAAATCGTAAGCTGCAAAAGGTGTATAACCCAGAAATAATGCCGGGGTAAACTCTGTTTTATCGGGCGCTTTTGCATTGTAGCGTACTTCTTCGTGTACGTGCGTACCAACAACGCTTCCTAAAGCTTTAAATCTGCCCACTCTGTAAGAACTTGCGAGAGAAAACAATGCTGTATAACGCTCGGGATAAGAAAACAAGGTTTTAATTCCTTTTCTGGTTGCATTTAATCTGTTGTATTGAAAATCTGTAGAAAGTGAAATATCCCAGGTTGGCAAAATGCTGTACATATTTACTGCCGATAAGTAATATTCCTGTTGGTAATAACTATCGTCTGACTGTGCTCCTTCGGTTACGGTTTCGCCAAGCACATTTGTAGTATCTCTGGCAACGTAATGGGTATAATCGTAGGCATATTTTGCCTTTGCCTGAAATTTATATTTATCGGTAAAGTCTTTTATAAAAGTACCTTGCGAGAAAAAATTCTTATCGTATTGCCTAAAACCGTCTGAGAATTTATTTTCGACAATGGCACCGGGAGCACCTCTGTCAGAATCATAATAATACACTTTTGCATCCCACGAACCATTTTTTATTTTTCCGTAAAGACCGGATTCAAATCTTAGTGCTTCTATATCGCTGTTGTGTCGGGTTGCAGTGGTGTCATAAGCCACAGTTCCGTCCAGATTATTTCTTTTGTACCTGAATTTATATTGCCCATTCGATTTTATGTATTCAGAACTTACACTCAGGCTAACTTTGTCACTCAACTTTTGTTCCCATCTAAAAGACGGATCAAAATAATTGATAGACATTGTTTTGAAACGCACTAATACATTTGTTTTTTTAGCCTCTAAAAAAACAGGTCGTTTCGTTCTTAAATAAATAGTTGAAGCGGCCGCAAAGTCTTTTGCCGACTGAAATATTTCACTTTTTTGCCCGTTATACATGGTTAGGGATTCCATGTCGTCCAAAGAGTATTTCCCAAGATCTGTAACTCCGTTTTGGGCATTGCCTAATTGAATTCCATCGTAAAAAACACCCACATGATGTGTACCCATGTTGCGTACATCAACGGTTTTTAGTCCGCCAAGACCGCCATAATCTTTAATTTGAGTTCCTGCAAAATAACGAAGCGCATCGGCAACATTATGGCTGGCGAGATTTTCAAGCAATACTCCCGAAAGACTTTGTACAGGAATTACTTCCTGATAGGGTTTTCCTTTTAAAATTACTTCTTTTAAAACGCGTAAGCTATCATTAGATACTTGAGAATGAAGTATAACAGGAGATAACAGAACAATGAATAAAAGTATTTTTTTTGTATTATACATCACTTATTTAATTAAATAAACTTTGGGATGTAATAATCAAAAAAGCAATAAGAAAGAATCCCGCCATATAATGGCAGGTCCGTTTATTGTTGTTCAACTTTATTCCACGAAAGTCTTAAACTATCTGATTATGGCAGGTCTCCTGACTTGTTCCATCTTTAAACAGCCTTCTCATCCCGAGATCGGGACAATGGCATTGGTAACGTTTAAAGACTTATACAGAACTTACAGTAGCGGGTCTGTTCAGGATTTACACCTGATTCCCTTTTAACTATTTTTTTCTAAGAAAAATAGACCAAAATCTGGCGCAAAGATATAACTATCTTTATAAAAATAAGTATGAATGCATTAATTTACATTTTGTCCTACATATTGGCAAAACTGAATATTTTATCAAGTTCGATAATTGAAGCGCCTTTAGGCAGCACTGTTGGAGCCTTTGCTAATTTCTTGGCCAGCAAATCAGTTGGCAGTGGTTTGAACTTTTTAAATAAGCCAATTGAGTTAACTGCTTTTAATATTTTTGCCATCGCATATTCACCAAAACGATCTGAATTTGCTCTTAAAAGCAATCCTGGCCTAAAAATAATATACTGTTCAAAATTGAGCTCTGCAATGCTGTCTTCGAGTTCTCCTTTTATCTTCGAATAAAAAACTTTGCTCTTTGAAGTAGCCCCGTAAGCAGATAACAAAACAAAGGATGAAACGCCATTTTCTCTGGCTAATTTTGCAAATGTTGCAGGAATATTAAAATCTATTTTCTTTTGATTTTCCTTTGAGCCTGCTGCTTTGAGCGTTGTTCCTAAACAAGAAAAAATAACGTCGCCTACAATCAAATCTTTATAATTGTCTATGTTGGAGAAATCAACAATTTCTTCTACGAGTTTTGGATGCTTTTTACCTGTTGCTCTTCTTACAAAAATGGTAACCAATTCGTAATTTTTATCTGCCAAAAGTTCATCAACCAGAAATTCTCCCGTTGAGCCTGTTGCACCAATAACTAATGCTTTCATAATTTTTATAAAGTTCCTTAACAAAAATAAAGAAAAATTAGCTTATAACTATGTAGATATAAAGCCATTACTTTTAAAAATTAAAATGAAGTAAGAGATTTTCAAAAAGCAAAAAAAAACTCCATACGAAATGGAGTTTTTTCTAAAACTTAAATATGTTTTGTTTCAATTAGCAAAAAATGCTATTTTTTAGGGGTTTCTCTGTCTCCCGGAGCCGGATCTCCATCTTCATTACCTTCATTGTTTCGGGTTGTGCCTCTTGTTCCGGAATTTAGTGATGTGCTGTCTCCGGCTTTTATAGCATCAGAATCTGTTGTCGTAGAGCTTCCTGAAGCAGAATTTGTTTTACACGAAAAAGTTAGTGCTATTAAAAGTATAAACACTAATAGTTTGAATTTGAATATAGTTTTCATAATGTAATTTTTAAGTTTATATAAAGCTTTTTCAAAGTTACTTAGATGTAAGTTTTTTTTGTTTCACTATTTTAACTTTTTGTTACACAATTAAATACAAATCAAAACATTATAAATTTTAGAATCAAAACAGGTATTTTTACCTTAAATCAAACACTTTAAAAAGTGTATTTTTGAAATACTAAAAAGTAAAATAACCAACCTCAAACATAAACCACCAAAAAACCATGCCCTGGACTATTCTTGAAAAATTATGGGAACGTACTTTACATCCTTCCGGCCATACTTCTGCAAACGCTTCCCAAACTTGGGATAATGAAATTAAAACCTTATATCAATTGGGTATTAGTATAGAAGATGCTTTACAGTTTTTGTATTTTGAAAATCCTGATTTTGAAACTTTTAAAACCTGGATTACCAATAGGCTTGCATCTGAAAATACTGAGGTTAACTATTTTGAAGATAACGTACTTTCAGAACAGGATCTTCAATTTTGGAATAAAAACGGTTATGTTATTCTAAAAAATGCTATTTCAAAAGAAGATTGTAAAGATACACAACAAGCCATTTGGGATTTCTTAAAAATGGATCCCAATGATAAACAAAGCTGGTATAAAAGACATGAGGATCAAAAAGGATTAATGCTTAATTTTTCGAATCATGAAACATTAAATAAAAACAGATTTTCTACAAGAATAAAAAAAGCTTACGAGCAGCTTTATAAGACAAATAAAATATACAAAACGATAGACAAAGTAAGCTTTAATCCTCCCGAAACTGAGGAGTTTCGTTTTTTAGGAAGTCCGCTTCATTGGGATACCAGCTTAAAACAGCCCATAAAATTTGGATTGCAGGGACTACTCTATCTTAGTGATTGTGGTGTTAATGATGGTGCTTTCCATTGTGTTCCAGGATTTCATAATACTATAAATAATTGGCTAAATGATCTTCTGCCAAATGAAAATCCAAGAGAAAAAGCTTTAACCTTAAAAGCTGAACCCATAATTGGCGAGGCTGGTGATTTTATAATCTGGAATAATGCTCTGCCACATTGTGCAACGCCAAACAAGGGAGAAAACCCAAGAATGGTTCAGTATCTAACGTATTTACCGGATGATTATGATACTTATGGAGAATGGGTGTAGCTATTTCAAAAGTTTCTTGTTTCAGTACAAATAAAGGATAACAAACTACATCTTTTAATTAAAAAACAAAATGACATTTTAAACAAAGTAAAATGACATTTTGAACAAACTCACTACTTTAACTTACCGATAACTTTGCCTTATAATAATCAACTAAATATTATAAGAAATGGAAAGTAATAATTATCAGGGAGCAATGCAAAACCCGGTTGGTTCTGGATTTAATGCACAATCAACAACAAATGATGTAATTAAAGGAATTGATCTTACGGGCAAAATTGCTATTGTAACCGGCGGTAATACGGGTATTGGTTTAGAAACTGCCAAAACTCTTGCCTTTGCCGGAGCAACAGTAATAGTGCCTGCCAGAGATATTGAAAAAGCAAAAAAGAATTTACAGAATGTTCCCAATATAGAATTGGCAGAAATGGATCTGATGAATCCTGATTCTATAGATGCATTTACACAAAAATTTTTGCAGTCAGAAAGGCCCTTGCATTTACTTATTAATAATGCAGGCATTATGTGGGTTCCTTTTCGAAGAGACAATCGCGGTATCGAATCGCAATTGGCTACAAATTATTTAGCTCAGTTTCAGCTTACAGCGAGATTGTGGCCTGCTTTAAAAAAAGCCAATTCTGCACGGGTAATAAATGTATCATCGCAAGGACACCAATTTGCTCCTTTCAATTTTGATGATCCTAATTTTCTATACAGAGAGTATGAAACTTTACAGGCATACGGACAATCAAAAACAGCCTGCAATTTATTTGCTCTTGAGTTGGATACTCGTGGTAAAGAATTTGGTGTAAGGTCTTATTCTCTTCATCCGGGATCTATTAATGGAACTGAACTTGGCAGGGAAGCATCATTAGAATTATTTCAAAAAATGGGTTTCTGTGATGCAAATGGTGCTATTTTGCCTGAGATTTTAGCCAACTTAAAAACGATTCCACAAGGGGCTGCAACAACTGTCTGGTGTGCCACAAGCGCTCTTCTTGATACTGTTGGAGGTGTTTACTGCGAAGATGTTGAGGTCGCTCCTATAGCAACAGAAACATCAATATCATCTGGTGTAAAACTATATTCGCTGGATGAAGATAATGCCAAACGTTTATGGATACTTAGTGAAAAAATGAGCGGAATTGCATTTAAAGTTAGCTAATGAAATTAAAATAATGTTGTCGGCATTACTGGCGGCAACATTATTACAAATATAATTTTAATAAATTTGGTGTATGTGTTTTCCAAAAAAACTATTGATTTAACCTCATCCTATTTTTAAAAAACGAATTATCACAGACAAATGGAATTTGAGGCAAAATATATTACTCCGGACATTAAACTTTCTTCTTATGAAGACAAGTTTTTTAAATCAGATATCATATTCGATCAGCATATGCTGGTATGGTTTATTTCGGGGGAAACAAAAATTGTTCAGGCAGATACTATTCACATTTTTAAAAAAGGAGATATTTTTCTTATTCCCAGAAATCAACTGGCCACTATAATCAATTATCCAAAAGATGGTGAGCCGCACAAAACAGTGGTAATGCATTTAACTACTGCCAGACTTAAAGATTTTTATGCAAATCTCGATATTAAGCCCAAAACTTCAATCTCTCCAAAAATAAACTATTATAATAATCATCCCTTATTAGAAAGCTGTCTTACTTCATTGATTCCGTATTTTGATATGACAGCACTTCCGGAAGATATTGCTTCACTCAAAATAACCGAAGCGATCACTATTTTGAGAACTATTGATAAGGAAATAGATACTATTCTCGCAAATTTTGAGGAACCCGGAAAAATTGATTTAGTACATTTTATGGAACGCAATTTTATGTTTAATATGCCATTAGACCGTTTAGGATATTTAACCGGCCGCAGTTTATCGACATTTAATAGAGATTTTAGAAAATACTTTAATACTACTCCTCAAAAATGGCTTACTGCAAAAAGATTAGAATTAGCACATTATGAGCTAACAAAAAACAAGAAAAAAGCCATAGATGTTTGCTATGAAGTTGGCTTTGAAAACCTTTCTCATTTTTCTTTTGCCTTCAAAAAACAATTTGGTTATACTGCCACAGAATTAGTTACTGCCAACCTGGATGTATTGACTAAAAATGGAGATTTGATTGTGTAAAACAAATTTTCGCTTATCTCTTTCATAGCAGTAGATCGCGCGACTATTATATTCTAAAACAATGTTTAACAATACTTTATAATCGGTTTTTTTTCAAAATATTATATTTTATCTGAACAATAAACTCTAAATATTCCAAATTTTAATTATCTTTAAATCCTCCCCAATTTTATAAATCGTTTCCTTGCTATTACAATTATGACCAACCAAAAACCAAAAGATATGAAGTGGTTCAACAATTTAACGCTCGAAAAAATTAGAGGAAAATTTTCAAAATCTATTACTGCCGGCGAAGAATCTGTTCATTTTGAAAAAGGAAAAGAACTTTATGCCGCAAACCATTTTCAAGAAGCTATCATTCATTTAGACAATGCTATTAGCTCCGGTTCTCATCACGAAGCTTACAAATTAAAAGCAAATTGTTTGCAAAAAATGGACTATCATTACAATGCGATCGAAGATTTTGACAAAGCAATTGAAGCGAATCCTCTGGACTTTTCAAGCTATTATAGTCGCGCGGTTTCTAAAAAAGCTATTTTTGATTTTACCGGACAAATTGAAGATCTACATAATGCCATTTACTACTATAAAAAGAATACAATTTTAGAAAATTCGATATTAAGATCGTTTGAAAGTGATCTTTTATTTGCTAAGATGAGCATTGACGGACTAACAAAAAATGCTGCCGAAATTGCCAAAATTCCTGCTTTGGAAATTAAATCCCTTATCTCAGATTCATTACATCTTATCAAACAGGTAAAGTTAAAAAATGCAGCTCTGAAATAGCTATAAAAAAAATAAGCCCTGAAATTCAGGGCTTATTTTTTATTTTTTCTTTTTCGATTTTGACTTCGATTTTTTAGCTTTCTTTTTAGCAATTTTTTTCGCTTTTACTTTATCTTTTGCTTTTTTCGCTTTAGCTTTCTTTTTCGCTTTAGCTTTTTGTTTTGCTTTTTTAGCTTTGTCTTTCTTTTTATCCAGTTTCGCTTTTTCTTTTTTCTTAGCTACTTGTTTTTTCTTTTTCTCTTTTTCTTTTTCCTTTTCTTTCATCTTTTTATTCTTCTTTTTAGTATTAGATTTATCTCCTTCTTCTGAAACAATTTCCTCAGTTTCTGTTGAAACTTCAGGAGAAATCGCTTCTTCTTTTTGTTCTGCTGTTTCTGTTGTTGAAACTGTCGATGTTTTAGCAACTTTAGCAGCGGGTTTCTTTTTTGTATTTGCAGGTTTAGTTTCAGTTTCCTCGGCAATTATTTCATTTCCTGCTTCAACATTGGTTGTGTTTTCATCAGTAGTAATCAAATTGCTATTTTCTGTTTGGTCCTGAGTGTTTGTAATGTCTTTTTCTTTCATGCGGCATGTATTATTTTAGGATTTTACGTGGTTTTTAGCATTAAAGTTATCTTTACTTTATTTTAATGTTATCAAATTATTAACAAATATACTGTTAATACACATTGTCCAATGTTAAGCTTTTAGTTTGAGTGAAAGCTTAACATTGAAAAACTTAAATAATTGATAATCTGAGTATTTATATTTTATTACAAACTTCTTTTTTGGCTTTAAAAGCAATCAAAATTAAAAGAGATATAAGAAATATTATAACATTTATATCATGATATAAATAAATTTTGAATAAAAACAAGAGGTAATCCTGAAAAAGGTCAAAAAGACAAAAACCACTTAAAAATTTTAAATGGTTATTCAATTAATTGATAGTATCATTTTCGTTTTGCATCGCCGGCATTAATTTTCGGATGCTTTTGTTGATAATGCTGCGTGTAGATTTTTTCTTGAGTTCATAATCTCGGGTGCATTTCTCCAATTCGCCAAATAAGATTTGGAACTTGTCATAAAGCAAGTCAAGTTCTTCCATTGCCTTTCTTGTTTTTACATCTTCTGTCTCTCCTATTTTGTCGCCGGCAATTTTTGACATGTACTCAAATTTACGGAATGCGGCCAATAAAATTCGATGTTCTGCAGAACTTATTCCTTGCATAGTAATTCTGGATATTGAATGGAAATTTTAATTTACGGAGTAACCAATAACGGATCGGCATCGGTATAAACTTTTGAAAGCGGTAATGCGTGCGATTTTACCATTTTTGCTTTGCCTGCGTTTCCTGATATTGCATTTATAGCTGTATTTAATAAAACTTCAGAACGATTTCCTAACGCAAAGACTTCAAGATTTTCAACTTCATCTGCATTAATTGAAGGATTTATTCCCGCAGAATAACCTCCTTCGTGCTTTGCATTAAATAATTTATAGATAGAAGGGTATAAAACCCATCCTTTTTTGCCCGAAATTCTGTCATCTTCTACAGGAAATCCCGCAACGTCTTTACCAACCGTTTTCTCGCCTATTGTAATTACATTTATAAAAGGGCTTAGATTGTTTATGATTATTTCTGAAGCCGATGCAGTATGTTTTCCGCATAAAATATATACTTTTTGAATATTTGGATGCGTGTTTTTAAGCGCTTCAAAGGTTATACTTTTTTCATTACTTTCTAATGCCTGCTGAAAAGACTGTTTTACAATACCACCGTTTTTATTTCCTTCAAACTCGATAAACAAATCACCTGATTTTATGTTGGGAGCCAAAATAATACTTAATGCTGTTACCGAAGCTATATCTCCTCCGCCATTGTAGCGAAGGTCTAAAACTAATTCTGTTATTTCCTTGCTTTTTAATTCCTGAAAAGTCTGCAGGAATAATTGTGCCATACCAACATCAAAATGCGGAATTTGGACATAACCAATTTTAGTGTTTCCGTTTGTAATAACCTGGCTTAAAAGTGGCTGTGTAAACGAGAAACCCTGAGAAATAGCAACTTGTTTTTCATTATAAAACCCCAACTGTGCTGAGTATGAAATTAATTTTAAATTTAATTGCGTTGCTGCTGTCATATTTTTGTAGAGGCTGTCGTAATTATTTAAAGTCAATTCGACACCATCAACACTTGTGATTAATTGTCCTCTTGCCAAACCATTATTTTTGGCTGGAGAATCATACAATGCATATAAAATTACCCCGAGAACCTTGCCTTGATATTCCATAAACGAAATATCAAATCCAAATTTTTGCCGCAGGCTTTTTGGTGCGGTTTCCGGTAAAGCGGGATGCATCGCATACGAAAAAACATCATCTGTTTTTAATAACCTTGCAAAATACTCTTTGGGATTTACTGATAAATCGCCCTGATTTGGCATAGCGTCATTCCAACGGTAATATTTTTTCATTTGCCCATAAATCCATTCATTGGTGTATTCATTTGTTCCTTCTGTGTAAACCTGCTCCGGATCATCTGAAGAGCAGGAAGAAAGAATGATAACTTCTATCAAAAGAATAATGCCATAAAAAAGATAGCTTAACGCTTTATTTTTCATTTTAAAATCTATAAATATGAATTCAATTTTATTATTCCTGATATTATTTTCTTTATTTAAAAACAAAATAATCTACCAAATTTAAATTTCCGTCTACGCTGGCAAAAGCACCGTTTGCATCTTGTTTTTCATCTAAAACTATTAGTTTAGATTTGTTAACAGACATGGTTAAAATAACGATAACTTTTTTTCCCGGAACGTAGGATTCTGTTGTTCCGTGTTTTACCAATTCCATTAAAATTGTAGGAGGCGAACTATACGGAAATTCAATAAAAGAACTAAATTGATCTTTGTTGATATTCTCAACTTTACCAATTGTCTGGCCGTTAATTTTACGCAGGATTCCGTCAAGATTCCCTTCATATCCGCTTTTAGAATATAAGTTTTGAGTCGGAAATATAAACTTATAACCCGTATTTCCTGTTTTACTTAAAACCCCTGGCTTTATTGCTGAAATGTTCTCTATCCAGATGTTTTCTTTTGCAAAAAAAGAAATTGTATCAATGGTTTTTTCGGCAGTAAAATTATAGCTGTGTAAAACCTTTTTTGTTGCTTTATCAGTTATTTCAAAAGTTTTTGATTTATCCCCAAAATAAACAAACTGATACTCTGTCTCAATTTTTTTTGTGAAAGCCGTTTTTTTATCTTTCTCTTTCCCTATTTCAATAAGTTTTCCGTTTACATTTATTTGTATAGAATCATTCAGGGCGCTATAACCTGTTATTACGACTTTTCCGGGTAAATTGGTTTCTGTACCATAATACGGAATCAATTCGTCATTGTTACAAGATTCAAAAAATGCAATTATGATAGAGAAAATTAATACTCTTGTCAAGATATTCTTCATATTCAGTTTTATTTATTGTAAAGGTTTTAAGTATCGGAAATCATAAAAATTCCGAATTTATTTTTTGATGAACTTTAATTTTTTAGAAACACCATTGTTAGAAACAGCAAGGAAATAAAAGCCTTTTGGCAAATCGCTAACTGATAAATTTTCTGGTTTATATGGAAATTCTTTAACTAAAATTCCGTTTGCATTATAGATTTTTAATGCTGTTTCTTCGTTTTGATATTGTTCTGCCAATTGCAATTGTAAACTTTCCTGTACCGGATTTTGGTTTATTCTGCAAATCTGAGATTCTAATTCAACATCATCAACACCCAAAAGTGTTTCGGCAGTAACAGAGATTTTATCAATTTCGTAACCAATAAAAGGAAAACCAAGTTTAGTTCCTAATGCTATGTAAACTGCTGTTTCTCCAGTAAATTCAGAAATATCTACCGTATAATCTTTAAACTCTGCTTCTTCAGCTGATGTTCTTTCTAAAGTCACTGTACTTATAAGTGTAAATGTAGCAGGATCTGGCGAAGTAGAACCATATACAAAAAGATCCTGATTAGCGTCGTAAATACTAGTTTGTGCATGTAGTATCAAGGATAGTTTTCCGGAATAAAAAGAAGCATCAATGGCAGGTGATATTGCAAAATTATCTTCGGTAGTTTCAAGTGGAGTTCCTCCATTTGCTAAATCAATATTATAAGTACCTAAAACATCGACTGTACCATCTATAACACCACCTGTACCTGTATCAAATTGAATGTTTTTTCTTGCAAACCAATTACTTCCATTCCCATCTCTGTCTAATAAAGTCCAGTCAGAAACATCAGCATCATCAAAATCATCTTCCCATATTGTAAATTGAGCAGATGCTATTGTTGTCATCATTATAAATAATACTAAAAGTAGATTTTTTTTCATTTTTTAAAATTTTAAATTTTATTTTAAAACATGGGCAGATACAGATCTGCCCATGTAGTTTTAATAATTAACCTCTGTATAAATTAAAAATTAGTAAACTTTGTCCAAGTGTTAGTCCAAAGAGCTTCGGTTCTAAATGCACCAGTACTTCCTGTTAAATTAAGCACGCCATCATTAAAGAAAGGCTGTGTAAGACCCCATTTTGGAGCTGGATTTGCAGTTGAAATACTTGTACCCAAACCTGAGAAAGTTGTTCCAGTTGGCAGAGCTACATTATCAAACCCGTGGATTGATACTCTTAAATAAGAAGAACTAGCCTGAGTTGATGGAGCTTCATATCTAACTCCTGTGTTATATCCTGTAACGGTTGCATCAGTTAAACTTATTTGTCCTAATCTGCGTACGTGAATAGCATTTTCGTATAAATCAGCAACTGTAGTTGAGCTTACACCAATAATTGACAATTGATTAAGAACAGGACGTGTAATGATACCAGTTGTAGCAGGTGTTCCTGAAGCATTATTATCTAATTCAATACCGTTAGAATCAGGATTTCCGCTGCTTAAACTGTGGCTGGAATTACTATCTGCAATTGCAATCGCTTTTGTAATTGTACCTGTATAACCAAAATCGAAATCGAAGTTATCATCATCCGGAGCAAAAGAAACTAAATGTGTAGCACTTACTGTTCCTCCAAAAAACTCAAATGAATCATCTCTTCCGTAAGATACCTGAATGTGGTTAACTGTTGTACCAGAACCAACTCCACCAAATGTTAATCCGTTGATTTCTATATCAGGAGAAGTAGTTATAATACGTCCTGCAAATTCGATACGAACATATTGTAAAGTTCCTGCATTATGAGCATTGTTAGAACCTCCGTAGTAGAAATCAGAAACATTAGGCTGATCTCCTAATCCTTCAATAATGTTATTATCCAATCCGTTATTTACAACAGCGTCACCTAATATAACAACACCTCCAAAATCTCCAGGAGTAGCTGTAGTAGCAGCACCGTCTAATAAATTGTAACTTGTAAAAATAATCGGAGCAGTTGCTGTTCCTTGTGCATCAATTTTACCTGTTTTAGTAATTACAAGAACTCCTGTAGCAACTCCTACGGCTAAAGGTTTTGCCTTAATGAATGTACCAGCCTGAATAGTTAATGTAGCACCAGATTTTACACGAACTACACCTTCAATTTCCCAAACTTTATCGCTTGTCCAGGTAGTGTTTGTTGTAATATCCCCACTAACAGTTTGTACTGTTCCAGGATATCCACTGTAGTCAGCACCAGCAGCTTTCATAGAAAAAGAAGAATCAGCAGTTGAATCATCATTTTGGCAAGAGCTCACAGCCAGAGCAATCATTGCACATAGAAAAAATTTTTTCATAATAATTTATTTAATGCTATATTTGCTGCAATTACAAACTAGGCCTTTGGAGAGAGCAGCAAAATATCTTTCCTCAGGTCTTTCTCTTTTTTGGTAAAGTTCTTTTCAATAAACGATCCCGCTTTACCATCGGGGTTTATACCTAATATTCCGTCTTTTACTCATAGGATTTTTTTAACGCAGTAAAAGGTTTGCTTTCCATTCTTCTAAAATTTATATCAAATTATTTAGAGAACATCTTAAAGTACTTTATTCCATTTTTGCTTCATGCACTAAACAAAAAAGAAATCTAATACTTACAACTAAATACATTAGCGTTTGAAAAATCAAAATATCATCCCCTGATTTTATTGTTAACGGTTTCTTAATATGCATAACAATCACCGCCATAAAGCACCAAAATCTTCCTGATTATTAAATATTTAAAAGGAATAATTAATGGATATACTTATCGTTCTTCCATTTTTTGCTTTAAATAATTCCTGATCAATATCCTGATCGAATTTATCTGTCGCTCCGGCTCCAAGAGCAAATCCCTCCCTTGGGTTAGATCCAATAGGAACGTCTTGTCTCTTACTGTAACTATTAAAGTTGTTGTAGGTTTCTATACTGGTATCAAACAGGTTTTTTAGACTGCATTTTACTTCCAGGTTTCTTTCTTTAAAGAATTTATAACTCACCTGCGCATCTGTTATACCATAAGGTTTACGAATTTCCTCGGCACCGTATTCAAATCCCACCAGTATATATTGATCGCCAACCGCACTATGCTTAATACTAAATCCTAAACGCTCACCCACATAGTCTAAACCAAAATTATAACTGTACGGCGATTGCCCGTACAACGGTCTGTTTGCTTCATACAGAATACCAGATCCGTCTAATCTTTGATACGATCTTACCTTGGTAGAATTTACAGTAGCATTACCGTTAATAAACAAGTTTTTTAGGGTTTGGCCTTCGCCTAAAAAGGAAAGACTTTTATAAAATTCTACTTCAAAACCCCAAAGTTTAGCGTCATAGGAGTTTATGTTATAAACATTTCTTTCTAAAGATGAACTTAATGCCCCAACACTTTCAATAGGATTATCGATATCTTTATGATACACACCAAAGGACAAAATTTCGCCACCGGAAGGAAACCATTCCATTTTAAAATCATAATTATTGGCAACACTTGAAACAATTCCACCTGTATAATTATAAATAAAATAAGAACGAATAGGATCAAAATATGGGATGTTCAAACGTTCTGCAAACTGAGGGCGCAAAACAGATCTGTTATACCCTAATCGAACATTCATTTTATTTGTAGGGCTAATAATTAAACTGGCTGAAGGTAAAAACTGCCATAACTTATCATCTTTTTGTTCTTGTTCAAAACTACCAGAATCTATAGACTGACTTTCAATTTGCGTGTAAAGGTAACTTTCTGCTCTGGCGCCCCAGACAAAGCGTACAAAGCGCCCCATTTTATTGTCAAGCATTAAAAACGGCGAATGTACTTTGATATCTCCAACATATTGATTACCATATTTAAAGCCGCCAAACCAGCCATAACCACCGTAGTAATAGTTTGATCCGTCTAAAAATTCTTTCAGTGAACCATAAATATTTCCTCTGTCGGTTTCCTGACCAAAGGTTTCTAATTTAACGGATACCTGTTGATTAGTTGCTTTTTTATAAGTCCCGAAGTATCCGGCTTTGATATCGTTTGTAAAAGAATCACTAAAATTAAACGAGTATTTAAAATTAATAGCCGCATTATAATCAATCTCATCATTTTTAAAATTACTTCTTCTAATATTTTGGGTTGCATTATAAACATCGTAATAAACTAGTATATCGTCACCAATTTTTCTTCGATCCATATTTATAAATGTGGCGTCTTTAGTGTCTTTTGTAACATTTCCGTAAGCACCATACCAATTGATTTCAAGCTTATTAAACTTGTGATTTCCTTCAATTTTATTCTGAATAAAAGTCGTATAAACCGGATAATTAGTCTCTGCTGTTCTGGCCAATGTAGTTTTATCCAATATATCATCAATAGGAACTCCATTATCCCAGCCTGTAATTTGGGTTAATTGACTGTTATAAATGTGCATTACAGTATTACGGCTTGTAATTTTATGATTATCAAACTGAATTGCCGCATTAAACATTCCGCCCAAAGTTGAATTAAAATTATAAGTGGCTCCTGAATTCTTAAACCCGTATTTGTTAAAGGTAGAATATGCTACAGTTTCGTTTTCTGCAGAAAACTCTGAATTGCTTTTGTATTTCCCTCTTTCTGTATGCTCTATATCTAATTTCTCCTGCGTATTCTTAAAAATTAAAGACCCTGTAAATCCCCATTTGTTATTGTCTTGTAATTTATAATTTCGTCCAATACCAAATTGAAGTGTAGTACCGGGAGCCGCATACGTTTTATAAGTAGTTAAATTATCCTCTGTAAATTGTTTTGATTCGCGGATAGAAATATTCGGATCTGCTGCATCACTTTTTACATTTTGCGCAGTTAGATTGTCAGCACTGGGAAAATCACGTCTTCCATCATCAAATCCCCAATAATCATAATCGCCTTCCTGTTTTGTAAGTCGTTCTTTAAACGTGCTTCTGCTATTATATGAAGTACTGATAGAAAAATTGGTGAAATTTTCTTTTGGAATGTCTTTTGTTTTTATCTCTACATAACCTCCGGCAAAATTCGCGTACATATCCGGAGTGGCCGATTTGCTCACCACAATACTCTCTACAATCGAAGTTGGAATAATGTCAAAAGAAAAGTTTTGCTGATAGGCATCTGTACTCGGCAGGGCAATTCCGTCCATAACAGCCTGATTCCATCTTTCGCCCATAGAGCGCACCACCACATATTTATCGCCCACAGTTGTTACTCCCGTGATACGTTTTAATGAGCTTGCAACGTCTCTGTCCGGCGTTCTGGCAATTTGTTCTGCAGAAATACCATCAGAAAATTGAGGTGCTTTTTTTTGCTGCAGCAACATTCCTTCAACCGAAGCTGTAGCTTTTTTATAATCCTGAATAATCACGACTTCTTTCAATGATTGTGTATCTTCTTTTAAGGACACAACCAATGGCGTTTCCTGATCTTCAAGCACTTTTACACCCGTAATTTTTTGTGTTTGAAACGAAATAGCGCTTAT
Organism: Flavobacterium sp. AK-345; assembly: GCF_058310175.1. Taxonomy (NCBI): domain Bacteria; kingdom Pseudomonadati; phylum Bacteroidota; class Flavobacteriia; order Flavobacteriales; family Flavobacteriaceae; genus Flavobacterium; species Flavobacterium sp. AK-345. The sequence goes on along the minus strand of NZ_JBZEER010000001.1, from coordinate 379,541 downwards.
CTCGATTGTATAATCACCCGGCTCCAATTCCAGAACATAATTACCATCAATATCAGATTGCACGCCATAATTAAGACCCGCCACTTTTATATTTACTCCTGGCAGCGAAAGTCCGTTTACATCAACGACTTTACCCGTTACTTTTCCTTTCTTTTTTTTTTTGCCCGTATCTTTACTGTTTACGGCTATATTATTTTGATTTCTTCTGAAATTTAAATTGGTCATACTTTGCAAATCCGTCAAAATTTCGTCGATAGAAACATTGTCTTTTTTTAATGTAACTAATGGCAAACTCAAATCGAGATCTTTTTGATAGATAAACTGATACGGAGTCTGGGATTTTAAATTATCTATTATTTTTTGAGGCGTAGAATTTTTAAAATCAACCGAAACGGTACCGGTTTGCGAATACATAGTGTGCGTTCCAAAAAGGAAACCGAAAAACAAAATCCAAATGGCAAACTGCCTGGAAAAATCATTGTTCATAATTGATAATTGTTAGTTTATTAGAATTAATTTTTATATGATATTTTGGGTTAATATTTTTAAAATATTGCAATACTTGTCTTGTAGCGCAAAGTTGATTTTGGCTAAAATGTTATTTTAAAATGTTTGTAATTTATATTTAGTGACTAATGAGATAAGTCTTATTTCCTGTAGATTGAATCTTGATTTCCAATGCAAATGCAATAGTCTGCAGCATTTCATAAAAACCTTGTCTCGTATCCAGCGTTCCCTGCATTTTTAAGTTTCGTAAATCTTCATCGAGATAAGTCACTTCAAAATGATGATCGGTTTTCAACTTCGTAATCACCTCTTCCAGCGTCAAATCATCAACGTACATCAGCACTTTTTTCCATTTTGGTTCCAGAATTGTTGTTTTTTCCTTAAACACCATCGAAGTTCCGGCGCCATATACGGCTTTGTCTCCTCGTAGCAAAAAAACGGTATTTTCTTCCGTTTCTACTTTTACTTTTCCGGTTCTCACATTAACTTCCGGCTGATGGTGATCGTAGGCTTTAATATTAAAAGAAGTGCCCAAAACGGTAGTTTTTATAGGTCCTGAACTAATAACAAAAGGATGCGACGGATCGCGCTTTACTTCAAAAAAAGCCTCTCCTTTTAAAGTAATTGTTCTTTCTTTTCCTGTAAATTCCTTAGGATATTCAATTTCTGTATTTTCATTTAGCCAGACGCGTGTACCATCAGGCAAATTTAAAAGTCGAATATCTTTATTGAATGTTTTTGTCGAAGCAATTTCAATTTTAGCCTGAGGTATCAAACTATAAACACCAATTCCAAGAACAAATACGGCACAGGCAACTGCTGTCCAATTATAAAAGTTTTTGTATTTATCAACAGTAACATTTCGAATATTCTTCCACATACGAGATGAAGTTTCCCCAGGAAGAATTCCTCTGTTTGGTATTGCATTCCATTCGTCTTTTAATCTTTTTGACTTCATTACAATTTAAATGTTTGTTGTTGAAAATTAAACCTAATCTTATCGATACAACTACATTAGATTTCCAATGAATCAAATATCATGGGCCAATAGTACTATTAACGTTTTCTTAATGTAAAAGAAGAATTGCAATAACATGACTAAATACTAAAAGACCTAAAATGATGCAAAAAAACAGCAATTTCAATACATTTTAAACTGTAAAAAATAATCGCGCAGAATGTTACGAAATTAGGTTTTGCTGACTCATAAAAAACAACGCAAACCAATACAGTTCATGATTTTGTACCGAATTCTTTTTAAGATACTGCAGTGTTTTCGATATTTGATTCGCAACCGCACTTGGTGACATATTCATCTCAATGGCAATCTCTTTATAGCTTAAGTCTTCAAACCTGTGAAGGTTGAAAATTTTTCTTCTTTTTTCGGGAATTTGATCCAGTAACAACTGTATTTGTTCCAGCTTTAAATCAATATCGTCGTCTGATTCTGAGGGAGAATCCAATTCTTTAATCAACTGTTCGTTTTCTACAGAAAAAATCCTGTTTTGTTTTTTATACCATTTAGAGATCTCTTGTTTTGAACTTTTAAATAAAATGGCTTCCAGACTTACGTTTGGGTCTAATTTTGCGCGATATTTCCAAAGATGAATAAAGACGTTCTGAGTAACATCTTCTGAATCTGCCAGCTGTGCAGTATATTTTTTGACAAAACAAAATACTTTAAAATGATATAAATCGTAGATTTCTCTAAAACAGGAATCATCTCCCTCTCGTAACCTTAATACCAAATTAGAACTCATGATGCAATTTTAATTGTTAAAGAAGACCCTTACAAATGTAAGATAAACGGTTATTGATATTTTTACGATTTATTCATTTAATAATTTATTAATATTCGCAAATTCTTTTTTGATTTCTGGTGATATATCAATTCCAGTCTCCTTTTGTAAACTCAAAACAATAAAAGATTTTGTAATATTGAGGTTTAATAGTAGCAATTCTTAAAGATGAAAATTCACATTTTTGGTGCCTCCGGAAGCGGCGTAACAACAACAGGAAAAATATTGGCCGAAAAACTTAGCCTGACTTATTTTGATAGTGATAATTATTTTTGGGAAACTACCGAACCGCCTTTTACAGTAAAACGAAATCCTGATGAAAGAAATGCTACGATAAAAACAGACCTGAATCTAAAAAACTGGATTTTAGGAGGATCAATTTTTGAATGGGGAGAAAATGTATTTCCTGATTTTGACCTGGTAGTTTTTCTTTGGATCCCTCCTGCTATTAGAATTGAAAGATTAAAGAAAAGAGAATTGGAACGATACGGAAACATTATTTATACTGATCCGACCAGAATAAAACAATTTGAAAACTTTATAGAATGGGCAACGGATTATGATAACCATACAGGTATTGCAGGCCGGAATTTTAATGCTCACGAAAAATGGCTCAAAACCGTTCCGTTTCCAATTTTAAAAATTTCAGGCGACTTAACTATTGAAGAAAGAATTACACTTATCCTTGAAAAAGTACAAAGCATAAATAATAAACAATGATAATTAAGTAATTTTTTCTGTTAATGCTATAAGACAATTTGTTGTTTTTGAGGTTAATTTTGATTGAAAGCTAAAATTCAGCAATAATAAATCAACTTTAAAACCATTATTATGACAACAGATAGCAACAAATATTACGATCAAAACGAAAATAATACTGAAGAAAACCAAAGTTATGTTGATCAATACCAACAAAAACATATTGGTGACGAAAATACGTTTGAGCAGGAAATGCTTCTAAACGAAGATCAGAATTATTTGGACAATGAGTATTCGAATGCTCTTGAAAGAGACGATCAGGAAGATCTTGAACAAAATTATGACGAAAGCGAATTAAATGAAGAGGAGCTTGAAGAAGATGATTTGGAGGAAGAAGATGATTTAGATGAAGACGATCTGGATGATGATTTGGTAGAAGATTACGATGAGAATGATCGTGAACCGGAAACTTTTGCAGACGACGGTTATAAAATTGACTAATCCTGATTTTAAAATCGTATGAGTGCAATTGATAATAAAGAAATACTCAAAAAGGCTAACTTAGCCATTACTCAGGGTGATAATGAAGGTTTTCTAACCTTTTGCACCGATGATACTGAATGGACATTTACCGGCGAGCAAACTTTAAAAGGAAAAGAAGCCGTTAGAAACTGGATGAAAACCGCCTACAAAGAACCACCAAATTTTGAAGTAGCAAATTTAGTGGCCGAAGATGACTTTGTTATTGCAATTGGCAAAATCAAAATGAAAGATGAAAACGGAAAAATAACAGCTTACGATTACTGTGACGTCTGGAAATTTAGTAACGCAAAAATGGCGCAATTAAACGCTTTTGTTATTGAAGCTAAATCCTGAACCTTATATTCAAATTGAAAGCCGTAATGGATTTAAAATTTCATGCTTTTAATTAAGGTTTAATAATCCTTAAATCTGGTAAAGTTTTTTAAACCATCATTTCCTTAATTATTAAAAAACCAATTCTCTTAAAGGCAATAAATGCCAGAATTAAATGTTTATATAAAGAGATTAAAATATTTAAAAAGTATGAAAAAAATATTGTTTTTGATTATCATCATAAGTGTTTCAATGCAAGGATATGCACAGGACGAACTCAACAATAAAAATAAACCAATTCAGTCTAAAAATTTAGACAATAAAGAAGCTGTTCCGCCAACGGAAGAAGCGCCAAAAGCAGATGATCCTACAATTCCAAAAGAACCGGTTACTTTAAAAATTAATCCGGATGAACTTTTTAATAATAATGTTCTATATAAAAGAGAAGCCAACGTTCCGGGAATTTTTTATCGTCGAAATGAATATTTAGGAGGATTTGTAACAAAATCTATTACATCGACAATTCGTTATAGAGATGCCGCTTTTGTAGATGGCGATAAAATTAAAGTTTACCTTAATGATAAAGTTATTGAACCGGAAGTTTCACTTGATGGAGAATTTAAGGGATTCAAAATAACTTTGGTAAAAGGGATCAACAAAATTGATTTTGAAGCCTTAAACGAAGGATCTGCCTCGCCAAATACAGCTGAATTTCAGGTTTATGATGATCAGGGAGTAGCTATAGAATCGAGCCAATGGAATGTTGGTAAGGGCTACAAAGCGGTTATTATTTTGTATAAAGAATAAAAAGTTTAGAGTTATAGATTATTAGTTCAATTAATTAACGGGAAAAAAAGAAAACCTCTTTTATCCCGTTTTTTTCTTTTTACACGTTTAGGTTTATTTAGAAATGAAAAAAATATTTTGTTGAAAATCAAACAATTATAAATACTTTATTTATTCTTTTTTGTAAATTTGATATCCCTCTTTACATATAATTCAAACGTTACAAATTGCCTTTTCCTAAAAACAGTTTGACAAATAAGCATCGACATCAAGTTTTAATAAAAAATTAAGTTTTTTTTCGTTCACAAAATTACTAACTTAGAAATAGTAATGTAAAAATACTGTTCCTGTTCTAAACAACCGTATTTCTATATTTATCTAAACGAAACAGGTAATCCTGAAAAGCATTACTTAAAAAAATATACTTATTTACTGTAATTAAAAAACAAAACTATGCGAGTACCAATCATTCGAAAAAATATAAAATTTACCCCAGATTCTAAAAGAGTTGTTGCACGATATTTTATGAATGGTGAAGAACGGACACAACAAATGGTAAGCCGCATAATGTTGCTCGACGAAAAACAGGTTTTGCAAACTCTGGAACAAACCCTTCGCGAATTTGCCAGGCGTCATCGAAATATCTCAAATATATTTTTCAAACATTGCGAAAAAATCAGATACATTATCGAAGGAATGCAAATAGACTATGATGCACTTTCTGTAGATAGAAAAATGCTTATAGGTTCTTTCTGTACAATGGAATATGCGATTGAATCTGCAGCAATTTTCAATCCGTCTATTATCGAAGATTTTGATCAGTCTGGTCTTGAAGCAGGAGCAAAACGAGTTATCATTTCGTTTCGTGCCACAGGCGAAGGTCATATTTCTTCTATAGTTTTTAGACGAGGAATTCTCGATAAAGACAATAATCTGCAGATAATGAAAAATGGTAATAACATTGATAAGGCAGAGATTGAACACAAAAGCTTATACAACAAAGAAAGATTTTTATTAAAGCTTTCAGAAATGCATACGCAGGACAAATATATTACCCAAATCATGCAGGATTTACCGGATGAATTTGAATATGCAGTCTTAAAAAGTATGGTAAAAGATGCCTTGCTGGATCCTTCTATACGTCAGGAAAGACGAACGGCTCTAGAAGAAATCATCTGGCTGGCAAATTCCTTTTATGATTTACAATTTAAACATGATTCTGATATAACAGAACGTGTTATATTTCCAATTTCCGATTCTGAAAGCCGTGGTATTGAAGATGCCCGTTTTGTACGTTTTACCGATGATGACGGTTCTACCCGCGTCATGGCAACTTATACAGCCTATAATGGTCATGCAATACTTCCTAAACTTATTTCGACCGAGGATTTTTATAATTTCAGGGTAATGCCTCTGCACGGTGCTGGTGCTCAAAATAAAAACCTGGCTTTATTTCCAAGAAAAATAAAAGGAAAATATGCAATGCTCTCCAGGATCGATGGTGTTAATAATTACATCATGTATTCTGACAGACAAACACAATGGAACACTCCTATTCTTTTGCAGGAGCCCCGATATACGTGGGAACTGACCCAAATAGGAAATTGCGGATCACCACTTTGGACAGAAGAAGGCTGGCTTGTTATTACACACGGTGTAGGTGCCATGAGATGTTATTGTATTGGTGCTTCTTTATTTGATCTTGATGATCCTTCTAAAGAAATTGGAAGACTTAAAGAACCTTTACTTTCGCCTTTAGAAGATGAACGAGAAGGTTACGTACCCAATGTTGTGTATTCCTGCGGGGCGATTATTCACAACGGTAGTCTTATATTACCTTATGCAGTCTCAGATTATTCGTCGACTTATGCTGTGGTAGATATGGTAGAATTACTGGATGCTTTAAAAAACAGTAATAAATAAAAATATTTCAAACACTAATAAATAAGGCTGTCAATTGACAGCCTTATTTGTTTTTAGGCATTTACGTAATATCCCTTGTTACCTAAAAACATAACTGAAAATCTTATAAAACTTCTCTTTAAACTTGTAAACGTTTTGTTTTTATAGCTAGTAGCTTTGATATCAACCTCTTAAAAATGAATTTATACAGATTTTAAATTTCTCCTGTAAATTCTAAAAAATTACATTATGGATGAATCAAACAATACCTTAAAAAGCTCCAGCATCACTTCGGGTGAAAATGTTTCATATTGGATTGACTCTGCTCCCATTATTTCTTTTGAAAAACCTGATCAGGATATTCAAACGGAAGTATTGATAATTGGTGGTGGAATTGCGGGATTAACAACTGCTTATAAATTATTAAAAGCAGGTAAAAAAGTAGTACTTGTTGAAGATGGTTTTATTGGCAGCGGCGAAACCGGACGTACAACGGCACATTTAACCTGTGCGCTCGATGATCGCTATTTTTTTCTTGAAGAAACCTTTGGCGAAGAAAATGCAAAACTTGCTGCCGAAAGTCATGCAGCTGCAATCGACGAAATTGAAAATATTGTTACTTCCTTAAATATCGATTGCTCTTTTAAAAGAGTAAACGGTTACTTATTTCTGCATCCCACAGACAAGCAAGAAAATCTGGATAAAGAATTTCAGGCGACACAAAAAGCAGGATTGCAGACTTCTGTTTTAGAAGAAATTCCTGCTTTGGTCAATGCCGAAAAACAACGATGCATCGTCTTTAACAATCAGGCACAATTTCATATACTGCAATATCTTCAAGGACTTGCCGATGCTATCGTTTCCCTTGGCGGAATTATTTATACCGAAGCCCATGCAGAAGATATTACCAAAAAAGGTGCGAAAGTAAATGGTTTCACTTTTTCTGCAGATTATATCGTGGTGGCAACAAATACGCCCATAAATGATGTTTTAACGATGCACACTAAACAACACGCGTACAGAACTTATGTTATTGGAACCAAAATTCCGAAAGGGCAACTTCCCTACTCGCTTTGGTGGGACACAGGCGATCAGGAATCAAAATGGGTTTCTCAGCCTTATCATTATGTTCGTTTGGAAAATTATGATGACGAATACGATTTACTGATTTCCGGAGGTGAAGATCACAAAACGGGTCAGGCCGATGAAGAAGGGATTTCTGAATTTGAAAGATACGAAAGACTTGAGACCTGGACACGAAATTATTTTCCTATGCCGGATGACATTTCATATCGTTGGTCTGGCCAGGTTATGGAACCTGTGGATTCTTTAGGTTTTATGGGGAAAAATCCCGGCGATGACAATATTTATATCATTACCGGAGATTCCGGAAATGGAATGACACACACAACAATTGGTGCCATGATTATTTGTGACAGCATTATGGGCATTAAAAACAAATGGGAAGACTTGTATAGCCCTTCAAGAATTACCTTAAAAACGACCGGCGATTTTATTAAAGAAGCAAGCAACATGGCTTCACAATATCTGGACTGGATTAAGGGCTCTGATTTAAAAAACACAGCCGATTTACCAGCGGGAGAAGGCGCAATACTTTCTTCAGGCTTAAATAAAATTGCCGTTTATCGGGATTACGACAATGCCTTAAAAGCATTTTCTGCCGTTTGTCCGCATTTAGGCTGCATTGTACAATGGAATAATGATGAAAAATCTTTTGATTGTCCTTGTCACGGTTCACGATTTGACGCAGAAGGTATCGTCATCAACGGTCCTGCAGAAACTGATCTATCCAAAATCCATATCAAATAAAAAACATATGAAAGCTATTATACTACTTGCCACCTTAAAAAATAAAGGCAGATCTAACACAGAAATTCTTGTAGATTTTTTTGCTAAATATCTGATCCGGCAAAAAATTGAATTCGAAATAATAAAACTTGTTGATCACAATATTGTTCCGGGAACTTATACGCAAATGGATACAAAGGATGACTGGCCGAATATTTACAACAAAATTCTGGAAGCTGAAATTTTACTGTTTGCAACACCCATTTGGTGGAACAATCACTCCTCTGAACTGCAAAAATGTATTGAACGGCTTGATGAGGTTTACGACATTATTTTGAGCGGAAAAGATTCTCCGCTTGACGGAAAAATTGGCGGTGTAATTGTAACAGGCGATTCAGATGGTGTAGAACATATAACAGGAAATATTGCCAATTTCTTTTGTAGCATTGGTGTTACGGTTCCGCCTTATACTTCGCTTGGCGTTATTTGGGAAGGCCATGCCAAAGATGCAAAAAAGACCAAAACCGAGCTTTTAAAGTACTACAAAAACACCTATGAAAAAGATGCTCAGGCAATGGCAGAATCTTTGAAAAAAGCAGCAGGCAAAAGCTGATAATACTTTAAATAAAAGCAAAATATTAAAATTACTAAATAAGAATATCGTGGATAACAAAAATAATAATATGATTAATGAGCACATGTCAAACGAACGTACGTTTTTGTCGTGGATTCGTACTGGCATCGGAATTATGGTATTTGGTTTCGTGATTGTAAAGTTCTCATTATTTGTCAATCAATTACCGTCCACGTTTTTTAAAGATTCAACTATTCCAAAAAATGGACTAACTATATTTATTGGTATCTCTTTAGTGCTTACGGGCGCTATTACTATCTTGTTATCCTACTGTAAATACAGACAAGTACACAGACTTTTACAGCGTGGCGAATATTTATATTCTACAATGCTTTTAACAATCCTTACGGTCGTTATTTTTCTTATGAGTATTATTATAATTACCTATTTGATAATGGCTGCCTATCCCTTTACATTTCTCGAAATCTAACAAAAACAACTGATATACTGTAAATTATGTAATTACAAAATATCTGTTTTATAAAATTTTGATTTTCTGTACGTGTAACTTTACAATCATACAAAAACTTAAAATTGACTATTATGAACTTAAGAGAAAAAGAAAATTACGGTCAAACTGACACGGATTTTCAAGACAATACAAATCCATCTAACAAAAATGATAATATCCCTTTTGATAATTCGGTCACCAATGACATAGAGCAGAACTTAAATCGAAGTTTTAGTAATCAACAGGATCGTGATGATGAACTCGACGATGAAAATGACAATGATTTACGCACAAATCCTGATGAGGATTATGACAATGATTTGAATGAGGATTATTTGAGTGAGGATGAAAAATTACAAAATGAAAGAGATGCCAGAAATGATGATGGTTTTGGAAAAAGCGATGCTGAAGATAATGATGACTCATTAGAAAACGACAAGCAAGATGATGAAGACAACGAAAATCTTGATAATGAAAAAAGACAAGATTATGTTTCCGGAGATGCTTCGTTAACCGAAGATATTGATCAGGATCTTGAAGAAATTGATCCGGTAAATCATCCGCGTCAATTCTCGAATAAAATAGCGATTAAAAAAAGTCCTGCCAAGTAATGAAACCTAATAAAGATATTGTACTTCCTTGTCTCAACGTTGTTTTTTCATGCTGATACTTTAATAAAGTTGATGACCTGGAAGTACATTTTTTAAGTAACCTAATTTCAAAAAAGTACTAATATGAACTTTCATGCATTTTTACAGATCCTCATTTCTTCCATCGCAGCAACAAGCGTAATGACGCTGTTTAGTTATGCCGTTTCGGCAAGCGTAAGAGAATTATACAAAGAGCCTGTACTACTTACGTACATCCTGACAAGATTTCACATCGAAGTATCTCTAAAAACAAAAAGAGTATTAGCATGGATTTTACATTATATTATCGGAGCTTTTTTTGTTATTATATATCACTATTTGTGGCTGTATGATGTTGTAGAATTTTCGTGGCAAATTGCATTACTTTTTGGTGCAATAAGTGGTATTATAGGCATTTTGGGCTGGATGATTTTATTCAAAATTATTCCGCAAAAACCCAATATCGATTTTAAGGGATATTATACACAACTATTTGTCGCGCATGTTATTTTTGGTTTGGTTGCTTTTTTGGTTTACAAAACTTTCTTATAACTATTCTTAAAATAAATAATAAAATTAAAAATTAGAAATTATGGAAACAAATACATCAGCTTCGATACAAAAAAAATCAAAACTTAAAACAAATGTATCTACCCTCGAAAGAGTTTTAATGGTTACAAGCGGAGCATATCTTTTATATTCCGGTTTATCCAAAGAAAATAAAAATGCCGGAAAAATTGGTGTTGGCGGATCAATGCTTTTACGAGGAATTTCCGGATATTGCCCTGTTTATGATGCAGTTGATCATTTAAAAAACGACAAAGCATCAAATGTAAACATCCGAATTAATAGCGTGATCAAAAAACCTATTAGTGAAGTATACGCTTTTTGGCGTGATTTCGAAAATTTACCAAAATTCATGAATCATATTGAATCTGTAAAACCTCTAAACTACACTACCTCTGAATGGACAGCCAAAGGACCTATTGGAATTGGAAAAATAAAATGGAAGGCAGAAATTGTGAAAGATGAAAAAGAAAAATTAATCAGCTGGAATTCCCTACCCGATTCTACAATAAAAAATGCCGGAAAAGTAACTTTTAAACCAAAAGGAAATGCTACAGAAATTGATGTAACTATTTCATACCACGCACCATTGGGCGTTGCAGGAGAAAGTGCCGCAAAACTTCTTAATCCATATTTTGAAAAACTGGTAAAAGACGATATCCTAAATTTTAAAGCATATTTGGAGTCTGTTTAAATATAATTTTCTCCAATTAAAAAAGCCTGTAATTAATTATTACAGGCTTTTTCAAAATAATCAAGTTGAGGAATTGAATTAGTAATCAATAAAAAAGTAATAATAAGTCGGTTATTTGCCTTTTGCAGTACCTGTAGAATCTGTATTTAGAGAACTATTCCCTTTTTGTGTAGTTCCTGCAGATCCTGATCCGGTCGAGCCTTCGCCTGTTGCACCGGTCGTACCATTTGTGGCAGAATTAACAGTTGTACTGTCTGATACAGAACTTACTGTATCAATTGTTTCTGTAGTAATTGTATCATTTGCGGAATCACCTGTATTGCTTCCATCAGCCTTTTTACAAGAAAATAAAAGTCCTCCAAAAAGTAAAAACAATACAATTTTTGATTTAAATAAAGTCTTCATAATATTAAAATTTTTCTGTTAGTATTATTTCAAATATAAAATTCAGCTAAAGCAAATTTTTATACAATTACTCCTAAATCTTATAGAATTATTAAATGTATTTTCAGTAATACTCAGATTTACAATTACTTATTCAGTAAATAATATAAATATTTAGGTAAATAGTATAAGTGTTTGATATTCATGGTTTTTAGATTTGTAATGTAAACTTTAAACTTTCTTTATCATGAATACTTCAAAAAACAGTTATGCTGAAAGTTCCAGAACTTCAGATAAAAAACACGAGTCAAAAACGACATCGTCGAGAAGTAATGAAAAGCCTCATACAGATTATAAAAAATCAACTTTAAAAAAATAATTAACTCTAAAAATTCAAATTATGATACAAGAACCAAACGAAAATTTTGATCTGGAAGGTCACAATTTTCAATTAGCAGACGAAGGAATCAATTCTGAAACTATGGAAAACCAGGATCCTGCAATTAATCAGCACGAAATAGACAATTCTGATTCTGTTTATGAAGAATCGGATTTGGATACAGAAACCAGAAATGACTACGATCCGTATCAGGATGATCTGGACGATGAAGATATTGACCAGAATATCGATGAAGATTTAGACGACGACGGTGATGGTGACGGTTTTGAAGAGGATTTTGACGAAAAAGACCGATCTGATTACTAGACAGAAAAACGATTATTATAAACTTTAAAATGTACTATTATGCCAGGAAGAGATCCGGGTCCTTCAATTAAAGACAAGGACCAATACGAAGCACTGCGCGATAAAGGTTACAGCAAAGAAAAATCTGCGCGTATATCAAATAGTCAGGGAGCCGAAAAAAGAGGCGGAAAAAGTGGTGACTATGAAGACAGAAGCAAACAGGACTTGTATGCCGAAGCTAAAAAAGCGGATATTAAAGGAAGATCGAAAATGACAAAAAAAGAGTTGATGCACGCACTGCGCAATAATTAAATTCTCGATCCAAAATGTATTACACAACAATTATAAGCAATTAAAAAGCCTTCATAATTTGAAGGCTTTTGATTTTTTCTATTGATTTAAATTTGATTTGGTTACTTTGTCATTTTTGTGAACGATAAAGGTTTGAATATAATATTCATTTGGTTTATTAATGGCTTTTGGTTTTAAATAGCGATCTGTTTATCTGAAAACAGTTATAGTGTCTGCTAAATTTTCTCTGTTAATGAAAGCCGCAATAAATTCCTGAACTTCGGTAGTACTTTCTTTTGGGGTTTCGAAAGAATTAATATGAAATTCATCGTCCTGATCAAGAATATGAATGATTTCCGTATAGCCCTTAGAAATTAAACTACCTTTTAATTTAATTATATTCAACTGCTGTTGGCTGTCCAGCTCTTTGCGAACTTTTAGTTTTATAGCTCTTTCCATAGTTAATATTTTAAATTATTAGACGTATAATTATATCCAAATATAGCTATTAATTGTTTTGACGCATCACTAAAAAGCAGTTATAAGTCATTATTTATCAACATATTAATAAACAATATGTTAAAATCCGAAGTTATTTTTATTTTAACATATTATAAGTTATTTCTTCAAATTGAGACATAAAAAATCCCACTTCATTGCGAAATGGGATTGTTTTTATCCAAAGTTTAAACAAAGTTTTAAACATTAATTGCCCAAAATTGACATTATCTTCCAATAATTGTTTTTTGCAAAACAAGATTTGTCGTATTTGGCTTCTAATTTACGATTCACAGCTGCTGCAGGAAACAAGACTTGTAACAAGTTCTTTAGAAACACTTTGGCTTCGTTGGTAATACAAACTTTTAATTCCAAGCTGCCACGCTTCAATAATCAAACGGTTGACTTCTTTAATCGCTAATTCTGAAGGAATATTAAGATTGATACTTTGCCCCTGATCTACAAATTTTTGTCTTATTGAAGCTTGTTGAATTATTTCAAGCTGACTGATTTCTTTAAAGGTTTTAAATACATCTTTTTCTGTTTGTGATAGCTGCTCCATATGTTGTACGCTTCCGCCGTTTAACATAATTCCTCTCCAAACCTCTTCATTATCAAGACCTTTTTCTTCAAGCAATTTGGTTAGGTATTTATTTTTTCTCATAAAATTCCCTTTGCTTAAACCTGCTTTGTAATAATTACTGCTAAAAGGCTCAATTCCCGGAGAAGTTTGTCCTAATATAGCAGATGATGAGGTTGTTGGCGCAATCGCCATCGTCGTAGTATTGCGTCTTCCGTAGCCTTTTAATAGTTCCGGTTCACCATAAATACGTGCTAATTCCTGAGATGCTTTATCGGCTTTTTCACTAATGTGCTTGAAGATTTCCGTAGTTTTCATTTTAGCTTCCAATCCTTCAAACGGAATCATATTTTTTTGCAGATACGAATGCCATCCCAAAACTCCAAGCCCAAGTGCGCGGTGTCTTTTTGCAAAACGATTTGCTGCAGAAAGATAATAGTTTCCTTCTGTTTTTTCTATAAATTCCTGCAATACAGCATCAAGGAAAAAGATGGCCAGTTTTACGGCTTCGGTATCTTTCCATTCTTCGTAAAGCTCCAAATTCATAGACGAAAGACAGCAAATAAAGGATTCGTCGTTTCCTGACGGAAGCATAATTTCACTGCATAAATTACTGGCATTAATAGGAAGGTTTTTATCTTTATAAACCTGTGGCTTGTTTTTGTTTACATTATCAGTAAAAAAGATATAAGGCAATCCTTTTTGCTGACGGCTTTCTAATACTTTTGCCCAAACCTGACGTTTTTCGATATCACCATCAATCATTTCCTGCATCCAGTAATCTGGTACACAAATTCCTGTAAACAGGTTCTGAATAGGGTTTCCGATGCTTTTTATCTTTAAAAACTCTTCAATATCCGGGTGGTCCACATCAAGATAAGCCGCAAATGCACCTCGGCGAACGCCACCTTGCGAAATCGTATCCATCGTAGTATCAAAAAGTTTCATGAAACTTACCGCTCCACTACTTTTTCCGTTATCCGTTACAGCGCTTCCGCGTCCGCGTAATTCACCAAAATAACCAGATGTTCCACCGCCAATTTTGGTTTGCATGATAACTTCGCCCAATTTATGGGTAATCCCTTCAATTTTATCCGGAACGTGAACATTAAAACACGAAATTGGCAAACCGCGCTCTGTTCCCATATTTGCCCAAACCGGCGAACTAATACTCATCCATCCGCGCTCAATCATTTCTACAAAAGAATCTTTCAATTCAGGTTTGTAAAGTCTTTTTGCAGCAGCGGTACAAATTCTGTCAATTGCACCTTCTACGGTTTCTCCTTTTAAAAGATAACCACGATTTAATATTTGTTCACTTTCAGAGTTTTTCCACCACATTTTGTTATCGGCATAACTTAATGGCGGAATATTTGTTTCGGTTGTATGTAATGTACTCATAATATATTCCGTTTAAAAAAGATCGTTTGCAGTAATACTCTTATCATGTTTGGTATATTCTACCGGTCTTTTTGCAAAAAAATCATCCAGACTGTTTGCAAATACTTCTTCTTCAAACCAAGCCATATTCTTGTAGTCTTCTGCAGGAACATTAAATATGGTCGGAATTCCAATTTGACCTAAACTTTCATCAATTCTAAATTTCATGAAGTTTACTAAATCTGCTTTTTTGATTGTTTCAATTTCACCTTCTTCAAAAATCCAGTCTAAAATATCAGACTCTACGCCTATTGAATGTTTCACTGTTTCTCTGATCATTTCTAAAGTATCGGCATCAAAATAATCCGGAAATTCTTCCCGTATTTTATTGATGATATAAATACCTCCATTGGCATGAATTTGCTCGTCGATAGAAGTCCACGCAATAATATTGCTCACATTTTTCATGTAACCTTTAAATCTTGTAAACGATAAAAGAATCGCAAACTGACTAAAAAGTGATACATTTTCGATCAAAATACTGAATAAGATCAGTGATACCATATATTTTCGGTTGTCTTGCGAACGTGTATCTTTAAGAACATCCGAAAGATAATCTACACGTTTACGAACCACCTCAATGTCCATTAATTTTTCGAATTCATCATTATATCCCAAAACTTCCAAAAGACGCGAATAAGCCTCAGAATGCCTGAACTCACATTCGGCAAACGTACTTCCCAAACCATTAAATTCAGGTTTTGGAAAATGCTCATAAATGTTGCCCCAAAAACTTTTTACCGCCACCTCAATTTGTGCAATTGCCAGTAAACTATTTTTGATTGCCGTTTTTTCGGCTACATTTAAATGAGAGTGAAAATCCTGTGTATCAGCAGTAAAATCAACTTCGGTATGCACCCAATATGCTTTATTGATTGCTTCTGTAAATTGTAGTACCTCTGGATATTCAAAAGGTTTATAGTTGATTCTCTTATCGAAAATAGACATAATATATAGTATTTAATAATGAACTAAACAAGAATAAAAAGCCAGTTACGAAGTGGGAATAACGGCGTTTCTATACTTACAAAATTAAGCCACTGTTGCTTTTTTGTTATCCTTTTGATGTTAAAAAACCAGCCAATTATCAACAGCTGTCATCCTATTGAAATAGACCAAAAAATTAGTTTTTATGAACAGGGAGATTAGTCTGGCTAATGCCCGAATTATCAGTTATTTATAAAGAATCTAAATAAAGTTATCAACAGGAAAATGGACATCAAATTGACCTTTTAAAAAAACACTTATCAACAGCATTTTTTTAAAAACTGACTTTTTCTTGCCAAAATCCCTCTTTTCAAAAGAAAAAAAAGAGCGGGATTTTGTTTTTAAATAAACTAAAAAATTAAATAATTTCAATCTGAATCATTTTAGATAAATAAATATAAATATCTTATTTACAATGATTTAAATCTAAAATTTAACCGCAAAGAGCGCAAAGTTTTTACGCATCCCGAAGCCTCGGGATGCAAAAGTTTATTTTGAGTACGTGAATATCATAGAAAGGTCACAAAGCTAAATCAATATAAAACTTTGCGAACTCTGTAATTTTATAAAAATCTTATTTGGAAAAAGTTTTGCGAACTTTGCGTATCCCGAGGCTTCGGGATAGCGTACTTTGCGGTTTAAAAATAATTATGTTTTCTTCCCATAAAGCAAAATCCTTTTAAATGAATATATAGCAGGAAGTTTAGGAAATTCAGCTGCTATTCTCTCTTTGTAAGTTTTAATAAAAAGTGTTCTCTCATCTCCGTCAAGTCTTTCTATATAAGGAATCAATGCCGAACCCGAAATAAAATTATAAAGCGTCTCGTGATCGTTGGCAATAATTGGATATACTTTTTGCATGATCTGAATATCTTCGAGTCCGCCATCAAAAAGTAGTTGCGCATAATCATCGATGCTCAAAACGGGAGAATCTCTTTTAAAACCGTTTAGACAGGACTTAAACGATTCTTTATCAACCAATTCAGAAAGGATTTTATTGAGTTTATTTTCCGGCTGAACTGGCATTTGCACCGCAAATTGTCCTTGCGGATTAACTAATTCTATTAATTTAGGAAATAATATTTCGTGATCGTTTGACCATTGCAAAGCGGCATTGCTAAAAATCAAATCCCATTTTTCTCCCGATTCAATTGTTTCTTCTGTGGTCGCTTTTTTAAAATGTAAATTATCTGTTTCTAATGATTTTGACTGTTCCAGCATTTCATCAGAAGAATCGACTCCCAGGAAATTGGCATTCGGAAATTTATCGGCCAATATCGCCGTTTGTTCGCCTGTTCCGCATCCCAAATCAATGGCTTTCATAGATTCCATCGGTTTAATAAAATCGATTAAATCATAAAACGGCTGATAACGAATGTTTTTGAATTTATTATAGATTTCCGGATTCCAGGGCATTTTGTATTGGTTTTAATTGTGATGTTTGTTAAAGATACAAAATTATTCACTCTTTAATTTCTTAATCATTTCCTTCCCATTTTCATTCTGTGGGTTTATTGCAACAGTTTGCTATTGATATAAATATGTAGTCCCTACGGGACAATTTTGTGGTGGGAACATATTTTTTGCTACCAACATGTAACCTCTCCGAGGTATTATTTTAATAATCCTTAGGAGTTATATATTGGTAGAAATATTTTTTTTACCAACATTTAACCTCTCCAAGATATTATTTTAATACTCCTTTAGGAGTCATATATTGGTAGAAATATTAATTTCCGTTTTTAAAATTGTCCCGTAGGGACTACATATAAAAATTACCCATCTCTCCAAGGTCTTCCTAATTTATCGCAATCGCTATGCGAAATCTTTGCACAACGTCATGCAAATTGATTTTCTCGATTAAAAGCAAAATTATTCATTCTTCAATTTCTTAATCATTTCCTTTCCATTCTCATTCTGTGGATTTATGGCAATTGATTTTTCATAATTTTCAATAGCCAAAGATTTCTGTCCGTTTATCATATAAGCTTCCCCCATACTGTCATAAACATTAAATGAATTTGGATGCAATTTGATATTCTGCTTAAAAAATTCGATAGCTTCATCAATATGTTTAAACCGAAGTT
This sequence comes from Flavobacterium sp. AK-345, assembly GCF_058310175.1. NCBI lineage: Bacteria > Pseudomonadati > Bacteroidota > Flavobacteriia > Flavobacteriales > Flavobacteriaceae > Flavobacterium > Flavobacterium sp. AK-345. The sequence continues at coordinate 361,257 of NZ_JBZEER010000001.1, read as the reverse complement.
GTTGATAACCAAGTTGATTTATAAAATCTTCCGTTGGATTTATGTTATAACCTAATTCATTGGATAATTTTTTAAAATGCTCTTCAATATCTTTATACAAAATTTTATTTGAGTTTAAAAAAGCTTCCGTATGCCAATTTTTGTAAATAAACCGAAGTCCGTCATACATGCTTTTATAAGGTACAGAAAAATGATTTTCTTCTTTGTATTCTTTATAATTCCACTGAAAAGATTTTGAAGCAAACATTTTTAATTGTTTCGTTAATAAGTCAACAGCCTGTTTATCTTCATTGGCAATTGATACAAAAATCTTTCTCGAAAGCTGTTTATTTTTCTTAAGATACAAAGCGTACTCTTCCATTACTTTATCTCTGTTTTTATCACCTGTCAAAGCGGGACTAATAAAAATTGATGCCTGAAATAATTCCGGCGCATTTTCATTGGCATAAATTCCAAAGAGTCCGCCAAGTGAATGTGCTTCAAGAATTCGATAAGGCTGTGTTCTGTAGTTTTTGTCGATGTACGGAACAAGTTCGTCTTTTATAAAACCGAGAAATTTATCTGCTCCATTTTCTTTTGAATCAAATATTGGTGTAAAATCCCTTCCGCGTTCTGTATTGGGAATTGCTACAATAATCATCTTTGAAATAAAATTAGTCTCAAAATCAGAAAGAAAATTGACCATTTCTGAAACATATTTAAAATGACTTCCGCCGTCAAGCAAATACAAAACCGGATAAGTATCTGTCGAAGCGTTGTATTCCGGAGGAGTATGAATCCAGATTGTTCTGTCTTCGTTAATTGCTTTAGAATGAATTAAAAATTGCTGTTGATTTGCCGGAGGAATGGAATCTATTGTTTGTGCCGCTGCATTTTTCGAAGAGAAAATTAAAAAAAGCCCGCAAATGCAAACAATAAATTTATGAATTTGAGTTTTCATACTTTTGAAGAATTCGTTAAAACTAACCTCACCATAAAGACCGCAGATATCATAAATTGTTACATTTTTTATATTTTAATTGTATTCTTTTTACAATAACTAAAAACCCTCGATATGAGGGTTTTTAGTTTTATATTCTTATAAGTATTAAGCCGGAATAAGATTCGTAGAAATACCAATTCTGTTCCACGCATTAATAGTAATGATAGCTAAGATTACTTGTGCCAGATATTTTTCGTCAAGAACTTTAGCCGCTGCTTCATAAGTTGCATCGCTTACATGATGGCTTATTAAAGTAACTTCTTCTGTTAAGGCTAATATGGCACGTTCTTCATCTGTAAAAAACGGAGTATCGCGCCAAGCGTTTAAGGCATAAATACGCTGTTCTGTTTCGCCGGCTTTACGCGCCTCTTTGGTGTGCATATCAATACAAAAAGCACAGCCGTTTATTTGCGAAGCCCTAATTTTAATTAGTTCTTTATGAGTGCGGGTTAAAGAAGTACTTTCAATGAATTTTTCTAATCCTAAAATGGCGTTATATCCTGCAGGCTCTACTTTGTCAATACGAATTCTTGTTTTCATTTTTCTAAAATTTATATAATTATTGTTTCTATTTAAGCTGTTCTGTATTTTTCTAATAAAAAATTAAGGTTTTCAAATTCCTTCAAAGTCAGTTTATGAGAAAGTTTTTCTTCATAAACATCCATTCCTGGTTTTAAATCCCTCAAAATTTCCATACCTGATTTAGTAATAAACACATCAACTTTTCTTCGGTTTTTACTGCAAACTTCTCTTGTAACATATCCTTTTAAAAGTAATTTATCGACTAAGCGAGTTGTATTGCTTGTCTTCGAAATCATTCTTTCCTGAATTTCACACATATTTGTTGGCTTACCTTTTTGATCCTCTAAAATCTTCAGAACATTAAATTGTTCCGATGATAAATCAAAACATTTTAAAATCTCGTTGAAATTTTCGGCTAAAACATTTTGCGTATGCAGAATATTGGTGAGAGTTCGTTTGCTTAAAGATCGTATTGCAGTAAATTCATTTTTTGAAGTTGTGCCCATAACTTGTTTTCTTTACAGCAAAATTAGAGCAACAATCCGGATACAAAATATGCCAATTTTAAAATAAAGACTAGCCCAGAAAAGTTACTGGACTACCTTTTTAAGAATACCTAAAGCTTTCACCATTTCTTTTTCTTCAAGTGAAGCAAAACCTAATCTCATGGCGTTAGTAACAAACGATTCATTTTTGTAGAATTTTCCATTATCGATAGAAAGTCCATTTTTTAAGGCGTTTTCAGACATCTTAACCAAATCAATTTTAGAATCAAAATGAGACCATATTGCAAGGCCGCCTTCTGGTATTTCAAATTCAATTGTATCTCTAAATTCTGACTGCAGAATATCACAAAAAAGATTTCTACGTTGTTTGTAGATTTTTAGCGATTTACGAAAATGCCTTTCCATTTCACCATTATTAAACAAAACAGAAAATGCATCTTCCAGAAGCGTATCTCCCTGTTTGTCAATTAATTCTCTTAAAGAAGCCACAGCATCAATAAAAACTGAAGGTCCGGTCATAAAACCGATTCTTAAGGCTGGCGCAAATGTCTTGGAAATCGAACCAATATAAATGACATTATGATTGTGATCAATACTTGCCAAAGGTAAATATGGTTTGTTTTCATAATGGTAATCAAAATCGTAATCGTCTTCGATAATAGCAAAACGAAATTCTCTGGCCAGGTTTAACAGTTTTAACCTGCGTTCCATACTCAGTGTTACCGTTGTTGGAAAATGATGATGCGGAATTATATAAACTACTTTTATTTTTTGCTTTTGCAGAATTTCCTCCAGATAATCAATGTCCATTCCGTTAGCATCAACAGGAATACGCACTAAATTAGCGCCGGCATATTTGAAAGTATCGTCGGCATAACTATAATTCGAAGTTCCAACTGCTACAACATCAGACGGATTTAAAAGCAATTGAGCCGTCAGGTAAATCCCCATTTGGCTGCCTTTTGTAATCAGGATATTTTCAGAAAAAACAGCTAAGCCTCTGGTGTTTGAAAGATAATTAGAAATCGAAATACGGAGATGTTCAGATCCTTTTGAACTGCCATATTTCAGGAAATTTTTTCCGTAAAATTTCTTCGAAAGACTTCGATATTCCCGCATAAGCTGATCTACGGGAGCCAAACGCACATCTGGAAATCCATCGTCTATGCTGAGACCGGCTTTTTGAAAATTCCGGACCGGACGGGCTTCTTTAAATTTATTGGTCCACAAAAATGATTCTTCTTTACCACTATTTTTATTGGTTTCAGGAAGTTTGTTTTTTGAGATTACAGGCAATTTCGAAAGTACAAAAACACCTTTTCTCTCAACAGATTCTGCCCAGCCCTGACTAATCAATTCTTCATAAGCCAATTTTACCGTATTTCTGTTAATGCCAATTAATTCGGCAAGAATACGAGAACTTGGTAATATATCAGACGGCTGCAGTGTACCATTTGTTATCAAAGAAATAAAGCTGTTGCATACCTGTATATAAATAGTAACAGGAATGTTTCGATCAATTTGAATTAAAGATTTATATGGCAACATCTGGGCTGTAGTTTTTATCAAAATTGGCATACAAAGTTAATCCAAAATCAGGATACATTTGCTCAAAATTATTTAAAAATGAAAAATATATTAGTCATTAATTCAAGCGCAAGAACGCTTAATTCTCAAAGCAGAAAACTTACTGAAGTATTTGTTGAACAATGGAAAAGTATTCATAACAGCTCTCTTATTACTCTCCGTGAATTGGGCAATCATCCTGTTTCACATATTGGCGAAAAGTGGATTGCCGCTGCTTTCAAACCCGAAAATGCAAGATCTCAAGAAGATAAAGAGGCACTAAAAGAAAGCGATAATTATATTGCCGAATTACGTCAGGCGGATGTTATTGTTCTCGGTGCCCCGATGTATAACTGGTCGATTCCAAGTGCGCTTAAAGCTTACATTGATCAGGTTTTAAGGGTTAACGAAACCTGGAAACTCAATCCTGAAAATATCGCGAATCCCTACGTTGGATTACTTGAAAATAAAACTCTTTTTTTAATGCTTTCAAGAGGTTCTCACGGTTATGAAAAAGGAGAATTTAACGAGCATATGAATTTTCAAAGCGATTACTTAAAAACAGTTTTTAATATCATGGGAATTCATAATATTCATTTTGTGGCTGTTAACGGTTCAGCACTTGATCCCGAAATATTAAAACAAACCATAAGAACGTCACACCAAAATATAAAATCTCTTATTGAAAGCGAACTTTAATAAGCGATATTGATCAAATAAAAACATCGAAATGAAAAATAATGTACTCAAAGGAAGCCTTTTTATTGCACTTGGAGCCACAAGTTACGGCATGCTGGCAACCTTTGTAAAAATGGCATACCAAGAAGGTTTTACAACCGCCGAAGTGACGATTTCACAATATGGTCTTGGCTTTATCGGACTTTTAATTTTGAATTTATTTCGCAAAGAAAAACCGATTTTAAAACCTGAAACTTCAAACTTAAAAAGTACTTTCAGGCTAATATTTGCAGGAACTTCACTTGGTTTAACAAGCACTTTTTATTACCTCTCAGTGCAGTATATTTCTGTTAGCGTAGCCATTGTGTTATTAATGCAAACTGTTTGGATGGGTGTTATTTTTGAAATCGCGGTGCATAAAAAAATGCCCGGATTGCGTAAGATAATTTCTGTTTTCATCATTTTGGCTGGAACATTCCTTGCCACAAACCTGTTTCAGGAATCAGTAATTATAAACTGGAAAGGTTTTTTGTTTGGCATTCTGGCTGCAATGTCTTATACCGCAACAATGTATTCCTCAAACCATGTTGAACTTCATTTTCCTCCGTTAAAAAGAAGTCTTTTTATGATTATTGGAGGCTGTATTGTAGTCGCTTTTATTTTCTATTCGTCGATCAACTCAGATTTTTCCTTTGCTGTTATTCTGCGCTGGGGTATTTTGCTTTCTTTGTTCGGAACCATACTTCCGCCGTTACTTTTTACCAAAGGAATGCCTCTAACCGGAATGGGTTTGGGAGCAATAATTGCTTCTGTCGAAATTCCTGTTTCTATTGCAATCGCTTATATATTCCTCGATGAACCTGTAAGTTTTCTGCAATGGATTGGTGTAATATTGATCTTATTTGCTGTAGCATTTATGAACCTTCAGAAAAGATAAAATCAATAAAATTCCAATTTAAAAAATTCCAAATTCCAATATGAGTTGGAATTTGGAATTTTTTATTTGAGTTTTTTTACTTGGAATTTGGAATTTTTTTATTTGGATTTTTAATTTTTAACAGTTTCCAAATGCACCGCTCTATATCTATTAAAAACAATAAAAATAATACCGATAATAAAAATCAAAGAAATATTTGTTAACCCTAATAAAAACTGACTTTTAACGGCATATAAATTGACAAATCCGTAGCTAAATATCGAACTCACCATATACGTTGCACCGCCTGTAAGTCCGCTGGCAACTCCGGCATTTTTAGAGAAACGGCTTAAACAATAGCCATAAATAATATTAAAGATAAAACCGCCGCACATATTGATTCCCATTGTAAAAGCGATTAAAGTATAAATATTACTTGCTATTGAAGAGGTAAAAATCATAAGTAAAACCAAAGTAAACTGTATTGAAACCGCAATAGTTATTTTTTTAGCCAAAGGTTTATGAATAAGAGATTTAGCCGTGATTCCGCCCATCATAACAGCTAAACCAGATAATAATGAACTGTAACCCGTAGTAACGGCAGAATACCCAAATACGCGTTCTACAATAAACGGACTCGATAAACTGTAAACTACAACAAGACCAAAACAAATACCAAGAATTATGATTCCCAATGTAAAATCGGGCGATTTTAAGATGTTTGTATACGTTTGTGCGATAGACTTTAGTTTAAATTCATGAAAGTATTTTAAAGATTCTCCGCTATACAAAAGTTCCAGAATTAAGAACAATAATGACAATCCGCCAAGAAAATAAAAGTTAGATTTCCATCCAAAAATATTCTCTAAATATCCTCCTAAAAATGGCGCCATAATAGGCGCGCAGGCCCAAATGATTGAAAATAAACTAATGTAACTTTTTAGTTTTTCGCCAGAATACAGATCGACAAAATAAGCTCGTTTTGCTATTACAATAAAGGCAATCGCAATTCCCTGTATAATTCGCATGGCATAAATAACATAAATATCCGGCACTAATGCAATTACGAAACTGGTAATTGAAAAAACAGCAAGCGACGCGATGCTAATTTTAAAACGCCCAAAACTATCGAGTATACTGCCTATAAAAACCTGGCTTATACCAAGGCTAAACATAAAAAAGACTAACGAAAGCTGAATAGCTCCTGCCGAAACCTGTAAATCTTTTGCCATTGCCGGCAGCGATGGCAAATAAATATCTGTTGCAAATCCCGATAACGGAATTAAAGCAAATGCTAATTTGGTGCTAAAACCCTGATGGTTTTCTTGTAAATTTCTCATTTTATTAAATTAATTAGTAATACAATAGACCGATCGGTCTATAATTTTGCAAAAAAAACACGAATTTCACGAATTAGCACGAATTTAGTTAGTGAAATTAATTACACAAACTAAGTTAACCATCCAGATTTGTGCAAATTAGTGAAATTCGTGTTTTATAATACATATTTTTCGAATTCGTTTTTTAGGCTTTCTAAAACAATCTTCATCTGATCATTATTTCCTAATATTTTTCTACATAAAATACCACCTTCGATCATGGAAAAAGCTTTAATGCTAAAATGTTCCGGGTTTATTTCTGCTGATAATTCTTTATTATTAATTCCGTTCTCGATAATGTTATAGAATCTTTTCTGGGCAGCCAGAATCGCTTTTTTTACCTGCTCTTTTATAACGGGGTTTGTATCATCGGCTTCGATCCCGAAATTTAATATCGGACAGCCTTCAGTCATATTTTTATCATTTTCATACACGTCTAATAAGCTGAAGAGTTTGGCTTTCGCCGAAGTTCCCTGCGCGACTGCCGTTTCGAGTTTACCTGCCAATTGAGATCTTAGGTATAAAAATGATTCTCTGCAAATTTCTTCCTTATTTTCAAAATTGCCGTAAATTCCGCCTTTTGCCAGTTTTGTGGCTTCCATAATATCCGTCAATGAGGTTCCCGCCATTCCTTTTTTGTTAATGATGGGTGCCGATGCTTCGATAATAAATTGTCTGGTACGATCTGCTTTACTCATGATTTCTAAATTTTACAGTGCAAATATAGACCGATCGGTCTAAAAACACAAATATTTTAACTTTTTATTTTTATTACTGACTCCTGTTTCAATAATAATTCAGCATGACAGCACTCAATTTTTATCATATAAACTAAAAATCAGGTCTTAAATTTTAAAATCACTAAACACTAATCGCAACCCATAAGATTTTTTTTACAGCCTAGCAATTCCGCGGAAAAAAACCAAATTATAAAGATTTGGTAATGTAAATCAAGACATATTTTGATTAGTTTTACCTCCAAATTGACCCCAAATAATATTCCAATACAGAATGGCTTACAACACAAATGATCTGATGCGCTTTTTAGACGCTCAAAATAAATTGTACTTAGTTGCACTTGCAGAAATTAAGAAAGGGAAAAAAGAATCTCCCTGGATGTGGTTTATTTTTCCGCAGATAAAAGGTTTAGGTTCAAGTGATACTTCGAAATTCTACGAGATTAAAAATGCCGACGAGGCAATGGCTTATCTGGAGCATCCTATTCTTGGAAAACATCTTCTTGAAATTACTAAGGAACTCATTAATACAAACGAAAAAAGCGCCCTGGAAATTCTTGGAGATAGTGATGCCGAAAAATTAAAATCGAGTATGACATTATTTGCCAACATTCAAAATACAGAGCCTGTATTTGAGCAGGTTATTAATAAGTATTTTGGCGGATCGTACGATTTTCATACGATTCAGCTTTTATACAGCAATTTATAGTATAAGGAAAAATTTACCGCAAAGTGCGCAAAGTTTTTTTTAATTAAGTTTATACAAAAGGCAAAGTTCGCAAAGCTGAGTCTATTAACTTTGCGAACCTTGCGTAATCCTTTGCGAACTTTGCGGTTAAAATCTTCACCTCATAAAATTAATTATATCTTATTCTTTATTATTTGGAAATATTCTAAATAAGCAATAACTTTCGCCCTCGAAATCCCGAAGTGGAAATTTCATTACATAAATACCCATTTGCTTATATCTCCAATATGAAAAAAACAATCTTTGCAGTCCTATTATTTGCTTCGCTTTTTGTTAATGCACAGCAAAACAAGCTTCTGGATGCTAATTTCTGGAAAACTTCTCCAGATTTAGCCACTTTAAAATCTACAATTGACAAAGGAAATAACCCTACAGAATTAAATCAATTTGCGTTTGATCCAACCGTTTTAGCCATTAATAATGGTGCTTCAAACGAAGTTGCGAAGTATTTAATCGAACTTCCGGGCAACGGAGTAAACAAACTTACACACGACGGTCGTATCTATTTACATTGGGCGGCCTATAAAGGAAACGCTGAATTGGTAGAATATCTTATAAAAAAAGGTTCTGATATTAATCTTGAAGACAGCCACGCCGCTACACCTATCGCATTTGCTTCCGGTACCGGAGTGGTAAACCCTGCTACTTATGATGCTTTTTTTAAAGCAGGAATTGATCCTAAAAAGAAATACGACGGAACAAGTTTATTATTACTTGCTATCCCGAACGATAAAGATCTTACAACAACAAATTACCTGGTATCACAAGGTTTATCGCTAAAAGACGTTGATAAAAACGGGTACACAGCTTTTGATTATGCTGCAAGAGCAGGAAATATTGCACAGCTAAAAACCCTTGTTGAAAAAGGTGTAAAATATACAGATTATGCCTTAATTTCTGCTGCTCAGGGAATGCGTCGCAGTGCAAATCCTATCGAAGTTTATAAATATCTGGTAGATGATTTAAAATTAAAACCAACCGTTACGGCTTCAAACGGGCAAACTGTTCTTCATATTTTGGCACGCAAAGAAAAACAGTCTGAAATTGTAAAGTACTTTATTGACAAAGGTGTGGATGTAAACAAAGCCGATAAAGACGGAAATACTCCTTTTATAGTAGCATCAGAAGGAAAAGATCTGGAATTACTGCAAACTTTACTGCCAAAGGTTAAAAACATTAATGCCGTAAATGCTAAAGGAGAATCTGCGTTGACACAAGCTGTAAAAGGCAGTTCGGCAGAAATTGTTTCGTTTCTTTTAAGTAAAGGAGCTGATATTAATGTGACAGATACTAAAGGAAATAATCTGGCTTTTTATCTTGTAGATTCTTTTAGAAGTTCTGGTGAAGCATCGCAAAAAGATGATTTTGGTGATAAACTGGCAGTTTTAAAAAGTAAAGGAATAAATTTCGCAACGCCACAAAAAGACGGAAACACCGTACTTCATATAGCGGTAATCAAAAACAATATTAACCTGCTAAAAAAACTGGAAGGACTTAATATTGATCTAAATGCCAAAAATAAAGAAGGCTTAACTGCACTGCATAAAGCGGCTATGGTGGCAAAAGACGATGTTATTTTAAAATATTTGGTAGCATTAGGCGCAAAAAAAGAAATCAAAACCGAGTTTGATGAAACTGCCTACGATTTGGCAAAAGAAAATGAGGTCCTGAAAAAAAATAATACATCGGTTGAGTTTTTAAAGTAAATAATTATACATGAAATCATTATCAAAAATCTGCCTTGTGGCAGTATTCGCGTGTCTTTTCTCATTTAAGGCAGCTGCACAAACTGACAAATACAAATGCCTTTTACAAATGTCTAATTACGTAGGCGAAGGCGCTTATATCGTAGTATCGCTTATTGATCCTAAAGGAGAATATGAAAAAACATTATATGTAATGGGCGATGACAAAAAATGGTACAAAAGCATCAAGGAATGGTATAAATTTTATGCTAAAAAACCGGATATCAGTGCCAAAACAGGCGCTTCTGTAACTGGCGGAGACCGTAGCGTAACTACATTTGAAATCGAAGCTTCGAAATTTGACAAAGGCTATAAAATTCGTTTTGAAACTGCCGTTGAAGACCAAAAATATCATGTAACCGATGCAGAAATTCCGTTTACAACAGAGGGAATCGCTGAAAAAACTGAAGGAAAAGGATACATCAGATATGTAAAATTAAATAAGATATAAGGCATAATGATATTATCCGTTTGGAGATACGCGCATTTAACTCTCGCTGTATTTTCTTCTCTATTTCTAATTCTGGCATCAGTTACAGGAACTGTACTTGCCGTAGACGCTGCACAGGAGAAAATACAGCCTTATGGCGTGACAAATTTTGATGATTTGACTCTTGCTCAAACGCTTCCCGTATTGCGTAAAAACTATATGGAAGTGACTGAAATTAGTATCGATCACAATAAATTTACAACACTAAAAGGCCTTGATGACGATGGCAATGATATTGATGCCTGGATAAATCCCCAAACGGGAAAAATTATTGGCAAACCCCAAAAGAAAAGCGAGTTTATACAATGGGTAACTTCACTTCATCGTTCGCTTTTTTTGCATGATACCGGAAGATTTTTCATTGGTGTCAATTCTTTTTTGCTTTTTCTTATTGCCATTTCCGGTATTGCATTAGTTGTACAAAGGCAAAAAGGCTTTCGCCGATTTTTTTCTAAAATAGTCAAAGATAATTTCAGTCAATATTATCACGTTGTTTTAGGAAGATTCATGTTGATTCCCATTTTTATTATTGCACTTTCGGGAACGTATCTTTCTATGTTACGATTTAAGGTTTTCACCGAAAAGCCAATCCAGCCGAAAGAAATTAAAGCAGATACAAAAGCTTCTAAACAAAAGAATATTGCCGATTTTGACATTTTCAAAAAGACAAAACTTTCTCAGGTTCATAAAATAGAATTCCCTTTTGATACAGAAGATCCCGAAGAATTTTTTATACTAAAACTGAACGATCGCGAACTAAAAGTAAATCAGTTTACAGGACAAATTGTAAGCGATGCGCTCTACCCGACTACCGTTTTACTTGAAAATTTAAGTCTTGATCTTCATACTGGCCGGGCGAATATTATTTGGGCTATTGTTTTGGCTTTGGCGTCATTAAATATTCTGTTCTTTATATATTCCGGGTTTTCGATGACTTTAAAACGCAGGGAAACCAAGATTAAAAACAAACATAAACCCAAAGACAGCCGTTTTATTCTGCTTGCAGGATCTGAAAACGGAAGTACTTTTCGCTTTGCCAATGCTATTCATACACAATTGATTGCCAACGGATATTCTTCTTATTTAGGAGGATTAAACCAATATACGTCGTTTCCGGAGGCCGAACATATTATCATTTTCTCTTCGACACATGGTTTGGGCGATGCACCTTCAAACGGAGGTAAATTTTTAACGTTGCTAAATCAATATCCGCAGAAAAAAAAGGTCAATGTTTCTGTCGTTGGATTTGGTTCTAAATCATACGCAGATTTTTGTGGTTTTGCCAAAGAAATAGACAATTGTCTAAGCAAGCAAAATTGGGCAAGCAGAATTTTAGATCTGCATACTATTGACGACAAATCACCGGCACAATTTACAGATTGGGTAAAAAACTGGAACACGCAAACCGGACTAAACCTCGCGACAGCTCCCGCTACTTATGCCCAAAAACCAACCGGATTGCAAAAAATGATGGTGGTAGAAAAAACACCATTATCTGAAATCGATCATACTTTTATGATGACGTTGAAACCTAGAAAAAAAGTCAAATTTACATCTGGAGATTTACTGGCTATTTATCCTGACGGAGATGGCAGAGATCGTTTTTATTCAATTAGTAAAACTAACGGTAATATACAATTGGTTGTAAAATTGCATCAACATGGTTTTGGTTCGGGATATTTGTACAATCTTGAAGCTGATTTTGTTATAAAAGCGAGAATTGTTCATAATGAAGGATTTCATTTTCCTAAAAAAGCTCCAAAAGTGGCTTTAATCGCCAACGGAACGGGAATTGCCCCATTTCTGGGAATGATTGAAGGAAACAAGAACAAAACAGAAACGCATTTATACTGCGGTTTTAGAAATGAAACTGAGTCTGTTGCCCAATACAAACAGTTTGCAGAAAATCAAATTCAAAGCGAAAACCTGAAAAGTTTTCACATTGCTTTTTCGCGTGAGCAAAACCAATGTTATGTTATGGATTTGATTCGAAAAGATGCTGATTTTTTTGCCGATTTATTGAAATCTGGCGGAAAAATTATGATTTGTGGTTCGCTTGCGATGCAGCAAGATGTTGAAAAAGTGTTGGAAACCATTTGCATGGATAAAAACAAAACCGATCTAGCGTATTATAAAACTCATAAACAGATTCTTTCTGATTGTTATTAATTTGTATTAAAAGATTTTTCACGCAGATTTGGCAGATTGCTTCGCCAGTTCGCTATCGCTCGGGTGAGCAGATTTTATTTTAATGTTTAAGTCTGGTTTGTCATTTCGACGAAGGAGAAATCACATCCAGAGAGCGACGTACTGTGTGTCTTTACTTTATGTGATTTCTCCTCCGTCGAAATGACATAAAATGAGAATAAAATCTGCATGAAAAATAAATAATTATGAAAACTAAATCATACCTTAAATATTCCGCAACTGTTTTATTAGTGCTTTGTTGTTTTACATCAAATGCACAAATTTTGCGTAAAAGAACCACCCTTCTTATGGGAGGGCGATTCGACATTAGCATTGTTGCGAAAGATTCTATAACCGCAGAAAATTCGATTGATACTGTTATTGCAGAAATTACAAGAATAGAAAACCTGATTTCTGACTGGAAACCCACTTCTCAGGTTTCTGAAGTAAACAGAAATGCGGGAATTGCACCCGTAAAAGTAGATCGTGAGGTTTTTGAATTAACACAAAGAGCGCTTCAGTTTTCGAAAATTACAAATGGCGGTTTTGATGTGAGTTTTGCGGCTATGGACAGAATCTGGAAATTCGATGGTTCGATGACAACAATGCCAACGGAAGAAGCGATCAAACAATCTGTTGCAAAAGTGGGATATCAAAATATTATTCTCGACAGCGTTCAATCGACTATTTTTTTAAAATTAAAGGGAATGAAAATTGGCTTTGGCGCTTTGGGCGAAGGTTATGCAACCGATAAATGCCGTGATATGATGCTAAGCAAAGGAATAACAGCAGGAATTGTAAACGGCTCTGGCGACATGACGGCCTGGGGAAAACAGCCAAATGGCAAAGACTGGAATATCGGAATGACAAATCCTTTTGATACTAATAAACTTTTTGCCGTTGTGCCTTTAAATGATGGCGCTGTAACAACATCAGGAAGTTATGAAAAGTTTGTTGTTTTAAACGGAAAACGATATTCGCATATTATTAACCCAGCAACCGGATATCCGTCTACAGGACTTTGCAGCGTTACAGTTTTTGGTCCAAACGCCGAAATGGCAAACGGTTTCAGCACATCGCTAATGGTTTTAGGAAAAGATGCGGGATTAAAATTGATCAATAACTATCGGGATTATTCCTGCGTAATGATTACGGATAACGGGAAGATTATTAAATCGAAGAATTTTAAGATTGCTAAATTTCATCCTAAAATATAAGGATGTAAAAAGGTGTAATCCCTACGGGATATTTTTATTGGGGTGAATTTCTATTTTTTCTACCAATATGTAAATCCTAGCGGATTATCATTATTCATGATATTATTTTATTGATATCACTAGCTATTTATTACAAATAAATTAATCACAAAAAATAACTAAACGTACTGTTTGTTATTTCGACGGAGGAGAAATCTCCGTGAGAAGCTCGACAAAGATTGGATTTTCGTTGCGGAGTTACTTGCGGAGATTTCTCGTTCCTCGAAATGACAAACTGCACGGAAATATTCTAAATGACAAACTTTGTAGATTATTGTTAGTGAGGTTGCTTCGTTCCTCGCAAGGACAAACTGCAGGAAAATACTCTTATGAAAATGATTGCCCTAGCCCCGATAGAAGTGGAAATCCTTTTGTGGCGGGGTTCGCCACAAAAGATTGAAACGGATAGCGGGATTAGCTCCTGAAAAAAATTATAATCAATGCGGAATATAAATATTAAACGTCGCCCCTTTCATTGGTTCTCCGCTTGCCGTGATAAAACCGTTATGATTCTCCACTATTTTCTTAACAATGGCAAGACCAATTCCGGTTCCTTCGTAAACATCTTTGCTGTGTAATTTCTGGAAAACACCAAATATTTTTTCATTGTGCTGCGGATCAAAACCAATGCCGTTGTCAGCAAAACGAATATGGCAGTATTTTTTATTTGGAACTAATTTTTCATCCAACTCTGCGCCATCTGCTACACGGCTGCTAATTTTTATAACTAAAGGCTCATCTTCTTTGGCAAATTTAATCGAATTGTAAATTAAATTTTCCAACAACTGTATAAACTGAAACGGAATAATGCACGCCAATCCGTGCAAATCGGTTTCAATTACAGCGTTTTTTTCTAAAATATTTTCCTGTAAAGCTTCCTGAATATCTGCAACAATTTTATTCAGATCAATAGTTTCAAAACTTCTGTCGACAATAGTGGTGCGGGAAAAAGTAAGCAGACTGTTGATTAATTCTCTCATTCTATTTGTCGAATACAAAATTCGGTTGAATTTTGCTTTTCCGTCTTCAGATAAATTCGGATATTCATTTGAAAGTATCAGATTTGTAAACGTCTGTATTTTTCTTAAAGGTTCCTGAAGATCGTGACTTGAAATGTAGGTAAAAGCATCCAGTTCTGTATTTTTCTTTTTGAGTTCTTCGGCATGTTTTTCTATCGCCGCATATTGAGCCTCAAGTTTGGTATTGGCTTTTAAAATGATTTCGTTTAAGGTTCTGGTTTCTTCTTCCTTGGCACGCAGTTCCTGATTTTTTCTAAATAATTCTGTAAAAACCATTACTTTGGCCTGCAAAATTTCTGGAGATAAAGGTTTAATCATATAATCTACCGCACCAGATTGATATCCTTTAAAAATATACTCGTTGGCGTTCATGTTGGCTGTCAGGAATATAATCGGAACATGCTTTAATTTATCGCTTTGTCGAATCAACTCAGCGGTTTCAAAACCATCCATCAGGGGCATTTGCACGTCCATTAATATAATTGCAAAATCCTGATTTTTCAATAGAATTCTCAAGGCATCTTTTCCCGAAGATGCCTCGACAAATTTGTAACCTCTGTCGGCGAGAATTACCTGTAATGAAAGCAGATTTTCTTTTTTGTCATCTACAATCAAAATTTTGATTGGATTATCTGCAATGTTACTTTTCATTGAATATCTTATTTAAGCCACACACGCATCAACGTGGATAATTGTTCAACATTTACAGGTTTTGTCATATAATCTGAAGCTCCGGATTCGATACATCTTTGTCTATCGCCTTTCATCGCTTTTGCCGTTACCGCAATAATGGTCAGATCTTTATGTTTTTCATCTTTTCTAATACGTTTCATGGTCTCGTAACCGTCCATTTCAGGCATCATAATATCCATTAAAACAATATCTATTGCTTCGTCATTGTTTAGTATATCAATTGCTTCCTGACCGCTTTCTGCACTTATTACATCAAGGCCGTAACGTTCTAAGGCAGTGGTTAACGCAAATAAATTTCGAACGTCATCATCAACCAACAGTACTTTTTTGCCCTGTAATACATCTTCTTTCAAATAAAAAGACTCAATTCTTTCACGCATTTCGTCCGGAAGTTCCTTATGCACACGATGCATAAATAATGCCGTTTGATCTACAAGTTCATCCAGAGAATCAAAACTTTTTAAAATGATACTATGTGCAAACCTGTTTAATCTGGCTCTTTGTTTATTATTTACATCTCCTGCTGAGTGTATAATAATGGCGGTTTCCTGCCCTGCAATGTTATTCTCCAGGTCAGTAATAAGATCTAAACCGTCTGCATCCGGTAAAACCAAATCTAAGATAATACAATCAAATGATTTTTCGCTTATTAATGCAACGGCTTCTTTGGCTGTTTTTGCGCTTAAAACTTTAATGTCGCTACCGCTTACGGCTTCGAGTATTCGGTTAAGGTCGTCTTCATTGTCATCAACCACTAACAGGTTTTTTATTTTTCTGTTTTTAAAGTCGTGAATATCATTAAACAAATTGGTTAACGAATCATTTTTAACGGGTTTAAGAAGGAAGTTTCTTGCACCACGTTTAAGGCCTTTGTTTCTTTCATCTTCACCGGAAATAATATAAACCGGAATATGACGCAAATTAAAATCAGTCTTCAGTCTGTCCAGAATTTTCCAGCCGCTCGTATCCGGCATATTCAAATCCATCGTAATGGCGTGCGGATGAAACTGGTTGATAAAGTCAATAACATCGTTTCCTTTTGTGGTAACAATAGCTTTTATGCCATTATTGTGTGCTTGTTCGAGCATGATTTTGGCAAAAGTTAAGTTATCTTCTGCAATCAGCAATACTTTATCGTCCGGTTTAATGTCGGTTCTGTCATCACCCACTTCATCGACAAAAAACAAATCAATATCAGATCGATTAAATCTTTCTGACGGCAACGATTTAATGCGGCCTTTTAGATCTGTTTCTTCTGTAACGTCAATGTTTTCAATTTCAGCAATATGAACGTATTTCAACGGAAGAAATAAGGTAAATTTACTACCAATGTTGGTTTCACTTTCCAATTCGATACTTCCGCCTAATAAATCAGAAAGTCCGCGGCTAATGGATAATCCTAAACCTGTACCGCCGTATTTACGGCTTGTTGAACCTTCGGCCTGTTGGAAAGCTTCGAATATTATGTTTTGTTTTTCTTTAGAAATACCAATTCCAGTGTCTGAAATTTCAAAGGCAACTACCGCTTCTGCATTTTCTAGATTTATATTACTCGTTTTCCAGTTGTTATCAGCTTTGTAAATTTTCAGTTTTACTTCTCCTTTTTCGGTGAATTTGAATGAGTTTGAAAGTAAATTTTTCAAAATCTGATTCAATCGCTGCGAATCTGTTTCAATCAATTCAGGAAGATTTTCATCCATAATAATATTGAAACGTAAATGTTTTGCTTCTGAAATTGGGTTGAAAGTAGAAGCCACAAAGTGACTGATTTCATCAAAACTAATTGGGTTATAATCAACCGAAATATAACCTGATTCGATTTTTGACAGATCCAGAATGTCGTTGATTAACTGAATAAGGTCATCTCCGCAAGAGTTGATCGTTTTGGCAAACTGAATTTGTTTTTCGGATAAATTTCCGTCGCGATTCGCAATTAATTCATTAGCCAAAATCTGCAAACTGTTCAGCGGAGTTCTTAACTCGTGCGACATATTCGCCAGGAATTCAGACTTATATTTAGATGTCAAAGTCAGCTGATCGGCTTTTTCTTCCAACGCTTTTCTTGCCACTTCGACCTCTTGGTTTTTAAGCTCTACTTCTTCTTTTTGATTCGCTAATAAGAATGCTTTTTCTTCCAGTTCTTCATTCGTATTTTTCAATACTTCCTGCTGGCTTTTCAGCTCGCTTGCCAACGATTGTGATTGTACCAATAACTCTTCGGTTCTTGAATTCGATTCGATCGTATTCAATACAATACCAATACTTTCTGTTAATCCTTCAAGGAAATCTAAGTGCGTTTCGCTAAAAGTATCCAGCGAAGCCAGTTCGATTACGGCTTTTAATTGTCCCTCAAAAAGTACGGGTAAAATGATAACGTCTTTTGGTTTTGCGTCTCCAAGTCCGGAGTTTATTTTGATGTAATCTTTAGGAACATTACTCAAAATAATTCTTTCTTTTTCGACTGCAACCTGACCAATCAATCCTTCGCCCATAGCGTATTGCGTAGGAGAATTTTTTCTTTTGATATAAGCGTAGGATGCAATCAGATTCAGTTTAGAATCCATGAATTCCTCATCTTCCTGCAGAATATAGAAAAGTCCGTGTTGAGCGGTTACAACCGTTGCTAACTCCGAAAGGATTTTTTTTGTAACCGAATTCAATTCTTTTTGCCCCTGAAGCATTTGGGTAAATTTAGCCAAATTCGATTTCAGCCAGTCTTGTTCCTGGTTACGTAATGTTGTCGCTTTCAGGTTCGAAATCATCTGGTTGATCGTATCTTTTAGGGCCTCAACTTCACCTTTTGCCTCAACACCAATAGTTCGCGTTAAATCCCCTTGCGTTACCGCCGATGCTACCTCAGAAATTGCACGTACCTGAGTCGTTAAATTTGCTGCAAGCTGATTTACGTTTTCTGTTAAGTTTTTCCACGTTCCTGATGCTCCAGGTACATTGGCCTGACCTCCCAGTTTTCCTTCAGCTCCAACCTCACGCGCCACAGTTGTTACCTGATCCGAGAAGGTTGCCAGTGTATCAATCATTTCGTTGATTGTATCTGTTAATTGTGCTACCTCACCTTTGGCATCAATTGATAATTTTTGTTTTAAGTTTCCTTTTGCTACCGATGTTACTACTTTTGCGATTCCACGTACCTGACCCGTTAAGTTCGAAGCCATTACGTTAACCGAGTCTGTTAAATCTTTCCAGGTTCCGGCAACCCCTTTTACTTCAGATTGTCCTCCCAGTTTTCCTTCGGTACCTACCTCACGCGCCACACGAGTCACCTCAGATGCAAACGAGTTTAGCTGTTCTACCATCGTATTAAAGGTGTTTTTCAAATCCAGAATTTCCCCTTTTACGTCTACGGTAATTTGTTTAGAAAGGTCGCCATTTGCCACGGCTTTGGTTACATCTGCAATATTACGCACCTGATCCGTAAGGTTCGATGCCATCTGGTTCACCGAATCCGTTAAATCTTTCCAGGTTCCGGCAACTCCGGGAACGAACGCTTGTCCGCCCAGTTTTCCATCTGTACCCACCTCACGCGCCACACGAGTTACCTCTGATGCGAAGGCACGCAGCTGATCCACCATCGTATTTACGGTTTCTTTCAATTGCAGAATCTCTCCACGTACGTCGGCCGTAATTTTCTTGGACATATCTCCATTTGCAACGGCAATCGTAACCTCGGCAATATTACGTACCTGCGTGGTTAAGTTACCCGCCATCTGGTTAACAGAATCGGTTAAATCTTTCCAGGTTCCGGCAACTCCCGGTACATTCGCCTGCCCTCCCAGTTTTCCTTCGGTACCTACCTCACGCGCCACACGAGTTACCTCTGATGCAAACTCACGAAGCTGATCCACCATCGTATTCAGGGTTTCTTTTAATTGAAGAATTTCCCCACGAACGTCAACGGTAATTTTTCGGGACATATCTCCGTTGGCTACGGCAATCGCTACATCGGCAATATTACGTACCTGAGCGGTTAAGTTACCCGCCATCTGGTTAACGGAATCTGTTAAATCTTTCCACGTTCCGGCAACTCCCGGTACATTCGCCTGACCTCCAAGCTTTCCTTCTGTTCCTACCTCGCGCGATACCCTTGTTACCTCAGATGCAAATCCTCGCAGCTGATCCACCATGGTATTAATTGTATTTTTAAGCTCAAGGATTTCTCCTTTTACGTCTACGGTAATCTGGAGCGATAAATCTCCTTTTGCTACCGCCGTAGTTACTTCTGCAATGTTACGCACCTGTCCTGTTAAGTTCGATGCCATCTGATTCACCGAATCTGTTAAATCTTTCCAGGTTCCACCAACACCTTCAACCTGCGCCTGTCCTCCTAGTTTTCCTTCGGTACCAACCTCACGCGCCACACGGGTTACCTCGGATGCAAAGGAATTCAGCTGACCTACCATCGTATTAATGGTGTTTTTCAATTCCAGGATTTCCCCTTTTGTATCTACGGTAATCTGGCGTGATAAATCTCCTTTTGCTACGGCCGTTGTTACCTCGGCGATATTACGTACCTGACCGGTTAAGTTGGATGCCATTTGATTCACGGAATCCGTTAAATCTTTCCATGTTCCGCCGACACCTTTTACTTTTGCCTGACCTCCCAGTTTTCCTTCCGTACCTACCTCAAGTGCCACACGCGTAACCTCTGATGAGAAGGAGTTCAGCTGATCCACCATCGTATTAATGGTTTTTTTCAGCTCCAGAATTTCCCCTTCGGCGACAGCTGTAATTTTTTTAGATAAATCGCCATTTGCAACGGCAGTTGTTACCTCGGCAATATTACGCACCTGACCTGTTAAATTGGATGCCATTTGGTTAACGGAATCGGTTAAATCTTTCCAGGTTCCACCAACTCCTTTTACTTTTGCCTGACCTCCCAGTTTTCCTTCTGAACCTACCTCACGCGCCACACGGGTTACCTCGGCACCAAAAGAGTTCAGCTGATCCACCATGGTGTTAATCGTATTTTTAAGTTCCAGAATTTCTCCTGCAACGTTTACTGTAATTTTTTTAGATAAATCTCCTTTTGCCACGGCGGTTGTTACCTCGGCAATATTACGCACCTGACCTGTTAAGTTGGATGCCATTTGATTTACAGAGTCGGTCAAATCTTTCCAAACTCCACCAACACCTCGCACTCGCGCCTGACCTCCCAGTTTTCCTTCAGATCCTACCTCTACCGCCACACGGGTAACTTCAGATGAAAATGAATTCAGCTGATCCACCATCGTGTTGATCGTATTTTTAAGTTCGAGGATTTCTCCTTTTACGTCTACGGTAATTTTTTTCGAAAGATCTCCTTTTGCTACCGCCGTTGTTACATCGGCAATATTACGCACCTGACCTGTTAAGTTGGATGCCATCTGATTAACCGAATCGGTCAAATCTTTCCAGGTTCCTCCAACTCCTTTTACCTGTGCCTGACCTCCCAGTTTTCCTTCGGTTCCTACCTCTCTCGCTACACGGGTTACCTCAGATGAAAATGAGTTCAACTGATCCACCATCGTGTTGATCGTATTTTTAAGTTCGAGGATTTCTCCTTTTACGTCTACAGTAATTTTTTTAGATAAATCTCCTTTTGCTACAGCGGTTGTTACGTCGGCGATATTACGTACCTGACCCGTTAAGTTAGACGCCATTTTATTTACTGAGTCGGTCAAATCTTTCCAAACTCCACCAACACCTCGCACTTTTGCCTGACCACCCAGTTTTCCTTCTGTACCTACCTCACGCGCCACACGGGTCACCTCCATCGAGAATAAATTCAGCTGTTTTACCATTCCGTTTACCTCTTTTGCAATTCTGAGGAACTCTCCCTGAAGCGGGTTTCCTTCAATAGAAAGCGGCATTTCCTGAGATAAATTTCCTTTTGCAACCGATGTAATTACGTGTGCAATTTCAATCGTTGGATGTACCAGATCTGAAATTAGCGTATTAACCGAATCCACACAAGAACTCCACGAACCTCTCGCACCATCAAGCGCTACACGATTGGTTAGTTTTCCCTGTTTACCAATGCTTTTTCCCACTTTTTGAAACTCAAAAACCATTCGTTCGTTAAGATCTATAATTTCATTTAAAGTATCACAAATAGAACGTTTTACACCGCTTTGATCTGTTGGAAAACGCTGTGTAAAATTTCCGTTTTTAACTTTAATTAAAATTTTTAAAAATTCAGCATCTGTTAAAACAGATTCTTCGAACTCTTCATTTGTTTTTTTCATAATTCTTAAAATGAATTAAATTTATCTTTTGCCTGAATAGTTTATTGTTTATAGTTTGTAATCTATTGTTTATAGCTTATAACTATTCTATAAAATCTTGCTTCTTTGTTCTAAAATCTTTCTTCTAAAATCTTTCTTCTAAAATCTTTCTTCTAAAATCTTGCTTCTAAAATCTTGCTTCTTTCTTCTAACGCCTAACATCGAACTCCTCACATGCTTTCAATCAAAATCTTCCTTAAATGAAATTGTACAAAAGCATCCATAGAATCTGATCTTTTGGTATTGTCATTATAATTTAGAGGTTTTATGATATAGCCTGAAATCCCCAGTTTTTCTGCCGCAAACCGATCTTCTCCTTCAGAAGAAGTGGTCATTATAAAAACTTTCAAATGTTTCAGTTTTTCATCTTCGCGAAGCACTTTCAAAAACTCTATTCCGTTCATTCTGGGCATATTAATATCCAAAAGAATCACTTGCGGATTCAGGTTTAAGTCCGGATCGCGCAACAGTTTTAAGGCTTCGATACCGTTGTAAGCGGAATGAAGTTCATACTCAATTTCTAATTTTTTTAATGATCTTTCTACACTAATAATGTCGAGTTCATCATCTTCTACTAATAAAATGGTCGGCTTTTTCATAATTCTAACTATTTCTCCAGGTAAAAATAAATTCTGTACCTTCTCCAACTTTAGAGATCACAATAATATGTTCTTGTTGATCGTCGATAATTTTTTTAACAATTGCAAGTCCCACGCCTGTGCTTTCCTGCTCGTTTTGTTCGCGAAGTGTCTGGAATATTTCAAATATTTTTTGATGGTATTCTATTGCAATACCAATCCCGTTATCTTTTACCGAAAACTCATAAAAATGAGAATATTTTCTGCAGCTAATTTCAATTACGGCATCTTCGCGGGTGGTATATTTTACGGCATTACTAATTAGATTGGCAAAAACCTGTTCGAGTTTTATTCGTTCTGTAAATAATTCCGGCAAGTGGGTTATTTCTAATTTGAAGTTTCTTGGCACAATCGAATCTGCAATTTCATGCACCAGATTGTTGGTATTAATATGTTCGGGCGGAACTTTAATATTTAGTCGTGCATAATCTAGCAAACCATTAATTAGGGCTTCCATTCGTCTGGTTTTCTGCGGAATAATAGCTAAATATCTTTTTAACTCGGGAGAAAGTTCTCCATCCAAATCTTCTTCAATCCAGGTTATTACGTTATGAATTCCACGTATAGGCGCTTTTAAATCGTGAGAAACGACATAAGCAAACTTATTAAGCTCGGCGTTTCTGTTTTTTAGTTCGTGGATATTTTTATCGAGTTTCCCGGACATACTATTTAATGATGATGCCAAAGCCGTTAATTCATCATTTCTGGTATCTTGAATGCTTGTGAATTTTCCTTTAGAAATATTTTCGGCGAGACTAACCATCGAAGAAATTCGTTTGGTCGTAATTTCCATGATATAAAGCGTGCTGGAAATCCCTACTATAATAGTCAAAGTGAGGAAAATGAGAGAAAAAATTCGGGTGTGCCTGAGAGAAATAAGTAACTCTTCACTATGATGTTTTCTTCTTTTATATTCTATTCGGTCGAATCTTGTGAACTTTTTGGAGATTTCATCGTTGATATTTTTACCGATGTGTTTTTTTAGTGAATTTTCGAAGAAATTATTAAAAGAATTAGGATTTTGTTTTCTGGCCTGAATGAGTTTTTCAGAATAATGAAGCCAATTATTATGGAGCGTATTAATCGAATCAAAAATAACGCGCTGCGAGTTATCATTACCAATACGCAAATTTTGCTCATTTACTAAAAGCGGTACAATTTTAAGGCCTCTAAAATAAGAATCTAAAAAAACACGATCATCTGTAAGCAAATAACCTCTAAAGGCACTTTGCATTTCGATAATTGCTTTATGGGTTTTATTTGAAGTACGGATTATTTCTTCTGACCTGGATAGAAAATGAGAGTTTAACTGCACTTTTTTTGACATCATATAATTGGTATATGAGTCTGCAACAGAGAGCAAAATTATCAGTGTAAATGCTAAAAGGATTTGGGTGGATAATTTCATTTTCGAAAATTAAACATACATAGATTACTCTTGACTTATTTCTGTAAATAAAAATAGTAAAAAAAAACAGATAGCTGTACTTAGTTTTTTTAAGTTATCTGTTTTGAGTAAAATTATATAATTCGAAGAAACTAAAAATTCAGGCATGCTTTGATTCGTAAGCATACTTTCTTAAAATTTGTTTTAAGTCGTTAAAATTATTTGGTTTCGAAATATAATCATGTGCCCCAAGCTGTTTTGCTTCTCGTTTAATATCTTCAAGCTGTGAAGTCGAAAAAATAATAATTGGAATTTGCTGTAGTACGTCCTGTTTTTTTATTTCGGTCAAAAGTTCTAAACCGGACATAACAGGCATATTGAGATCAAGAAAAATTACGTCTGGTTTTATTTCCATCATTAAAAGCTTTTGGTAAGCTTCTACAGGATCATTTATTCCTGTGTATGAGGAATGAGAAACCGCATTAAGTGCTTCCATAAACAATTCGCAATCATCTAAATCGTCATCGATTTGGAGAAACTTTTTATATGCCATTGGTTTTAAATTTTTGGAATTTATTAGACAACATTCTAATGTTTTTTCCTAATATTTTGTGGTATTACTTAAGCATTACTTTATAAAAAATTCATGATGCCAATAAATAACGTTTTATGCTTATTGCCTCTTACCAAATGTAATAATTTAATTATTAATACAACTATTAACGGGCGAAATAAATATCTCCACAGAACATTTAGTTGTAAATAATTCCTGATTTTACTAAAAGAATAAATTTTACAGTTTTTTTTGGTTTTTTACTAAATACCGCTGTTCTTTCTTTTTTGAAGAATGCTGTTTTTTTCTATTTCTTTCAAAAATTCGCTGTCAAAATCAGCATAAGCTTTTAATCTGTATTTTTTATCTCTTGAGCGCATGACGAGATGAATTTTCTGAACCATTAACCAAATTGGTTCATAGCGTTTGTGCCCTAATAAATATTGAATTTGTAATGCCGAAAATTTTCGTTTTGAAAGTGTCATCAATTCAATACAAATCATCCAGTGCCTAAATGGTAAATTTGAATTTTCCATCACGGTTCCAGAACGAAGTCCTATTCGAGTGCCACATTTTTTGCACTGAAATTTTAAATCAGTTCTTCGAAAAGTGTGTTGGTTATGTTCGCATTTTTTACAATCCAAACCGCTTTCTAGACGTTTGTTTTTAAATTCTTCGATACAGGTTTCTTCATCCGGATATTTTTCAAAAAACTTACGTAACTCCATTTATACAATTTATGTTTTACGCATTAAATATAAATCAATCCGAATAAAGCAGCATTATTAATATTTGAATTTTAGGCAAAAAAAAGGGAATACACCAACAAATATTCCCTTTTCAATACTAAAAAATAGTATTACAATTTTTCTTCAATTTCTTTTTTGTATTTATTCAGAATAGATTTTGTCATTCCTAAATTTGCCTTTGTAGAATCTACTGCCAGATAGATAAAATAATCTCCATTATCTGATACATCAATAATATGAATTTGAGATGTTAGGGTGATCATTACATTATCAATTGTTTGTCCTTCCAGACTTAGTGCTTTTATGGCATTCATCTTTGCTTTAACTACTTCAAGATTATAAGCAGATGCTAATTCAGGATCAAAATCAGCCACTACAGATTGTGAGTGATATGATATTCCGCTTTTAATTTCAGCTACAGAGACTGCAATAAAACCTGGTACATTTTTTTGAAGATCTGCTCCAAATTGTTTTAAAAAATCAGACATGGTATTTTTTTTAGATTGGGTATTTGAAACCTTTTGTTAGGATTTGATGCAAAATTATAGATCCATTCCTATATAATTATCCGCTTTACGTACCTTGGGTTATTTTTTTTATTCAATAATTCATAATTCTATTGTAATACTTTAACTCCATAAAAAAACTCCTACTTTATCAGCAGGAGTCTTTCAAACAAATAATCTATTCTAATTTTAATGCAGTTTTTATTTAGAGTTTTTATTTTATTTTTTGTTCGGTTAAACCACGTGTTAACCAGCCTCTTTTATTTGCTGTTGCAATTGCATATGGCGTAATCCAGAATAAACTGAAGGTATAAAAAAGACTATATGAATATGCCCAAAGTGATTCTCTTAAATTATATCTTTTTGCATAAAAGAACACCGGGAAACTAGATACGATTAATATACTTAGTAATGTAGAGCTTAAAAACAATATCGGGTGAATGGCAATAAAAAAGAACATGAAGGCTAAAAATGGATAAGACATTAACATTTTTGTTGATTGGCTTACAAATAATAATCTTGACCCGAATTTTGATCCTTTTCTAAAATCTGTAAAAACAAATTTCGACATCATGATATTCTCACGCACATTACTTCTTGCCCATCTAATGAACATTTTGTATAAACCTGTGTATTCTTCGGGAACATTTGTTAAAACCGTAGCATTACGCTGAAATAATACGTGGTGACCTTGTTTTAAAATCATGTTTGTCATAGCGCGGTCTTCACCGATATCCGAAGGCTGTCCCATAAAAGTTTGGTTGATCCATTCGTCAAGACATCCAAAAACAGCCGTTTTACGATAAGCTGCTGCAGCACCCGGAGTACAAAGTACAGATCCTAACATACTTTCTGCAGAACGCATGAATTCAAAACTCATTACGAAACTTACGTTTAACATTTTAGGAAGAATCGCTTTTTTATTATTCAAAACCTGAACGTTTCCTGCAACTGCTCCACATTTTTCATTTGTAACAAACGGACTCACTAAATTTCGTAAAGTATCTGTTTTTACGATAGAATCGCTGTCTACAGTTACAAAAATTTCTCCTGTTCCTAATTCAAACCCACGGTGAAGTGCGTGACGTTTTCCTCTGTTTTCAGGCTGTTGGAAAATGGTTAAACGATCTCCCAATTTAATTTTTGCCTGCTGCATCCAATACCATGTATCATCTTTACTACCATCATCGATAGCTAATAACTGCATTTTCTCTTCTGGATAATCGCTGTTTGCTAAACTTAATAAAGTATCCCAAACTAATTTTCCTTCGTTGTATGCAGGAACAATTATGGTAGTTGTTGGCAACAATTCATCACTAACGGATTCGATTGGCTTGTATTTGAAAAATAAATATACGTTGTAAAGAAAAGCTCCTATTTGAAAGAAAAACAATAATATGGTTACAATCAAAAAAGGATAACCCCATGTTGAATTGATTCTGTCTAATTGAAACTGATCAAAGTCGTCTTGTAATAGATAAACTGCAAAAGCACCTGCAAACATTAAGATAAAAGTACCCGCAAGTACAAATAAATTTAATGGGTTTGATGTTCGTGCAATATTTTTAGTGGTAGTGTCGTTATTAATGCGAAAAATGGAACTTTTTAAAGTTTGTTCTACATTACTGGTGTCACTTGAAGAATAAAATTGTTTTGAGATAATTGTTTCACTTTCCATGTTTGTCTACTTTATTTTTTATCTGAAATGGCTTTTAATTAAATTGTGCCCTGTTTTATTAAAATTGTATACAGAATCACATTATCTCAGTAAGCAACCCTTATGCCATTATGCTTTTTCGCTGTTATAGAGCTGTTTACCTGGTTTCTCGATAAAAGCTTGTGTGTAAATTTTACACAAATCAAGGTACAGTATACACTTTACACACTAGTAAACACAGGTTATTTTAGAATTAAAACCGTATTTTGTTCCTATCAAAAATGTCGTTTGAAATATATTTTTATTTTTTTTCTGAAAATTTGTCCAATTCTGAAAGCTCGGTTGTCATTAGGGTATAACATTTAAAATTATACACAATGGAAACTAGAATTAATTTATTCGAAAAAGGTCAAAAAGCATTAACTCCTTTATTTGGAATTACTGTTTATTTAAAAAAATCAGGTCTTGAAAAATCACTTGTAGATTTGGTAGATTTTAGAGTATCACAAATCAATAGTTGTGCTTATTGTCTGGATATGCATTCAAAAGAAGCTTTGGCGGCAGGCGAAACCCCACAACGTTTGTTTGGTTTGAGTGCATGGAGAGAAACTCCATTTTATACAGATAAAGAAAGAGCCGCTCTTGCCTATGCAGAAGCCGTAACCGCTTGTCATGTATCTGATGATGTTTATAATGATGCAAAAGCACACTTTTCTGATGAAGAATTGATCGATCTTACTTTGGCTATTACAACCATCAATACATGGAACCGTTTAAATCTTGCTTTTCCAAACAATGTAGGTTCTTACAGAGTTGGGCAATTTGGATAAATAAATAAAGCTGTTTTTTATTTGAAGTAAAAGAGTAAATTTATGTCTTCAATAAAAAAACAGCTTTTTGCCTACATTATTTAAACACAGATAAAATTTTTATTTCACGCAGATTCTGCAGATTTAAGCAGATTTAAATTGGATAATTATCTGCGTGAATGGCTTAAATCTTTTTAAAATCTGTGTAAAAAATATTAGCCACAGATTCAAGGATTGAAAAGATTTTTATTGCACGCAGATTTGGCAGATTGAGCAGATTAAATTTTGAAAATTATCTGCGTGAATCTGCTTAAATCCTTTTAAAATCTACGTGAAAAAATATTCAATATTAAAAAGATTTTTAATTTTTAATTCTAAATTTTTAATTTAAAAACATAAAACAATGAACGAGTTTTTATTAATTTTCAGAAGAGATTTTACAACTAAAGAAATACAGCCTTCTCCGGAAGAAATGCAGCAGCATTTTCAGCAATGGCAAAATTGGTTTGGAAGTCTGGCCGCACAAGATAAACTGGCAAGACCGCTACAACGCTGGGACGGACAAGGGAAAATTGTAACCAATAACAAAAACGTAACAAACGGTCCGTACGTAGAAATCAAAGAATCTATTGGCGGAATGATTACCGTAAAAGCCAAAGATTATGACGAAGCTGCCGAAATCGCACAAAATTGCCCAATTTTGAATTTAGGCGGGAATGTAGAGATTAGAATGGCGGTAAATTTTTAAATTCCAAATTTTAAATTCCAAATTCCAATATAGAAGACTGGAATTTTTTTAAGAGTTTAGGCATCTTTGTCAAAGTTTTAAACTTTGACAAAGATTTACGGTTACAATAACCGCAGTTTATGTTGGAATTTGGAATTTAAAAAATTTGAAATTTTATATTTATGATGGAAAAAGAACTCATACCAAATTTATTCAGAACAGAATATCAGAAAATAGTTTCGGTACTTAGTAATCTGTTTGGTATTCATCATATTGAGATTGCTGAGGATATTGTGAGCGATACATTTTTGGCTGCAGCCGAAACCTGGGCAATAAAAGGAATTCCGGATAATCCGACTGCCTGGCTTTATACAGTTGCGAAAAATAAAACCAAAAATTATTTTAAACGAAATGATGTTTTTGAAAAGAAAATTGCAACTGAAATAAAATACAACACACCGCTTAATAATCCGGAAACGGAAATTGACTTATCGGAACAAAATATTGCCGATAGCCAATTGGCAATGATTTTTACGGTTTGTAATCCCTGTAATTCAAACGAAGCTCAGATTGCATTGGCGCTAAACTTATTATGTGGTTTTGGAATCAATGAAATCTCAGACGCTTTTTTATCTAATAAAGAAGTAATTTACAAAAGAATCAATCGTGCCAAGGAAAAACTCAAAGAAGAAAACATTAAAATTCAGCATCCCAATTCGGCAGAAATTAACGACCGAATTGAGACGGTCTTAAAAACGATTTATCTGCTATATTCTGAAGGTTATTATTCGACGTCACAAAATACTACTTTACGCAAAGATCTTTGTGCCGAAGCGATGCGCCTCACCTATTTATTGATTCAGAATGAAGGTACCAACTTACCTGCAACGAATGCTTTAATGGCTTTGATGTGTTTTCATTCTTCAAGATTTGAAGCGCGAACTTCAGAAAATGGAGAAATTATTTTGTATCAGGATCAGGATGAATTACTTTGGAATCATGAATTAATCGATAAAGGAACGTATTTTTTAAGTAAATCTTCAACCGGAAATACACTTTCTAAATACCATCTCGAAGCCGGAATTGCCTATTGGCATACACAGAAAAAAGATTCTCCCGAAAAATGGCAGCATATTCTGGAATTGTACAATAATTTGATTATTTTAGAATATTCACCAATTGTGGCTTTAAATCGCACTTTTGCCTTATCAAAAGTAAATGGTAAAAAAGAAGCCATTATTGAAGCCGAAAAACTCAATTTAACCGATAATCACTTCTATTATTCTTTACTCGGAAATTTATATACCGATGTTGACAATAAAAAAGCGCATCAGCATTTTGAAACTGCTCTTGGCTTAGCCAAAACAACAGCTGAAAAAAATATCATCAGTAAAAATATTCTTCAGCTTTCTTTTTTTTGATTTAAAAAATTCTTAATTTCAATAGTAATTCGAGAGTATTTGCATTAATCATTTATTATTCGTGAAATAAGGCAGTTTTTTCTAAATAATGACCTCAAAATTATTTAAACAGCTGTTAAATCTTTAATAAATGTTAATGTTAAATATTGTAGGAAAACGTATATTTGAGTAAACAGAATATTTTATATCGTGCAAAAACAAACAAAATCACATAGTTTTATTTTTCCAAAAACTCCTTCAGGAATAGACGGCCTGGATGAGATTACAGATGGTGGATTTCCTAAAGGACGACCAACTTTAGTCTGCGGTGGTGCGGGCTGCGGAAAAACATTGTTATCTATGCAATTCCTTATTAAAGGGATTACAGAATATAACGAACCCGGAGTTTTCATGTCTTTTGAAGAGCCTTCGGATGATCTTACATTAAATGTCAAATCACTTGGTTTTGACCTCGAAAAACTAAAAGCAGATAAAAAGCTTGTAGTGGATTATGTAAGAGTTGAAAGATCGGAAATTGAAGAAGCGGGAGAATATGATCTCGACGGTTTATTTATAAGATTAGGACATGCCATCGATTCGATAAAAGCAACCCGAGTGGTGCTGGATACGATTGAATCTTTATTTGCAGGTCTTGACAATCAGGCGATTCTTAGAGCTGAGTTACGAAGATTATTTCATTGGCTTAAAACCAAAGGCGTAACGGCAATTATTACAGGCGAACGCGGAGAAGCAACACTTACGCGTCAGGGACTGGAAGAATATGTTTCGGATTGTGTTATCGTTTTAGACCATCGTGTTATCGAACAGGTTTCGACCAGAAGAATGCGAATTGTAAAATACCGCGGATCGACTCATGGTACCAATGAATATCCTTTTTTAATTGATGAGGACGGAATTTCGGTATTGCCTATCACATCATTAAAACTGAATAATGAAGTTT
Source organism: Flavobacterium sp. AK-345 (assembly GCF_058310175.1). Classification (NCBI taxonomy): domain Bacteria; kingdom Pseudomonadati; phylum Bacteroidota; class Flavobacteriia; order Flavobacteriales; family Flavobacteriaceae; genus Flavobacterium; species Flavobacterium sp. AK-345. The sequence continues at coordinate 330,165 of NZ_JBZEER010000001.1, read as the reverse complement.
CTTCGGATGTAATTCCTACGGGAGTGCCCGGATTAGACAACATGTTTCAGGGTGGTGGGTTTTACAGAGGAAGTAATATATTGGTTTCCGGAACTGCAGGTACAGCAAAAACAACGGTTGGATGTTATTTTGCCAATAAACAATGTGAAAATAACGAGCGTGTTATCTATTTTGCCTTTGAAGAATCACCACAGCAATTGGTTCGTAATATGAAATCTATAGGTGTTGATCTTGGAAAATATATCAAAAAAGGCAATCTGCAAATTCATTCTTCCCGCCCATCCTTAAATGGTCTTGAGCTGCATTTGCTTACACTACGAAAATTTATCAAAGATTTTAAACCAACTACAATAGTAATCGATCCTATAAGTAATCTTATTAATGTTGGTAGCGAGCAGGAAGTTCGTTCGATGCTGGTAAGGCTCATAGATATGCTAAAAGCAAATAATATTACGGCACTTTTTACTTCTTTAAACAAACAAACGGACAATTTCAGACCTGATCTTGCCGAAGAATCTGTATCATCTTTAGTTGATACCTGGATTACGGTACGCGATATGGAAGGAATTGGCGAAAGAAACCGAGGAATTTTTATTGTAAAAGCCAGAGGAATGGGACATTCTAATCAGGTTAGAGAATTTGTCATTACAAATAAAGGAATTGAACTGCTTGATATAGAATTAGGCCCGCAGGGAATACTTACAGGATCAGCGAGAAAATCACATTTGTTCAAAAAAACAATTTCAGATATTAAACTGCAAAACGAAATAAGCAGAAAAGACAGAGAAATTGAGCGTAAACGCAAAGTACTTCAAGCTAATATTGAAGCGCTTCGAAACGAATTTGAATCGGCAGAAGAAGAATTAAGTATCTTAAAAGCAACAGAAGAGTTGCAGGAAAAACTGAATCCTAAAAAAAAATAGCAATAAAATGAAAAAAGAAGCTGTAGCCGAATGGCAATTGTTGCTATATATCGCAGGTCAGACACCAAAGTCGATTAAAGCACTCGAAAATATAAAGAAATACGCCGAAGAATATTTGGCAGGTAAATATAGTATCGAAATTATAGACTTACTTAAAAGTCCTCAGTTGGCCGAAGGAGATCAAATCCTGGCCGTTCCTACGTTGGTCAGAAAATTTCCTGAACCAATTCGTAAAATAATTGGGGATCTTTCTAATGAAGAAAGAGTTTTGGTGGGGCTCAATATTAAACCTTTAAAAGTGTTATAATGAGCAACTCATCTGATGTTACAAAACCGGAAAAACATAAGTTTATGCTTTTTGTTTCGGGTATGTCTGTAAAATCAGGGCATGCAATTGAAAATTTACGAATAATATGTGATAAATATCTCGCCGGTAATTTCGAACTGGAAATTATAGATATAAGTCGGGATACAGAACAGGCCGTAATACATCAAATTGTAGCCATACCAACATTGATTAAGATAGGTCCTGCACCAAGAAGAATCATTTTAGGTGATTTGTCAGACAGGGAAAAAGTATTACAAATACTAAACTTAAGGGAATAAATTTGAGTGATAACAACAAACATATCGAATCTTTATTAAAAGAGATAGCAGCATTAAAAGAAGAACTTCATGAGTCTAATAGTATTGTTGAGGCCATAAAAGTAGGAGATGTTGATGCATTAGTCGTTAATAGTAACGGGATTCCGCAGCTTTATTCTCTTGAAACTGCAGATTATACTTTCAGGCTTTTAATTGAAAAATTCAGGCAGGGTGCTTTGAGTATTTCACGTAATGGTTTGATCTTGTACTGTAATGATTATTTTTCTGAACTTGTAGGCGTGCCTTCAGAAAAAATAATTGGTAACTATTTACAGGAATATTTTAATAATCCTGACCACTTAGTTTCTCTTATTGAAGCACTGAAATACGGTATTTCGACGCATGAAATTTTATTTAAAACCAATTATAGCACAAAGACTTTTCCTGCCTCCATATCAGTTACTGATCTTGAGCCTTCTGTACAGGGACTTGGTATTGTAGTAACAGATTTAACTGAAAAGAAAAAACATGAAAATGCTTTAATACAGCATCAAAAAGATCTTGAGGAAAAAATCAACGAATTAAACCGCATCAATAAAAATCTTGAAGAATTCATTCATGTAATATCTCATGACCTTAAAGAACCGCTTAGAAAAATAGTAATGTACAATGAAAGAATTAACAAAGCAGAACTTTCAGAAACAGATACTAAATATCTGAATGTAATGAAATTATCTGCTTTAAGATTAAATTCTCTCGTGGATGATTTGGTAAATTATTCCTCACATACTAAACAGGAAGAGCGTACACAGGTAAATCTGGTTGAAATAATTGCTGAAGTTAATGAGGATTTGGAAATTATTATTAATGATAAAAAAGCTAATTTTGAGATAGGAAAACTGCCTGTATTGCAAGCTTCAAAAGTGCAAATGCGACAACTTTTTTCTAATTTAATCTCAAACGCAATTAAATACAGTAAAGAAGATATTCCTCCTGTTATACAAATTTTTCAAATTGAGGATTTTGAATCTGATGATAAATTTGTAAAAATTCAAATAAAGGATAACGGCATTGGAATGGAAAAAAATCATCTGCTCAAAATTTTTACAATATTTCAGCGTTTACATGCTAAGAATGAATATTCCGGAAATGGTATTGGCCTTGCCATTTGCAAAAAAATCATGGAAAATCACTCCGGGAATATAACTGTAGAAAGTACTCTCAATCAAGGCACCACATTTAATCTTTATTTTCCAATATAAAATGACAAAATTGAACAATCTACATATTATTATTGCCGAAGATGACGAAGATGACGCCGATGTAATCTCTGAAATCTTTAATAAAAATCCTGATTTTGATAAAGTTAGCTTAGTGTCAAATGGCGAAGAACTTTTAAATTATTTAAAAAACACTTCCAACGAAACTCCCGACGTTATTCTTACCGATATCAATATGCCTATAATTGATGGTATTGAAGCGCTACAGCAAATTTTAAATACCGAAACATTAAAAAGTATTCCGTGTTTTATTTATTCGACAAGTATAAATCCTGCTTATAAGGAAAAATGCGATTTACTTGGTATAAAAGGTTACCTCATTAAACCCTATTCTATTGAAGGTTTTGAAGAAATTCCCAAACAAATCATTAAAATCATCGAACAGCAATAATAATATCTAAAGCCACAGATTAAAAGATTAAATGATTTTTTTTCACGCAGATTCTACAGATTTGAGCAGATTTAATTTTAAATTATCTTTTTGAATCTGTACAATCTGCTTTAATCTTTTTAAATCTGCGTGAAATAAATAAACTTTGCGACTTCGCGAGAAATAAGTTAGCCTGATTTTGCGCAAACCTTAGCGCACTTTGTGATAAAATTTAAGCTCAACTTTATACTCTCACAAGTTTTAAATTATTTCTCATCTTCCCCAAACATTCAATTTTGCAAGCTGTAGTGTGATTAAAACTACTTTGAAATAATATGTAAAGCCATAGATTAAAAGATTAAAATGATTTTTTTTCACGCAGATTCTACAGATTTGAGCAGATTAATTTTAAAATTATCTTCTTAAATCTGTACAATCTGCTTTAATCTTTTTAAATCTGCGTGAAATAAATAAACTTTGCGCACCTTGCGTATCCCGAGGCTTCGGCATAGAGCACTTTTGAGTAAAATTTACACCCAAATTTATAAACTCTATAGGTTTTTAAAACATTTCTCATCTTCCTTAAACATTCAAATAACCCAAAACATTCAAATAATAATCAAAACGGTGTAAATAATAATTGGTGTTATGATAGTTGAAAACAAATTATACATTTGTCTCACAACAACCAAAAAACCAAACCAGGTGAATCTAAAATTACGTTTAACCATTTTCTTATTGCTCAGTTTTATTGGCGGTATTACAAATGCTCAAAATAGTCAGATCGATAGTTTGCAGCGCATTTTACGTGTTACCAAAATAGATACCTCAAAAGTTAATCATTATAATGCAATCGCTGATTTATATAAGGAAATTGATACTGATTCCACTTTATTTTATGCTCAAAAAGCAGCCTTTTTAAGTACTAAAACAGGATATAATTTTGGTCTTGCAACTGCTTATAACAACAAAGGAAATGCCTCTATCATTCTGGGCAATTATCCTGTTGCCCTGCAATATTTTAAAAAAGCACAAACCGAATTTCAAAAATGTCTCAACCAAAATTCTGATCAAAAACAATATAAAAAAGGGTTAGCAAGAGCTTATGCAAGTTCTGGTGTAGTATATTCAGAACAAAGCAATTATCTATTATCGTTGAAAAATTACGAACAGGCTTTGTTATTATATCAGGAAATTAAGGAAGAAAAAAGCATTTCTAAAGTGCTCAACAACATGGGAGTCCTTTATAAATCACAGCAAATTTACCCTAAAGCTTTGCATTATCTCAAAGAAGCTTCAAAAATACAAATCGCTCTTGGCGAGCAAAATGCGCCCATGACGCTGACTAATATTGGTGTAATTTATTTTGAATTGGGCAACTACAAAAATGCCATTGAATATTATCAAAAAGCAGAAAAAGGTTTCGAAAAAAACAATAACAAACGCGGATCTGCACTTTTAAATAATTATTTGGGAGATTATTATTCCAAACAAAATAATTTATCTGTGGGACTTGGTTATTATCAGGAATCACTAACATTATACGAGGAAATTCAGAATAAATTTGGCGCTTCTCTCGCTCTCTACAATATTGGTTTATTATTACAAAAACAGAAAAAATACAACGAAGCACTTTCTTTCGCACTTAAATCATTAATGTATGCAAAAGAAATTGGCGTTCAGGACCAAACTTATCATACCGAAAAGCTGCTAAGCGAATTGTATGAATCATTAAATGAAACAAAATTAGCCCTAACACATTACAAAAATTACGTAAGCTCACGTGACAGCATTCAAAATCAGGAAATTAACATGAAGTTTGCTCGTGCAGAAATGAATTACGAGTTTAAGAAAAAGGAAGCTTTACTTTTTGAAAAACATAAAAGAGAAACGCAATTCGTTATTTTTTCTATCCTGGCAATATTATTATTAATTGTTTTAAGTATTGTAATTTATAACAGAATGCAGGTTAAACGACAGCTCACACTTAAAAAAGAAGTAGCCGAATACGAACAGAAAGCACTGCATTTACAAATGAATCCGCATTTTGTTTTTAATTGTCTGAGTTCTATTTCGAGTTTTATTGTTCAGAACGGAACTGACTCTGCTTTAAAATATCTGTCTAAATTTTCAAAATTAATGCGTCTCACGCTCGAATATTCAAAAGGTTCATTGATTCCCATTGATAAGGAAATCGAAAGTTTACAGAATTATCTCGAACTCGAACAGCTCAGGTTTCATGATAAGTTTGAATTTGAAATTCAATCAACAGAAAATGTAGAGTTTAATATGGGTTTACCGCCTTTACTGATTCAGCCTTTTGTAGAAAATGCAATTTTGCACGGCATGGTTCCTAAAGAAGGAAAAGGAAAAATCAGTGTGAATTTTGATGTTCAAAAGGAACAATTAATCTGCACGATTACAGATAACGGAATTGGTTTATCAGAATCCAAACTTTTAAAAGAAAACTCCGTTACAGCACATCAGTCTATGGCGTTGGAAATTACAAAAAAGCGATTGAAGATTATGGAATCGATCACTTCCAAATCGGCTAAAATCGAGATTATCGAACTCAATTCGGCACAACAAAAAACAGGTACAAAAGTTACTTTATATCTGCCAATTCAGTATATGTCTTAATTCGAAAAACAATATCAATATCAAAAAGCAATTGCAATTTCAATTTCAATATCAAAAGGCAATTTCAATTTTCAATTTCAAAAAGTATAAATAACCGACCATGATAACAGCACTATTAATCGACGATGACAAGCATTTACGAACCGGACTAAAAGCGCTTTTAGAACGATACACAAATGATATTTTTATTGTTGGCGAAGCCGAAAGTGTAAAAACCGGAATCGCTGCAATAGAAAAACTGAATCCGCAGGTTATTTTTCTGGATATTCATTTAACAGACGGAACCGGTTTTGATATTCTGGAACGTCTTTCTAAAGCAAACGGAAAACTGAAATCGCATGTTGTTTTTATTACCGCACACGAACAATATGCCCTTAAAGCTTTTAAGTTTAGTGCTTTAGATTTTATTCTAAAACCTGTTGATCCCGAAGAACTGCAGCTTACAATGGCCAAAATAAAAGAAGCAGTGGGAAAAAATAATTCGTTTGAAAACATTGATTTATTATTGGAAAACATCCGTAAAAAAGTCGACAATTTTAAGAGAATTGCCTTATCAACAAGTGACGGAATTCATTTATTTGAGGTTTCGGATATTATTCGATGCGAAGCTAAAATAAATTACACCCAATTCTTCATCAAAAACCACAAACCTGTTTTGATATCAAAAACACTTAAGGAATATGAAGAATTATTGGCAGAACACGGTTTTGAACGCATTCATCAATCGCATTTAATCAATTTATCGTATCTCAAATCGTACATTAAAACAGATGGCGGCTATGTGATTATGGCGGATAATGCCAATATTCCGATTGCACAGAGCAAAAAAGAAAAGCTGCAGGAATTAATCAATTCACTTTAAAAATCATCCCCAAAATTTTCTAACGAACAACTCAAACCATAATAATTATGAGAAAAAAATTACTCTTAATGATCTTGCTTTTTACCGGTCTGGTAAATGCCCAGATTCTTACTTTTACAGATACTACATTTAAGGCCATGCTGGTAAATGGCGGTGCAAATAATTTTACAGCATCTTCTGGCGGTGTTCCTGTTACGAGAATAGACACCAATTTTAATAATGAGATCGAAGTTTCTGAAGCGGCTTTAATTGACAAACTTTGGATAGAAGGCGCCAATGCTCCGCAAGTAACCAACATTCAGGGAATTGAAGGTTTTACAAATGTGACCGAATTAGGTTTTAGAGAAATAAGCGTGACATCGATTAACTTAAGCGGAATGCCGAATTTAAAAACGCTTTTTGTAAAAAGTCCAACTTTGGTAACAGCAACCGTTTCCGGAATGAATGCTTTAACAGGCGCATCTTTTATGGAAAATCCGTTACTTGAAACTTTAAATATTTCAAATAATCCTTTGCAAACGACTATTCTCGCACAGCAAAATCCAGGTTTTTCTACTTTTAATGTCAACAATCTTCCTCTTTTAAAAGATTTTTATGTGGCAGATAATGTTTTGACAGCTCTGGATATAACAGGCTGTCCGAATGTAGAATATTTCAATGCTGTAAACAATCAGTTAACATCGATGAACGTTTCGGGTTTAACAAAACTGACTACTTTTTTAATCGAAGACAATACCAATCTTTCTTCAATAAATGCAGCAGGCTGTACGTTGCTTAATTTTCCGCAATCTGCCTTTAATTCAACGAAAGTATTAACAACCGCAGATTTTTCAAACTGCTCAAGTTTAGAATATATATTGTTTCCGGATAATACGCTTACTTCGTTAAATCTCTCAGGTTGCAGTGCTTTAAAAGATATAAATGTGTCAAATAATGCCTTAACAACATTATCACTTACGGGTTGTACCGCATTAACCAATTTAAATTGTAACAACAATCAATTAACGGCACTTAATTTAAGTACATCGCCAAACCTTGTACAGGTTCAGGCTTCGACAAATGCTATTTCGAATTTAAACTTAACAGGAACAACAAATTTGAAAAATGCCTTTTTAAAATCAAATCAAATTCCGTCGTTAAATCTTTCCGGAAATACAAATTTAGAAATTCTGGATTTAAGCGAAAACCCAACCACAAATCTAAATCTTTCGGGTTGTTCGGCATTAAATAATGTTTCATTAGTTGATACGAATCTTGTTACTGCCGATTTTTCCAATTGCAGTTCACTAAAGTATATTGGTAACATTAGTACCGCATTAACATCAATAAATGTTCAGGGCTGTACAGCGCTTGAAACGCTTTCTATAAGTGGAAAACAGCTTGAAAAAGCACCATTAACATCGTTAAATGTTGCTGGTTTAACCAATTTAAAAAGTCTGGATTGCAGTTATAATGCTGTTTCTTCTCTTAACCTTTCGGGCTGCAGTGCTTTAACATCTGTTTTTTGTATTGAAACACCAATTACAGCCATCGATTTCTCTGATTCACCAAATATTATAACCCTAAACGTAAACGGAAGTGCCTTAGAAAACATTGATCTTTCTGGTTTTACAAATTTCCAGACTTTATCTGCAAGCAGCAATCCAAATCTTAAAATGATTTTTGCCAAAAACGGAAAAACCGAAACCTTATTTTTAGGCAATACAAATCTGGCTTTTGTTTGTCAGGACGAAGCAGATATTATTGCAACAAAAAACTATTTATTAACTGTAGGCTTATCAAATGTAGAAGTAAACTCGTATTGCTCATTTACACCGGGCGGAAATTACAATACAATTACAGGAACAATTGCTTTTGACCTTGACAACAATGGTTGTGATGCCTCAGATGCCAAACAGCCAAATTTGAAAGTTGGACTTCATGACGGCACGACACAAAATGAAACCTTTACCAAAGCCAGCGGAAAATATGTTTTTTATACCGGTGCAGGAAATTTTTCACTAACACCACATCTTGAAAACCCAACACTTTTCAGTATTTCTCCGGTTAATCCGTTGCTTTCTTTTGCAGATAGTAACAATCATGTTGCAACTCAGGATTTTTGTATTACCGCAAACGGATCTCAAAGCGATATCGAAATTGTTATTGTGCCAATTGTACCTGCAAGGCCCGGATTTATGGCCTGGTATGAAATCGTGATTCGAAACAAAGGAAATCAAACCGCAAGCGGAAGTTTTAATTTTAACTACAATCAAAACTTAATGGATTATGGTTTGGCAACTTTGGCTCCAAATGTGCAAAGTCCGGGATTATTGGGCTGGAATTACAACAACTTACTTCCATTTGAAAGCAGAAGTAATTATTTTGGACTGAATGTAAACACACCCGTACAAACGCCTCCCGTAAATATAGATGATGTATTGAATTTTACAGCGACAATAAACCCAATTGCAGGCGATCTTAATCCGGCAGATAATACATTTAATTACAATCAGGTTGTGATAGGTTCTTATGATCCTAATGATATCGAATGTCTTGAAGGAAAAAATGTTTCTCCGAGTACCATTGGCGAGTATTTACATTATGTAATCAATTTTGAGAACACAGGAACGGCTCCTGCAGAGAATGTAGTGGTAAAAGTAACGATCGATCCAACTAAATACGACATTAATTCGCTTCAGTTATTGGATACTTCACATCCGTCTCAAATAAACATTCACGGCAATGTTGCTGAATTTATTTTTACCAACATCAATTTAGGTACTGCTAAAAAAGCAAAACTTACAGCCAAAGATCCTCCTGTTAACAATCATGGCAATATTTTATTCAAAATTAAAACACTAGACGATCTGATTACCAATGACAAGGTTGAAAAACAAGCCGATATTTTCTTTGATTATAACGCGCCAATTGAAACCAATAAAGCCGAAACTGTTTTTAAAAATTTAGGAACCAAAGATCTCGAAGTTGATAAAAGTGTGGCATTATATCCTAATCCTACAAAAGGAAATATCAATATTAATAGCGACAACACTATAAAACTCATCGAATTATTTGACGTTCAGGGAAGAATCCTGCAAACAAAAATAGAAAGCAACAACAATACAACACTTGATATTTCAAACAAAGCAAACGGACTTTATTTCATCAGAATTACAACTGAAAACGGCATTAAAGTCGAAAAAGTAATAAAGGAATAAATTTAGGTAAATAGTATTCCGTATTTAAAAGCCTTCTGAAATCGAGAGATTTTAGGAGGCTTTTTAAGTATGTCAATTAAGTTGAGGAAAAATTTTAGGAGCTATTTCCTGCTATCCGTTTCAATCTTTTATTTTTTTAAAGAAAAAAAATAAAAGGATTTCCACTTCTATCAGGGCTATGACACCCGTTTTCATAACAACTATTTTTGTACTTTTAATCCCAAACAAAGCCAAATATTCCATGCCATTTTACATCAATAAAGAGCATTTATTAAACGAAATTGAATATCCAACCCGATATCAGCCAGAAAATCTCCTGAAAAGCTCGGCGATTGTATTTGCTGCGATTTTTGTGTTTCTTTTATTGTTTGCACCATTTGGCGTTTATGAGCCTGAATTCAGGCTTAATTACTTTTTGATTTGTTTTTTTCACGCTTTTTCACCAGCATTAATCTTGTTTTTATATTTCGGAACATACAATTACATCACACGGAACCAACTCAAAAACTGGACATTGCTGAAAGAATACATTCACGTTGGCATTTTTTTGCTTTTGTCCGGAATTGCCAGTTTTTTAATGCGCGATTTAATATATAATAATCCAAATAACTGGTCATGGCGCTATTTGTATGAAGAAATACGAAACTGTTTTCTTGCCGGAATCCTTTTTTATTTTTTCCTCAGAATGGCTGGTTTTTATCTTAAGTCAAAAAAAGGATCTCCTTTTATACTTCAGTTTACTCCACTTGAAATCAAAATACAAAAAACAGCAGTATCTCCTACCCTTTTCATCAATACGCAAGTCAAACAAGACGATTTTACTTTAAACTTAGAAGATTTGCTATTTGTAAAAGCCGATGGAAATTATATCGAACTCACCAAATCAAACAACGAAGAAGCGACCGTAGAACTCAAACGAATTTCACTCACACAATTCGAAAAACAAATCGCCGATTATCCGCATTTTTTCAGATGCCACAGAACCTATTTAGTCAATATGTTTAAGATCGAAAAAGTAAGTGGAAATTCTCAGGGTTATCTTTTATCTTTTCACAATACCGATGCAAAAGTTCCCGTTTCCCGAAACCAGATTGAGAGTTTCAATCAATGCTATAACCAACTCCGCAGCCTGCAGATAGCCTAAGCTTGTCGTTCGTCACAAAAGCTTGTTAGTGATAACAAGGCCGCTTACAACCGTATTTTCTTGTTGTAGGTTTGTCCTCAGAAACACTAAATCAAATCTGTTATGACAACCCAAAACGCAACTTTATCTAAAGATTTACAAGAGCCAAATCAGCTCGTTTACATCAGCAACATCAAAATACTATTGACTATTTTGGTTATTTTGCACCACACTTTTATAGCGTACAGCAATTCAGACGGCTGGTATTATACAGAACCCACTACTATTTTTGGCGTGCTTATTCCTGTAAAAATGTTTATTAGCGTGAACCAGTCTTTTTTTATGGGCTTTTTCTTTATGCTTGCCGCCTATTTTACAGATTCATCTTTTACCAAAAAAGGCACCTTCAAATTCATCACAGATCGTTTAATACGATTAGGAATTCCGTTAGTATTTTATTCCCTTGTTATTTCGCCTTTTACAAGCTATCTCGTGTATTATTTTACTAAAGGACACCATATTACATTTTTGCAGTATTTAAGCGGTTACGATACCTGGATCGATGTTGGCGTAATGTGGTTTGTATTGGCTTTGCTTGTCTTTACCTTCATTTATGTAATCGCAAAAACGGTTTTCAAAATCAGTTTCGAAAACACATTGCCCGTTCCCACATCACGAAACATACTTTTATTTGCACTAGTATTAGGACTTGTAAGTTTCGCCGTTAGAATTGTATTTCCCGTAGGCTGGGTTCTCAAACCACTCGGATTTCAATTAGGGCATTTCCCGCAATACATCGCCTTTTTCACCATCGGATTATTGGCTTCCAAAAACAATTGGTTCCAACAGCTTTCAGAAAAAACCAGAAAACGTCTTACCCTTTCTTCATGGTTGTGTTTGGCCTTTTTCCTTGTCTTTTTTGTCATCAGACTTACCGTAAAAATGCCAGTAGAATGGTACGCCGGAGGTTTTCACTGGCAACAATTACTATACGCCGTCTGGGAACAATGGATCGGACTTTCAATTTTAACCGTCCTTCTCATCAAAGGAAGAACAAAATGGAACCAATCAACGCCATTGCTTGCCAAATTATCCCGTTACAGCTTTGCGACTTATATTTTTCATCCGGTAGTCATTGTTGTATTCACCCTGGCTGTAAGAAACTGGCCTGTAGATCCTGCTGTAAAGCTTCTGGTAGTTTCGCCGTTGATAGTTGTGGGGAGTTTTGTTTTTGGGGGATTGTTGGTAGCTATTCCTGGGGTTAAGAAGATTATTTAATAATCATCAACTTTTGGTAGTTGTTTTTTTTTTATTTGGTGTTTTTTATAAAACCCGTATAAATACTTGGTGTGTTGGTATTATTTATTGGTATTCTTGTTGTGGACAAATTTTGGTACTATTATGGTTTTCCGTAAAGTGGTTAATTATTAATTACTAACCTTTGATTATTAAAGTTCAATAATAACATCTCAAAAAAAAAAAATCATATGAAATTATCATTTAACACAACAAATTCAAATATCTTGAAAAACGATATTATTAAACTAATTGAAGATGAAGAACTCGAAACATGGAAAATCTACACCCATTCAAATACTAAATATTTAAAACATACTGGTCAATGGGGTAAAAAAGGTATTATAAGATTAACACCAATTGAAAATAATACAATTTTAGTGGCCAGAGTATTAAAGTTTTCAGGAACAGAAGAAAATGTTGAAGATTTTGAAGGGTACTATTATGGGAGATTTTGTGAACTAATATTTGTTAATTTTCAAAATAGATTTACATCAATTGAAAAGTAATAGCATGAAACTAATTTAGAATTGAATTAATAAAAATTAATAATAAATGTCTTTTACTAAAACCGCTTTTAATAAAATATCAGAAGCTGAAAGCCTCATATTTAAACAATCTTTAGAGCAGAATGATTTAACAGAGATTTTAAATCTTATAAATTCTACAATTTATATTCAAGAAAGAATTGTAGAAAAAGATTCAGAGTTAGCTCCCTTAATGAATGAAATTGTTTCCGATGTAATTTCAGTTATTTCTACATCACTTCAGGGGCATTACAGATTAGCAACGTCTGGCTTAAGAAACATTTTAGAAATCTCATGTAGTACTATTTTTTATCATGATCATAAAATTGAATTTAAATTATACAAAGATTTTGACTTCAAAGCTGATAAATATGTATCAACTCTTATAAATGAATATCATTTTTTTAAATCCAATTATATAAAAACTTTTTATCCGGAAATAAACACAAAAGAAAAAGAAAATGATTCTTGTAGTAATTACATAAATAAAACTTATGCAAAGCTTTGTGATAATGTTCATGGTAGATATTTAACATTGACAAGAACTGAAAATTTAAAAATTGAATATAATCAAGTCCAATTTTCAAAATTTAAAAATATGTTAGAATATACATTAGGAGCACTATTTACAATGTATATTCTTCGATTTAATGATTTTAATAATGCGGACATTTTAAATGTTGTAAAAAAAACTAATACTTTTAAAAATGAGTGATTCTTTAGGAAATTATATATTAGATAGAACAGAAAGTTTAGATGATAAATTAATATCAAAATATTTTGTTGAAAGAGATAATTCAAAAATAATTAGACTTTTAGATACAGAGCAATATCTGTTAGAAGGCAGTCGTGGTGTTGGAAAAACAATGCTTATGAAAGCTTCTATGCTAAAATCACAGAACGAATTTGGTAAAAACTCCATATTACCTGTTTGGGTTAGCTTTGAAGAATCAATAAGGATTGAACGGATTTCTATAGTTTCCAGCAGCATTGACCCATTTTTACAATGGACAATGGGGAAAATATTATACGAAACATTAAATAAGTTAATACAAATAAAACCAAAATCCATTGATGTTTTAAACAAAAAACTTTCTGTAATTTTTAATATCCCAATAAGTGATAATTTTGAAAAATATATAAAGTTATTAAATGATTATATTAATGTTTTAGAGAAAGGAGATATTGAAGATAATACATTATTGAGAGAATATTCTCCATCAATAGAATTATCTAAAATATTAGACAATCCACAATCTTTTAAGGATTTCTTACTAGAGTTAATTAAAGACTATAATTTATCACGAATTGTTTTTTTGTTTGATGAAGCAGCTCACGTATTTTCTTATTCTCAACAAGAGAAATTTTTCACCTTCTTCAAGACATTGAGAGATCCAAAAATCGCATGTAAGGCAGCTGTTTATCCAGGAATTACAAACTATGGTAAATACTTTGAAAGAGGCCAAGATGCTAAGGAACTTAAAGTTCAATGGTCACCATTAGACGATGAAGACATTAAGTATATTGAAAACATTATCAAAAAAAGATTAAAGGAATATGATCTTCAGTATTGGAATAAATTAAGTTCTAATCAAGATGTACTAAGGACTCTTTGTATATCCAGTAATGGAAATCCAAGATTTGCTTTTCATATTATTGATGAATTAGAAAATAACAAAGCTTTCAAAGGAAATTCAATATCATCTCAAATCTTAATTAACTCCATAAGAAGTGTTTTTAACATAAAATGGAAAGAATTTGAAACTTTAAAACATAGACTAATTAAATACGAAAAATACATAGAAGAAGCTGAACTATTTGTTAAACAAACAATTCTTCCAAACCTAAGAATTTGGAATGATAAACAGAGAAAAAACAGATCAAAATTATCAATAGGATTTTATATAACCACCGATGCTTATGATAAATTAGAAAAAGTTTTTTCGGTATTATCATATTCAAATATCATAAATATTGATTACAGCAAAAAAAGTGTTGGTCATCATAAATATTCTTATTATGTGACATTAAATCCAAGTTTATTATTTACTGATTTAATTATTAAAGACATAAACGAATTAAAAAACACATCTATAGCAATTGAAAACAATCAGTCCTATTCTGAGTCATCAACATCAATAAAAGAACTAATTGAAACTGTTTCAGAGGTCATTTATATAGAATGTTCGAATTCAAATTGTGATTTTAAAACAACTGACGATAAAAATAAATTTTGCCCAAAATGTGGAAATAAGATTGAGGCAAAAGAAGAAGAATCATTATATAAAATATTAAGAAGTCATACTATAGATAATTTAAAAATTTCAAGTAAAATTATTACACGATTAAAAACAAAGTTTAATAATATAGGTGAAATTTATGACAGTGAATTAGATGACATAAGGATGCCTTACATACAAAATGTAAGAATAACAATAATTAAAAATTCAGCACTAGAATATATGGCTGGATAAAAAGTTATTCCATTTTAATATTTATAAAAACAGAATAGATTTCTTCAATTTGTTCTGTTTTTTACATTATTCTAATATCAATTTATAAATCTATTTTTAAGTTTATTTACCTAAATTAGTTTCCATAATAGAAATCATCTAAAAACCAGTTTCAACTAAAACTTCATGGAAACCATTTTAGCCTACATAGATTTACTCGGATTTACCAAAATGATTGAAAAAGACCATCAAAAAGCGGAGGAGTTGCTTTTGCGGTTTTATGATATTGCTTTTGAAAGTATCAACGATGATAACAGACTAAAAGGCAATATCTCATCTGATTGTTTGTTGGTTTATTCGACCAATTATTCGGTGCTAATTAATTGTCTTGCGAGTATTTACAGACAGTGTTTTCTTCAAAATGAAACTTTGCCCGATCCTAATTTCTATTTATTGCCCAGAGGTGCTGTGAGTGTTGGCGCGATGACGATTGGCGAAAGAGATACTTCGGTCAGTATTACCAAAGATTTTATGATTGGAAAGGCGTTGGTACATTCTTCAAAATTGGAACCGCAAATTAAAGGCAGCCGACTTTTGATTGCCGTAAACAGTAACGACGAAAATCAGGTTTCAGAATTACTTCAGAATAAAGAAATCAATAGCGTTTTGTACCAAAACTGTACGTTTAAATTCTGGCCGGGTTATAGTTACGTCGATGCGTTATAGTTTCTGGATCTCAACAAAACGCCCGAAGAGCAAAAGAAAGAAGTGTTACAGCTTTTGCAAATCGCCCTAAAACTGACCAAAAACAACAGCAAAAACGCCAAAATCGCAGAACATTACATCAACACACTTAGAATTGGTTTACTAAGTTATTCCCGATTTATCGAAAACGGAAATGATCCTGTTTTAAAAACTATTATTACCGAATTTAAAAACGGTCAATATTGGTTTTTATGGCTTACAGTTATCGAAATTTCCATCAACAGAAAAACCGAAACCAACAACACAGACTGGTCATATATTTTGGCTTTTTATAAAAAAGTAAGCCTCGAAAAAAGCTGGGTTCACGTCATCGAAGAAATCAACAAACCCGAAAAAGCCTATCTTAAAAAAGCATTCAAATTATTTTTGAAATAATTTCAATAACTTTGGCTTCTACTATGCAGGCAAATCTTAGAGAACATATCGAAAAAATAATTCCGCTTACTGATGATGAGTTTGCGTTTGTGGCTTCTCATTTTAGCACTAAAAAGTTTAAGAAACATCAATTTCTCATTCAGGAAGGCGATCCTGTTAAGTATTCTTATTTTGTTATTTCAGGACTTTTAAAGTTGGTTTACACCGATAGTTCGGCCAAACAGCACATTGTTTCTTTTGCTATGGAAGACTGGTGGGAAAGCGATTATTATGCTTATTTTACACAAACCGAAGCCACAATGTCCCTCGAATGTCTGGAAGATACAGAAGTTCTTTGCTGTACGCTCGAAGATTATAAAAAGCTTTGCGACGGCTTGCAAAAAATGGAACGCTTTTTTCTCGAAAAAGCTACTTCTGGTTTTCTGGGATCGCAGCGCCGCATTATTTCCTGGCAAACTTCAAATTCTAAAGAAAGATACGAACAGCTTCTTAAACAATATCCTTTACTTTTTCAGCGTGTTCCAAAAAGCCTGATAGCTTCTTATTTGGGCGTTTCCCGCGAGACTTTAAGCCGTTTATCTTCCTGATTTTAGTTTACGGTGTCAGTCTCAGTTTTCAGTCTCAGTTTTCAGTCTCAGTTATAATTGGGCTGAAAAATTGGTTTCACGCAGATTTTGCAGATTTCACAGATTTCATTAATACTTTTCTCTTTTTTCTTTCTTCTTTTCTCTTTTTCTATTCTCTATTCTCTATTCTCTATTCTCTATTCTCTATTCTCTCAAAATGTGACAAACCTCACTTCATAATCGTGAGAAATGTCAAGAGCTTTTTCCTGATGTTATACCCAACTTTGCAGTATTAATTTTAAACTGTAATCGTGAAAAAAACATCAAAAATTTTAGCATTACTACTATTAACCGCGATGCCAATATTCGCACAAAAAGCTAAACAAATGGAAAAAAGAATCATCAATCCCTGGGAATGGCAAAATGAACGTAGTTATAACCAGGCCGTAGAAGTTAAAAATCCGGAAGGAACATTGTACGTATCAGGACAAGCAGCCGTGAACGCCGATGGAACTTCAAGCAATGAAAACATGGAATCGCAAATAAAATTGGCCCTGAATAATCTTGAAACGGTAATCGCCAAAGCCGGATATGAACCTAAAGGAATTGTCAGGTTAACTATTTATACAACCGCTACCAATGAGCTTTGGCCACATTTCAATATCATTCAGGATTGGATTGCCAAGCACGGCGTTCAGCAAGCTACAAGTTTAATGGAAGTAAAAAGCCTGTTTGAAACCCTGAAAGTAGAATTTGAAGCTACTGTAGTGAAATAATCATTTTTTGAACGATAAATAAGCTGTGTTTTTAATCAAAAGACACAGCTTATTTTTTGTTTTAAATTTCCCTTCGTTCTTAATAAAACTTAAAATTTTAAAAATTTTCGATAAAACAAAAACCAACTTCACGATTTGATCGTATGTAAGGATAAGACGACGTTTCTGAATGAGATAAAATCAATAACGAGATAAAGTTCAATATTGTCACGTTTTTTGGAAAGACATTGAAATTTATCTTATGCCTGAATTGTCGTCTTATTTTTTATTCAATTATTAAGAAGATTACAAAACGTAGACACTACGAAGACTTTTATAAAAAATATAAAGGAAATTATTGAGAAATTAATTTTCTAAAGTTTCAATAAGATCAATCATATCAAGCTTAATAAGTTCCCAATGTTTTCCTCTTAGACATATTGGCTCAAAATCATCATCTGCTAAAGTAAAATCAGTAAATTTTTCTATCAAAAGTTTTCTGTCATGTACATAAGGATACCTTTTTTCATCTAATGCAAACATTTCATTAATATTGAAATCCTGGCAAAGCTGATCGATATCCCAGAAATCTTTCTTTCTCCCGGTTCTTTGAATTACATCGAGTTTCATAGCAGTAATTTCTGCTTTGCTGGCTAATCTTAATATTCCAAATTGTTTTACATCATCAATAAAAGGATCTGTATAAAAAAGGTCAAGCTTAATATTATCTTTATCATTGTTGCCAATATAATATGATTTCCCCATTCCTATGGGTTCAATATTCAAACTATCTACATAAGTGTATTGAGATTGAAGATAGCTGTCAATAGCTTTAAAATCTAAACTTCCATATTCTGCGTCACTAAACAAATCAATATCTACAGAAATACGATGTCCGTAATAAAGACTAAGCGCAGTTCCGCCAACAAGTCGAAAAGAGGAGAATTCTTCAGCTTGCATCAAATCTTCCAGAATACTTTTAAGAAGTGGCGTGACGTTATTAAAATACAAAGACATTTTTAGTTATTTAAAATACTATTAATGGTTTCAGTGCCATAAAAACGCGTAATTTCATTTTTTTCCATATCATTTCCACGTTCAAAAATTCTTTTTATAATGGCCCTTTTTTGTTTTTGCCAATCTATTTTATTCATATCAGTATCCCAAAATAATATTGGGCGAAGCAATTCAATATTAGGAGATATATTCTTCTGAGTTTTATTTTGTTTCTTTTTCTCAAGTTCAATGTCATAATAAACCTGTAATACCATAAAATACCCCTCTTCTATTCCAAGCAAATTTTCAATCTTAAGCGCTAAAGACGTGTTCATTTTTCGTTTGCCTTTTGTAATAGCCGTGAGAGTCTGTGGGAATTCTCCAAGAGAAAGTGCAAACTGTCCTTTTCGAAGTTGACGCTTTTCCAATTCTCTTTCCAAAACAAATCCGGGATGAATTCCTTTTATGGTATTTATATCTGTTTTCATAATACAAAAATAAACAATTTTGTTTACACAAAAATGTTAAAAATTGAATTAGCATCTTTACTCTTGATAATTTTAAACAACCGAAATAAACGCCACCACAGGATTCTTTAATTTCCCAACAAACTGAAGACTGTCAATAGGATCTGCTAAATCTAACATTTGCTTATTATTTCGCAATTGCAAACGGTTTAAACAACAAGCATCAAACTCAGAAACAAACAAATTGTATTTTTTGAATTGCTCTTTTAAATGTGGCTGATCTTCCTGATATTGCGTTATACAATCTGCAACGCACGACCAGAAATCTTCTTCAGAAAGTGTTTTTGATTCTGCTAAAATGGCCGAAAGAAAACGGAAATAAAACTGAAAAACATCATTAAAAAGACATAATACTTTCAACGGTTCTTTCATGTTGATGTGAATGCGTTTTACTTTTTCCGGTAACAGAATTTCTCCATTAAAAACCATTACTTCTTCGGTAATATCTTTCATGATTGCTTTTACGGGAACGTGATTTTCTAAAACCAAAATCAGGTTTTCGCCATGTGGCATAAAAACCATTTCGTGCTGGTAAAAACAATGCAGTAATGGCGAAAGATAAGCGTTGAGATAACTTTTAACCCACAATTTGGCGCTAATTCCCGATTCTTTTATCAACTCACTAACAAAAGAATTCCCTGACTGATCCACATGCAACAGAGCAGCCATTGTCATAATCTTTTGATTTTTAGACAATTTAGGGATCGGACTTTCGCGCCATAATGTGGCCAGCATCTTGTTATGCGGAATACTTCGGCCCAAAGGCTCGTATAAAAAATTGCGATAGCCAAGCGTTGCGACTTCGCCTAATAATGTAAATCCTTTTTGTTGCAGATAAGCGTCATTTTCAACCAGATTCGCCACCCATTCGGTAATTGCAGGCGTGCTTTCCATATAATATGGCGAAAGTCCGCGCATGAAACCCATATTAATGACAGAAAGTGCTGTTTTTGCGTAAAATTTCTCTGGCGCAGAAATATTAAAAAACGTTCTAATCGATTGCTGTGCAGAATATTCGTCTTCTCCATAACCAAGACAAATCAAATGTCCTTCAGCAACATCCGGAGCAAAAATCAAAGCCAGTTTATTAAACCATTGCCACGGATGAACGGGAAAGAAATAATAATCTTCAATATTTAATTTTTGAGATTTTAAAATATTTTCAAAACGTGAAATTGTTTCAGCATCTAATTCCTGCTGCAATACTTTTTGGTAATCTAATGTTTCAATTGCCGTAAAAGTAGCCTTGCTCCTATGCCCTGCCAACCACAACAATTGTACAGGCGCATTGGCTTCCGGAGAAAAAGCCGCAAAATCATCAATATTAAAACCGTTTTTACCGCTATTGGCCACAAAACACGGATGCCCTTCTGTCATCGCGTGTTCAATGATTTGGTAATCAAGATCTAATAAATCTTTTGAATTGTATTTTTCGTTTGCAATTTTATATGCAGTGCTGTACAACGTACTTGTAATTTCTTCTAAGTATGTTGGTAAAAGGCTTTCGCCGATACCCAAATGATCTTTAAATTCAATTATAAATTCTAATAAACGCAATGGAGATTCAATTCCGTTTTTTGTCTTTTTAATTGATTCAATGGCAATTGACCAATGATTTAAGGCTAAAATTGAAGCTTCAAACGTATATTCAACTGTTTTATCAGGCGAAGAAATACTATATAAATTATCGCTTTTTAAAATCGGAACAATCAATAATTCGTGAGCAAATTCACTTAACGTTTTTTTGAGCAAAAGCGCATTGGCTTTGTCCCAATTTTGTTTTGTTAAGTGCTGTATATTCTGGGTTGGTATTTTCATTTTCATAAATTAAACCGATTGTAATGCCTTGTAATAATCTTCACGGGTGCAAAACTCTAAGTGCGCTTTTTTGTGTGGCAATTCTAAAACATGCTGAAATACAAATCCTGCTCTTTTGTTCAGTAAATGAATTTTATGATTTCTTGCGTCGGGTTCAACCACAATTCGCTGGCTTTTTGAATCTGAAAAAATGAAGTCGAGAATTACGGTAAAAATATTCCAGGTAAAATTCGGGATTACTTTTTCTGACGGAGCGACCAGTATGTGCATGCCTTTATCGCCTTTTTGCGATTCGTAATATTTACCTACAATATCATTTTGAGGATCGTAACATTCTAATAAAAAAGCCACTTCCTTATTAAAAACGCCGATATAAACCTGCGTTTTTTCAAGAATATTGTAATACGTGTTTTTTACTTCTTCTACAGAAAAACCATTCATTTCCCAATAAACGGCATAATCGCGATTGACCCAATTGTGAATCAACGGAATATCAAGTTCCATATCAATTGGTCGCAGTTCAAAAACACCTAAACCGGGAATCGTTTTTACAAAAACAACATCTGTCGCGACATCATTTTCCGGATGCGTTATTATACTATTCATCTGTTAAGGTTTTAAGCGATTATTTTTTTATACGGCGCAATTGGGTTTTGCAGTTTTCCCTGAAATTGTAACAACGCCACAGGATCGTCAAGATCGATCATGGTTTTGTTATTGTTTAATTGTAAACGGTTTAGGCAAGACAACTGAAATTCATTGGCAAACAAATCGTATTTCTCAAATTTTGCTTCCAAATGCGGATTAGCTTCCTGATAATCAGAGATACATTCTGCAACCAATTCCCAATAACGATCTTCAGAATAATTATCACTCGTAACCAAAATAGCAGACATGAAACGGAAAAATCCATCAAAAACATCAATAAAAATCGATAATAGTTTTACGTCTTCGGGAACTTCAGCATAAATTCTGTCTATGTTTTTCGGGATTTCAACATCAGGATTCAGAATGACTGCTTCTTCGGTAATATCTTTCATAAAAGAACGCACCGGAACGTGATTTTCTAATCCTAAAATCAGGTTTTCGCCATGTGGCATAAAAACCAAATCGTATTGGTAAAAACAATGTAATAACGGACTCAAATAAACTTTAAAATATTCTGAAAGCCATGAATCTATTGATAATGAGGAAGCTTTTATAATTTCTGATAACAACGAATTTCCATCTTTATCTAAATGTAAAAACGCCGCCATTGTCATTAATTGCTCGTCGTTTTTGAGTTTCGCAACCGGACTTTCTCTCCATAATGAAGCAATCATTTTGTTGTATGGATTGTGTTTTCCAAAGCTTTCAAAATACGGATTGATGTAACTTACAGAAGCCACTTCGCCCAACATTCCAAAACCTACTTTTTGCAGATATTCGTCACCGCTCAAAAGCTGATCTAACCATTCTGCCATTTCCGGCGCAGTTCCTAAATAAAATACCGGTAAACCACGCATAAAGCCCATATTCAGGATTGAAAGTGATGTTTTGGTATAGAATTTCTTCGGATTACTTAAGTTGAATAAGGTTCTGATCGATTGTTGTGCCTGATATAAATCGGGTCCGTAACCTACACAAATCAATTTTCCTTTGGCAATTTCTGGCGAAAACAAATTAGCCAGTTTATTGAACCATTGCCACGGATGCACGGGAATAAAGAAATAATCATTCGGATTTTGTCCTTTTTCCTTGATTGTAGTATTGAATTTTAAAATGGTTTCTGTGCCTAATTCCTGTTGAATCAAAGTATCGTAATCCAGTTTTTTTGTTCCCGCATAAACCGTTCTGTCGCGATGTCCGGCAAGCCATAAAATTTTGAATGGGTTTCCGGCTTCGGGCGCGTAGGCTTTATAATCCATGCTGTTGTAGCCAATTCTTCCGTTGTTGGCAACAAATCCAGGATGACCTTCCATCATCGCCTGTTCAATGGTTTGAAAATCAGAATTGGCCAATGATTTTGAAGTAGAATTTTCCTTTAATAATTTATAACAGCTTCCGTAAAGTGTACTGATAATTTCTTCGATATACGACGGCAATAATTGTTCTGCAATTCCTAAACTGTTTCTGAATTCCTGAATAAAATCAACGGCATCCAAAGCTTCCTTTTTTTCATTTTTGTATTTTAAAATAGAATTTACTTCTATACTTAAATGATTCATGGCAAGCTCTTGCGCCTTAAACGTATATTTCACAGAATTATCATCAGAAACCAACGAATATTTGTTTGTGTTTTGTACGCCAAATTCTAAAACGGGTTCGATTAAAAGTTCGTGCGAAAACTCACAAATGGCTTTTTTAATCAATAAACGATTGGCTTTTTCCCAAACTTCGGGTTGTATATGTGTAATGGCTTTTTCGGGAAATTCTAATTGGTTTTCGGTATTCATTTCGGTATAATTAAGGTTAAATGAATCTATTTTTTTGATGAATTGTTCTCGCGTACAAAAAGCAAGCAAGGCCGTTTTATGTGGTAAATTGACAACGTGCGCATCTTCAAAACCTATGCGGTGACAGATGTCGAACATTTTTTTATTTCTGATATCCGGTTCAACCACAATACGCTGAATGGTTAAATCCCTGAAAACAAATTTCATAATGCTCGAAAAAATATGCCAGGTAAATTGATGAACGGGTTTTGTTGACGGTGCCACAATTACATGTATACCGCAATCATATTCCTGAACGGCATAATAATTTCTGATTATATCTTGTTTTGGATTGTAACGTTCCAGTAAAAAGGAAACTTCACCATTTACCAATCCGATAAAAACATCAGATTCTTTGGTTATTTTTTCATATTCCAACTGAACTTCTTCTAAATTTTTTCCCTGCATACCCCAATATTGGGCATAATCACGATTGACCCAATCATGAATTATTCTGGCATCAGTTTCCAATTGCAACGGGCGAAAATCTATCGTACCGAAATCCGGAATTGTGGTGCTATAAATAGGATTATATGTATTCATTTTTATACTATTTTAAATTAATATTTACTTCATTCGTAAATGAAGTTTGCCACGAATTACACTAATTTTCACTAATTAATTAAGCGTAACGATTTGTGGTAATTGATGAAATTCGTGGCAGAAATACTTTGCGTAGACGCACTGCTGTGCGCCTCTACGATAAAACCTTTTTACATATTAATAAAATGATTTCAACTATTTACAAGTACTTCAGTACGATTTTTTCGTTTAGAGCGTAATTGTGTTTTGATTTCGTTGTAAACCAATTGAACAGTAAGACTGGTTCCGATAACAACCGGAAATAAACCTAAAACAATCCATTGATCGTGTTGCCAGAAACCAAAAACATACATTCCCCAATTGATCAAAACCCATTGAATTACATATAAACTCGTAACGTTTTTACTGCAGAAAATCAGCACATTAAACACATTATTATTTTCTTTAAACAGATGAACAACAATGTTAACAAACCAGTATAAAACGAGATTTAATCCAAGTAATAAAATACTTCCGCCTGGTCCTAAATGGTAATAATCGCCAAAATGATATTCAGGATTAGAGAAATTTAAAAGTCCGCCAACAGCCATAAAACCAAGTCCGACAAATAACATTTTCTTAAAAAATACTTCCTGATTTTCGTTTAGTCCTTTGTACCATCTTCCCAAAAACATTCCGATTAAAATAAACGCACTCCACGGAAAAACAGGGAAATAGACATTAAATTGATTGCTAAAAAATAAATCACAGATATAATCTAAACCAGAAATACCAATTCTAAATCCGCTTAATTCTTTTGAAACGGAAATGATTAATAAGGCGACTGCAAGTGGCACGTATTTACTTTTGCTAAAATGATTGATCAATCCCATGATAAACAAAGTGATTCCGGCCAATTGCAAGATATCGCCCAATAGCAAAAAGAAAATTCCTGTTTCTAAAGTCCCTGATTTTAAGCCATAAGCCGAAACAAAAGCTTCGGGAAGCCCGCCAAAAATGAATTCGGGAACCAGAAATTTCAAAAAGTTCATTCCGTAACCAATCGCCAGAATATATAAGGCTCTTTTGCAGACAGCCAGAAAACTTTGTCGTCTTGATAACACAAAAGAAATTCCCATACTAACCAAAAACATCGTAGTTCCACGGCCTAACCACAGGATAATTTCTCCTAAAACAGTATTTGTCTGGGTCGCAATTGTGCCGTAAATCAGCATGGTATGAATCATCATCATTAAAATCACGCTCGTACCTCTGGCAATATCGATCGCCAGAACTCTCTTTTTTTTCTGAATTGTTTCCATAACTATTCGATTGTTTCAAATACCGCAGATTCGATAACTTCTGATACCGGAACACCAAATTCCTGAAAAGCAATTTTGGTTTCGATTGCGTAATGTTCAACTCCTGTAATTTCTTTGATTATATATGAATTTCTGTAGCACGCCATTCCTAAATCCGGCGTAACAAAACCGTGCGTGTGCAATTCGGCATTCTGAACAAAAACTTCACTGGCATTATTGTCAATGCTGTAATTTCTGTTGGCGGCAAAACGTCCTTTTTCGTCCCATTGAATTCTGTTGGCAATTCCCTCCAAAAACTGGGGTAATTTATAACCGTAACCTGTTGCCAAAACCAAAGCATCGGTTTTATGACGGTATCTTTTATCCTGTTCAACCTGATGTAATTCCAATTCAAAAGACTGCTTATTTTCATCAAAAGAAGCTTTTGTACAAGCTGCGTTTGTTCTAAGGTTTACATCAATTTCTGTAATTACTTTTTTATTGTAAATCGTGTCAAAAATGGTTGCAATCAAGTCTTTGTTGATTCCTTTATATAATAATTTTTGGTTTTTTAGCAGATGATCTCTTTTTTCTGAAGGAAGGTTGTAGAAATAATCCACATATTCCGGAGACGTCATTTCGAGCGTTAACTTGCTGTAATCCATCGGGAAAAAGCGCGATGATCTTGTAATCCAGTTTAACTGATATCCGTAAACATCAATTTCTTGTAAAAGATCATTAAAAACTTCGGCAGCGCTTTGTCCGCTTCCTAAAACCGTGATTGATTTTTGTTTTTGAAGTTCCGCTTTATTCTGAATATAGGTTGAAGAATGAATTGCTTTTCCTTTTAAATTTTGACACGATTTCGGAATGTGAGGTGCAGTTCCGGTTCCTAAAACAATCCTTTTTGTTTTGTAAATTGTCGTAACATTTGTTTTAGTACAAAGGGTATTTACAATATAAAGTTCCTGATTCTCATCATATTCTATTGCCGTAACTTCGGTATTAAAAAATACGTTTGGTAATTTTCTAATAGCCCATTGGCAATATTGATTGTATTCGTTTCTTAGCAATAAAAAGTTTTCACGAATGTAAAACGAATACATTTTGCCTTGTTCTTTGATATAATTCAAAAAACTAAACGGACTCATTGGGTTTGCCAAAGTCACTAAATCGGCCATAAACGGAATCTGCAATGTGGTATCCTGCAGCAACATGCCCGGATGCCAGTTGAACGATTCGTTTTTATCAAAAAATAAACCGTCGAGATTTTCGATTGGTGCTGTCAAACAGGCCAAACCAAGATTAAAAGGTCCTACTCCAACAGCTATGAAATCGTATGTTTTATTTGTCATGATAATTTTAATTTTTTAATGAATATTCGTTTCCGTGGTGTACAATCAAATCGATAACTTCTTCGATATCCTGAGGCGTTGTTAGTGGGTTTAAAAGGGTGAATTTCAGGAATACTTCATTGTACACTTTTGTACTTGTAATGATGGCTTTTCCTTCGTTGAAAATCGCTTTTCGGATGTAACTGTTTACGCCGCAATACGAAGTTTGTGTTCCGTTTTCGAATGGTGTGTAGCGAAATACAACAGCGCTTATTTCAGGTTTATGAATGATTTCAAAATCGTCTCTGTGGCGCAGTAAATTGGCTGTAAACTGTGCATTTTCAATCGCTTTATCCATATAAGAGCTTAAACCTTTTGTACCGATCATTCTTAGTGTAAACCACAATTTTAAGGCATCAAAACGGCGTGTTGTCTGGATTGATTTTTTTACCATGTTTGGAATTCCTTCGTCTTCCTGTTCTTTAGAATTGAGATAATCAGCGTGGTATTTTATATAATCCACAAATGATTTGTCTCTCATAAAAAATCCGCTTGAACTTACAGGCTGATAAAAAGTTTTGTGGTAATCTATTGTAGCTGAATCTGATAATTCGATTCCGTCGAGTTTATATTTGTGAATATCACTAATCAATAATCCGCCGCCATAAGCAGCATCAACGTGAAACCAAATGTCGTTTTCGTTGGCTACTGCAGCTATTTCAGTTAACGGATCAATCGAACCAAAATCAGTTGTTCCGGCCGTTCCCACAATGGCGATCGGAATATTCCCTAAATCTTTTTGCTGTTGAATTACTTTTTTTAATGCATTGGTATTCATCCTGAAATCAGGATCTACCGCAACCGGAATTACAGCATTTTGTCCTAAACCAAGCAAACTCAGGTTCTTCTTCAAACTAAAATGACTTACCTCGGAACATAAAACCCTGAATTTTGAGGCTTCAGGTGGTAATCCATCCATTTTTGGGTCAATTCCGTAATGTTTTTTGATGTAATGATCTCTTGCCAAAAGCAACCCCATCATGTTCGATTGCGTTCCTCCGCTGGTAAAAATTCCATCGGCATTTTTTGGATAACCTAATTTTTCAAGCGTCCATTCCACCAGTTTCAATTCGATAAAAGTTGCCCCGGTACTTTGATCCCAGGTATCCATTGAAGAATTCAGGGAAGATATAAAAGCTTCTGCCACAAGTGTTGGCGTAAGAATTGGACAATTAAGATGCGCAATGTACTTGGGATTATGAAAATGAATACAATCGTCGAGATAAATATCTTTTAATTCGTCTAAAACATAATCCAGACTTTTGCCTTTTTTGTTTTCTTCGAGATAAATGTTGTCAATTTTTCTTTTTATAATAGAAATACTTGTGCCGGTAAATGGGGTATTTCTCTCTTTTAAGTGATTTCCAATTGTTTTAATGGCCTTTTTCATGCTTTTTCTATAAATCCCGATCGATTTATTATTGTTAGAAAAAACATGCTTTACATGCACATTATCAATTACAATTTCTTGTGGTAATGTTATTACTTTTTCTTGTGCTTCCATTTGTGGTATTTATTTAGATTGATTCTAAAGAATAATTTTAGCAAATGTATATTTGTCAGAAAATTAAATCAATACCACAAAAAAGCGAAAATTGTTTCTACATATGAGGTAGATAAAATACCTCATATATAGTAGGAAATAAAATATAAAATAGTTTTAAATTATACGAAAATTATGCTATTTTTTTTTCTAAAGCGTAGAGAATCAGTTCAGAAGTGGTGTGTCTGCCTGTTTTTTTCATAATGTTTTTACGATGCGTACGAAAGGTATGAATGCTTATAAAAAGATCAGAAGCGATGTTTTTACCATTGTTTCCCTGCGCTATTTGTTTCAGAATTTCGAACTCTCTAAGGGTTAGTTTCTCATCATCTGCAGACGGTAAAACTAAAACATCCATAAGCGCATTTAATGTTTTGGGACATAAATAACGTTCTCCGTTTTGAATTTTATACAACGCATCATAAATTGTTTGCTCTTTGCAATCTTTTGATATAAAGCCGTTTATATTATCTTTTAAAAAACTGTCAATGGTTTGTTTGTTCTTAAAATAAGACAGGATAATGATTTTACATTTCGGAAAATTGGTTTTGATAATTTTCAAATCATCATCATAAAACAAAAAGATATTGTTGGGGTCGATAATCAGGCAATCGACATCATTTTTTTCCAAGCTTTTAAACAATTCTTCTCTTGAATTTACTACTCTCAAATTTGGTGTTTTCACCATCTTTTTTAGTGTGTGCCTCAATCCAATTATATGTAGGTTTTCAGAATCGGCAATCAGGAAATTTTTCATTACTATTTAGATTTGTTCTAAACAAAATTAGTAATTAAATTGATTTATATAATAATTTATAGTGAAAAAATAGTTATTTTCTTATAATCATTGTGACCAATAGTAAAAAATGGAAGAAAAATGAGGGAATGCAAAAGGGATTTATTTAAAATTAAATATTAATTTCGTAAATAAAATCTTATAAATAAAATGAAGCAACTTAGAGATGCCAAAACTGGTGCAAAATATTCTATCGACAAAAAATTAGATATTGTCAAAACTGTAAAAACTACATCAAATAAATTAGAAGAATTGAAGACAATGCGTTTTGAATTTACAATTTAAGCCCGATAAATGAATAACTATGCGGAGTTTCTCGCGGAGATTTCTCCTGCGTCGAAATGACAAACTAGACGAAAACATTCTTTTGAAAATGATTGCCCTAGCCCCGATAGAAGAGGAAATCCTTTTATTTTTTTTCTTTAAAAAAATAAAAGATTGGAACGGATAGCGGGATTAGCTCCTGAAAAAAAATCAATTTCATCATAAAAAACGAAATGACATAAAAACAAAAAAGGCTGCCTTTTCAGACAGCCTAATGATTTTAAAAACAATAAAAAATTACGCTTTCGCTTTTCTTTTCACCGTACAGCCAATTTCTTTAGTCTCGGTTATAGCTGGTTTTTGATTGTTTTTTAAAGATGCAATTACATCTTCAACATACTTCGTTTTTTCGTCTTTAGTTCCTTCAGGATCGTTATCGATAGCGCCTGTATATTCTACAACAGTTCCTTTTGCGGTTTTTGAAACTACAAAAAGATGTGGCGTATGTTTTGCACCATATTGATCTGTAACGATTTGTCCTTTATCAAATAAATAAGGGAAAGAATATTTTTTTTCTTTTGCTAAATCCTGCATTTTATCAAAAGTATCTGCTTTTGAAGCTTCGGGATCATTTGGGTTTATGGCAATTACGGGATATCCTTGTGGCTTGAATTTTTTATCCAAATCGATAATTCTTTGTTCATATGCTTTTGCGTACGGACATGTATTGCATGTAAACACCACAATAAAACCTTTTGCATCCGGATAACTGGCAAAAGAAATTTCTTTATTATCAACATTTTTTAGTTTAAAATCCGGTGCTGGCTGTCCGGCTTTAAGAGTTGGAGCTTGTGCCTGAGCAAGAAAGGCACTAAAAATTAGTGCAAGTGTGATAAACTTTTTCATAATTATAGTTTTTTATATTCGGTTAGTAATTGTTCGTAGGTAAGTTCGCTTTCTATAAATTTTCTTTTATCGCCTTTTATGAATAATGTAGCGGGGATACTGCCTGACCACGACGGGTCAATGCGATCGATATATTCCTGCGGATTGCTTTCGTTCAATAAAAATACTTGGTTTTTGAGATTTTTTCTTTTTACAAATGGTACAACTGCTGAAGTAAGTTTCGATTTAAAATCGACGCTTATTAATAATACAGTCAATTTATCTGTTTTATGTTCTGCACTAAGTTTTTCAAAATGAGGTAATTCTTTAATACACGGCGCGCACCAGGTTGCCCAAAAGTTAACAACGTAAGTGCTGTCTTTTCCGGCTTTCATTCTTTCCTGAAGCTGGTCTATATTAATCAGCTTTACTTGCTGGCTATAAGACTTTAAGGAGAAAGCTAGCAACAGAATAACAATAATTGTAAAAGCTTTGATTTTTTTCATACAAATGGTATTTGGCTTTTATGGGCGCAATGTTGATTACAAATATAAAACTAATCAATTTTTAAAAAATGTTAATTCTTGTTAATAAAGAAATTTATAATCAGATTTCGTATTGTCTATTTCAGCTTTTAATTTGTCCGGTTCAGCAAAATAGCACTATTTATTTTCCTGCTTTCAACGCAATTTTGTCTCATCAAATAATTAAAAATATAAAAATCATGAACACAAAAACAACAAAAATTTTTTACTGGACTGGCGTAGTATTAACCTCTTTATGGTTTGGCGCAAGCGGATTTTTTGAACTTACAACCAATAAAATTGTTTGGGAAATTACACAACAACTGGGTTATCCGGCACACTTTATTTACATCTTGGGTGTAATGAAAATCTCTGGAATTATCACTTTATTGATTCCGAATAAATTACTTCGATTGAAAGAATGGGTATTTGCGGGAATCTTTTTTGACATCATTTTTGCTTTCTTTTCAAAATTGGCGGTATTTGGTTTTGGCGCCACAACCGATGCTATTATTGCTTTTGTGATGGTGAGTGTTACTTATGCTATGTTTAGAAAATTGTATACAGCGACTTATGTTGCTGCGTAATATTCGTTGAATATTTTAAATATAGCCACAGATTAAAGGATTAAAATGATTTTTTTTCACGCAGATAACGCAGATTTGAGCAGATTTAAATATTAATAATCTGCGTAAATCTGCTTAGATTAAAAAAAATCTGCGTGAAACAAAAACTTTTATGACTTAGTCTTTTGTAAAATCTTTAAACAAAAAAATCATGAAAAAACTTATCTTAATCGTCTTTGCAATTGTTCTTTCCATCTTATTCTTTCTAAGCTGTTTTATGTTTCAGGAAAATGATGAAATCGCCATAAAAAATGCGATCGAAAAACTGAAATAATTATCTGTTTTCAAGCCAGCTCAAAAAGGCGGTTGCTTTTTCTTTTCCTACCAGTAATTTTTCTTCGGTAGGAATTGTTAATTTAAGAATCAGCTTGCGCGAAAAATAATGCTCTGCTTCTCTAATAGCCGAAAAATTGATCAAATATTGTCTGTTGATTCTAAAAAACTGAGTTGTCGACAATAGTTTATGAACCTCATCTAAGGATTGTGTAATTTGATATTCTGTTTTATCAAAAGTCAATATAGTTGGGGTTTCATTTTTGATATAAAACAACGCAATATTCTCTGTTAAAACGGTTTGGTATTTATTATTTTTAAAAACCAGAAAACTACTTTTGCCTTTATTTTCGCCTGTTCTGGTCAGTAAATAATCAAAATCAGGCATGGCTTTTTTATTTCTTTGGAAAAAATTCTTCAATTCTCCCGCTTTTTTAATCGCCTGCGCAATGCTTTCTCTCGAAAAAGGTTTTAGTACATAATCAATTCCGTTTGACTTAAAAGCTTCAATTGCATAGTCATCAAAAGCGGTACAAAAAATTACAGGCGAGAGTACCTCAACGCTTTTAAAAATTTCAAAACACAAACCATCTGCGAGCTGGATATCCATAAAAATAAGATCGGGCTGGTCGTTTTCCTGAAGATAACTCACCGCTCCGTCAATACTTTGTATGTACGATAAAATCTGGGCATCTGGCCTGATACTCAATATAAGCTGACCAAGTGCTTTGGCTGTTTTTACTTCATCTTCAATTATTACGATAGTCATAAATCATGGGTATTTTTACTTTAAAAGTAGTTTCGGTCTTGTCTATTTCTATTTCTTTGTGAATTAAATGCATAAAACGCTGGTTGATATTGTCCAAACCGACGCCTGTGGATAATGCGCCTCTTTTGAGCTGAATTTGGTTTTCGATCACCAGAAAATCACCTTCGGTATATAATTTAATTTTCAAAGGTTTATCTAATGAAACAACATTGTGTTTTATGCAGTTTTCTATTAATAATTGTAATGAAAATGGCGGAATTGCCGAGTCGTATTGTTTTGGATCGATTTCGTTTGTCACTTCAAATCCGTCTTCAAAACGGGCTTTTAGCAAATAAACATATGAATCTAAAATTTGAAGTTCTTCGCGAAGTGAGATTAAATCCATTTTTCTGCTTTCGAGCGTAAAACGATAAAAATCAGATAATTTGAGAATAAAATCAGAACTCTGCGGATCCTGAATATCAACCATCGATTTTAAAGTGTTGAGGCTGTTAAACAAAAAATGCGGATTTACCTGCTGTTTCAGCAATTCGTATTGTGCGCCCAGATTTACCGCCTGAGTACGCTCTAACTCTACCGCAATTTGCTGTGTCTGATAATTTTGAAACAACAAATGCAGAAACATGTAAACGATCAAATTGATTAAAACGCCTCGTAATTCGAACATAATTGGCGCATCCATTTTGGATACCTGAAACAATTCCTGATGGGCAATTACCAAAATAACCATTACCAGGATTCCCATTAAAACACTTAAAAGCAGTTTACAATTGAATAAACTTTTATGGGTGCGCTGTACCGTAAATTTTGGCAGACTGTAAATATTATAATACCAGATAAATATCGAAAACATCAAGGTTATTGACGAGTTTATTATGATGTCTGAAGCTGTAGAAAAAGCATCAAATAATTTGGGTATTGAAGCAAGAATCGCCAGCGCAACGGAGCTTCCCCATATAACACGGCGCGATACCTGAAAGCGTTTTACTTTTTCCATTTTTTGTGTTTGTTTTATCTTGCTTGTCAAAGATAGAATATTGAATTTTAACCGCAAAGTTCGCAAAGATTTTACGCAAAGTTCGCGAAGTTTTTTATAAGTGAAGTTTTGTAAAAATATAAGTTCGCAAAGCTTTGTGTAGACTTTGCGAAGTTATATTGTGTTTTATTTCACGCAGATTTTAAAAAAGATTTAAGCAGATTCGCGCAGATTTATCCAAATTAAATCTGCTCAAATCTGCAAAATCTGCGTGAAACAAAAACTTTTATATTAATTGAAAGACAGCTTTATCTGCACCTAAAATACTTCCCGTTTTAAGATCCTGTACAAAACCAATTATTTCAAAATCTTTATTGTTAAAGTTTTTAGGCAAATGAATTACAGAAGTTCCTTTTTTATCTTTTGCAATTTCTATTGAACTCAGCTGATGTACAATTTGATAATGCGATAAAACGCGATGCGCATTCTCTCCTCTTTTTACATTACTTTTAGCTGATTTTTGAACTATGGCGATCAACAATTTACTGTTTTTGGTATTTCCTTCAACACTATAATTTATTGCAAGATTATTATTAGTTTGATTCGCCTGTAAGGATAAATCAACAGTTGCAGGTTTTAAAAGTGCTGTTTTTACAGCGTTTCTAACAATTGTTTCCTGTGAACCTACATAATCTGATTTTCCATTGATGATTAATTGTGGTGTATAAATAGGCTCTTTCCCCAGAAATTGGGCATAATCATATTGTCGTTTGGTGTTATTAGCATTGCTAAAAATATCTTTCCAGCCTTGTTTGTCCCAATAATCAACATGATAAGACAATACGTAAACATTGTTATCCTGATATTCGTTTTGAATTTTCCCCATCAATTCATCAGCAGGCGGACAGCTTGAACATCCTTCTGAAGTAAATAATTCCAGAACGGCAAAACCTTTTTTATTTGTATTATTTTGTGCAAAAGCAGTTATTCCTGCCAGAAGAAATAATGCACTTAAAATGGGTATTAATTTTATTTTTTTCATGTTGTGTGTTTTTATACGTTCCTGCAAGGTTTTCAAAACCTTGTAGGTATAATGAGTTTAGAATGATTGATCTACACGTTAAAAATCAAACCTACAAGGTTTTGAAAACCTTGCAGGATGATAACAGAGAGTTAATTACAGAATATTAATTTCAACATCAATATTGCCTCTTGTTGCTTTAGAATACGGACAAGTTTGATGTGCCATATCGGTAATTTTTTTGGAAGTTTCGGCATCGATTCCCGGAAGACTTACATTTAAGCGAGCCTGTAATGAATATTCGCCATCTGCATTACATAAATCTACTTCGGCATCTACAGCGGTTTCTGCAGGAAGTTTTATATTTAATTTTCCGGCAGCGATTCCCATTGCGCCAATAAAACAAGCCGACCAACCCGCCGCAAAAAGCTGTTCCGGATTTGTTCCCGGACGTGAAGATCCCGGAGAACTTAATTTAATGTTTAGTTGATCATCAGAACTTTGTGATGCTCCTTCTCTTCCTCCTGTTGTGTGTGTTTTTCCTGTGTATAAGACTTTTTTCATGATTAATTTAATTTTAGATATTAGACTTTAGATTTTAGATTATTGGATTTGTTATTGAAATTGATTTTTGGGGCGTGTAATTTTACCGCAGAGTACACAAAGTTTTTTTTATAGTGAAGGTTTATTAAAAACACAGAGATCGCAAAGCTGTGTGTTTATATAACTTGTTGTTCTTTGTGTAATCTTTGAGTTCTCTGTGGTTAATTTTAAGCGCAATCCATAAAAACTTAGCGGACTTTGCGGTTAAATTTTGGAATTTGGTCCCGAAGTCTCGGGATAAAAAATTGGAATTTATTATTTCGCCACATCAATAATCGCCTGAGCAAATGATTTTGGATCTTCTTGTGGTACGTTATGCCCAATACCTTTTAAGATTCTGTGTTCGTATTTACCTGTAAATTTGCTGGCGTAGGCTTTTCCATCCGCGAAAGCGCCATCAAAATCGCTTCCTATTGTTATTGTTGGAACTGTAATCGCAGGTCTTTCGGACAAACGTTTTTCCAACGCATCATATTTAGATTCTCCCCCTTCAAGCGATTGTCTCCATCTGTAATTGTGAATTACAATTGCCACATGATCCGGATTATTGAATGATTGTGCCGTTTGGTCGTAAGTTGCTTTGTCGAAATTCCAAATTGGTGAAGCAATTTTCCAGATCAGTTTATTGAATTCATAAGTGTTTTGGCTGTAGCCGGTTTTTCCTCTTTCGGTAGCAAAATAATATTGATACCACCAGCCTAACTCTGCTTGCGGAGATAATGGTTTTAAGTTAGCTTCAAGATTTACAACCAGATAACCGCTTACAGACACCAATCCGTTTAAACGATCCGGCCAAAGTGCTGCCATCACAACTGCCGTTCTTGCGCCCCAGTCAAATCCGCCAATAGTAGCTTTTTTAATTTTTAAGGCATCCATTAAAGCAATAATATCACTTGCTAATGCGGCTTGCTGACCGTTTCTAAAAGTAGCATCTGAAAGAAAACGAGTTGTTCCAAAACCTCTTAAATAAGGGGTAATTACTCTGTAACCTTTTGCGACTAAAACAGGCACCACTTCATTATAACTATGAATATCATAAGGCCAGCCGTGAAGCAGGATTACTACATTTCCGTTTACAGGACCAGCCTCTGTGTACCCCACATTTAAAAGTCCGGCGTTGATTTGTTTTAGTGTTCCAAGAGAACTATCTGATTGTGCAGTAATTTTTGTTATGGTAAAGAAAAATACTGCCAGTAAAACTACTTTTGAAAGCAGTGAAGCTGATTTTTGAGTTATTGTTTTCATACTGTTTATATTTTTAATGTTTTGATTATTAGTTAATTTCTTCGTCAAAAGTATCGCGATTACCATCCTTTTACAATGAGAAAAAAGGTGAACCGGACAAAGTAAAAGTTGAAATGGACAAGCTAAATCCTGAAATTATTTCACCGTAACGAGAGTTTTTATTTTCTTAATGATTTAAAAGCTGCACGAAGTTCGATTGTAAAAAGCTGTGGTTCTTCCCATGAAGCAAAATGCCCGCCTTTGTTTACTTCATTAAAATAAATCAGGTTTTTGTATGCTTTTTCGGCCCAGCTTTTTGGTGCCTGGTAAATTTCTCCCGGAAAAACAGTTACGGCAACCGGAATTTTAATATCGTGTGTTTTTTGTTCTGCCACATTAAAGTTGTTCGTATTGTTTTCCCAATACAATTGTGCCGATGAATTGGCTGTGTTTGTTAACCAATACAATGAAATATCATCCAGCATTTCATCTTTGGTTAATGATTTTTCGGCATTTCCGCCGCTGTATGTCCATTCGTTGAATTTGTCTAAGAAAAAAGAAGCCAACCCAACAGGAGAATCAGTCAATCCGTAGCCTAAAGTTTGCGGACGTGTTACCATCATCCCGGCATAACCACCGCCTTTTGTGTATAATTTATTCAGCGAAACAAAAGCTGCTTTTTCTTTTACAGATAATCCTGCAGGAGCCGGATCTCCGTCTTTTAGTGCTTTCGCAACATCAGCCGGAACTGTTGCAGGCATATTTACGTGAATTCCCAATAATCCTTGTGGAGCCTGACGCGCCATGGCATCTGCAATTACAGAACCCCAATCGCCTCCCTGAGATACATAATTTTTATATCCCAAACGTTTCATTAAAACATCCCAAGCATTCCCAATTTTTTCTGGCCCCCAACCTGTTCCTGTAGGTTTTTCTGAGAATCCGTAACCTGGCATTGACGGAATCACCAAATCAAAAGCGTCTTCGGCTTTTCCTCCGTAAGCAACAGGATCTGTCAATGGTCCGATTACCTTAAGAAGTTCGAAGAAAGAACCCGGCCAGCCATGTGTAATGATTAAAGGCAAAGCATTTTTATTTTTAGATTTGATGTGAATGAACTGAATATCCAGGCCATCAATGTTTGTTATGAATTGTGGCAATTGATTTAACTTAGTTTCTGTTTTACGCCAGTCATAATCTGTTCCCCAATATTTTACAAGGCTTTGAATTTGCTGTAGTTTTACTCCTTGTGACTGATCGGCAACGGTTTCTTTATCCGGCCATCTTGTCGCATTGACACGATTACGAAGATCTGTTAATGCTTCCTGCGAAATACTAATATGATAAGGACGAACTGACTCGTCTTTAATTTTAGTTTTATCCTGATTTTTTTGTGCGAAGCCTATTGTTGTCATCAGTATAAAAATTCCTGCAGCGATTGCATTTAGGAAGCTTTTTTTGTTTTGTTGAATTGTTTTCATGATCTTAAATTTTGTTATTGTTATTAATTTCTTTGTCAAAAGTATTTTGATAACAAGCGTTTTAAAATCATTAAATAAGTCAAATGGACGAAGTTAATGCTGAAATGGACATTGGAGTAGTTGAAAGTTTTAGTTAATGTTTGGTAATTCGGGGTTTACCTTTGTCAAAGTTTGAAACTTTGACAAAGGTTTGCGCAATATTATGCTCATTTTATGTCATCCTGACGAAGGAAGGATCTTCACGAGAAACTCCGCTATATATATCCCAATCTTGGTAGAGCTACTTGTGGAGATTCTTCGTTCCTCAGAATGACAATATTGTGGTTACTTTGTGTTCTAAACCCGACAGTCCCGACACTTCGGGATAAAAACCTGTCGGGTTTAATAGAATCTTTTATATAAAAAAAGACCGCCTTTCTTGGCAGTCTCATCTTAATCAAACTCATTTAATTAACCTTTCAAATCATTGAAATAACTTGTTGTTTCTTCAATCAGCGAATGCATTAAATCTTTTGCTTTTTTGTGTTTTAAAACCGGAGCAATTTGTCCGCCCCAAAATAAAATCATGTCCCATTTTTGCTGGTCGAGTGCTGCTTTTCGTAATGGCGAAATTAAAGTCGTTTGTAGCGGAAATGGCAGAATATTTTCTTCTTTTCCAATTAGGTCTTTTGCAATTCTGCTGGTTATTCCGCGTCCGAGTCTGCCTGTATAGGCACGTGATAATGTGGTGTATTTTGATGCATCAGAAAATAACATTTCTCTGTGAATGGGTAATGCATTCGATTCATCGGTGGCAAGAAACGCGGTTCCAATCTGGGCGGCGTCTGCACCCAATGCCAAAGCTGCTGCAACACCTTTTCCGTTTGCAATTCCGCCGGCGGCGATAATTGGTGTTTTTATTTTTTCCTTCATTAATTGCACTAAAGCAAAAGTTCCCGTTAAGGATGATTCGGCAGAGGCCAAAAAAGAAGGTCTGTGTCCGCCCGCTTCAAAACCCGAAGCAATAATCATATCAACTCCTGCAGCTTCCAGAAAAATGGCTTCGTCCAGAGTCGTTGCGGCACCAACTGTAAAAATTCCTTTTTTACGGCATTCTTCTAAAACATCGGCCGAAGGCACGCCAAACATAAAGCTGAATACTTTTGGCCGAATATCTAAAATAACGTCCAATTGATTTTCGAATCTAGATTGAAACGGCGCTGGTTTTTCCGGTAACGGAATTCCAACTTCATCAAAATAAGGTTGATATTGTTTGATGGTTTTAGCAAATTTATCATCTGTTAAACCACCTTGCGGAATATCATGATCTGAAACCCAAAGATTGATGTTATACGGTTTATTGGTGGCCGCTTTTAATTGTTTATCAACCTCAAAAATTTCCTGCGGACTCATGGTATAAGCACCATATCCGCCCAATCCACCGGCGTTTGATACCGTTGCGGTCAACTCAACCGAAGACAAATTTCCGCCAAACGGTCCCTGCATAATTGGATAATCAATACCCAATAAATCTGTTATTTTTGTATGATTCCACATTGCTTTTTCGTTTAAAATTATTGACTTAAGTCAGTCAGCATTTTATTGACAATAAGCCATTTTCCGTTAATCTTATGAAAAGATAAAAAATCACGATAATAAAACTCGTACATTTTAACATTAATTTCAGCTACGGCAATTGAATTTACAATTCGTATATCCAAAATTTCTCCTTTAAAAGGTTTTCCTGAATCCTTCGGACTTTGTCTGTTTTTTACGCCGTCGAGATATAAATCTACGGTCTTGAAATAAGGCTGTCCTTTTATATCACCGTAAACCAATGTTCCGGGATAAAAAATGCTTCCCAAAATCCTTACATCTCCTTCATAAATGCCTTTAAAATAATTGTTTTCTATGGCATTTGTAATTGCTGCAACATCTTCCTGATTTTCCATTTTGCTGTTATTTTGTGCTTTTATGCCCTGTAAATTCCAGAACATAAAAGCAATTAATAAAAAAGTTTTCATTATTAGTTTAAATTGTGTCCGGCACCTTTTCCGCCATCAACATTAATGATTGATCCGGTAATAAAAGTGCTTTTGGCAACGATGTATACCATTTCGGCAACATCATCTATTTCGCCAACTCTGTTTAGCAAATGTAAACCTGCATTCTGATCGGCTTTGTCACCGTGCATTGGTGTGCGAATTACACCCGGTGCGACAGTATTGATACGAATGTTTTGTTTTCCAAATTCGGCTGCCAGCTGAATGGTAAGCGCATGAATTGCTCCTTTGCTAGAAACAGGTGCTGAAGCCGGCCATCCGCCTAATCCGTGGTTTACCAACGGTGTTCCGATATTGATAACAACACCATCTTTTTGTTTCAGCATTTGCGGAATCACGGATTGTGTTGTAAAATAAGTTCCTTTAAAGTTTGTAGTCAGGAATTTATCTAAGTAAGCTTCATCAACTTCAAGAAATGGTTTGCTGTCAAAAATTCCAGCGTTGTTGACCAATACATCTACTGAACCAAATTTTTCGATGGCAATTTTTACCAATTGTTCTCCGGTTTCTTTTTTACTTACGTCTCCGGCAAACATGGCCAGATTATCGCCTGCTCCAAATTCTTTATAAGTGTTTTCTAATGCACTTGGTGTTACTGAATTGATGACAACATTATCACCTCTGTCCAAAAAGTATTTAGCGATTCCTTTTCCGATACCAGAAGCTGCTCCGGTAACGATTATAGTTTGTTTTTTCATGATATTTATTTTTTATCGGCTGTAATGCCTTTTTCTCTTAATACTGATACTTGTTCGCCTGCGTAACCCCAATCGTCTAATTCTATTTCCTGAATCACGACATGTGTTAAATGCGGATCTTTATTTAAAACATCTGTAATTAAATTGGTTATGCCGCTTATTAATTCCTGTTTTTGCTCGCGGGTTACTCCTTCGCGGGTCAATTCGATTTTTACGTAAGGCATGGCTTTAGTTTTTAGATTGTTCTGAAAGAACGGCTTCGGCAGTAATAGTAAAATCTAAGTCAAAGTCGTTGTAGATTAATGTGTCGCCCAAATCTGTAAAGAAATTACCAGAACGGAATCTGATATCGTATTTGGTACGGTCAATAATCAGTTTACCGGAAAGTTTAATTTCGTTTCTGCTGTTTTCTACTTTGGCATCAAAACCAACAAGATGTGTAATATCTTTTATGGTAAGATTGCCTTCAAGATGATAAGTGCTGTTTGAAATTTCTTTTACAGAAATAATATCCAATGCTGCAGTTGGGAATTTTTCGATAGAGAAAAAATCATCTGAAGCAAGGTGTCCGGCAAACTGTGCGTTTGTAGCCGGATCTGTAACATCCAGAATTTTTATTGTCGAAGTATTAATGATGATGTTTCCACCATTTATTTTTCCGTCATTCAGGATAAAATTACCTTCTTTGATACCAATTGTTCCATTATGTGCGCCGGTTACTTTTCTTCCGGTCCAATCGATTTGGCTGTTTGCGCTTACGATTTTAAAATTTGTTGTTTCCATTGTTATTGTATTTAATTGTTGTTGTATTTAAAGTACAGTACAAAGGAACGGCGACTATAGAAGTTGGTTACGTGATGTAGATCACATTCCGATTTTGGGGTATTATTTCACGTAGATTTTGCAGATTTAGCGGATTTTTTTATTTGTTGTATTTGTTTTTAATCGCACAGAATCTCGAAGTTTTTTCTCATTTTGTGTCATTTCGAGGAACGAGAAATCACATTCAGAGAGCAACGCACTGTGTGGTTACGTGATGTGATTTCTCGTTCCTCGAAATGACAAACTAGACTCAAAAAAATAAAATCTGCCAAATCTGCCAAATCTGCGTGAAAAAAAATCAGGAGTTATAAAGCCTGCTTAAAGTTTCTCTGGAAACACCCAGATAAGCAGCAATTAAATGTTTGGGAACAAGGTTGTAAAGCTGAGGATATAATGCCAAAAGTTCTTCGTAACGTGTTTTGACATTATTATTCATAAAAGATAAAAGGCGTTTTTGAGAAGCAACATAACCTTTATTGGTTCTCCAACGGAAAAAGTGTTCGATTTGATGAAATTCGGCACAAAGTTTTTCTCGATCAGCATTGGAAAGGCAAAGCAATTCTACATCAGAAATACAATCTATATTAATAGTTGCTTTTGTTTGATTGTATAAAGCCGCGTAGTCCGATGTCCACCAGGTTGGCATTGCAAACTGCAGGATATACATTTTAATATCGTCGTTGATGTAAAAAGCCTTTACACAACCCGAAATTACAAAATACTCACAATCAACTTTATCACCTACGCTAATAATCGTTTGTCCTTTCTTGAAAGACTGCGGTTTAAAATGCGAAAAGAAATAGTCAAACTCTTCATCTGTTAATGAAACGGTTTTGGCGATGTGGTCTTTTAAGAGTTGCATTTTTAAGATTCTGAGGTTCTGAGATGCTAAGATACTAAGATTTTTTTTTGAAAGGTTCTAAGATGCTGAGATACTAAGATGCTAAGTTTTTTTTCTTAATTTGAGATTTGGAATTTTCAGGAGCTATTTCCTGCTGTCCGCTGTATCTTTTATGGTGAACCCCACCATAAAAGGATGCCGCTCCCATCAGGGCTAGGGCACTCGTTTTCATAAGAAATAAAAAAAACTAAAACCTCAGAATCTTAGCATCTCAGAACCTTAGCCACTTAGGCCAAAACCATCCCTCCGTCCATAATAAAATCGGCTCCGGTGATGAATTTTGAGGCGTCGCTGCTTAGGTGCGAAACCATTTTGGCAACGTCTTCGGTGGTTCCCATTTGTTTTAGGGGAATCGTGTCTACAATAGCACTCATTAAAGTATTAACTGCCGCTTCGTTTAATCCCATTTTTTTCATTATTTCAGTTTCTGTCGGACCTGGACTAACGGAGTTTACTCTGATTTTTCTTGGAGCCAATTCTAAAGCTGCAATTTTTACTACAGAATTCAGACCGGCTTTACTTGAAGAATAAATTGAAGTTCCGACATAACTCATACTTGCGGTATTTGAAGAAAGAAATACAACTGAAGCGCCATCTTTTAAAATCGGAATAAATCTGCTCAGGGTGAAATACGCGCCTTTAAAATTAATATCCATAACACTGTCAAATAATTCCTCTGTTGCTTCTTCAATATTTCCTTTGGTCGTAATTCCGGCATTGATAAAAAGGATATCAACATGACCGAAATCTTGTTTTACTTTGGCAACCAGATTTTCGGTGTCTGCAACATTCGACTGATCTGCAACAATAGCTTTTACACCCAATTCTGAAGCTGCTTTTTCTATCGCTTCTTTTCTTCTTCCGGTAATGATAACCGTTGCACCTTGTTCTTTTAATTGTTTTGCTGTTGCGTAACCTATTCCGCTATTTCCTCCGGTAATTACAGCAACTTTATTTTTTAAATTGTCCATTTTTATGTTTTTTAAATTAACGGGACAAAGTTAAATGGTAAAACATATTGCTTTTTTGTGGTATCATGGAGTATACCGGAATTGTTTTTTTTACCATATAAGTGTTGTTTTTTCACCATGATAAGTTATATAAGTTCATTTAAAAAAGTTTGCTTATAGTTTCAGTGATATAAGTCTAACAGAAACTTTAATTAGATTTGCTCTTATATTTACTTATATCACTTATATGGTTTAAAATAAAAATAAAATGTTTTTTATACTTTTATTGAAAAATAAACAGCATGGCTAGAAATCAGAAAGAAGAGTTTCAGGCGCTTCAGGATACGATATATGTTTTGGGTGGAAAATGGAAATTGCCTATCATCAATTCTATCTGCAATGGTAATACGCGATTTACAGAAATTCTGCAAAGTATTCCCGGAATTACCTCGCGC
Source organism: Flavobacterium sp. AK-345 (assembly GCF_058310175.1). Lineage (NCBI taxonomy): Bacteria > Pseudomonadati > Bacteroidota > Flavobacteriia > Flavobacteriales > Flavobacteriaceae > Flavobacterium > Flavobacterium sp. AK-345. The sequence goes on along the minus strand of NZ_JBZEER010000001.1, from coordinate 286,560 downwards.
ATGCTTTCGAAAGAATTGAAAGATATGGAATCGAATAATCTCGTAAAAAGAACTGAAGATCGTGATGCAAAGATTCCTATACTTTATGAATCAACCGATTACTGCAAATCTTTTGGACCAATTATAACGGAGATGATCAAGTGGGGAATTTCTCATCGGGAACATATTAAAAATCAACGAGAAAGAGTTTAAAATTTATTTCTTTTTTAAAAAGGCTTTAAAATTATACCGATTGGTATATATTTGTACTTTTAACTCCTATTATTATGAGTAAAGCCGAAAAAACCAAACAATTTATTATAGAAAAAACTGCGCCTATTTTTAACACAAAAGGTTATAGCGGTACTTCTATGAGCGATATTACTGATGCTACCGGACTTACAAAAGGCAGTATTTATGGTAATTTTGAAAATAAAGACGAAGTGGCAATAGCTGCTTTTAAATACAATATCAAAAAACTTCAGGATACTTTTGCCAATGAAATTGAGAAGCAAAAAACCTTCAAAGACAAATTAATGGTTTATCCGCGTTTGTATTCAAATTATTATGATTTAAAAGTTACAAGTGGCGGCTGTCCGATTTTGAATACGGCTACCGAAGCTGATGATACACATCCGATTCTTAAAAAAAATGTGGAAAGAGCGCTTCTTTGGTGGAAAGAAAAACTCATATACTTTATTGAGCAAGGCATTCTTGCCGGTGAATTTAAAGCCAAAGAAATTAATCCCGAACAAATTGCCCTAACTTTTATCGCCATTATCGAAGGTGCTATTATGATTGCAAAAGTGACCAGTGATTTTAACAATTTACCAACGATTATGGTTTCATTAAATAAAATCATTGATGACTTAGAGTAACTTTTTTTTAAATTAAAAATATACCGATTAGTATAAAAACAGTTAGAGGTAAAATATAGAGGTAAATGTAAAACACAAACTACATTTCCATTTTTACATCTAACATTTTGCAAATAACAAATAACAATTATGGAAAGAAAAACTAGATTACAAGTATTACAAGATCACCTTGATAGAGAATTTACGGCTTCTCCCTCGCCTTTTATGCTTTGGATGAAACCTATAGTAGTGGTTGCCGAAGAAGGAACGGTAACTTTTAAATATGTGGTAAGAGAAGAGATGTCGAACCCGATAAAATCGCTACACGGAGGCGTTACGGCTGCTATTGCAGATGATTGTATTGGTGCTACTTTATTTTCTTTGGATGAAGAAAACTTTTACACCACCATAAACTTAAACGTAGATTATTTTGCTCCGGCTCATGTGGGCGATACTATTTTGGCCAAAACATTAATCATAAAAAAAGGCCGACAATTTGTAAACGTACAATGCGAAATCTGGAACGAAGCACAAACCCGATTAATTGCCCGCGCCTACTCTAATTTATTTAAAACCAATGTGGTAAAAAAGGTTTTAGAATCTGATAAATAAGCCTTTGTGTAATTTATTTAATACATAGAAATATAGATTTTTTTAGCCACGAATTCACGAATTATTTATAATTACATACGCAATTATTCGTGAATTCGTGGCTATTTAGCACATATAAATTAATCTTTCTAATCTGCTCAATCTGTGGCAAAAAACTTCGTCACAAAAATCTATCTACGATGGAAATCACAAATAAATCATAATAAATTTGTTTTTTATGACCAATCGGTCATATATTTGCATTGTAATTCAAACGAACAAATATAAAATCATGTCTAAGGGAGAAGAAACCAGACAATTTATCATAGAAAAAGCCGCCCCTATTTTTAATGTAAAAGGGATTGCAGCAACAGCTATGAGCGATATTATGGAGGCAACCAAACTCTCAAAGGGAAGCATGTATGTTCATTTTGAAAACAAAGAAGTTTTGGCCTGCGCTGCCGTAGATCATAATATGAAGGTTTTGGGTGATAAAATCCTGGCTGCGATCAGCAAAGCTAAAACGGCAAAAGAAGAATTGTTCATTTATATTGATTTTTTTGATAATCCGCTAAATCCACCAATTACGGGCGGTTGTCCTCTATTAAATTTTGGAATGGAAGCGGATGACACCAACCCTATTGTAAAAGAAAAAGTAAACGGGGGAATTAAATTTACACAGCAGATATTAGAAAACAGCATCAATAAAGGAATTGCCAACGGCGAATTTAAACCAGATTGGAATGCCTCAGACTTTGCAACAATAATTTTTGCTATGCTCGAAGGCGGGAATCTAATTTCGAGAACGTCCGGAAGCAACGACAAAATGAAAGTGATTATTAGAACACTAAAAGAAATGATTGAAGAAAAAAGCTATTAACTTTTTTTTTATCCAAAAAATGACCGATCAGTCATTTTTAAAACAGTTTCAATGTCAAAAATCAAATACACAGTTAAACAAATAAACGATTAAACAAAATTTACAACTCACCATTAATAATTAACAATTAAATTTAGAAAACATGTCAAAAACAATTTTACTTTCAGGAGCATCAAAAGGATTTGGAAAAGCCTGGACAGAAGCATTTTTAGAAAAAGGATATCAGGTAGCTGCAACAGCCAGAAATATTGATACACTAAACGATTTAAAAGCAAAATATGGCGATGCCATTTTACCACTTAAATTAGACGTAAACAATCGCGAAGAATCGATTGCAGTTGTAGAAAAAGTAAAACAACACTTCGGGAAAATTGATGTCTTAATCAATAATGCCGGTTATGCCTTAAACGGAGCGGTAGAAGAAGCAAGCGAAAAAGAAGCGAGAGCACAATTTGAAACTAATTTCTTTGGAACACTTTGGTTAACTCAAGCGGTTTTGCCAATTATGAGAAACCAAAAAAGCGGACATATTATTCAGGTTTCTTCTATTTTAGGAATCGCCACTTTACCAAATTTAGGTCTTTACAACGCTTCTAAATTTGCCGTTGAAGGTCTTACTGAAACTTTGGCTCAAGAGGTAAAACAATTCGGAATCAATGTTACTTTGGTAGAACCAAACGGTTATTTTACAGATATTTGGGGCAACGGTTTCAACAGCGAAATCATCGATGATTATGAAGGAATGAGAAAAGCCATTGCAGAAGGACACGATCCTGATACTTTCGGAAAAACGGAATTTACGGTACCTGCCATCCTTAAATTGGTTGATGCTCAAAACCCACCTTTGCGCCTGTTTTTAGGAAAAGTGGCGCTGCCATTAGCCAAACATGTTTACGCGCAAAAACTAGCAACCTGGGAAGAATGGGCTGATGTTTCTGTAGCGGCTCACGGATAATTTATATTTCTGATTTTTTTAAGTTGATGAAAACGAGATTGTTTCTTTTTGGAGAAATGGTCTCGTTTTTTTATGGAGCTATTTCCCTGCTGACCTTATCATATTTGTTGGGAACTTTAAAGAAGGATCTTCTATTCATTATAGACTAATACATGAAGTAAAATACTTTATAATGGAATTTAATATCTTAAAATCTATTTAAATCCTGAAAAAATTTAGTGATATTTATCGATAAACAACTAACAACATGTGAATTACATAACTATTCCGGGTTTATATATAAGTCTAAAGGCAACTACTGCTGTACTTTTGGCGTATCTAAACAAACAATTATGGAAAAGTCAATAAAAAATAGCGAAATTCACAAAGTAGATTCATTACACAGCGAAATTTGTGTAGCTTATAACAATGATTTTACCTATCGAAAAGCCTATAAAGGAGATTGGGGTCATTGGGATGATTTGCCTGAAACTCCCTCATCAAACTTAAGTTGTGCTGAAAACGACGGAAATTCTATTGGACAAAACGAAAGTCCAAGTGGAGACACCTACCTATAATGTAATTAAGTCAGTAGTTCATTAAGCCCTGCTTCAGTAGTTTGAAAAAGCGGCTCAGGGTATTGTGTGCGGCTCATGGGTAATATTATTTAACCGCAAAGCCCGCAAAGGCTTTATCTCAGTTTGTGCTTAGCAAACGCAAAAGTTCGCAAAGCTTTGTGTATAAAAACTTTGCGAACTTTGCGTAATTCTTAGCAGCCTTTGCGGTTAAAAAAAACCATCATAAATAAAAACGAGACTATCTCTAAAAAGAAATAATCTCGTTTTTTTATTTTTATAAGAAACAGAAATCTAAATGGGTAATGATTTTAAATTCTGTAACGTTTTTTTAGCCAGTTCAATTTTATCTGTAAACAAATCTCTTCCTTTTATCTCGTCTGCTACTTTAGAAATCTTTTTCTTGGTTGCAGTTGACATAGAAATGATTTTTGTGACTTTATCGACTTTTTTATTTTCCATCACTCTCCTATTTAATTGATTATTAATTACAAACGTCAATTATTATACAAAATTATCTAATTTTTTTTATAAACCAGTACCGCGATGTAATTATTTTGCGGAACATACTCAACAAAAGTCTCTTTTTGTTCGTCATATCCAAAAAACAGATACTCTTTTGATAGCGCTGCAAAGTGTTTGTTGACGAAATAGGTATAGATTCTTATTCTCCGGTTTCTGTTTTTACAAGCTTCATCGCAGTTTTTGAAACACGAAATTCGGCATTCTTCTTCAAACAAGTCTGAGCTGTCACTGCCCTGCACATAAATAGGAAATCCAGGATTGTCCTGAAAAAATTTTGGCACTGTATTTAAAACCGTATTAAACACGGTTCGCATATCGCCATTATTACTGCTTTCGCTATCTGAAATACTTTTGGTTTCGAAATCATAATCGCCAAAACCCAGATTATACATAATCAAACCTGTCTGCGTTTTAAAACCCGAATACTGAACGGCTTTAATGAGCTTTTTTTCGCCTTTACTCTCAAAAAGATACTGAACAATAGTACTTTCTATTGATAGATTGGTTTCGTAGATGTCTATGTTGTTCAACTGTTTTTTTATGCTAAAATATTAAAATTTTCTTACTTTTTTGTGATTTAGTAATTTAAAAAGACTGAATTAAATTATGATTTTGATAAAATCCGTATAAATACGCATTGTCTTTTTTTTATTTATTATTACACTTGTTGGAGATAAATTTCTGAATTAGAATAACAATAGTCAATCTGTTTGAATAGCTATAAAAACTTTAGTCAATTTTTAATTTTTAAGAAATTAAAAACACATTTTGTTCCTCTAATTTGGCTACATTTGATCCAGATTTTTAATTTTTTTAATACACAAATAACCAATATAAAAATGACTAATTTTAATGAAAAAGCAGATTTAATCTGGAAAGTAGCTGACTTATTAAGAGGCGACTATAAACAATCTGATTACGGAAAAGTAATATTACCACTTACTGTACTAAGAAGATTAGACTGCGTTTTAGAACCTACGAAAGATAAAGTATTATCATATTTACCAAAAGTTAATTCACTAAAAGAAAGTGCAAAAGATATTGCTTTAAACAAAGTCGCTGGTTTTAATTTTCATAACAAAAGTCAATTCAATTTTGATAAATTAATTGCTGATTCAAATAATGTAGCCATTAATTTAAGAAACTATATTAATGGATTTTCAACAAGTGCAAGAGAAATAATTGAATATTTCAATTTTGATGATCAAATTGATAGAATGGATGATCCCAAAGCTGATATTTTATTTCGAGTATTAAAAAAATTCCAAGAAATAGATTTGTCTGATATGGATTCTATGGAAATGGGATATGTCTTTGAAGAACTAATAAGGAAATTTGCAGAGCAATCAAATGAAACTGCAGGAGAGCACTTTACGCCTCGTGAAGTGATCAAATTAATGGTTAATTTATTATTCAATGAAGATAAAAGCATATTAACACAAGAAGGAATTGTAAAAACTTTATATGATCCTGCATGCGGAACAGGTGGAATGCTTTCTATTGCTGAAACTTATTTAAAACAGTTAAATCCAAAAGCAGAATTGAAAGTTTTCGGTCAAGAAATTAATCCTGAATCTTATGCAATTTGTAAATCTGACATGCTAATTAAAGGTCAAAACCCTTCTAATATTAAATTTGGAAATACTTTTACCGTTGATGGTTTAGAATTAGACAAATTTGATTATATGTTATCTAATCCCCCTTTCGGTGTTGATTGGAAAAAAGCCGAAAAAATAATAAAGGCTGAAGCAGATAAAAAAGGAATGTCAGGTAGATTTGGCGCAGGTTTACCCCGTATCAATGACGGTTCTTTATTGTTTCTACAACACATGATGTCTAAAATGAAACCAGATGGAACAAGAATAGCAGTTGTTTTTAACGGTTCGCCACTATTTACAGGTTCAGCTGAAAGTGGAGAAAGTAATATTCGCCGTTGGATAATAGAAAACGATTATTTAGAAGCAGTAATAGCACTGCCAGACCAATTATTTTATAATACAGGTATATCAACTTATATTTGGATTGTAACCAATCATAAAAGTGAACTTAGAACTGGCACGGTCCAACTAATAAATGCTACTGGAGTAAAAGATGAAGAATTTTTTAAAGAAGGTAAATTAGAATTCAATCGCTTCTGGAAGAAAAAAGATAAAAGCCTAGGAAATAAAAGAAAAGAAATTCATGAAAATGGTACAACTAAAGGAATCGGTTTTATAACACAATTATATGGAAATTTTGAAGAAAATGAATTTAGCAAAATCTATCCAAATGAGTTTTTTGGTTATTGGAGAATAACTATAGAACAACCTCTATTACAAAATGGGAAGATAGTAACTGATCGCTCCGGTAATCCAAAATCTGATTCAAATATGAGGGATTACGAAAATATTCCTTTTATAAAAAAGAATAATGAAGGTAAATTAGTTCCCCAAGAAATAAAAGAATATTTTGAAAAAGAAGTTACTCCCCACCTTCCCCAAGCATGGATTGACGACAACAAAACTAAAACTGGTTATGAAATCAACTTCACAAAATATTTCTATGAGTTCAAACCATTACGTTGCTTAACAGAAATCAAAGCTGATATTTTAGCATTAGAGGAAAAAACATTAGAAACCGAAAAAACAATATTAAACTAACACAAAAATATGTTAAGTGCAAGCAAGGAGAAATTATTATCATTTTTAAATGGCTCAAGCCAGTATATAATACCTTTTTTTCAGAGAAGTTATGTTTGGAAACTAGATAATTGGGCAGAATTATGGGAAGACATTATTGAAGAATATGAAGAGATTACAATTAATGAAAATCATAAAAGTGAGCATTTCATTGGTACAATAATTATTAAACAAATACTTTCCTCACAAGTTGGTGCGACTGAATATGAATTAATTGATGGCCAACAACGAATGACCACAATTAGCTTATTGCTAAAAGCTTTTCATGACGCTACTTTGGAAGATAGTGCTAAAAGTTGGATAAATAAATTTTTAACGTTTGAAGATTCATATGGAATTGAAAAAATTAGAATTCAACATAGTAAAGTAGATAGTGAATACTTTCAATCTATAATTCAAAGTAAAAATAATAATGAAGATTTATGGAGTAATTATCAAAGTTTAAAAGCAGAAGAAATTGAAAAAAAATTAGAAAGCGAAAACAGAATTGTTGGAGGCTATATTTACTACAGACATAAAATTGAAACACAATGTAACCTAGATGATATTAGAAAATATATCAATGTTGTAATTGAAAAATTGCCTGTGATACACATGGCACTGAATGCTGACGATGATGTACAGCAAATTTTTGATACCATAAATTCATTAGGAGTAAAATTAACTACTGCTGAATTACTAAAAAACTTTTTATTTTCGGAAAAACAATTAAGAGATTACTATAGTTTATATTGGCAATCTATTTTTGAAGCTGACGAAGATGCTATAGATTTTTGGAATCAGGAAAAGACTTCAGGAAGAATCAGAAGAACTACTGTAGAACTTTTTCTTTATAGTTATTTAGTAATAAAAAAAGAAGCTAATGTTAAATTAGACACCTTATTTAAAGAGTTTAAGAACTACCTTAAAGACAAAACAACAGACGAAAAAATAGCTTTCGCAAAAGATATTAATGAATATGCCAGGGTATATGAAGAAATGCCAGACGGCGAAAATTTAGCTGAAATTAGTTTTGATCAACATGAAAAAAGATTTTTTCATGTCATAAGAGAATTCGATGTCAATACAATTTTTCCATTAGTATTAATGATCTACAAAGAAGTTACGAATCTTGATGAAAGAATAAAAATACTTAGAGTCTTAGAGTCTTATATTTCAAGAAGAACCATTTGTAAATTAACTACTAAAAATTACAATAATTTATTTATTTCCATCCTAAGTGAAATAAAAAAAATGGAAAGTATTACAGCTGAAAATATACTTACAAAGCTCAAAAATTATTCAGATGTAACAAATAAATTTCCATCAAATACAGAATTTAAAGATGCATTTTATAACAGGTATCTTATAAATAAGTACAGTAGAGAAGTTTTATACTGCATCGCATTGTATGAACTAAATCATGCTTACGTAGATAATCGAAAATTGAATTTTAGCGGATTTAGCGTTGAACATATTATGCCAAAAAATTGGAATAAAAACTGGAAAATATTACCAGACGGAATATCTAAAGAGATTAGAAGCAGCAAATTATTAACTTTGGGTAATCTAACATTAATACAAGGCAGATTAAATAGTTCTTTAAGAGATTCCAGTTGGAGCAATAAAAAAACAAAACTTAAAGATTATTCTACTTTGAAACAAACTACTGATTATTTAGCAATTGAAAACTGGCAAGAATTAGAAATAGATACAAGAGCAGAAAACTTATTTAAAATTGCAGAACAAATCTGGAAAAGATGAAAAAATACCCTAAATACAAATCTTCTAACATTGATTGGATTGAAGAGATTCCCGAACATTGGAGTATCAAAAGGTTAAAATATCTTGCAACTGCTAAACCCAGTAATATAGACAAGAAAAGCAAAGAAGATGAGGACGATATTTTTCTTTGTAATTATGTTGATGTATATAAAAATGATTTTATCACTGACGAAATTGAATTTATGAAAGCAACAGCAAGTAAGGCTCAAATTGAAAAATTTACTCTAAAAAAAGGAGACATAATAGCTACAAAAGATTCTGAAAGTGCTAATGATATTGGAATAGCTGCATTGGTAAAACAAGATTTTGAAAATGTTGTTTGTGGTTATCATTTAACATACATCAAACCTGAAAAAATAGTTGGAGAATATTTATTTAGACAAATTCAATCAGATTACATAAAAAGAAAATTTGAGACACTTGCAAATGGCGTAACGCGTTATGCATTAGGTGTAGATGCTTTTAATTGTTTAAATATAGTTTTACCCCCAGAATCTGAACAAATAGAGATTGCAAACTATCTTGACAAAAAAATACAAGAAATTGACCAACTTATTGACGATAAAAAACAACTAATTCACTTGTTGCAAGAAGAAAAAAAGATTGTAATTAGTTTAGCAATAAGTAAAGGAATAAATAAAAATACTGAAACTAAAGAATCTGGTATTGATTGGATTGGCGAAATTCCTAAACATTGGAGTGTTAAAAAATTAAACTGGTGTTTCTCAAATATTGGAAGTGGAACAACTCCAAAATCTGGAGAAGAGGAATATTATTTTAATGGATATATAAATTGGTTGCTTACTGGAGATTTAAACGATGGGGAAATTTTTGAAACTTCAAAAAAAATAACCAACAAAGCAATAGAAGATTATACATCTTTAAAAATTTACCCTGTAGATTCAATTGTAATTGCAATGTATGGAGCTACAATTGGAAAACTTGGTTTATTAAAAATTGAAACTACAGTTAATCAAGCTTGTTGTGTAATGAGTAATCCTTTGCATCATACAACAATGTTTTTGTTTTATTATTTATTTGCAGCAAAACCAGAAATAATGAATATGAGTTATGGTGGTGGACAACCAAATATTAGCCAAGAAATATTAAAATCATTAAGAATAACTGTTCCTCCAATTGAGGAACAAAAAAATATTGTTAATCATATAGAGCTCGAATCTAGTAGAATAGATTTTAAAATAAAGAAAACTAAAAAATTAATCGATTTACTAACCGAATATCGTTCGTCATTAATAAATGAAGCTGTAACTGGTAAAGTAAAAATAATACACTAAAATATATGACTCTTTGTACAGCATGGATACGTCAAGCAAACGATAGTGAAGAATTAGTTTTTGCAACAGACAGTGAGTTAAGAGGGGGTGGAGAAAAATGGGATAAAGGAATAAAATTATTTGAACTTCCAAATAAAGATGCACTGTTGTGTTTCACAGGATCTACATCAAGAGCATATCCACTCATCCTAAATCTCATTTCTTCAATAACTTATGAAGATCTGTTTTTTAAGAAAACCTATACTTTAGTTGATTTAAAAGACCACATTTTAGATTTATTTTCAACTTTAATTAAATCAATTTCAGATTTTGTTGACGACAAGCATACAATACGTGGTGAAGCTAGATTTTTATTTGGTGGATGGGATTGGGAAAAGGGACAATTCAGAATATGGTATATTTTATATGACCCATCTATTGAAAAATTTGAAGCAAATGAATTAACAGAAGATAATCAAAAAACAATTTTTCACGTTTTTATAGGAGAAGCTAAAGACATTGACGTTGAAGAAAAAGCAAATGAAGACTTTACAAATCTTTTAATTAAGGAAAAAAAGCTTCATATGAAATTAGATATGGAACCACTTCAAATTCTTAGAAAAGTAGCAATTGACAACACTATTCTTGGAGTTGGAGGAAGTCTTCAAATAGCAAAAATATATAAATCTAATAAAACAGAATTTTTTGGCACTTACTGGCATTCTATTAAAGGTAAACCTTGTTTTCAAGGAAGAGAATATAATGAAAAAACAAAACCATCTGTAAGATATTTTGATCCAGATACATTTGAAATTATCGAAACTGAATTACCTATTAAACTAACCAATATTTCAACTGAGGTTTTTGGTCTTGAAACAGATTTTATAAATGAGTGTTATCCCGATGGTTTTCTTGATAGTTCAGTAAATGAAAAGAAAAAACAGAATTTAAAATTGATTTTTAAAGATATTGCTTTTAATCAATTTATTGAAAAACAATCTAAAGAAGAACAGTTGCAAATAGAAAATAAAGAAGAGTAATGAGCATCACAACTGAAAATACTTTTGAAACTGCGATTGTAACCCATTTGATTGAAAATGGTGGTTATGAATTTGGCAATGCAAGTGAATATGTCCCTGAACTTGGTTTGTTTAAAAGAGATATAATTGATTTTCTTCAAAGCTCTCAGCCAAAAAAGTGGGAAAAACTAGTATCTATTCATGAAAAAGATGTAGTAAATAGAATTTTACAAAGGCTTTACAAAGAACTTGATTTAAGAGGAAGTTTAGATGTATTACGTAATGGATTTACAGATTATGGCGTTCGTTTTCAAATGGCATTTTTCAAACCAGTATCAGGTTTAAATCCAGAGGCTTTAGAAATATATAAAAAAAATGAATTAAAGATTCATCGTCAAGTTTATTTTAGTAAACAGAATACAAATTCGGTAGACTTAGTTATTTCATTAAATGGTATTCCAGTAGCAACTTTAGAATTAAAAAATCAATTCACAGGTCAAAACATTACGAATGCCTTAAAACAATATAGCACAACAAGAGACAATAGAGAGTTGTTATTTGCATTCAAAAAGAGAACTTTGGTTCATTTTGCTGTTGATCAAGATGAAGTTTTTATGACTTCAAAACTAGATGGTATTAAAACATATTGGTTGCCATTTAACAAGGGATACAATAAAGGAAAAGGAAATCCTCCAAATAAAGAAGGATATAAAACTCAATATTTGTGGGAAGATATTTTAACAAAAGATAGCTTGTTAGAAATAATTCAAAGTTTTGTGCACCTTCAAACCGAAGAAATTGAGGTTGAAGGAAAAATATTTAAAAAAGAAAAACTTGTTTTTCCGCGTTTTCATCAATTAGATGCTGTTAGAAAAATAGGACTTGATGCAATAGTAAATGGAGCAGGAAAAAATTATTTAATTCAGCATTCAGCAGGTTCAGGTAAAAGTAATTCAATTGCATGGTTAGCTTATCGATTATCTAGCTTGCATAACGAAGCAGATGAAAGAATATTTGACAGCGTTATTGTGGTTACAGATCGAAAAGTATTAGACCAACAACTCCAAAATACCATTTATCAATTTGAGCATAAAACAGGTGTTGTTCAAAAAATAGATAGAGATAGTTCACAACTAGCAAGTGCAATTAGTTATGGAACAAATATTATAATTACAACTTTGCAAAAATTTCCATATATAATTGACAAAGTTGAAGAGTTACCAGAAAGAAAATATGCTGTTATAATTGATGAAGCTCATAGTTCACAAGGTGGAGAAGCAAGTAAAAAGCTAAAAGAAGTATTAGCTTTAAAATCATTTGAGGACCCTGAAAAAGAAGAAGATGATAATTATACAACAGATGATTATATTAGAGAACAAGTAGAAAGATCTGCTTCATCAAGAGGTAAACAAACAAACATTTCATTTTTTGCTTTTACAGCAACTCCCAAATACAAAACACTTCAAGTTTTTGGACATAAGGATTCAAACGGAGAACCACAACCTTTCCATTTATACGCAATGCGTCAAGCAATTGAAGAAGGTTTTATATTAAATGTACTAAACAATTATACTACTTATGAATTGTATTTCCAACTTTCCAAGTCGATAGAAGACGATCCAAAATTAAACAGTAAAAAGGCATCTAAAGCTATTGGTAAATATGTGTCTTTACATCCACATAATTTAGCTCAAAAAACAGAAGTAATAATTGAGCATTTTCGACAAGTTGTTGCAAAAAAAATCGGTGGAAAAGCAAAAGCAATGGTAGTATGTGGTTCAAGATTACACGCCAAAAGGTATTTTGAAGAATTCGATAATTACATTCAAGAAAAAAGCTATGAAAACGAAATAAAAGTATTGGTTGCGTTTTCGGGTAAAGTAGTTGATGAAAATTTTCCTGAAGGAGTTTCAGAACCTGAATTGACAGGCTATGGAGAAAAAGAATTGCCAGAAGTTTTTGACAAGGATGATTATAAAATTCTAATTGTAGCTGATAAATATCAAACTGGTTTTGACCAACCACTATTACATACTATGTATGTTGACAAAAAACTTTCAGGAGTAAAAGCAGTGCAGACCTTATCAAGATTAAACAGAATCTGTCCTGGTAAAGAAGATACATTCGTATTAGATTTTGCTAATGATAGACAAACTATCTTAGATTCATTCCAACCTTACTATGAAACAACATCTGTAACAGAAGAAACAGATGTAAACCATTTATACGATTTAAAAAATAGATTAGACCAATTTTTAGTGTATTGGGACAATGACATAAATGCATTTGCTAATGTTTATTTCAATCCAACCACAAAGATAAATAATGCCAAAGAACAAAAATATTTATATAGTTTTACAGATCCAGCCATTGAAAGATTTAAAGAAATAAAAGAGGAAGAAAAAAAAGATGAGTTCAAAAAAGGACTACGTTCATGGACAAATCTTTATGCTTTTTTATCTCAAATAATGCCATTTACAGACCAAGATTTTGAGAAGTTTTACGCCTATGCAAAACTTTTACAAATACGTTTACCTAAAAAAGATTTAACAGAGTCCTTAGAATTAGGAGATGAAATAGCTTTAGAATATTATAGACTTGAAAAAATAAAAGAAGGCTCCATAGATTTAATAAAAGGTGAACAAGGTGAACTTAGTGGTGTTACAGAAGCAGGCTTAAAAAAAGAAAAAGAAGACGAAGCCTTGCTATCCGAAATTATAACAATATTAAATAACCGTTTTGGGACTGAATTTGAAGAAGCCGATAAATTATTTTTCGATCAAATAGAAGCTGAATTACTCTTAGACGAAACCTTGCAAATTCAAGCCAAAGTCAACAAACTTGACACTTTTAAATACGCTTTTGAGGACTTGTTTGTAACAAAACTTATTGATCGAATGGAGCAAAATCAAGACATTTTTGAAAAAATCCTTGAAGATAAATCTTTTGGGGATTTAGTAAAAGAAATGATGATGAAAAAGATTTATAATAAAATGAATGAGTAAAATAACTTATAGCTATCCATTTATTTCAGATATATTTAACTTAAAATTGCGCAAAAGTCAGGGACTTTTGCGTTTTTTTATTCTATAAATCACAAGATTATATCCTTAATTTCAATCATTATAAACAAATTTAATAACCCTAAAAAATTATTAATTTGATTTATAAACACCTTCCCCATACCTTTGCTTCATCAAAATCAAATAACTGATTTGAAATAATTAAAAACAACTTTAAAAAATAGAAATCATGAAATTTACAAGAAGAGCAAACGCAAACTGGAAAGGTACAGGAATGGAAGGAAAAGGAACCATTAGTACACAAAGTACAACACTTAACGAAGCACAATTATCATTCAAAACCCGTTTTGAGCAAGGTGTAGGAACAAATCCTGAAGAATTAATCGCAGCGGCACATTCTGGCTGTTTTACCATGCAATTGAGTTTTTTACTATCTGAAGCCGGTTTTGTTCCGGAAGATTTAGATACCGTAGCAAAAGTTACTTTCGAAGACGGAACCATCACTTTAATTCAATTAGAACTGACCGGAAAAGTACCTGGAATTTCTGCAGAAGATTTTCAGCAAACTGCTCAAAAAGCAAAAGAAATTTGTCCAATCTCAAAATTGTTGAATACTGAAATTACGTTATCTGTTACTTTAAATTAAATTTCAATATCAATTGCAAAAATCAATATCAATATCAATTTTAAAAAATCTATAATTATGAAAACACTATATATAAAAGAACAATTGAATCGTTATTTCATGTTCGCCGCTTTGATCTTAAGTTTATTGTTTACTGCTGTAAATGTTAATGCGCAGGCTAAAACTGTCGCTCCACAAATTAAAAACGTAGTATTGGTTCACGGCGCTTTTGCAGACGGTTCCGGATACAGAGCACTTTACGAAGTTTTGACTAAAAAAGGATACAATGTTACTATCGTTCAAAATCCGTTGAGCTCTTTGGAAGATGATGTTGCTGCAACAAACTTAGCGCTTGACAAACAAGACGGGCCAACTGTTTTGGTTGGACATTCTTGGGGCGGAACTGTAATTACTGAAGCTGGAAATCACCCAAAAGTAGCCGCATTGGTTTACATCGCAGCTTTACAGCCTGATAACGGAGAAACTACTGTACAATGGCTTCAAACTGCGCCTCCTGCTCCTGAAAATGGTGTGTTGCCTGTAGACGAAAAAGGAATTGTATATTACGATAAAGCGAAATACCACGCAGGTTTTGCAGCCGATATCAGCAAAGAACAAGCTGAGTTTATGTACGCTTCGCAAGGTGCTTTTCATGCAAAAGGTTTTTTAACTCCTGTTACAAAAGCAGCCTGGAGAGACAAACCTTCTTACGGAATTGTTGCTACAGAAGACAAAAGCATCAATCCTGATATCGAACGCGCGATGTACAAACGTTCTAACACAAAAATTACAGAGATAAAAGGAAGTCACGTGGTTTTTATGTCTCAGCCGGTAAAAGTGGCGAATGTGATTATTGAGGCTTCGAAAAATTAAATTCCAATCCCGAAGCGTCGGGATAAAATTCCAAATTCCAAACTAGGAGTTTTAAATTGAGGTTATTGTGACCTAAAATCTTTGTCAAAGTTTTAAACTTTGACAAAGATGCCTAAAATGTGCAATAGGATAAATTCCAAATTCCAATCGCAACAGATTTGGAATTTGGAATTTTATTATTTGGAATTTCTTTTAAAATATTGGAATTTTAAGAAAATTTGCTGACTTCTTTCACAAAATAAGGCGAGTCATTCCAGCGTATTTTTCGATAAGCGAAATCTTTTTTGAGGGAATCCGGAAGGCAATTCCAAATGGCTTCGTTCATTTTTTCTAAGAGCAATTTCTTTGAGAATGAATCTGAAACTACCAAACTGATTTCCCTTACCGGAATGGGTTCTTTAAAGGGTTTAAAAAGTCCGCTTGCCGATTCATTCATAACCGAAAGCTGTGGAATAATCGCAAAACCCAATTGTGCGCGAACCAGATTTTTTAAGGTTTCGATCGAACTGATGTCGTACGTAAACTGCTCTTTTATTTTATCTGAATTTTTTAATCCACAAATGTCTAAAAGCTGTGCATTGTAGCAGAATTCGTGATGAAGCAACAGCAATTCAGTTTTATCTCCAGGCTGTAATTCATAAAAATCATTGTTTGCCATTGGATGCGTTTCATTCAAATAGGCTACAAATGGCTCTTTAAAAATAGGATGTTCTATTAAATTCGGGTTTCCGGTTGGCGTTGCCATAATCGCAACATCAATCGCACCGGTTTCTAAATCTTTCATCAATTGTCCCGTATTAGATTCCCGAATGATGAAACGTACTTTTGGCGTCGCTTCTCTCATCGCATTAATAAACAACGGAATCAGATACGGCGATAAAGTCGAAATAATACCAAG
Source organism: Flavobacterium sp. AK-345 (assembly GCF_058310175.1). Taxonomy (NCBI): domain Bacteria; kingdom Pseudomonadati; phylum Bacteroidota; class Flavobacteriia; order Flavobacteriales; family Flavobacteriaceae; genus Flavobacterium; species Flavobacterium sp. AK-345. The sequence continues at coordinate 270,065 of NZ_JBZEER010000001.1, read as the reverse complement.
CTTCAATTCTCCTTCCAACAGATTTTTTTCATTCACCACAAAATCGCGGATTTCATCGGCTTCACGGAGAATCTTTTTGGCTTTATTGATTATTTCTATTCCTAGTAATGTTGGCGTAAGCGGAACTTTATTGCGATCAAAAATCTTGATTCCGATTTCTTCTTCGAGATTTTTTAACTGAATCGTAAGTCCGGGTTGTGTTACCATACACACTTCGGCGGCTCTTGCAAAATGGCGTTCTTCGTCTAGGGCTACGATATATTTTAATTGCTGAATGGTCATTGCTTATAATTTTATTTTATAAAGATAAGTAAATATCAATTTAAATTTATAAACCGTGGCGTTTTACCACAGAGTTCGCTAAGATTTACGCAAAAGATCGCTAAGAATTTTTTAATTGGAGGTTTTTAATAAACACAGAGTTCGCAAAGCTATATGAATATAGTTTTGCGAACACTGCGGTAACATGTTATAGTTGCTCTAATTCGGCAATTTAGTATCATCCATCAACGATTCTAACTTTTTCAGTTTAGAATTCCAGAATTGATCAAAGTACGAAATCCAGGTTTTTAGTTCTTCAAAACCGTCTTTTTTCAGACTGCAATAACGTTCACGCCCACTGTCTTCTATCGCAATAAAACCCGCATTATTCAGGATTTTAATGTGTTTTGAAACCGCGGGACGGCTCATATCAAAATGATCAGCAAGTGAGTTGATTGTCAGACGGTCTTCGCAAAGCAAAAGCAACATTTTTCTTCTGCTGGGATCTCCAATGACCTGAAATGCATCAAGAGTTGGTACAGCCATTTTATGCGTTTATTAAGTTGGCAATTTTTTCGAATTTTTCCACCCATCCATGATTGAAACCATCGAAAAAACCAAGATTTTCTTCTTTGGCAAAACCATTATGTTCCAGGAAAACATTTGTGCCTTCTGCTGTTGGTTCCAGTTTCCAGATTACGACAGAATCCAGTGTAATCTTCCCTTCTCCCGGACCTGCTTTCCACGAATACGAAAGTTTTTTAAAAGGCTCCATTTCCAATAAAGTACAGTAAAAAATACCGTCAAAATTTAAACTCTCAATCGGATTGATTCTGAACTGAAAATCAGTTCCTACAACGGGTTGAAAGTTGTTTTTCATTAACCAAAGTTCCATTAAATCGGAATTGGTTAAATATTGCCAAACCTTTTCAGGAGAATGGGCAAAGAAATACTGATGTTTGATGCTTCTTTCCATAATAAGTAACTTTTAAGTTACACAAATATATAGGTAACTTTTTAGTTACGCAATTTATTTTGAAAAAAATATTTAAACACAGAGCTTTGTCAAAGTTTAAAACTTTGACAAAGCTATCAAAATTAAAGCCCAATCTTCCCTTCTGCCCAATACGGCTGGGTATAAATATTCTTGTTCAAAACACCTTTTTCTCTTAACGCTTTTCTAAAAGCCTGAATCGATTTCGCATTTCCCAACAAATAAAATTGACCGTCTTTCCATAAGTTCCAAATTTCAGTGTCTAAGTTGTGAAGCGATTGTATGGCAAATTCTGCTTTGTTTACTGATTTTTGCACGAGGTCTGTAATGAGTCCTAATTTTTTCGGTACTTCTGTCGATTCTGTATCTAATTCTAAAATGCCCAAATAGTTATTTTCAGAGCGGTTAATTTCGTCTTTCATACTATTAAAAACACTGATACAGGTTTCATCTCCAAAAAAGAAATGATATTTAGCCGCTGCATTAAAAACAGTAAAACCTCTCGGTAAACCAACCGTTATCTGGTCATTTGGTTGTAAGTTTTTAATGCATTCACTTCCCGGACCATTGTTATGAATATGAAAAATCACTTCGAAAGTTCCAGCTTCGCTATTCCATTTGCTTGGCGTGTAATTTCGGTAATTGGTTTCATCAATTCTGATGACAATTGCTTGCCCGATTTTAAATTTTACATGAGGAAAAACACCTTTGAATGCAATTATTTTTATATTAGGACTTGGCATTTCTACTGTAGTAACTTTTACTTTGCAAATTTTATTGCTAAAAGCTACTTCCATAAAATCACCAATAATTTTGGGCATAGAATTCATAATTTTTATGTTTTAAATTTCAATTCAAAATTGAAGCTAAAACATTAAAAACACATTGCATAAGAAATGGAGATGATTGGACTATTCACGGAATTTTTTCCGAAAAGCAAGTGGCGTTACGCCCGTAATTTTCTTAAATAACCTTGAAAAGTAAGTATGATCTTCGAATCCTAACATAAAAGCTATTTCTTTGACTTCGTTTTCAGTGTAATACAATAATCTTTGTGCTTCGGTAATCATAGCATTTTGCAGCCAGTACGTAACCGATTTTCCCGATGAAGCCTTTACACAATCATTTAAATGTGAAGTGGTAATATTTAATTTCTTTGCAAAATAAGAGGGGCTTTCTAAAAAACTATTTTCTGAAAGCAGCTTTTTAAAATTGGCATAAATTAATCCTGATTGGTTTTTTAATTCCTTTACCTCATTTTTTGAGCCTGAATATATATTCGCTAAATTATAAACTAAGGCGTTAAAAAGACCGTTAATGATCTGTGTTCTATTAGGATTCGAGCTTTTAAACGAACGATGCAATAAATCAATGGTATCTAAAAGTTCTTCCCGGTACGCCGGATCAATTGTATTGAGTTGTTCTGCAATTTTTAGATTCTGAAAAATTTCAATACAGTTATTTGGAATAAGAAATGGTGCTACGCCTATATAATATCCCGCTGCATCTGTTGAACCATCCTGCCCGTGATGAATTTGAAGCGGTTTTATCATCAATACATTAATAGGATTTATTTCGATATCAATCATATCACATTTCAAGACCGCCTGCCCTTTGGTAAGTACAAAAAATATAAAAAAATCATCCCGATGCGCCTCTAATTTATCATCGAAACGGGCTAAATCTTCAGCAGAATGATAGGCGACAAAAATACCGCCAACGGCTTCGGGACTTTGATTGTATATTGGGATTTTTTTCAAGGACTTTTTTATTACTTTCTAAAAATAACTAATTCACTCATCCACTTTTACTCTTTACTCTTTACTCTTTACTCTTTACTCTTTACTCTTTATTCTTTATTCTTTATTCTATATTCTTCACTCTTCAACTGCAAAGCCCGCTGCAAAAAACTCTGGTGTAATATCTTGTTTTCGGCTTCGTTAATAGCCTGAAGTAAGTTGTTTTGGTTATCAGCAATATCACTTAAAATAGTTGTCATTACAGACCAGACGGGTTTCATTTTTTCGATAAGCTCCTGCCCTTTTGGGGTTAACTGAAGTAATCTTTTGCGTTCGTCAATTTTGTCTTTTTTAGATTTAATCAGTTTTTGTTTTTCCAATTCTTTCAATAAACTAATGGTTGAAGGATGTGTGTAACCAATTTCGTTGGCAATTTCAACCACGCTCAAAACCTCTTTATGATATAATGTATAGATTACAGGAAACCATTTCGGCTCAAAGTCAATTCCGTATTCTTTATAAAGCAAAGCTCCGTCTTTACGCAATTGCTCGCTCAAACGCTGCAATCGCGTTGAAAGGGCTAAAATTCCTGATTCATCTATTATATTCATTCTTCTTATTTTAAAGGTAAATGACGGAAAACATGGTCTGGTTTCATTAACGGAAATTTCTCCGGAAGCAATTCCTGTTCGATGGCAACAAAATGATTTCGCTCATAAAAACGCAAAGCCGCTTCTAGTTTAGAAATGGTTCCCAAATATATGTCATCGATTTCGTTTTCTTTAGCATATTGAATTAAAGTATCTAATAATTTTTGGGCAATCGAGAATTCTTTTCCGCGATACTCTTTCTTTACAAACATTTTTCTAATGGCTGCTTCTTTTTCATCAAACTTTATTAAAGCAATAGTTCCTATCAATTCATCATTTACAAAAGCGCCCCAAAAACCTCCGCCTCCGGCATGATAAAAATCCTTTATATTTAGTAAATCCGGCTGGTCTTCTATGGTAATCGGAACATTAAATTCTTTCTGCTGAATGTTTAATATTAAATCTATTGCAGCTTCTGAATATTCATTTTGGATGGGAATAATTAACGGTTTCATATCTTTTATTTTTTTTACAATACAAAACTACGTAGTTAACTACATAAAAACAAATTTTATTGATAAAATGTGTGTGAGGTTTAGAATATTAGGTTAAATTTGTAGTATGCAGCCAGGGAAAAATCAAAATCATGAATATTACATGAACAAATGCATTGAACTTGCAAAAGTGGCCAAACTTAATGGCGACAGTCCGGTTGGTTCTGTTTTGGTGCTAAATGGTGAAATTGTTGGTGAAGGTATTGAAGGCGGAAAAACCTTTAAGGACATTACTTTTCATTCTGAAATTGAAGCTGTTCGAAATGCCAGAAAGCTGCTTCAAACTCCGGATCTTTCAGATTGTATTATGTACACGACACATGAACCGTGTATTATGTGTTCATACGTGCTTAGGCATCACCAAATTAACACTATCATTATTGGTTTAGCTTCAGGAGATATTGGCGGTTTTAGTTCGCAATATCCTTTACTCAAAGATGAAACTATTAAAAAATGGAAAAAACCACCCACACTTATTTTTGGTATTCTGGAAGAAGAATGTAAACAATTGTCTTTATAATTTGAGCTTATATTTCTCCTGTCATTAGAATATTCTCTTTTACACCTTTATTTTTTAGCATTCTAAAGTGAGAACGCACCGCATGGTAAAAAGGATAAGAAGTATAAGGAAGATCATATTCCTGAGCGTAACGCCTTATAATTGGCGTAATATAAGGATAATACGTATGACCAACTCCCGGAAAAAGATGATGTGCAACATGATGCGTGAACCCGCCGTATAAAAAGTTAGCCAATTTACTATCTGTACTAAAATCCTTGGTTACAATCATTTGATGCAAAGCCCAGCTCGCAGATAGATTTCCTTCATCATCTGTTACGGGAAAATGGGCGTCTTCGTCAACATGTGTAGATACGAGTGCTACAACTCCAAGCATACTTCCGCATAAATGCATGGAAAACCAGGCGCCTAAAACAACGTACCAAGGCTGATTTAAAACCATCATCGGAATAAAAAACAAATAGATAAGATTGAATACTTTTGCTGCGAATAACTTATAGATTTCTTTTTTCGGAATCTGATCAACTACTTTCTTTACATAATTGTCTTTCTTTCCAAAAAAGTCCTTAAAATCGCGAATATAAATCCAATTTAAGCTATACAACGGATAAATAAACCACATATAAATATGCTGATATTTATGGTAATTGAACAGCGGACTATTGGGGAAAATCCTGATGATATCGCTTTGCTTAATATCAATATCCCAATCGGGAACGTTAGGATACGCATGATGAAGACCAACATGGCGACGTATCCAAAGCCAATGATTACTGCCAAAAAGTTCTAACGAGTAAGTAAACCATTCGTTATGTTTTGGATTTTTAAATAGTGCTCCGTGCGCTGCATCGTGAAATGCATTTATAAAAAGTACAATCATGTTTATACCGCACAAAATATAAAAGCTATAAAGTAAAGGCGGGCTGTTACCGAATAACAGAATACAGGTGTAAAATAAAAAAAAGAGTACTAAAAGTCCAATAGACTTAATGATATTCAATCGGTACAAAAATGAATTTTTCAAAACTGTTTCTCTCACTTCTCGTTGCAACATTTTAAAAAAATCATCGGTACCAGGTTTTAGATAAACCGGGCGTTTCAATTTTTCCATAATGGTTATTGGATAGAAATTCTTACATCAAATTTATTAAAAATCTTAAAAATAAATAATAAATTTTGCAATTATTTAAGGATAAACCATTACTTACTAGCTTTTTACATCTATTCACTAGCAAAATACTTTATCAAACAAAAAATAAGTTTAGTAGTAAAAAAAATGTTAATTTTGATTGCCCCTTTACCACAATCTACTAAAAATAACTTATGAAAAAAAATTTACATCTTAGATTAAATCAGATGAAAAAATTAAAGCCGCTATTCATTTATGCTTTCTTTTTACTGATTTCATGGCAGGCAAATTGCCAGTACATTACAGAAACCCTCGCTCCTACGGCGGTTATTAAAGAAGGTTTGTCATTAGAACAATCTTCAGACGGTCGGATTTTTATTGCTGAAAGAGGCGGAATCGTCAAGGTTTTTCAAAACAATGCTGTTTCAACCGTTTTTACTGTTACTACTGTTACAGATACTGAACAAGGACTTCTTGGACTTACACTTCATCCTGATTTTGCTACAAACGGTTATATTTACGTTTTTTATTCTATTGATGACGCAGGTGTAATCAGACACCGAATTGAAAGAATACAAATCAATGCAGCCAATCAGGTTTTAGGGAGACAGGAAATTTTATTGCTGGAACCTATTGGCGGCGGATTTCACAACGGTGGAGATTTAAAATTCTTTAACGGATTTTTGTATGTAACTGTTGGTGATAGTCAGCAAAATACAAACTCGCAGGATTTAGATACTTATAAAGGAAAAATTTTACGTTTGACAGAAAACGGATTACCTGCGCCCGGAAATCCTTTTTACGGAAGCGGTTCTATACAAAGACAAAGCATCTGGGTTTACGGTTTTAGAAATCCGTGGCGATTGGTTCCAAATGTAGCAGCCAATAAATTATTTGTTTTGGATGTTGGAACTTCATGGGAAGAAATAAACGAAATCAGCAATCCAACGATTCGCAATTATGCCTGGGGACATCCGCAAGGCGGTGACGGTAACCAAACCGAAACGAATTTGTTTACCAATCCCATTTTTACCTACGCCACCGGAAGTATTGGAAATGCTTTGACAAATGGTGTTTTGTACAATCCGACAACGCCAAGATATCCGAATCTTCAGGGGAAATTTATTATTAAGGATTTTGTTCGAAATGCTATTCGATCTTTTGATCCCAACATTGCAGATCCTGTTTCTACCGAATTTTATGAAGCTCCACAACAACAGGCACTCGGAATGATGTTAGGCAACGACGGTTATATTTATTACTGCGCTTACGGAAACAACGGTTCTTTAATCAAACTGGATTATATCGAAACGGCAGCACCAACAATTGTCAATCATCCGCAATCGCAAACCATAATGGAAACGTATCCTGTAACTTTTAATGTTACGGCAAGCGGCGTGGGACAAACCTATCAATGGCAATTTAATAATGTAAACATCAACGGAGCAACGGCTGCCAGTTATACGATTGCAAATGTAACCAATGCAAATGCAGGACAATACAAAGTTATTGTAACTAATACTGCAGGAAACGTAACGAGTAATCCGGCAACACTTACGGTAACACCGTTTAGTAATACACCAACCGTAGATCTTAAATTTCCGTTAGCCACCCTAAAATGGAATGCTGATGACGTTGTTAGTTTTGAAGCTACAGCAACAGATATAGAAGATGGCGTATTGCCTGCAAGTGCATTTTCATGGAGTATGGATCTTTTTCACGAAGATATTCCCGGAGCCGGACATTCACATCCCGGTGCAAGCCCGCAAGGGGTGAAATCAGGAACTTTTGTGGCATCTAATCAAGGTGAAAAAACGCCAAATGTCTGGTACCGATTTACGGTAAAAGTAACCGACAGCAACGGCTTAATCGCAACAAAATTTGTTGACATAAAACCCAATTTGGTTGATGTTACCGTAACAAGTTCTCCAGCATTACTTAATTTAGAATTCAATCAAAAATCGGTTACTGCACCTTCGACCAAACAAGTTGTAGCCAATGCAAAACTACAAACGCTTAATGCACCAACTCCACAATATGTTGGTAATATTAGATATGATTTTGACCATTGGAGTCAGGGCGGAACTGTAAACCAGACTTTTCAGGCACCAGTAACGGGAACCATAACTTATACCGCATTTTATACAGCAACAGCGCTTCCTTCTGCACCATACCAAGGATTAATTGCACAAATTCCAGGACTTATTGAAGCTGAAAACTATGATATTGGACCTTCTGCTTTTTTTGACAGTAATGGCGGTGGAGACATGGCTTACAGAGCAGGAGACGGCGTAGGAACCGAAGTTTGTAACGAAGGCGGATTTAATATTTCGTATGTAGCTAAAAACGAATGGCTTAAATACACCGCAAAAGTGAATACAACAGGTAATTATGATGTAAAACTAAGAGTTGCAACACCATACAATAATAAAGCACTTCACATTGAGGTTGATGGTGTAAATGTTTCCGGTCGATTTGCGGTTCCTAATACAACCGGTTTTCAAGCCTGGCAAACGATTACGATTCCAAATATTCCGTTAACTCAGGGCGTTCATGTGATCGCGCTTTGGTTTGATGAAGCCGACGTTAACGTGAACAAAATGGAATTTTCATTATCAGGAAATGCAACAACTCCGGTTGCTGATTTTGAAGTTAATCAATCAATGGGATGTATCAATAGTGCGGTTACTTTTACCTCTGTTTCGATTGGTACAGTGGATACTTATCTCTGGAATTTTGGCGAAAATGCAACACCAACAACCGCAACCGGAGTTGGCCCACATACTGTATTATATGGCACAGAAGGCGACAAAACCGTTTCTTTAACCGTGACTAATACAGCAGGAAATAACAAAAAAGAGATTACTTATATGGTTCATAGTTGTACTCTTGATGTTGATTTCCCATCAGAAGATTCAAAAAAAGTAATCGTTTTCCCGAATCCTTCAACAGGAGTTTATCATCTTTCAAAGGAAATGGAATGGAAAATTTATTCCTCTTCGGGAGCTAAAATTCAGGAAGGAAAAGGAAATCTGATTAACATCTCTGATCAGGCTTCTGGAGTATATTTCATTAAAAATAATGAAAGCAGTAAAGCTATTCATATTGTGAAACAGTAGCATTTATAAAACACAAATTTCACTAATTTTCACTAATTTAAATTTGTGTTAATTAGTGAAATTCGTGTTTAAAACAGAATTTAATATCTTTACTAAATGATAGAAATAGGAATAGACAGTTTTGCTTCGGCAATGTATGGCGAAAATAATACGCTTAGTAGTGTTGATGCTATGGAGCAATTGCTTCAAAGAATTGAGCTTGCCGATCAGGTGGGCCTTGATGTTTTTGGAATTGGAGAACATCATAAAAAAGAATTTTTAGATTCGGCTACAGCTGTAATATTGAGTGCAGCTGCTGCCCGAACAAAAAACATACGATTGGCAAGTGCTGTAAGTGTTTTAAGCGCTGCAGATCCGGTTAGGGTTTATCAGGAATTTGCTACTTTGGATTTGGTTTCAAAAGGAAGAGCTGAAATCGTCGTAGGCCGCGGATCTTCTATTGAAGCTTATCCCCTTTTCGGATTTAATCTAAATGATTATGATGCACTTTTTAAAGAGAAATTAGAGTTGTTATTACAAATTCGTGACAATGAATTTGTAAGCTGGTCAGGAAAGTTTCGTCCGGCAATAAATAACTTACCTGTTTACCCGAGAGCCTTACAGGAAAAATTACCAATATGGCTTGGCGTTGGCGGAACTCCGGAATCTTTTGTACGTGCGGGATCGCTTGGTTTGCCTTTAATGGTGGCCGTTATTGGCGGACAAACGTATCGTTTTCGTCCGTTGATCGATTTATATCGTGAAGCCGGAAAAGCAGCAGGTTATAAACCGGAAGAATTAAAAGTAGGTTTGCATTCTCCGGGTTATGTTTCGGGATCTACCGAAAAAGCAATCGAAAAATATTATCCGGGTTATGCTGAACTTTGGACAAAATTAGGACTGGAACGCGGCTGGCCACCTGTAACAAAAGATAAATTTGATGGCTTAATTGACGATAAAGGCGTTTTAGTTGTGGGAAGTCCGGAACGTGTTGCCGAGAAAATTTTGACTCATAGCGAATCGCTTGGAGGTATTTCGAGATTTACGTTTCAAATGGATAACGCAGGACTTACACACAATCAATTAATGAGCGCCATAGAATTCATCGGAACAAAAGTTATTCCTTTGGTTCGTCAAGGTTAATCACTTTACGTTTATTTAACCGCAAAGAACGCAAAGATTTATCTAATAAAACAAAGCAAAGTTCGCAAAGCTAGTTATTGAAAAAGCTTTGCGAACTTTGTGTTTTTCCCCTCTTTCACTTTGTGGTAAAATATTTATAGTGAATAAAAAACTTAGCGAACCTTGTGTAAAATCTTTGCGTTCTTTGCGGTTAAACCTAACCCCTATTCCTCATACATTTCCATCCACAAACGCGTTTCTTCCAAATCAAGTTCTTTTTCTATTTTCCTGAAAATTTCCTCGTTCACAGAACCTGATTTATGCATTGTTTCCAGTTTTGCACGTTCCACATTCAGCAAATCGATTTGTAATTTGGTAAAATCGTTAAAAATCTGCCCTCCCATTACATTTCCTTTTCCGAAGAAATTCGCTGGAAGTTCTGTTTTTTGCAGGCGATTGAATTTTACTTCGTATTTGCTCTTGATATTATGAAGCAAATCATCATTCAATAAAGAAAAATTATCTTCGATATGTGTAATAGTTTGAGAAACAATACTATTTCGAATTTCATACTCTTCAGCTAAAATAGAATAACGCTCAATTTTTAATTTTTTAATTACCCACGGAAGTGTCAATCCCTGAATTACCAAAGTCGAAAGTATTACACAAAAAACCAGATAAATAATAAGGTTTCGCAACGGAAATGCCTCACTATCATTATTAATTGTTAACGGAAGCGCCAATGCAGCCGCCATCGATACAACGCCACGCATTCCGGACCAACCGAAAATAATCATATTGCGATAATCGAATTCTTCTTTTTGCCTGATTTTTTTACTGAGAAATCTTGGAACCAATGTTGCCGGAACCACCCATAAAAAGCGGACCAGAATAACCACGGCACTCACAGAAGCTCCCCAAATAAACAATGACAGACCAGAATAATCGCCAATTCCCGAAATAATCTGACGTAATTGAAGTCCGATTAAAATGAAAATTAATCCGTTTAGAATATTCGTAAGCACGCTCCAGATTGTATTGGTCATAATACGGCTTTCGTGCGTAAAAATAGTTCCTGATCTGGCCGAAAGAAACAAACCGGTAGTTACAACCGCCAAAACTCCCGAACATTCAAAATGTTCTGCTATTAAATAAGAAGCAAAAGGCGTTAAAAGTGTTAAGGTAGCCTCGATAACATCGTCGCACACAAACCTTTTATGAATGATACTCATCGCATACCCTACAACTAAACCAATGGCGATTCCTAATGTCGACATGATAAAGAAATTTAATCCTGCCTGCCAAAGCACAAAATTACCCGCTGTAATAGCTGCAAGAGCGTATTTGTAAGCTACAAGTCCGCTTGCATCATTCAGCAAACTTTCGCCTTCTAAGATCGCAATAAGGCGTGGATACAAGCCCAGTCCTTTTGTTATGGCTGTCGCCGAAACAGCGTCGGGAGGCGAAACAATAGCGCCCAGTAAAAAAGCCAACGGCCAGGAAATATCATCAATAAGATAATGTACGGCTACTGCAACAGAAACTGTTGTAAAAAGAACCAGCCCAACAGCCGCAAGTGTTATGGGTCGAATGGTTTGTTTAAACTCAGACCAGCTTGTATACCATGCGGCATGATACAAAAGCGGCGGTAAGAATATAATAAAAACGACTTCGGGATTTAATGCAATAACCGGAAGCCCTGGAATAATACTAATTGTAACACCACAAAGAACCAATACAATAGGAACCGGGAAATTATACCTTTTACTTAAAAGACTCAGGAATGCAACCCCGAATAACAACATGATGATTACTGTGATATTCTCCATTTTTTAAATTTACTTTCTTCTGGTTTTATATTTGTTTTTGAAGAGTACGAATATAATATTTTACAAAATAACCGCCAATCTTTGTCAAAGTTTAAAACTTTGACAAAGATGACTCAGATACCAAACAAAAAAACGCCTCATTTCTGAGGCGTTTTTCAAGTCATGTTTTTTAATTAGTGGCGATCATCGTGGCCATGATCCTTATTTTTATCGGAATTATTTCCTTTTGAGTTTTTTGAATTACCCTTTTTTGCATTATCCTTTTTTGCATTATCCTTGTTCGGTTTCTGCTTGCTGTCAGGTTTGTTTCCTCTGGTTTTCTGAGGTTTTCCTTTATAACCTTTTGGATAATTGGTAACGTGTTTTTTATGGTATGAATAAGGAGAATCTCCTTTGTAATCATTCAAAACTACTTTGTAACCATCGTAAAGATCATAATTTCTGTATCTTGAAGGCAATCTTTTATCACGAACCCATTTACCGCTATTTTCATAAATATATTGGCTTTGAGCAACATCATAATAAATATCAATATCCGGCAAATAGTAATATCTGCTTTCATCATTTCCTTCAGGTCCCCAGCTTGGCGGTGTACCAATATTTACGTTAATTGATACTTGTGCATGTGCAAAAACACTCATTAAAAGCATTAAAGCAAGTCCTAATTTTTTCATTTTTTTTATTATTAAGTTTAAATTTGATTTGAATAAAGCGAAAGTAATGCCATTTTTCAGGTTTATCGAACTCATTATACAGAACCTCTAAACCAATCGACGAACACCACTTTTTAACCGATACTATTTATCAAATTTCAATCTTCAACTCAATATTTTTAAGAACTTTATTTCCATCCACCGCCTAAGGCGCGATACAAATCAACCAAAGCCTGCAGCTTTTGCAAATTATCATTTATACCGTTCAATTGTGCCGATAGTAGATTTTGTTCTGATGTTAAAACATCAGTATAATTTGTCGCTGAACTGTACTCTAAAAGCTGTTGTGTAAAATCAACTGCTTTTATTAAAGATTCAATTTGTTTTTCTCTCGAATCTTCTTTTTCAACCGCCATTTGGTACGAATACATCGCATTCGAAACTTCCTGTCCGGCAACCAAAAGACTTTGCTGAAAACTATTTAAGGCTTGTAATTGTTGCGATTGCGCCGTTGTTAATCTCGCTTTGTTTAAACCCTGATTAAAAAGTGGCTGTGTTAATCCTCCAATTATCGAATAAAAAATAGAATTATCGAAGAAGTTTTTCAACTCTAAATTCGAAAACCCACCACTAGCCGTAAGCGTCAGGCTTGGATAAAAATAGGTTCTGGCCAAATTTGTATTTTCAAAAGCAACTCTGAAATTAAACTCTGCCTGACGAACATCAGGACGATTTTGTAATAACTGAGACGGTAAACCTATCGCCAGATTATCAGGAGTTTGCTGTTCTCCTAAAACGCCTCTTTCGATTGGTCCCGGAGCTTGTCCTAATAAAATATTCAAAGCGTTTTCTGTTTCACGAATGTTTTGTTTAATATCCGGAATCAATACTTCGGCAGCATAACGATTGGCTTCACTTTGTACCACGGCAGCACCTGTAACAATTGCACCTTCTTTTAAGGCTTTAATTGTTTCTACATTTTTAACACGGGCTTCTAAAGTTTGCTGCGTAATTTCAAGAGATTTATCATAAGACAACAATAAAAAATAATTATTGGCAATATCAGCAATCAATTGGGTTTGAACAGCTTGTTTTGCAGCATCTGTAGCAAGATAAGTGGCCAAAGCTGCTCTTTTCGTACTGCTCAATTTTCCCCAGATATCTGCTTCCCATGACGTACTTAAACCTAATTTATAGGTTGTGGTTAAAGTATTAATATTGATTCCTGCCGGAAAGTTAAGTCCTGCTTCTGATTGTTTGGTTCGTGTTACATTGGCATCCAAATTCAAATTTGGATAATAAGCCAATTTGCTTTGGCGTAAGCTGGCACGCGCCTGAACAATGTTTTCAATGGCATTTTTCAAATTCAGATTCTGATCCAGACCTTTCTGAATTAAAGCACTCAATTTTGCATCTTTAAAAACACTTTGCCAAGGCATATTCGCCAGATTTGTAGAATCGGCTGCAGCCTGATCACGAAACAGCTTATCTGTAGAAAGTGTCGTGGGACGCTCGTATTTTTTGGTAACACAGGCACTTAAAAGCGTGGCTGCGATTACCATTAAAATATATTTATTTGAACTATGAGTCATTTTTTGTCTTTTAAATTACTACTCTTTATGAGCTTCTATCAATTGAACTTCTTCATCATCATCTTCATCGTAACCATCTTTTGCAGGTCCGCTCACTTTTTCCTGTAAAGTCTGGAAAACGATAAACAATACCGGAATTACGAATACTCCCAAAATGGTTCCGATTAACATACCTCCAACAGCTCCCGTACCAATCGATTTATTACCAACAGCTCCGGCTCCTGAAGCAAACATTAAAGGCACAAGTCCTAAAATAAAAGCAAAAGAGGTCATTAAAATTGGTCGCAAACGCGCTACAGCTCCTTCAATAGCAGCCTGAACAATTGGCAATCCTTTTCTTCTTCTGTCCAAAGCAAATTCGACAATCAAGATACCGTTCTTCGCCAGCAATCCAATCAACATGATTAAGGAAATCTGCAAATAAATATTACTGTTTAGTTTGAATATAATCGAGAACAGATAAGCTCCGGCCAATCCAAAAGGAATGGAGAACAATACAGCAAAAGGCAAAATATAACTCTCGTATTGAGCACTTAACAAGAAGTAAACAAATACAAGACATAATATAAAGATGAAAATAGTTTCACTTCCTGATGCTAACTCTTCACGCGTTAAACCTGAAAATTCATAACCGTAACCTGCAGGTAAATTTTCGGCCGCTACTTCCTGAATCGCTTTAATGGCATCTCCTGAACTAAAGCCCGGATTTGGCGCTCCTGTAATAGAAATAGAAGTAAACAAGTTAAATCTTGAAATAGATTCCGGACCAAAAACCCTTGTCATTTTTACAAACTCTGTAATTGGCGCCATGTTTCCTGAAGCGTTTCTAACAAAAATTTTATTTAGTCCTTCTGTATTAGTTCTAAATTCTGGTGATGCCTGAATCATAACACGGTATTGTTTCCCGAATTTATTGAAATTCGAAGCGTACAAACCTCCATAATACCCTTGCATTGTAGACAAAATCGTATTGATTGGAACTCCTGCATCTTTGGCTTTTGCCAAATTTATATCCATCATATATTGAGGAAAACCAGGATTAAATGGCGTTGTAGCATATTGTATTTCAGGACGTTTTGAAAGTTTCTCCAGAAAATCAACATTTACTTTATAGAATTCGGCCGTTGTATGCCCTCCTTTATCCTGTAATTGGAATTCGAATCCACCACTTTGTCCAAATCCCTGAATGGTTGGCGGTGAAATGAAGAATATATTAGCTTCACGAATACCGCTCGTTTTGGCAAAAAGCTGACCAATTACATCATTAACACTTAATTCACGTTTGTCCCACGTTTCCAGTTTTACAATAACCATACTGTAGGCACTACCCGCTCCGGCTGTAAAGTTTTGTCCCACGATACGAAGTGTATTTTTAACTCCCGGAATAGTCTTAGCAATACTATCGACTCTTTTGGCAATTACATCAGAACGTTCCATCGAAGCTGATGGCGGTAAACTAATGTTGGCGAAAACAGTTCCCTGATCTTCCGCCGGAACGAAAGCAGACGGTGTGGTTTTCATCATATAAAATAAAGCGGCACCGGCAATTAAAATCGAAGCCAATACAATCCATTTTTTAACCGAAAGGAAACTTACTGAACGTTTGTATCGCTCTGTTACATTGTCAAATGCAACGTTAAACGCGGTATAAAAACGCTGAATAAAACTTTTATGTTTGTGATCGTCTGCATGTGGTTTCAATAATAAAGCACATAAAGCCGGACTTAATGTTAAGGCGTTAATCGCAGAAAGAATAATCGCAACTGCTAACGTAATACCAAATTGTTTGTAGAAAACTCCCGTAGATCCTGTAATAAAGGTAACCGGAATAAATACCGCCGCCATTACTAATGTAATCGAAATAATTGCTCCAGAAATTTCATCCATCGCATCGATTGTAGCTTTCTTAGCCGATTTGTAACCGTGATCGAGTTTGGCATGCACCGCCTCGACGACCACAATCGCATCATCGACCACAATACCAATGGCAAGAACCATCGCAAAAAGCGTCAACAAGTTAATCGTAAATCCGAATAGATTCAGGAAGAAAAATGTTCCAACAATCGCAACCGGAACTGCAATGGCCGGGATTAATGTAGATCTGAAATCCTGAAGGAAAATAAAAACTACGATGAAAACCAGAATAAAAGCTTCAATCAAAGTATGAATTACTTTTTCGATAGAAGCATCCAGATTTTCGTTAACATCCACAAGAAGCGTATATTTTACTCCTTTTGGGAAATTTTTTGCTGCCTCTTCAATTAGCTTTTTAGAATTGTTAATTACGTCACGGGCATTAGAACCAGGCGTTTGGCTAATTGCCATCGCTGCAGATTCTACACCGTTTGTTTTAATTGTCGAAGAATAGCTTAAAGATCCTAATTCTACTTTTGCTACATCTTTCAATCGTAAAACCTGTCCGTTTCCAACAGATTTTATAACAATATCTCCAAATTCCTGAGCGCTTGTTAAACGTCCTTTATATTTAATTACGTATTGAAAAGCCTGATTTCCGTTTTCACCAAATTTACCCGGCGCAGCTTCGATATTTTGTTCTGCCAGAGCAGCCGAAATATCACTTGGGATCAATTTGTATTGCTGCATGATATCCGGCTTAAGCCAAATTCTCATCGAATAATCCTTGGCACCAAAAACGGTTACATCTCCCACCCCAACCACACGCTGAATTTGAGGAACAAGATTAATCTTCGCATAATTTTGAAGAAAAGTCTGATCGTAAGCTTTATCATCGCTATATAGCGAGAATATCAACAAGTTACTACTCTGGCTTTTTGTAACTGTTACACCGGCCTGAGTTACCTCTACAGGTAATAAACTTGTGGCTCTGGAAACCCTGTTTTGCACGTTTACCGCAGCCAAATCAGGATTTGTTCCTACTTTAAAGAATATTTTTATAGATGCATTACCATCATTTGTTGCTGTAGAAGTCATGTAAGTCATGTTTTCTACACCATTAATTTGCTCTTCCAGCGGAATTACGATACTTTTAAGTACCACATCTGCGTTAGCTCCTGTATAACTTGCCGAAACGTTTACCGTTGGCGGAGCAATATCAGGATATTGGGAAATAGGAAGCTCTATAAGCCCTAAAACACCTAGAATGACAATAATAACTGATATTACCGTCGAGAGTACAGGTCTTTGAATGAATATTTTAAACATGTATTTTTATTTTAAGTCTGCGTAAACAGTTTCAGCATTCTGATTTTGAGTTTTAATCTCAGTTCCTTCTTTTAATGAGGCAACTCCTTCTAAAACAATCTGATCTCCGGCTTTTAAACCGCTTGTTACCACATAATAATTTCCGGCTTTATTTTCTAAAATCGTAATATTTGCGTTTTTGGTTTTACCGTCTTTTCCAACTGTTACTGCGAAAATTTTATCCTGAAGTTCAAACGTAGCGCTTTGCGGAATAATTAATCCCTCTTTTACCTGAGTCGGAATTCTAACTGTTGCACTGCTTCCGCTTCTGATGATTCCTCTTGGGTTTGGAAAACGGGCTCTGATGTTTACAGAACCAGTTTCTGTATTAATCAATCCGTTTACGGTTTCGATTTTTCCTTTTTCTCCGTAAATTGATCCATCAGAAAGTAATAAAGAAACTTGTGGCAATTGTTTGATTTTTTGTGCCAATGTTCCGGAACCTTCACTAAAACTTAAAAGTACTTTTTCGTTCATTGCAAAATAGGCATAAACGTTTCCTATACTAGAAACTGTCGTTAACGGTTCAGTATTATTTGAACTTACTAAACTTCCTAAACGAAATGGAATTGATCCTACAACTCCATCAACCGGACTTGTAACCGTAGTATAACCCAAATTAGTTCTTGCGTTTACCAGACTTGCATTGGCCTGAGCCAAAGTTGCCAAAGCAGAATCATAATTATACTGAGCTGTTTCCAGTTCGTATTTACTAATGATTTCTTTCTCAACAAGCGGTTTTACTTTATTTACAGCCAATTTTGCTGAACTTACTGCTGCCTGAGCGCTTTTAATGCTTGCTGTTGCCGTACGAACTTCCTGCTCATATTCGGGAGCGCTGATTTTAAACAAAGGCTGTCCTGCTCTTACAACCGCACCTTCATCAACATAAATCTTGTCAATGTAACCTTCTACTCTCGGACGAATTTCTATGTTTTGCTGTCCCTGTATACTTGCCGGATAATCAGTATTTAAAGTTGCTGATTCTGGCTGTATTACCAGTGTTTTATATTCCTTAACTTGTCCTGCAGCAGCGGCCTGAGCTGCTTTGTCATCTTTTTTACCACACGAGACGATAATAACTGATGCTGCGAAAATGCTTAAAAGTGATTGCTTATTCATTGGATATAATGTGATTTCTATAATTACGCTAACAAAATAAATGAATTAAGTTACGTAAAAAATTTCGAATAGACGAAGAGCGACGCACAATCGATAGAGATAACCTTAGAACCGATGGATTTTTATTTAAATTAAACAAGTGTTTAATTTGAAAATTCGTCGGCTCTAAAATGGTTTTTAAGGGCTGTAAATCTCTCTATAGCGATTGCTTTAAAATTGCATTCAAATAAAATGTAATATTGCCCTTAAAAAAAGAAAATATAATGTGGACAAACATCTTTAGACCCTATTTATTTGCAGGATTACACCTTCTCGGCTGGTTGTTATTGGGATTTCTAATGTTGTTTTACATTCCTTTAACCTGGAATGTAATTCTGCCTTCTGTTTTTTGGCTTTGGCAGATTATTGTACTCGTTTTGCTGATTATTATATTTTATTCTAATGCCAAAATCATTGTTCCAAAAACTATTATAAAAGACAATACTTCTCTCTTTTTAATCTGGGCTTTTCTCGCAATTGTTGTCATGCAGCTTATCGCCTATTTTTATACTTCGCAAACAGATCTTCATGCAAAAGTGAGCCTTGTTTTGGGTTTCAAAAAAAATAGAAATCCTTATTTCGATAATTATGCTTTTATGCTCACTTTAATGGTTTTAGGCATCAGTACAAGTTTATCGATGTTACAATATTGGCAGAAAGCCGCGCAACACAAACAAAAACTGGAACAGGATAAAACAATGGCCGAACTGGCAATGTTGAAAGCACAGATAAATCCACACTTTTTTTTCAATTCGCTCAACAGTATTTATTCCCTTACTTATACTGATATCGAAGATTCGAGAAATGCGCTGCACACTTTAAGCAGGATGATGCGCTATTTACTTTATAGTACAGAAGAAACTACGACTTTGCTGAAAGAAGCCGAATTTATGAGAGATTTTATTGCTTTGATGAAACTTCGTGCCAACAGCAAATTAACGATTACAACAGATATTCCGGAAAAAATACAGGATTATCCAATTGTTCCAATGTTATTACTACCTTTAGTAGAGAATGCTTTTAAACATGGTATTCATGCTACTGACAAAAGTGAAATTCATATTTCGCTTAGGCAAAATGGCAGCAATCTTGAATTTGAAGTCGAAAACACATATTTTGAAAAATCTGCCACGCCCAATGAAGGCGGTATCGGTTTAACAAATACAAAACGCAGGCTTCATTTAATTTACCCGCACAGGCATTCGCTAACCGCCGGAATAGCCAAAAACGGCATGTATAATGTAAAACTGCAAATAACTTTAGAATAATGACAATATTAAAATGTATAGCAGTCGATGATGAACCTCTCGCATTAAAATTGGTGCAGACCTTTATTGAACAAACACCTTTTTTAGAGTTAACAGCGAGTTGCGATAATGCCGTTGAAGCCCTGACTTTAATTCGGGATAAACAGCCCGATCTTGTTTTTTTGGATATTAATATGCCCAATTTAACCGGAATGGAGCTTGCCAGACTTTTGCAGGAACAACCCGGAGCAGTCCCAAAAATTGTTTTTACAACAGCTTATAATCATTATGCTATTGAAGGTTATCGTGTAAATGCCATAGATTATCTTTTAAAACCTTTTAGTTACGAGGAATTTTTGCGTGCTGCCAATAAAGTATTGCAAATAACAGAAGAATCTTCAAACCAATATCAGCCTATTACGGCAGATGACGAATTTATCTTTTTGAAAGTAGAATATCAATGGGTACGAATTTCCCTTAAAGATATAACCTATATCGAAAGTTTAAAAGATTACGTAAAGGTACATTTTGACGATTCTCAAAAAGCAATTCTTTCACTGATTTCCTTAAAAGCACTGGAAGAAAAATTACCATCATCAAAATTTATGAGAGTGCATCGTTCCTATATTGTGTCTCTCGAAAAAATAAGCGCCATTAGTAAAAACTCAATATTTATCGACAAAGCCGAAATAACTGTTGGCGAACAATACAAAGAAACCTTTAAGGCAATTGTCGATAAATGGATTAAATAGATTAAATGTTATGGAAAAAAGAGCAAACAAATATTATCTTACACTAAGCCTGAAAGAATATGCAGACGGTCAAACTGAACCGGCAAAAGAACTTGGAATAGAGTTTACAAATCACGACGAAATATTTAGTATTATTGAAAGAATAAAAGATAAAAATATATTCGAAAATGATTCTGAAGCCACACAATTTGCACTTGGTTTGAAATTGTTTAGTGAAATCAAACTGAAACACCGCAAAAATCCGTTGTTTGAAGAATTAAATGACGTGTTTCCTGTATTTATGAAGAAACTTAAGAGTTTGTAAAAGTTTGCCACGAATTACACTAATTTTCACTAATTATCTTTTTGATTTTACCCAAAGTTTAATTTTTCATTCGTGCAAATTCGTGCAATTCGTGGCAAAAAAAGATTAATATTTCTTTTAAAATTTATGCTGTTCGCAAAAGAGCTTCTATCTTTGGGAAAAAATAAAAAATGCCATTTGTACGTATCAGTCTTCCTAAGAAACTTTCGCAGGAAACAAAAAATAAAATCTCACAATCAGTTCATCAGTCATTAATAGCAGAATTTCATATTCCAAAAGATGATTATTTTCATGTTATTGAAGAACTCGAAACACAACAAATAAAATATCCTGAAAGCTATCTTGGAATTTCACATTCTGAAAACATAATCTACGTTCAAATCATTGCAGGACAAGGAAGAACATTAGAACAGAAAAAGAAATTATACCATACAATTGCTATTACAATTTCTTCCGAAACTGAAATTACCATTAACAATATAATCATCGTTCTTTTAGAAAATAATGGATTAGAAAACTGGTCTTTTGGCAATGGCGAAATTCAGGAACCCAAACATTTAAAGTAAAAAATTTGGCCACGAATTACACTAATTTTCATTAATTTTTTATTTTTTTGCTTAAAGTTTTTTCGTGTAAATTAGTGTAATTCGTGGCAAACCTTTCTTCTAATTATGAAACAATTTTAAAATTTTATGTAAATCTAAGCTCATTAAATTTCGGTAATTTTAAATTCCAAAATAGGAGATTATGATACGCAAACACGGATTAATTATTACAAAAACAGCATTAGATTTTGAAGTTGAAGGAGTTTTAAATCCCGCAGTTATTGCTGTCGACGGAAAAATTCATATTTTTTACAGAGCTGTTGCTTTAGGAAATCATTCTACAATAGGCTATTGCCGGCTTTCTGATCCCCTTACTATCGAAGAAAGATACGAACATCCTGTAATTGTTCCCGAAATGCCAAATGAAGAATACGGCGTTGAAGATCCGAGGATTGTCAAAATTGATGATCTTTATTATCTTTCCTATTGCGGTTATGACGGCGCAAATGCTTTTGGCTGTGTTGCCACTTCCAAAGATTTAAAAACTTTTGAGAAACATGGTATTATAGTTCCGCAAATGAGTGGTGATGAGCTTCGGTCACTTATCAAAAATCAACAGGATTTAAATATTAAATATTTTCAGCCAAGTACCGGAAGCGCTTATGTCTGGGATAAAAATGTGGTATTTTTTCCACGAAGAATAAACGGAAAACTGCACTTTTTACACCGCATTCGTCCGGGAATTCAAATGGCTGCTGTAAACACTCTTGATGAATTAACTCCCGAATTTTGGAGAGAATATATGCTGGATTTTAAAAATCATATCGTTTTAGATCCAAAATTTACCCACGAATTAAGCTATTTAGGAAACGGCGCCCCGCCAATAGAAACCGAACACGGCTGGCTTTTAATTTATCACGGCGTTCATGATACCGTAAACGGTTATATGTACGTGGCTTGTGCTGCACTTTTAGACATTGATAACCCTACCAAAGAAATTGCACGCTTGCCTTTTCCCCTATTTATTCCGGATCAACCCTGGGAACTAAAAGGATATGTAAACTACGTTTGTTTTCCAACCGGAACTGTTTTAATAGATGACGAACTTTATATCTATTATGGCGCTGCCGATGAAGGTATTGCATGTGCATCTGTAAGTGTCAGTACATTATTAAAAGAATTACTGGCGAATAAAATTTAGGACTTTTTCACGCTTTATTTGAAACAATAAGAATTATAAAGCAGTTTATTTCTTAAATTAGTTTCAAAATTAAAGTCATGGAAAAATTAACCAAAGAAGATATCAGTCAGGAAGTATTTGATTTATATGACGATTATGCGCATAATAAAATCAAACGAAGACAATTTGTAGAAAAACTTTCCATTTTTGCGGTTGGAGCTGTTACATTGCCTTCGCTTTTGAGTTTTATGACACCCAATTATGTCGACAGTATTTTAATTCAACCCACAGATCCCAGAATAAAAAGCGGCTACATCAATTATGATTCTCCAAAAGGCGGCGGAAGCATTAAAGGGCTTTTGTCTCAGCCATCAGATACCAAAAAGAAATTACCCGGAATAATTGTTGTTCACGAAAATCGCGGTTTAAATCCTTACATTGAAGATGTTGGAAGAAGAGCCGCTATAGAAGGATTCATAACTATTGCTCCCGATGCATTATCGCCATTAGGCGGTTATCCCGGCAATGACGACGACGGACGTGAATTGCAAAAGAAACGAACCCGCGAAGAAATGCTCGAAGATTTTATTGCCGCATACGAATACCTCAAATCACATAAAGACTGCAACGGCTCTGTTGGTGTTGTAGGTTTTTGCTTTGGTGGATGGATTTCGAATATGCTGGCGGTAAAAATACCAACTTTAAAAGCCGCAGTTCCTTATTACGGCGGACAGCCAACAAAAGAAGAAGCTGAAAAAATCAAAACACCATTATTATTACATTACGCTGGTTTAGACACACGCGTAAACGAAGGCTGGCCTGCGTTTCAGGAAGTTCTCAATAAAAATAAAGTCGAAAATACAGCTTATTTTTATCCCAACGTAAATCATGGCTTTCATAATAACACAACTCCAAGATATGATGAAGCTGCTGCTACTCTATCGTGGACAAGAACAATTGATTTTTTTAAGGAAAAATTGAAATAAAGCATACATTCTCAAATGACAAAATCAAAATCTACGGTTTATTTTTATATTCCTAAAGACATTTCTTTACTTGATTTAAGCGGTGTTGTCGAAGTTTTTCAGGAAGCCAATAATCTGGGTTTTGATTATGAACTGAAGTTTATTAGTAGTGAAACTTCCATAAAATCAAATTCAGGTTTAGAACTTTCTTCCTTAATTCATTTTTCTAAAACTGCCCCGCAAAAAGATGACATCGTCATTATTTCGGGATTTAGCACACAACAAATAGATTTACTTCAGGAGGATGATTTGTTTTTTAATTGGCTGCATAAAGCAAATGCAAACCAAACAACCATTTGCAGTGTATGTACTGGAGCATTTCTATTGGCAAAATCAGGACTTTTAGATCATAAAGAATGTACAACACACTGGAAACTTCTGGAGAAACTCAAGAATGATTTTCCGCTTTTAAAACCTCAAAAAAATACACTTTTCACCAAATCAGATAACATTTACACCAGCGCCGGAATTGTAACAGGAATTGATTTGGCTCTATTTCTAATTGAAGAAAGGCACGGAAAAGACATTACAAATAAAATTGCCAAAGAACTTGTTGTTTATAAACGGCGAAACGGAACTGACGAACAGGAAAGCGTTTATTTGCAAAACAGAAACCATCGCGACGAAAAAATTCACACTATTCAGGATTGGATTATCTATAACTTAGAAAAAACATCCACTATTGATTCCCTGGCCGATTTGGTTTATGTGAGTCCGCGAAATTTAACGCGCATTTTTAAAAAAGAAACCGGAATTACTATTGCCGAATACCGCACAAAACTACGAATTGAAAAAGCCAAAAGTCTACTCGCCAATTCAGATTATAAAATAGAACATATTGCCCATTTATGTGGCTACAAAACTTCGAAACAACTAAGAGCTGTGCTGGAAGAACACCTTGATGTCTTGCCAACTGCACTTAAAATGATACTGTCTTAAAAAATACGAATTGCACGAATTTGCACAAATTTCAATGGTTAACTTAGTTGTTAAATTAATTTCACAAACTAATTAGTGTCAATTAGTGAAATTTGTGTTTGTCTTTATAGTTTCAAATAGTTGGTCTCAAAACGACTATTGTTTGTCCTTTTTCTGTAATTTATTCAAAACTACATTTGTCATCTAAATCAAAAAAAAAATACAAATGAAACTTAGAGAAAAAAAAGCCGCGTTAATTTTAATTGATATTCAAAAAGGTTTTAATGACGAAGATTACTGGGGCGGCAACCGAAATAATAAAGATGCCGAAGCTAAAATTGCTCAAATCCTTGAAAAATGGAGATCACTTCAACTGCCTGTTTTTCATATTGTTCATAGTTCTGTACATCCAAATTCAAAACTTCACGCCTCAAACCCGGGATTTGAGATCAAAGAGGAAGCAAAACCAATTGACGGTGAACTTGTAATTACAAAAAACGTCAATAGCGCTTTTATTGGAACAGATTTAAAAGAAAGGCTCGATAATCAAAAAATCACAACCCTTGTTATTGTGGGCTTGACCACAAATCATTGCGTTTCTACAACAACCAGAATGGCCGGAAATTACGGATACGACAATTTGCTTATCGCCGATGCCACCGCCACTTTTGACCGAATTGGGATAAATGGAGAAAAATTCGATTCGGAATTAATTCACCAAACTTCTCTCGCTAGTTTAAATGGCGAATTTGCAGAAGTAATCACTACAGCAAAATTGTTGGAATTGGTATAAAAAATGTAAATTTGGACTATTAGTTTTGTATATTTCAGACATAAACAAATAGTCCAGATGTTACGACCTTGGGAATTTGAAATTCAGTTGAATAAAAAATCAGATAAAGCACTTTATCTGCAAATTGCCGATGCTATAATTAATGCCATTAAATCCGGTAACTTAACCAGTGGCAACGCTTTACCCGGAAGCAGACAGCTTGCAGGTTTATTAAGCGTAAACAGAAATACAGTAATCGAAGCTCTTGACGTTTTAATTGCCGAAGGCTGGTTAATTACGATGGATCGGAAGGGAACTTTTATCGCCGATATATTGCCTGAGGTTATTCGAAGTGCAAAAAATCAGGAAAAAACTACTGTAATTATTGAAGAAACAAAACCGCATCTTGTTTTTGATGACGGACTTCCGGACAGCCGTCTCGCTCCTATGAATGATCTGGCACGTGCCTACAGAGAAATTTTTAACAGAAAATCGCGTTGGCAAATAATGGGTTACAGCAACGAGCTTGGTGATATTGAGTTTAGAAAAGCCATAGTGCAAATGCTGAATTTTAAAAGAGGAATGAATGTTTCTGCCAATCAAATTTGCATTACCCGTGGCAGTCAGATGGCGATGTATCTTGCGGCGCATTCTCTGTTTACAAATGGTGATTATGTGATGATTGAAAATCCCGGATATAAACCTGCCTGGGAAGCGTTTGAAAATGCCGGCGCAAGTTTACTGCCTGTAAATGTTGATTCAGACGGCCTAAACGTAGATGAAGTCGAAGCATATTTGCAACAATACAAAAACATAAAAGCGATTTACGTAACACCACATCATCAATTTCCAACAACGGTTACGATGAGTTTAAAGAAAAGATTAAAACTTATCGAACTCTCTAATCAATACGGTTTTACAATTATTGAAGATGATTATGATAATGAATTTCACTTTGGCCAGCGTCCTATTTTACCTATTTCGAGTTACAGTAATGCTCAAAACTTTATTTACATTGGTACTTTAAGCAAAATTGTCGCTCCGGCATTGCGAATTGGTTATTTGGCGAGTTCTGCCGAAATCGTACAAAAAGTAGGCAAACACCGCAAAATGATTGATGTTCAGGGAGATAATATTATGGAAGAAGCCGTTTTGAACCTTATAAACGAAGGAAAAATCAAAAGGCATCTTAAAAAAACAAATCTGATTTATAAAGCAAAAAGAGATTTGTTCGAAACGCTTTGCAATCAGCACCTTAAAGATAAAGTTACGTTTACAAAACCAGAAGGTGGTTTGGCTTTTTGGATGGTTCCAAATGCTAAAACAGATACAAAAGCAGTTTGCGAAAAATTGCTAAGCAAAGGCATAAAACTAATGGATCCCGAAAAATTCAGTTATGGAAGCCCCGTTTTGGGTTTTAGACTGGGGTACGCTTCTTTAACTGAACAGCAAATGGAAGAAGGGATTATAGCGCTTTCAAAATTGCTGTAACCTGTAGGCTTTATAATCGTAATGCCAGACATAAGTATAAAAACAACACGAATTTCACGAATTGCCACTAATTTTCGTTCGTGAAATTAATTTCACAAACTAAGTTAAGTATTGAAATTTATGCAAATTCGTTAAATTTGTGTTTAAAATCGATTATAATATTTGTGTCCAGATGGTAGGTTTATGATCGGAACAATCTATTCTAATATCATTTGATTCTAATTTGATATTCATCAACTGACAATATTTTGTTTTATTTTCTTCAGAATAATAATGACAATTAGAACACGTATTCTGAAGATTAATAATCTGCAAATGGTTCAATTGCTGAAGCAACAAACTAATAGTTCTCCACAAAATCAATTTATCTTTTTTATTTATTGAAGCCACCATATCGTATAACGGATCTGTAAAGTCTTCGATTAAAAGCACCATTTCCAGGCCTTTCGGCATTAATGCAACTGTGTAACTTCTGGAATCGTCAGGCTGTATTTCTTTCGATATATATTGTTTGTGTTCCAAAATCTTAATCGTATCGCTTACAGTGGCTTTGGTTAAATTAAACTCTTTTGCCAGATAACTTACAGTCGATTTATTTTTAGAATGGTACTTTATAAATATCAAAATCTGAATCTGTATTGGGCTCAAATCATATTTCTTTGCCTTTTCCCACAACAAAACTTTGAAAACCTGAGACAACCGTTCAAATCCTGCCACAATTTTCCCTTCAACATTGCTATTTTGAATCTCTAAATCAAAAATATTTTTCATAATAATAACAAATAAAATAGACTGAAAGCCCCCAAACTTCCAGTCTATAAGATTAATGCGTTGCGTTTTCAAGCTTTGTCAAAGTTTAAAACTTTGACAAAGCTCTAAACAGACAAACTGAAAGCCAGTCTATAACGTTAATTATAGGATTAAAAAGATTTTTATTTCATGCAGATTTTAAAAAAGATTTAAGCAGATATACGCAGATGATTATCAAAATTAAATCTGCTAAAATCTTTTAAAATCTGCGTGAAAAACTTTAAAATACAAATTGAATTAATAACAATTCTCCATTTCAATAATCGAAAATCCATTTTTAAGAATCTGATTTTCAATATCCGCTGGCGCTTTATCGATGTGGCAAAATTTGCATTCGTTTGAAGTTAAAGGCTGACCGTCTTGCAAAACGGTTTTAAGATAACTTTTACCATATTCAAAAACCTGTTTTGTATCGGTTGTATTTTCGTCAACAAGAATATCAAAATGCATAACTTTTCCGTCTTTTCGGGTTACATAAGTATCCCATACTGCTACTTTCATAATGTTATATTTATATATTTCTAATAATTTATTTTTGTTAAAATGATATAAAAACCTCTCTGAAATTGTCCAGAGAGGTATTTTATTTACCCGATTACATCTGCCATTGACGCACCAAAATTAATATGCAATACATTTCCGTTTGGCGTTACCAAAGCCGGAACAGATTGTATACCTGCTTTTTGAGCTTCGACAATTCGGGATCTGTCTTCTCCTATATTGACTACTTCAACATCTTTAACTAAATTTAAAATGTCGTGTTCTGCGCTTACACAAACTGGGCAGCCTGCGTGATAAAAAATTGATTTACTCATTTGATTTGTTTTTAGTTAAACTTATTTTCTGAGACAAAATTAGTCAGGATACCTAACCATTAAATCATCCAGTTTTATCATTTATAAGCGATTACTGGTCCAGCAATAATTTTTAAAACAGAAAAATTACCTCAAAACTGGACTGTATAAAATAGCACAAACTGGATCATAAACACGTTCCAGATGATTTGTAATTTTGCGCTATGAAAGAGAATATCCTATATAATTTGAAACAGGTTCACGCTCGTATTGAGAATGCCTGTAAAGCTTCTGGCAGAAAAGCATCAGATGTTCAGCTTTTAATGGCCACTAAAACTGTTCCTGCAGCAAAAATCAGAATTGCAATTGAAGCCGGAGAAAGCTTAATTGGCGAAAATAAAATGCAGGAATTCCGCGATAAAGATGCTGAATTAAAGGATTTAAATATCGAACGGCATTTTATTGGGCATTTGCAAACCAACAAAATAAAGAACGTTTTGAAATACGTAACCTGCATTCAGTCTTTGGATCGATTGGGCCTTGCGCAGGAATTACATAAACAATTGCAAAAAGAAAACAGAAATCTGGATGTTTTTATACAAGTCAATACGTCATTTGAAGAAAGTAAATTTGGATTATCTCCTGCAGAAGTAATTCCTTTTATCAAGGAAATAAAAAAGTATGACACTTTAAAAATCAAAGGATTAATGACAATTGGCCTATTAGATGTAGAAAAAGAAAAAATGCTGCCGTCACTTCGCCTTTTAAGAGAAATAAGAGATGATATTTATACTGAAAAAACAATAGAAATAACCGATTTGAAGCTTTCTATGGGAATGTCACAGGATTTGGAATTGGCTATAGCCGAAGGTTCAAATTTGGTTCGAATAGGAACTTCTATCTTTGGAAATCGGTTTTTAGGAAAAGAAATATGGAATGAGAATATTGCAGAATAAAATCTAATTTTGCAGCAAATAAAATCTAAATGAATCTATACGAACTTACCGTAAACGATACCGAAAAAATTGCTTTGAATGATT
The DNA here is from genome assembly GCF_058310175.1 of Flavobacterium sp. AK-345. Classification (NCBI taxonomy): domain Bacteria; kingdom Pseudomonadati; phylum Bacteroidota; class Flavobacteriia; order Flavobacteriales; family Flavobacteriaceae; genus Flavobacterium; species Flavobacterium sp. AK-345. Next base: position 240,723 of record NZ_JBZEER010000001.1, on the reverse strand, counting down.
TGCTTTTTAGTGATGAAAACAAAGCTGCCTTATTGCAAACCATCAAAGAGCATCAATATCTTGACGAATTAAAAAAATATAATCTTAAGGTTGACAATAAGATACTGCTACACGGGCATTCCGGTTGTGGCAAGACAACAACTGCAAAAGCGATTGCAACGGCTTTAAACAAAAATATCGTCATCATCAATTTAAGTACTTTAATTAATGCTCGAATTGGCGAAACTTCTAAAAATGTAAAAGCTATTTTTGACAAAGCAATTCGCGAAAAAGCAGTTTTATTTTTAGATGAATTTGACCAGATAGGAAAAAGCCGTGATAGCGAAGACAAAGATGTTGCAGAAATGAAACGTCTCGTAAATACCATCATTCAGTTGATGGATTATTTTCCAAGCGAAAACTTACTTATCTGTGCAACAAACCATTATCATAACATTGATACCGCTTTATTGAGGAGATTTCAAATAAGATTAAAGTTTGAAATGCCAAATGAAAGCGAACTGGATGTTTATTATGATAAAATCCTTGCTCCTTTTCCTATTCATTTACAAGATATTCAACGCAAATACAATGTTTCGTACGCTGAAGCAAAAGATTATGTTCATACCACAATGAAAAAGCAGATTATCGAGGAATTAGAGCTTAGAAATAACTATTAAAAAAACAACACATTAACGCAATCATAGCAAACATAGCCAGCGGTTTCAACCGTTGGAGCGCAATCCATTATCACGTTATGTTTTTCTTTATTGCGTTTTCATGAGATGTTCGTGATGTGTTTATCATATGTCTCCCACGGTTGAAACCGCGGGCTATATTGAAATACGTTGAATTTCAACAGATATAAATTAAAAAACAGAGTTTAGAAGATGAAATTCTAAACTCTGTTGCCAATAACTAACCTAACCAAAATAAAGTATAAAATATTTTTATCTGCGTCCTCTAAAACCGCCTCCGCCTCTAAAACCTCCACCATTTCTAAATCCGCCGCCATTGACTCCGCCGCTTCGCTGCAAATTTTGAAAATTTCGCGTTTGTGTTTCTCCTCTGTCCCTTGCAAAATCAGAATGATTTAGACCATCAATTGTATTGGAATGACCTGCTTCACCAAGTGGTTTATTGGGTTCACCTAAAACTCTGTCTTGTTTTTGCAGATTATTATTTTGGATTTTATTTCCCGCATTCTGAATTTTATCTCCCGAATGTTGTGTAGATCCTAAAGTTCCGGCCTGAGTCCAGCCTCCGTTTCCGTTATTATAATGGCTCCAGTTTCCGTTGGTGTCTTTTTTATAGACATGACCGTCATGTCCGGCATATAGTCCATTATCCGTACGTACAGTAGTTCCTCCACCTCTGTGATGCGTAATTACACCCTCTTTTCCACCCGAAGTTTGATAACCAACTACAGTTCCCCTTCTTGTAGTTACGTGTCCTGACTGCACCCAATCGTGTCCATTTGATGCAGCAGAATGCCCCCATTGTGCATACGCGTTATGTCCCTGCGCTGTAGCACCGTAATTTCCTGTCCACGGATTATAAGAATGCGCCACCGTACGACCTCCATACCAGCCTTGTACGCTCGCTGCACGTCCATATCTTCCGGTTGCGGGATTGTACCATGCAGCACTTCCTGCCGATCCGTATGGGCCATAAACAGCTCTTCCAGCTGCCCAGCCGCCTGTCCAGGGGTTATAAACTGCTCCAACACCGTACGTACAAGGCCATGGACGATAGATTGGATACATCGGGCCATAATAAAAATACGGCGGATAGTAAAACCCTGTTCCATAAGTCAATATGGCTCCAAACATAGCACCAACAATAAAAGCACCAAAATAACCCGCTGTTGTACTGCTTTCTACAGTTGTATCTGTAACATTTGTCTGGGTAACATACGTAACATTGTAAACCGGAGAGCTTGGCGGAATAGTATAAATCTCTGTGGGAACTGAATTTGTAACTTTCCATGGACCATTGGGAGTTGTAGACATAAACCAAACTGCCTGAAAACACAGATAATACAAATCTCCAGCCTTTATCACTTTTTCCTGCGTATTGCTTGCGTATTGAAGCGACGTTCCTTCAATTGGCTTAAACTGAGGAGTTCCATCATAATTTACTTTTGCTTTAGCTTCGGCATCAGCTTTTTTTACGATTGCCGTTGTAGGTACCTGAGCCAGTAGTACGGCATCAGACGCCTCCTGAGTTCCGGGTACGGAAGGTAATACGCTTGCACGGGGAGAATCTTTTGGGATTTTTGAAAAATCTGCAGGTAAACTAGTCGTGGCATAACTCCATGGCCCGGTTAATTCTTTAGATTTAAACCATCTTCCTGATAACAGAACATAATATTGTCCGTCTTTTTCATCGGCAAAAACATCATTATCCGTATTATCAATATACATCAGTTGTGTTCCCGGTATTTTTACAAATTTGGGAGCGCCATTTACTGCAATAAGTTCTGCAGGTTTATTGCTAAAGAAAACCTCCAAATTTACATTTGCCACTGGAGGCGGAACCACTTTTTTGACATCATCAAAATTTTGACCAGAAGGTAACTTACTCATTTCCTTTGGCAGGCTTTGTGTTTTTGCCCATTTTCCTTTTAAATCTGTGGCAGTAAGCCATACATTTTCTACCAATAAATAGTATTTTTTTGAAGGTTTATCAAAAAACAAATCCCAGTTTGTATTTACCACATAACTCAGGCTTGTTTTTTCTATTGGAGCCAAAACGGGTTCGCCCTGAACAATCAGTAAAATAGATGGATTAGCACTATAAAAAATCTCCGGAGGATCATTTTTTACAGCCACACCTTTTGGCGGATTGTTGGTATGGCTTAAATCTGCCATAATACGATCTAATGCAATTGGGTTTCCTCCTTTTGGAATCAGTTCTTTAAAGAGTTTTTCCATTTGTGGTTCTGATTTTTCATCAAGAGCAGGAAATCTTACATCTGTAACTGTCACATTTTTAAGAAACACATTTCTGGTATCTTTATCTACCAGCGTTTCTGATTTCATAGAAGCAACGCCCAAAACCTCTTTCCCTCCTTTTGGAGTAAGAGAAAAGGCAACATCTGCTGTTATTTCCTTAAAATCTTTCCATTGATCCACTTGTGGCTGATAATAAACCAGTTTTGATCCATTAAGGCTTACCTCGCGCGGCCATCCAATATCTGTTGCTGCAATTGAATCTGAGGTGTTTGATTTTATTACTTCGGCAAAATTTTTATCTTTTTTATCCTTTTTACAGGATAAAACAATAAAAAAAGTGCAGAATACCACTATCATAAAAAGTCCTTTTTTCATAATTATTTTATTCTTTGATTCTACTTGATTTTGAATTCTTGATTTTATGGGTTTCTGTTATTATTCTTTTCTGATAAGATAAATAAGTATTTCTTCTTCTAATTCTTTTGATAAATTTTCGAATTCTAATTTATGGCGGAAGTCTTTTTCAAACTTTTTCCGGTATTTTTCAGTATTTGCTTTGCTATCACAATAATCATCGCACATGGTTTTAAATTTATCATCTATCAAATACAAGATCTTTAGGGATTCTATATATTCGGCAAATTTTGAGTTATATAATTCGTTGGGAAGAGACATAAATATTATTTTGTATTTAATAATTAGGTTAAATTTAAATCCTCAAAACAATACAAACAGAGTTGAAACAGTCCGGTCAACACTTCATTTTTGGTTCCCCTAAATTATAAATAACTCTTAAACAAAATCTTACAAATAGGTTTCATTTTATAGAATGAAACATCAACTATGCTATTTTGAAACATCAAAAAATGAAAAAAAGTCATTTTTAAAGATCTGGGCGTCTTCAAAATATATTTATATTAGCATTGCAAATTCCACCAAATCATAAGATTAAAATCAATTTTAATTCAAAACAAGCCCAACAATGACAACAGATATTATCGAATTGAATGATTTTATTGTTTTGATTGAACAATCGAATGCCGAAAAAACATTCATCCAGAAATGTGAAATTGATGGTGATGCCGTAGGATTTGCTTTTTATGGTTCGGGAAATGTCGAATTGGAAATAAAACACAACCAGCAAACCAAATACCTGACCAATACAACCGGTTTGGCGATTTGTTTTTTTGGAAATCAGAAGGTAGAATTCTCTCATAAAATTGAACCAGACAAACCTTTACAGTCGATTAGTATTTTTTCTAAACTAAAAAACATGCACTTATTATCTCAGGCAGAAAAAGAGATTTTTGAGAAACATTTGCCCGATTTATTAAATCCTAAAGAACATTTTGTAAAAGGTCCTTCGTTTTATATGACCCTTGATATGCAGCTTGCGGTTCAAAAAATCTTCAATACAACTTATACCGGAAATACGAGATTACTCTTTTTGAAAAGCCAGATAAACGAGCTTCTTTCTCACTTTTATGGATTACTGTCAAGGGATCAAAAAAGTGATTTTTCGGAGAAAGATAAAAACAAATTATTTCAGGCCAAAGAAATCGTAACGCATAACTATTCGCAACCGCCATCGATTACACAACTCTCTAAAATGGTTGGACTTAACAGCAACAAGTTAAAAAAGAACTTTAAGGAGTTATTTGGCATTCCGGTTTTCAAATACATTCAGGAAGAGCGACTAAACAAAGCTTATGAACTTTTGCAAAATACTGACAAAACAGTCCAGGAAGCAGCTTGGGATGTAGGTTATGAAAGCCTCAGTTCTTTCTCCAATGCCTTCTTTAAAAAATTTGGAACCCGCCCAAATGACGTCAAGCAAAAATGCTTTTCAAACAAATCATAATTCTTTTGCAACAAATGATTTGATTCATTACTAAACACCTTTGTATCAGTATTTACTTTAAAAAATATTGATATGAAAACACAGAAAATTTTAGTTCTCGGAGCTAACGGAAAAACAGGAAGCCGTGTAATTGAACGCTTGCAAAACAACAAAAATGTCGAAATTAAAATAGGTTCGCGTACTGCAAAAACACCTTTTGATTGGGAAAATCCTGAAACATGGAACGCTGTTTTAACTGGCACAGATGTCGTTTATATTACTTTTCAACCCGATTTAGCAGTTCCCTCGGCGGCAGAAATCATTCAGAAATTTACCTTTTTAGCCTCAAAACTAGGCGTTCAGAAAATGGTTTTACTATCCGGAAGGGGCGAAAAAGAGGCGCAGGTTTGTGAAGAAATAGTAAAAAATACAGCCAAAAACTGGACGATTGTCAGAGCAAGCTGGTTCAATCAAAACTTTAGCGAAAGCTTCTTTCTAGACCCGATATTGTCCGGTTTTGTTGCATTGCCAAGAGCAGAAGCGCTTGAACCTTTTACTGATGCCAATGACATTGCCGATGTTGTTACAGCATGTCTTTTGCAGGATAAACACAACGGTCAGACCTACGAACTTACAGGTCCGGAACTATTAACATTCCCGCAAGCTGTTGCTAAAATTGCAGCAGCCAGCAATAAAAAAATTGAATTTCAGGCATTAAGTTTAGAAGAATATACCCAAATGTTACAGGAATATCAGGTTCCGGAAGATCATATTTGGCTGATTAATTATCTATTTGAACAGGTTTTAGACGGAAGAAATTCTTCGGTAACAAATGACATTGAAAAGGTGCTTGGACGTAAAGCTACTGACTTTTCAACCTATGCAAAAGAAGCAGCAAAAACCGGAATATGGAATGCTGTAAACGTCTAGTTTTTGTCTGATGAAGTATCTTAAAATTCTGCTGCCTGGTATCTTTGTATGGCTTTGCGCAAGTATTTCTTTTTATATTTTAGGCTTTATTCCTTTAATAAATGGTTCCTTTAAATCACAAGCTGTAATAGTTATGATATTCATGGTATTATATGCAAATGAAAGTGCATTATTTTATTATAAAAACGGAATAAAACTGCACGGATTGCTGCTCGGGATCATAATGTCGTTGACTGCATTGCTTTTAGACGCTTTAATAACAGTTCCGTTTATCGAAATCCCCAATGGAAGGAGTTATTATAGCTTTTTCAGCAGTCCTGTTCTTTGGATTTTAGCAGGCATAAATTCCATAACAGTTTATTGTTTTTGGAGGAAGAAAATTAAATCTAAAGTATAAGTTCGTACCGGAAAGGCCTTTTTTAAACTTACAAAAAATCCAATTTTTATGAATTGGATTTTTTTTATTCAATATTAGATTATATATTCAAGTAATTAATTTTAAAAATCTGGTTTACAATATACTTATAAAAAAGTTACACAAAAGTTACATTATTAAATTGAGTATAAAAAGGAAAAATAAGGTCTTAAAAAAACTTACTTTTTTCTTTTCAATAACTCAATCAAAATCTTAAGATAAACTTCACCTTAAATCTTCTATTTTTGTACCGAAAGTTTACCAAAAAAATCTAAATTTGGAAACCCTAAATTCACACAAAACATTATGATTTTAAAAAGAAGTTTTATTGCTTTATTGACTCTGTTTGTCGGATTGTTTTTTGCACCACTTTCCTACTCGCAAACGGACACTTTAAAAAAGGAAAATCCAAAAACGGAAACTCCGAAAAAAGAAACGCGTTCAAAGTTATTTGAAGAAAGCGCCACCGACAGCGATTATTTGATGGCGATTGAAAAAGCAAGCGCCGTTATGGAAACTGCTTTTAACGATGCCGATTTTGATGGTGCAAGTCATCACTTGTTTGGCGAAATCAAAAGAACCCAAAGCAAACTCGATTTAATTTTAAACAGCCTGAAAGGCGCGAACCCAAATGCGCGCAACCAGCAAATGTATCGCATTGTTCTGAAAGAAATCGAACAGGAACTTGAAGAACAAAATACGGCCATCAATTTGAGAAACGAGAATCTTGAAAAAATCAAGAATCGGTTTATTGAACTGCGCAAGGATAAAACCCTGGTAACGCTGATTAAAGATACTATTCGCCGCAAGCAGTTTAAAACAGAATTTGCCAATCTTAGAAAAAGATACAAAGCTACAGACAGCCTGATGACGAAAAATCAGGGAATCCTGAACAACAACAAGCGATTGACTGTTGAACGAAAAATTGCCGTTTCAAATGCTTTAATTTCGGTTGACAATAAACTTGAGCAATCTGGAATCAGCATGCGTAAAAAAGAATATCCATTTTTGTGGAGCATCAACGATTCTGTGCCAAAAGAAAAAGTAGCGCAAAATATCGGCGCAAAAGTAATTATCGAAGAAAGTGTCGCGGCATATTACCTAAGCTATCGCGCCGGTGGATTAATTACGCTTTTATTTTTTATGGGAATTATGGGCTGGTATATTTCTCGCAATTTGAAATACCTGAAAGAAAACGGGCACGCTGAAAATTTATCGCTTTTTAATTTCAAATATCTAAACCGAGGTATAATCATTCCGGTTGCCGTAATTGGACTTAATATTGCCGTTGTGGGTAATTTATATGCTCCGGCATTATTTATTGAGTTTCTTCACCTGATTCTACTGGGACTTCTTACCATACTTTTCAAAAATCAATGGTCTGGAGTTTCGATGAGAAACTGGCTTTTACTTTTAGGATTGTTTTTTATTCTTTGCTTCTTAGATCTATTTATCACCGTAGGCTTATTTCAACGCTGTTCTTTTATCGTAATTAATATTTTGGGTATAAGATATGGTTTAGTACAAATTAAGACCTTAAAAGAGCAATTATACATCAAAGGTTTTTTTAAATGGGCTACGATTCTTTTTATCGGGCTGAATGTGCTTTCGATATTGCACAATATTTTTGGAAGAGTTTCAATCTCAAACATGTTAAGTTTAACCGCTTTTATTTCGCTTACGCAGATTGTGGCATTGAGTGTTCTTTTGAAAATCATTCTTGAAATCATCATTTTACAGATCTACACTACAAGAGTTAAACGCGGAATCGAAAAGATTTTTGATCACGAGCATTTATCTGAAACGCTTAAAAAACCTTTTATTATCGTAATCAGTTACATGTGGCTTGTTGTGATTGCTTCAAATTTAAATGTCTGGGAATCGCTGCGAACTTCGTTGGGATCTTTACTTAGTCATCCAAACACGATTGGAAGCATCACTTTTACGCTAGGAAACATTATTTTGTTTTTCATCATTATCTGGGTTGCGCATTTACTTCAAAAATATGTCGCTTACTTTTTTGGTGAAATTGACGACGAAAACGAAGAAAACATCAACAAAAGACAACACTCAAAATTGCTTATTACGCGACTTGTTGTTTTAATCATCGGATATCTTTTGGCGGTAGCCGCTTCAGGAATGCCTCTGGATAAATTAAGCATTCTTTTAGGAGCGTTGGGTGTCGGTGTTGGACTTGGACTTCAAAACGTGGTGAACAACTTCGTATCGGGTATTATTTTGATTTTTGATAAACCAATCCAAATTGGAGATGTTATTGATATTAGTTCAGAATCCGGTCGTGTAAAATCGATGGGATTACGTACAACCAAAATCAATGCGCCAAATGGTGCCGAAATTATTATCCCAAATGGTAATTTGTTATCGCAGAATATCACGAACTGGACCTATACTGATAATTTTAAACTGGTAGATATTTCAATTGAAATAACCGGCGAAACAACTCCCGAAGCCATCAACGAAACTATTAACAAATCTCTGGAAAGTCTTCCGCTTGTAAATAACGCCAAACCTTCGCAAATTTACTACACTTCGATTTCTGAAGGAAAATATAAAATCCAGATCAAATTTTGGTGCAGTATTTACAAAACTGAAGAAACTGTTAGTGGTGCCCGTCAGACTTTGTTTAGTAATTTTAAAGCTAAAGGGTTAACTTTTTCAACATAGAAATTAAATTTTGATTTTATTAAAAAGGCCGTCAAATTAATTATTTGACGGCCTTTTTTTATTGAGCTGATTTCTGATACGACAAATGTGCAATTTAGTTGCATTAAACCATGTGTCATTTATTAATAGGCTTATTTTCAACATCTTATTAAATAATTACTTTAAGTAAGAAATCAAATAGGAACTCACAATCAACATTGGTATTACTTTGCGTTTCAAGGGATTAAAATCCCTTGCTACAAAATAAATCATTCCAACGGAATTTTATAAAGAGTTCCAGAGGAACGTATAATATTGTAGGGATGGATTTTAATCCATTCTACGCATGCATTTACGTCGTCTGTTCGTTATCGCACGGTTCTCATATTTCAAAATTATAAATAGTAGTATTTAGTATTATTTTAAAATTTTTTAGCAAATTCTTTTGCAAAATCTTCTAATTTAATTTTCCCATCAACAGAAAAATTATTGCTTAAAAAATGCGCTGCAATTTTTTCACTTCTTAAACCTGAACCCATTTCGGTGTACATATTTGCCATTTCTTCCGGTAATCCGGCTTGCTTCATTCCTTGTAGAGATTGTTCATCTGTGAATTCAATCCATGGTAAATCGGTTTTACCAATCGCGTTTCCTAAAACATTGGCAACATCATTTGGCGTACGCACATCGCTAATAATATAACGGATATTTTTTCCGGTTGTGTCTTTTTGCAATTCTTCGGCTGCGGCAGCTGCAATATCTTTTGGATGCACAAATGGTATTTTAAGACTTGCTGGGTAATTAGCTCCCACAATCCCTGCTCCTTTTATCATTGGTACATCGTTATACAAATTAGTAAAGAAAAATCCGGCACGTAAAAAAGTCACCGCTGTAGTTTCTAATCCATTGTATATTTTTTCGATTTGGTGCAATCCGGCGATCGGACCGGTTCCTTTTTCTAAATCAGCACCAATACTGCTTAACATAACAACATGCTTTACTCCTGCTTTACTAATTGCTTCTGCAAAAGCTTTTCCTGCATTTACTGTATTCGAAATTATATTTGAACCTCCTAAATTTGGTGGCGTCATCGCAAAAAGGGAATCAGCTCCGGCGAAAGCTTCTGCCAAAAAATCAGTATCACTAACAGAACCAATTGCTGCTTTTGCGCCTAAGTTTTCTATATCTGATTTTCTATCAGCACTGCTACTTACTACTGTAACATCATGCCCCGAAGCAATTAAATTTTGCGCTAATGGTTTTCCTATATTCCCTAAAGAACCTGTAATTATAATTTTCATCTTTAAATTGTTTTTTATTTATAGAAACAAAGGTATATTTGTACTTACTTTTATACAAGTACTTACCCTAAAGTATGCATCATGACAGCAATTAAAGAATCATCAACTATACAGGAAAACAAGCAATATGCCTTAGACACTTGTCCGGTAACTTATGTAATGGAAAAAATTGGCGGCTATTGGAAACCCATTATTATCCACCATTTATCGATTGGCACTATGCGTTACAGCGAATTAAAAAGAACAATTCCGGCTATAACCGAAAAAATGCTGATTCAGCATTTGAAACAATTAGAAGCAGACGGTATTGTTATCAGAGAAGCAAAACCGGTCGTGCCTCCTTTTGTAACCTACAAACTGAGTAATTCCGGAAAGGGTTTATTGCCGGTTATCGAAGCAATGGCCGTTTGGGCATTTAAAGAAAAGGACGGCGTTTTTAGTACCGAAAACTAACAACTAAACAAACTGGCTTCTTAATAATGAACTGCCAGTTTTTTTTATTATTGTTTACATTAAAACCGACCTATTTTTAAAAACTGTTTTAGTACATCTTGCTTCTATTCAGAAAAATGTTCTTTTTTAATTCCGAGTTTTTTCATTTTTGAAATCAGGGTTGTCGAAGGAATTTCCAGTTTTATTGCAGCTCCGTTTGGACCGGAAATTCTGCCGTTGCAAATTTTTATAATTTTAAGAATGTATTCTTTTTCAATTTCTCTTAATGGTTTTACCTGAAACGCATTAAAATTGTTCAACGCCAGAATTTGTTCGCTGTCTGATAAAAAGCTCACATCGTTTATCATTGCCCCTTCTGATAAAAGAATACTTCGCTCGATGCAATGTTCCAGTTCTCTGATATTTCCGGGCCAGGAATGGTTTTGTATTGCTTTTAAAGCATTTGCAGATAATGCGATATTTTTTTTATTGGTATTTTGAGCATATTTATTGAGGAAATAAGAACATAAATCAGTGATATCCTCTTTTCGGTTTCGAAGCGGCGGAATCATTATTGGGAATATATTTAGTCTGTAAAACAAGTCTTTTCTAAATCGCCCTTCTGCCATTTCTACTTGCAAATCACGATTGGTTGCGGCTATAATGCGAACATTTATTTTTATGGCTTTTTTGCCCCCAATTCTTTCAATTTCCTTTTCCTGAAGTGCACGCAGTAATTTTGTCTGCATTTCCAGAGGAAGATCTCCAATCTCATCCAAAAACAAAGTACCATTATTAGCCAGTTCAAATTTCCCGATTCTTTTTTCTATCGCGCCGGTAAAACTTCCTTTTTCATGTCCAAATAATTCACTTTCGATAAGATTCACCGGAATTGCAGCACAATTTACCTTAATCATCGACTGATTCTTTCTGGAGGAATTATAATGAATTTCTCGGGCTACGACTTCCTTTCCTGTTCCGCTTTCGCCCAAAATCAAAACTCCGCTGTCTGAAGGCGCCACCTGATCGATCAGGGTTTTTATTTTTTTGATCTGAACGCTTTCTCCAATAATTTCGGTTGTTTTTTGATTCTGACTTTCATCAATAGATTGAAATAGCTTTTGAGACGAGATATTTCCATTCTCTATTTTATGTTTGATCAAAATATTAGAAACCGTTAAGGCTAAAGGCATGGACAAACCTTTAAGCAATCGAATTGCATTTCTGTCGAGATTTTGTGTTTTTTTAAAGAAAAGAAATAAAACCGAAGGATTGTTTTTATGGTATTGCAAAGGTATTGCTGCCATTTCGCGTATTTCCTGCAAATTTATATTTGCTATAAAAGAATCAGACTTTGTTTTTTTGTTTAAAAAAACATTATCAAATACAACAGGATCTGCAGATTGCATTGCAATATTAAAAAGATCATCCTGAGTATCGTACAATTTTCTCTCGGTTGACCTGAAAATTTTCTGATCGTTGTGGTAAAACAAATAATATTGTTTTTCGTTGCTGTCTGTTGTTCCAATAGCAAAATAATCAAAAGATAATGCGGCTTTTAATTGTCCGTTTACAATTGGAGAAAGTTCTTCGCAGGCAGAAACATTGGCAAAACTACTGCTTAAAGAAAGTAAAAGATGGTGTTCTTTTTCTCGTTCCTGAATTGATTTTAATACTGCTTCTGTTTTGTCCATATTTTATAATTTCAGAAAAGAAGTAAATTTAAGATCAATAATGATTTACTTAATCATCAAATCGTAATAAAAATAGATTTTCTGGGCTTGTTTTCTATATTTTTAGTTTTATGTCCTTTTCCGGTTGTGTCTTCTACCAAAAGAATCTCTCCGGTTTTGAAACTTCTTTTTTCTCCCAAAGAAGTTTCAATTTCTACACCGCCATCCAACAAAATGATATATTGTTTTTGCGGGGCATTGTGAAAATCATAATCGTATGAAGCCAGAACTTCTCTGAAAATAATGTTTTTGACGGGCTGAGATTCTGATAGAAATCCGATCTCGCCTTTATCTGTAAGCGGAATCATCACATCTTCAAAATGACTTTCTCCGGCGTCATCGCTGTATATTCGGGTTAATGAAAACATATTTTACCGTTTAAAAATTAGTTTATTAAAAGTAACCTTGTTTTATGTTGAGCTTTTTCATTTTTGAATATAAAGTCGAAGGTGAAATTTTCAACATTTCTGCCGCTCCGCCCGGGCCAAATACTTTTCCGTTGGCTGCTTTTAAAACATTCAAAATGTGCTCTTTTTCCATATCTGCCATGGATAAGATTTCGTTATCATTTTCTTTTTTTATGGCCGGAATGTCATTTGAAATATCAAATTCTGTAATTTCATTTCCTGTTGCCAGTAAAATACTTCGTTCTATCAAATGTTCTAATTCTCTAATGTTTCCCGGCCAGTCGTATTGCTGTAATTGTCGCAAGGCATGATCTGAAATTATTCTGATATTTCTTTTGGCTTTCTCTGCATATTTATGGAGAAAATAATAAGCTAAATCTTCTATATCTTCTTTTCGTTCTTTGAGAGTTGGCAATTCTAAAGGAAAAACATTCAAACGATAATATAAATCCAGCCTAAATCTTCCTTCTGCAACTTCAGAGGGCAAACATCTGTTTGTGGCCGCAATAACCCTCACATCCAGTTTGATTGTTTTTTCTCCGCCAAGCCGTTCAATTTCTTTTTCCTGTAAAACCCTTAATAGTTTTACCTGCGAATCTAGTGGCAACTCTCCTATTTCATCCAAAAAAATAGTTCCTCCGTTGGCTTGTTCAAATTTTCCAATTCTAACAGTATCTGCTCCGGTAAAAGCACCTTTTTCATGGCCAAATAATTCTGATTCAATCAAAGATTCCGGCAATGCAGCACAATTTACAACCACCAAAGGTTTTGATTTTTTTGGCGATAAAGAATGAATTAAACGGGCAATTTTTTCTTTTCCTGTTCCGCTTTCTCCCAAAATCATTACAGAAGTTTCTGTTGGCGCTACAATCTCAATTTTTTGCATTAAATCGAGTAGTTTTTTGTTTTTGCCAATGATTTCTATCTTTTTATTTTCTTTTGATGAAGGTTTTCCAGAAGTGTGATTGTTGAGATTTCCGTTTTCTACGCTGTATTTGTATCGTGCAATGTCGAGCATTACAAACAAATCACGTTCTCTAAACGGTTTTACCAAAAAACCATAAGGCTGGGTTTCTTTTACGGCATTTAAAATAGAATGATTCGTATTGGCAGAGATGTATAAAAAAGGAATTTTTTGGGTTTCCAATTCCCAGGCAAGATCAATTCCCGTAAGGTCCCCTTTTAAAATAATATCGAGTAAAACCCAATTTGGTTTTTGTGCGTCAATCAAAATTCGGGCTTCTTCTACAGATGCGGCAATTCCGCAAACTTCGTAACCTGATTTTACCAGAATCATTTTTAAGTCATTTGCGACAATAAATTCATCCTCAACAATTAAAATTTTCTCCTTCATTATTTATGATTTGATTCCATTTTTCTTAAAGTTTAATATAACCGAAAGTCCGTTTTTACTTTCAACTTCAAAAGAACCATCAATTTGATTGCTTAATCCGTACATTAAATTCATACCAAGCGAGTTTCTGTTTTTCAACTCAAAATCAGGAACACCTACCCCATTATCCGAAATAATAAGCTGGTATAAATTATCCTGCTTTTCTTTTAGCAAAATTTTTACTTCGCCTTTGTGTGTTTCAGGATATGCATATTTCAGGGCGTTTATAATGGCTTCATTTAAAATTAGACCCAAAGGCATTGCCTGCGCCACATCTAAATCGACATGATCTATATCTAACAAAAAAGCAATTTTATGATCTGCATCAAAAACAGTTTTTAAATAACTTACCAGTTCAGGAATATACCAATGCATGTCTATCGTAGATAAATTATCATTTTGATATAGTTTTTGATGTATCAGTGACATCGCAAACATCCTGTTTTGACTGTCTTGTATGGCTAAAAGTGCATCTTTATTTTCAAGATAGGCCGACTGGGTATTTAAAAGACTAATTACAACCTGCAAATTGTTCTTTACACGATGATGAAGTTCTTTTAGCAGCCATTCTTTATCCAAAAGTAGTTTTTTTAGGCTTATACTCTGTTCATTAATTTTTTCCTCTTTTAAAACTAAATCCTTATTTATTTCATTTTTAGAACTATAACATTTGTAGATGATAACAAAAATTAAAAAAAGTAATCCGGGTATTATTACAACATGGTATTTTGCAGTTTCCTGATAGAAATTACTTTTTTTAATGTCTTTATAATTTAAAATATCAAAAGCCAGTGAAATCTGTGTGAAATCAAAAAAGAAGAAAGCTTTATTGGGTTTTATTATCTTTTGTTGAGAATGCTCAATTTCATAAATAAAAACAGAATCGTTTAAGGTATCGATTTGCATAAAAAGGTTTTGATTCGTAATCCAGAACAGGATCACGAACCAAAAATGTATATGAAATTTTTTAAGGCAACTTTCTTTATACATAACCTGCAGCTCTGTTATTTAACTCATAACTTTGTTTCCACTTTGATATGATTGTTTTTTAAATAGCAAAAAATCATAAATATTCCCGGAACCAAAACAGGTATCAATCCCCATGTTTTTCCGGCAATAGCGCCTAAAAAACAGCCAAGTAAAAAACCTCCAATGGTAACGAATTGCTTTTTAAAACTTAACTGACTGTTGGCGTCCTTAAATTTTGATTTTAATAAAGCTCCAATATCAAGAGCCGCCTGTGTAACATTTCCGGTCATCATGGTAGTTGGGCCGTGGGTTTCTTTGCTGAAGATTTTACCAAAAGCATTTTGCAATCCCATCGCAAAAACGATTAACATAGCTATGATATACATGGTCCATAAATTATCCATTTTTAGATAATGGAATAAAACTGCCAATAATCCGCTGAGTGTTAAAATGCAGCCTTCCCAAAACAATATTCTATATTTTAAGCTGGATTTTGAAGCAATATAACCCCCAATTATTACTGAAATAATAAATATTGGAAACGTTAATAATTTTATCCAGGCATAAATATCATTTCCGTTAATGACCTGATATGCAAAAACAATAAAGTTTCCTGTTACGTGGGCAGAAAACAAAGTGTCTGCCGCAACAAAAGTCAACGTATCACAAAAACCAGCTATTGTTGTGAGCAGCAATGTGATGTACCATATGCTTTTGGGCTGTTCCATACTATTTATTTTAATATTTATCTTAAATGAGAGCGTAACATCCACGCCATTTTTTCATGCGTTTCCATCAAACCTGTAATATAATCGCTTGTTCCTAAGTCCTGATATTCATTGGCATAAACAGTAATATTTTCACGTAAGTGTATAATAATACTTTCATGATCTATTAAAAGCTCTTTGATGAATCCTTTACTGTCGTTATTTTCTTTTGTTTGTTCGGTAAGATGTGTCAATTCCAAAAATTCTTTTAATGTAGCCGGCGCATAATGACCCAGCATCCTGATTCTTTCTGCAACGCCATCGATTATTTCATCAATCTGATTGTATTGTTCTTCAAAAAACAAATGTTTGTTATAAAAGTCATCACCTTCAACATTCCAATGTGCTTTTCTGGTTTTAGTGTATAAAATAAATTCATCGGCCAAAATCTGACATAATGAATGTGCGATTTTTGATAAGTTTTCCTGCTTGATTCCGATTTGAGTTTGCATGATTTTAATTGGTTTTATAGTAAATTTAAAATATAATGATCTAAAGAATAAGTACCTGCGCCCAACGCTAATAAAAACAGCAAAGTGACGGTGTATATGTACGGAACATCTCTAACTTCAAGAGAATCTTTTCTGTGAACGACAAAATATCCAACAGCTGTAACGCCAATTGTTGGCAGAATAAACAATCTTGTCCCTAAACCAAGAATGATAAAAAAGGGCACAACAGTATCTGAAAACGTGGCAACTAAACCATTTAGTTTTTCCGGCAAATGCAACGGATTTGGTACATGTTCGCGTTCTCCGTTTTCGACCCTGAATTTTTTCATTCCGTGAACCCTGAACAATTCAACCGCAATTAAAATTCTAAAAACCAATAAAGCAATGTTGTTGATGTCGCTTCCGGCATCTGAATAAAGTAGTAATTTAATTATTTCCATTTTTTTATGTATTAAAAGGCAAAACAAGAGCATCCTAATGCGCCCCAAAAAGCGTTGTAATTATTGACCGGAACACTACTCAGTCGTGCGGCATTATGATCGTGGGCATGAATATCACAACTTCCTGAACAGCAATGAATTTGTGTGGCATTTTTTATAGTTGAATTTGATTTTTTCAATTTTAAATCAATGGCATTTTTGTTGTGCGATTCGGCGTGATAATAACCGTTATAAATATTGGTTGGCGACCAGTCCGGAAGTATCGGAATTGATGGCGGTGAAAACGAGGAGAAATCTCCTTTTGCATACACAATTTTTCCGTCAACAACTGTAAGAACCGATTCTATATTTTTAATATCTTCATCGTCGACTGTAAAATAATCGCGGTCCAAAACCACAAGATCGGCCAGCATTTCGGTTTCAATATTTCCTTTTTTATTTTGTTCCTGCGAAAACCAGGCGCTTCCCTGCGTATAAAGCTGTAGCGCAATTTCACGGCTCAAACGGCTTTCATTGTACAATTGTAAACCACCAACGGTTTTACCAACTGTAAGCCAGTACATTGAAACCCACGGATTGTAACTGCTTACTCTTGTTGCATCTGAACCTCCGCCAACCGGAATTTCCATTTCGAGCATTTTCTTGATTGGTGGTGTGTTTTCGGCAGCTTTTGCACCGTAACGATCCGTAAAATATTCACCCTGATACGCCATACGGCTTTGAATTGCGATTCCGCCGCCCAAAGCTTTTACTCTTTCGATATTGCGTTCGTCGATCGTTTCGGCATGATCAAATATCCATGGTAAATTATTGAATGGGATTTCTTTGTTTACTTTTTCGAAAACATTCAAAAAACGGGTAATACTTTCATTATAAGTTGCATGAAGTCTGAAAGGCCAGCGATTTGCTACCAATAACCGAATTACTTTTTCTAATTCTGCTTCCATATTTTCCGGAAGATCGGGTCTTGGCTGCAGAAAATCTTCAAAATCTGCTGCCGAAAAAACCAGCATTTCCCCCGCTCCATTATGGCGGTACATATCATCGCCCTGGTATAGTTTTACTTCCTGAATCCATTCATCAAAATCTTCAAACTCTTGTTTTGGACGTTGGGTAAATAAATTATAGGCAATACGAACGGTTAATTCTTTCTTTTCATTTAATTCATTGACAACTTTATAATCATCCGGAAAATTCTGAAATCCACCGCCGGCATCAATAACGCTTGTGATTCCGAAACGGTTTAATTCTTTCATAAAATGTCGGGTCGAATTAAGCTGATGTTCGTACGAAAGTTTTGGGCCTTTTGCCAGAGTCGAATACAAAATCATGGCATTTGGCGAAGCAATTATCAAACCTGTTGGTTCTCCGTTTGCATCTTTTTGGATTACTCCTCCAGCAGGCGCCGGAGTATCTTTTGTAAAACCAATTACTTTTAATGCCGCGCGATTCATAAAGGCACGATCGTATAAATGCAATATAAAAACGGGTGTTTCGGGAGCAATTGCATTAATTTCCTCAAGGGTTGGCATGCGTCTTTCGGCAAACTGAAATTCAGTCCAGCCTCCTACTACACGCACCCATTGCGGCGATGGCGTTCTGTCAACCTGTTCTTTCAACATTCGCATTGCATCTGCTAACGACGGAACTCCATCCCAACGCAATTCAAGGTTATAATTTAATCCGCCACGAATCAAATGAATATGGGAATCATTTAGTCCGGGAACGACTCTTTTTTGATGCAAATCGATCAATTTTGTTGTTGCATCACTATATTCTAAAATTTCGCTATCGCTGCCAACTGCAATAAATTTCCCGTCTTTAATGGCGACCGCTGTTGCGTTTTTATAATTGGTATTGAATGAATGTATTTTTCCGTTGAATAAAATTGTATCTGCTTTCATATTCAAATCCTTTGTTGATTTTTATTTCCGTAAACACCCTATTCAATAAAGATACCTAAAGTTTTAAACGGTTATAATACAAGCTCTTTACCATTTTTTCTTTAATTGAAATTTACGATATATCGCTAATTTATGATACGTTTATTATATTCAGTAATTGTTGCTTAATATTGCGGTTGTTTTTCTTTACTGTTATATAAATTTTCAATTGCAATAAATCAATCTTAAAGCTTTTATTATTCAAAATTTGATTAGCTTTTTTACTAATCATGCACTTTTTTAGTTTTGAAATATTTAAAAGATAATTATGGTCAAATTCTTGTTTTGCAAAAGGATATTAATCAAAAAATGACATAGCTTTGCTATCCTGTAGTAAGATTTATATCTTCTGAAAAAGCAAATTTATTAGCCTCAGAAACTATTTATGCAGTAGTAAATTAAAACTAATTACAGCATTCAACTTTACCCTTTATGTATCATTTACTTAAAAACTGTTTTTTAATTTTTCTTTTTCAATTGAATTTTACTGCCTTGTCGCAACCCTTATTAAAACAAGAAAGTGATAAAATAAAAGCTGAATTAAAAACAAAACTAAATGATACCACACGTGTTTTAAAATTACAAAAACTGAGTTTATACTATGTTACAAAAGTTGGTGAAGAAAGAGCCGATATGGACAGCAGTTATGTTTTTGCCAAACAAGCTGAATTAATCAGTGACAAAATCAGGTTTTATAAGGGAAAATGGATGAGTCATATTTTGTACTCACAAATATATCGCGAAGGCGGAAATCCTTTTAAAGGCAAAAGAGAACTTAAGAAGGTTTTTGAAATTGCGAGAAAAAACAATACTTCCTGGCTCGAAGGCGAAGCTTACCGGGAATTGACCAATTATTATAGTCTTGACAGCGAGATTGGCGAACGAATAAAAGTGGTTGAAAAGGCTTATCAGGCTTTTCAAAAAGGCGGTTCTAAACAACAAATTGCGGATATTTTACTTTATTACGGCGGTCATTATTTTTTTATGGGAGATTTTAAAGCGGCTCTTCAAAAATTTAATGAAGCCAAAGCTATGTATGAAAGTATTGGCAGCAACAATAATCAGACTTTATACAGTCAATTGGCCGAAACGTATTCGAAACTGGGTTTGTATACCGAAGCTGTAAAATTTGGACTGCTCTCTATAGAAATTGGGGAACAAAATAAGGATGTCTATTATATGACAGAAGATTATACCAATCTGGCGCTTACGTATTATAAAATGGAGAATTATGAACTGGCGTTAAAATACCACCAAAAATCTTTTAATGGCAGTTTAAAATTATATTCTGAATTTTTACCTTTTTACAATGCCAGTTACATTATTAAAGATTTACTGAAACTTGGAAGGAAAAAAGAAGCCAAACACTTTTTAGATACAAAGGTTAAAGATTTGAAGGTAAAGGATGCGAGGGATTTAATCTGGCTTCAAATATGTTATATCGCTGTTTATGATGATTTGGGCTGGTATAAACTGGCCGATAAATATTGTAATAAACTAATAGAACTTCAAAAAGAGAATAAAACGCTTTTGCCCGTAATTTCGAATCTTGAAATTAATGACAACATTGTAAATCACTTATTTAAAACTAAAAATTATCAACTGGCGACAGAATATCTGGATCGCAATAAAAAATTGGGTGCTTCTATCAAAGACATTAATATGATAATTAACAGTCATAGGATGGCTTTCAAATTAGATTCGGCTTCCGGGGATTACATTTCGGCAATAGCCAATCTTAAAAAATATCAAAAAGCAAAAGACAGTATTTTTAATGATGTAAAGTTTTATCAGATTTCAGATTTGCAGATAAAATACGAAACAGCAAAAAAGGATAAAAACATTCAATTATTAACGAATGAAAGTGAACTTCAAAAAGTTAAAATAAAAAATGATAAAGTAGTAAAACTTATTGCGGGTTTAGTTTTAATTTTAGTACTTATTATTACGGCATTGATTTTTAGAAGTTATAAAAACAAAAAAGAAAGTAATAAACAGCTCCAGATTAGTAAAAGCAGAATTGAAAAGAAAAATAAAATCCTGCAGAATGTTGTAAAGGAGAAAGAATGGCTTTTGAAAGAAGTACATCATCGTGTAAAAAACAATTTACAGGTTGTGATGAGTTTATTAAACACCCAATCTGTTTATTTAAAAGAAGAATCGGCTGTAAATGCGATAAAAGACAGCCAGAACAGAATCAATTCGATGTCACTGATTCACCAACGATTGTATCAGTCAGAAGGGCTTTCGTGCATTAAAATGCCGGAATATATAAAGGAACTTATCAGCTATTTAAAAGACAGTTACAATACAAATCACAGTTTTGTAGTTGATGTTGAATATATTGAAATGCATGTTGCGCAGGCAATCCCGATTGGTTTAATCTTAAATGAAGCTATTACAAATGCCATAAAATATGCTTTTACAGATGAGAAAAAAGGAAAAATTACCATCTCGCTGAAACATTTTGAGGATGATTCTTTTTTGCTTGAAATTGCCGATAATGGCATTGGGATTGAAGGGGAAATTGATATTGAAAAATACGATTCGTTAGGTATGAAACTAATGGAGGGTCTTAGTAAAGATTTAAACGGAAAGTTCAGTATTACAAGTTCAAACGGATTAAAAGTGTCTGTAATTTTTGTTTACGATTATACTTTTACGGTCAAATAAAATTAAAATATCCAATATAAATTTAACTAAATCATTACTATGGAAAATCAGGGTAAAATTAGAAAAGTAGCCATTGTGGGTTATAACCGAATTCCTTTTGCAAGGGCAAATACTTTTTATTCAGACGTTAGTAATTTACAAATGATGACGGCAACGCTTGATGGTCTTGTGGCAAAATACAACCTGAAAGGCGAATTACTTGGAGAAGTTGTTGGCGGTGCTGTAATTAAACACACCATGGATAATAATTTGATTAGAGAGTGTGTTATGAAAACGGCTCTTGATCCTGCTACTCCTGCCTGCGATTTACAACAAGCCTGTGATACCGGTATTGAAAGTGCCATTTATATTGCCAACAAAATTGCTTTGGGTCAAATTGATTCGGGAATAGCGTGCGGTGTCGATTCTATTAGTGATATGCCCATTGCGGTGAGCGAAAAACTCAGAAAAATATTGCTGAATGCAAGAAAAGCAAAATCATTAGGAGAAAAAATAAAGATATTTTTAAAATTGAGACCAAAAGATTTAACTCCGCTAGTTCCCAGAAATGAAGAAGCTCAAACCGGACTTTCGATGGGCGGACACACGGAAATTACGGCTAAATATTACCAGATTCCGAGAGAAGATCAGGATAAACTGGCGCTTCAAAGTCATTTGAATATGGCAAAAGCATACGACGAAGGCTTTTTTGATGATATGATTACGCCTTTTAACGGACTTGAAAGAGATAATAATCTTAGAAAAGACAGTACGCTTGAAAAACTGGCAAAACTTTCTCCGGCTTTTGATAAAGTTAACGGAACTCTTACGGCAGGAAACTCTACTCCGCTTACTGACGGTGCTTCGAGTATTCTTTTGGCTAGCGAAGAATGGGCAAAAGAACATAATTTACCAATTCTTGCTTACATCACGCATGCCGAAGTTGCCGCAATTGAATATGTAAAAAATCAACAAAATCTATTGCTTGCGCCTGTATTTGCAGCAACAAGAATGCTTGAAAAAGCAAACTTAACATTGCAGGATTTTGATTTTTATGAAATTCACGAAGCATTTGCAGCTCAGGTTTTAGCAACTTTAAAAATTTGGGAAAGCCCGGAACTTACCACAGCATTGGGATTAAAGAAAAATCTTGGTGCTATCGACAGAAGCAAACTAAATGTAAAAGGAAGCAGTCTGGCAGCCGCGCATCCGTTTGCAGCTACAGGTGGAAGAATTATTGGCGTTATGGCAAAATTGCTAAACGAAAAAGGTTCCGGAAAAGGTTTTATTTCTATTTGTGCAGCGGGAGGACAGGGAATTACTATGATTATTGAGAAATAGATGAACATTTTACAAAAAACGTTAGGTTCAGTTTTTCCTCCTTATAGATTTAAAATAATACGTAAGGAACAAGAAAAACTCTTTAATGCAATAATTAATGCGTTACCAGATATTTTATCAGAAATAAAACTTCAAACCCAAAACAGTACTTTTTGGGGTTTCGAAGATTGGAAACTACATCCTGATTTCAAGTTTATAACTATGTCTTATGGAGGAGAAAATTATTATAAATACAAAAAAAGAGGAAAAAACTTTAAACTTTCTGGTCTTGAAATTTTTTCAAAATTAAACAATCAGCCCGAAGAAATTGAAATCTTAATTTGGGATAATTTAATTTGGGCATTAAAAATTAATAATTCAAATTACGAAATGCAAGAATTTGATTTATCAACTATTCAAAATATAAATTTTAAGGTTACTGATTTCAAGTTTCCTGCGAATGAAGTTGATCTTTTTTATGATAAATTAGAAAATGATATAAAGGATAAACTACACTTTAATGATTTATTCGATATTGATTTTAACGGGAAAACTTTTTATGCTTTTTATAATTTAGAAGACGGGAATTATTTGGCAGTTGACAAAAAATTAATAGTATATTCATTAGTTCATGATGCCAAACCAATGGTTAGTAAAATGAAAATAACGTTTAAAGAAATTTTAGAAAAAATCGCAAATGACCAATTTGATAAAAGCACCCATCTTGATAAGAGATATAAAAATTAGTTTCAAATAAAAAAAATCCAGGCAGACACCTGGATTTTTTTGTTATTATTTAAAAATATTAAAACGCATATTCTTCAACGCTTGCCAATGCTTTTGGTAAAGCACCTTCTGCAAAATCTGGAATTGCAGTTCCTTCTACACGGAAAACGGTAATATCTGTCATTCCCAGAAAGCCAAGTACGGCACGTAAATAAGGTTCTGAGAAATCGTAAGCTTTGTACGGACCATCAGAAAATATAGCTCCTGAAGCAATTGACAAATACACTTTTTTATTCGTTACCAATCCTTTTGGTGAACCATCAGCATAACTGAATGTTGCTCCTGCCCTTGCAACCTGATCAATCCATCCTTTTAAAACTGCGGGAATTCCGAAATTGTACATTGGTACACCAATTACAATAACATCGGCTTCTAATAAATCTCTTATCGCTTCGTTTGAATATTTAATCGTTTCTTGCTGTTCTGCTGTATGTGCATCTGCCGGCGTGTAAAATGCCGCCAAATCCAATCCGCTTAAATATGGTGAAGGCGCTTTAGAAAGATCAGATGTTTTCACCTGACTTTCCGGATATTCTGCTGTCAATTTCTCCAGAATGGCATTTGATAATTTAATGCTAAACGAAGCATCTCCTTTTAGACTTGTCGTTATATTCAAAATTCTTTTGCTCATGATTATCTATTAATTTGTTTTATGATACAAACTTATATACATTTACTATCCCTTTTATAGTACTATCCTCAAGGATAGCGATATCCTTGAGGATAGTAACACAATTGGTATGATAAAAAACGACGAAATAAAAGAATTTGCCCATAGACCACAAGAATGCATGGCCGCATTATTGCCGGTAAGGGATGCTTTAGAAGTTTTAAACGGAAGATGGAAACTGCCGATTTTAATCACTTTATCTGACAGACCAAAACGATTTAAGGAGATTTCGAAAGACATTAACGGAATTACGGATAAAATGCTTTCGAAAGAACTTAAAGATCTGGAAATAAATAAATTGGTAACGAGAACGGTTTATGACACGTTTCCGCCAACGGTTGAATACGCGCGAACGGAACACAGCCAATCGCTTACCAATGTAATTATGGCATTGAAAGATTGGGGCACATTACATCGCAAGGAAATTATTGGGAAATAATTAAAAATTGAGAATTAAAAATCTTTCTCATAACTATCTCAAAAAAAAGCGTTTCACTTCATATTTTTTCACGCAGATTTTAAAAAGATTTTAGCAGATGCACGCAGATTATTATCGAAATCTAAATCTGCTCAAATCTGCCGAATCTGCGTGAAATAAAATCTAAAATCTTTGTTGTTTTAAACTCTCACACTCG
Organism: Flavobacterium sp. AK-345; assembly: GCF_058310175.1. Classification (NCBI taxonomy): domain Bacteria; kingdom Pseudomonadati; phylum Bacteroidota; class Flavobacteriia; order Flavobacteriales; family Flavobacteriaceae; genus Flavobacterium; species Flavobacterium sp. AK-345. The sequence goes on along the minus strand of NZ_JBZEER010000001.1, from coordinate 216,038 downwards.
TAACTCTACTAGGATTGGATTCACGGGATGACAATATTGGGGTTACTTTGCGTTCAAGGGATTAAAATCCCTGGCTACAAAATAAATCATTCCTCCGGAATTTTATAAAGAGTTCCGGAGGAACGGATCATATTGTAGGGATGGATTTTAATCCATCTTGTAATTAGAATGGCCAATCATTGCGGAGTTTCTTGCGGAGATTCCTCGTTCCTCGGAATGACAAATACGTGTGAAATCAAAAATCTAAAATCTTTCCTTAATGCGAAAATCCGAATGAAATACTAAGGATAATTATTCCGATGACAATCGCAGTAATAGTAACATACAGATAATCTTTCTCTAAAAGAAAAGAAAACAGCGAAAGCAAAACACGAAATACGGGCGTAAGAAATAATAATATTACTCCGAAAAAGATGATCGACTCTCCACTTCCGTGAATGACGCCGTTGTAAACATTGGCAAATACTTCAAAAATATTTCTGTCGTTTTCTTTAAATACCGAATAATCTTCGATGTCGCTGCCGTGGTGCATCAAATAAACAATTCCGCCAATAAAAGCTACTGATAATGAAATCCATACACCGTAGCGCAATAAATTACCTATAATGGTTTGAAAATCTTTTTCTCCAAATTTTTCCTGTGTCATAGTTTTAGATTTTTCCATTAAGTCCGTTATAAATCATGTTTACTGCCAATACAAATATCAGGCAGGCAAAAAAGATACGCAGTTTTTTAGGGTTTGTTCTCACCAATATTTTTGCTCCGACCATAGCGCCAAATAATACACCAATTACAACAGGCATGCATATTCCGGGTTCGATATACCCTTTTTGAATATAGATTACAGAACTCGCCATTGCAGTAACACCCATCATAAAATTACTGGTTGTGGTAGAAACCTTAAAAGGAATTCGCATAATATTGTCCATCGCAATAACTTTAAAAGCTCCTGAACCTATACCTAGTAAACCAGACATCATTCCGGCAAGTCCCATCATGCTGAAACCGCCAATTACATTTTTGGTTCCATAATGTACAACTTGTCCGTCGTGCGTAGGATATGTTCCCTGCAAATGAAGTTTTTTTGCTAAAGGACTTGATTCTAAAACAATATGTTCTTCTTTTTTTCTTAAGGAATTAATAGCCGAGAAAATTAAAGTCAATCCGAATAAAACGGCTATAAATGAAGTTGGTGCAATAGCAGAAAGTAATGCCCCGCCAACTGCGCCAATTGTAGTGGCGATTTCGAGAAAAATTCCCAGCCGCATATTCGTTATTCCTTCCTTTACATATGCCGCCGCAGATCCTGAAGAAGTTGCAATGACCGAAACTAAAGCCGCCCCAATGGCGTAATGAATATCGACGCCCAGCACAACAGTTAAAAGTGGTATGATAATTATTCCGCCGCCAAGTCCTGATAATGAACCAATAAAACCGGCTAAAAAAGCACCCAGAATCATAATCAGGGTAAATGTAAGTACTGTCATGTGGATATTATTTGGCTACTAATTTACGAATACATATTGGCTATTACAGTATTATACTTTTGATTATTATAATAAAATGCTCACATTTATTTTAAACTGCTTGTTTTTCAATTAAATAAGCACAACTTAAAAATACCTTAAAAATTTAAAAAAATGCAAAAAATAGCCATTTGATTACGAAAAAAATGATTTGACGATAGCATTTATTAAAAATGAAATAAATACTGCATTTTAAGTTTACAAATGCAGAGAATCCGATTTAAAAAATAATTAGTAAAAATGACACTGTTTTAATTGTTTTACACTAATTTTAAGCCGCAAAAAAAGTTGCGTTATTCTTATAAACCCCAAATTTACAAGACTTTAACTGTAATGTTTTTATTATTGATTTATAAAACTAAAATGTATGGTACTTTGTTTTAAAAGGCTTTATTTATTGTTGTTTTTATTTGTATCAATTGGTTTGCAGGCGCAAACGGAAAGTACAAAACTGCTTATTTCTTCTTCATTTCACAATTCACATGCTTCTCTCATTTTTAATGCTGTTGTAAGCAATTCTGTCAAGAACTTTTTGCTTGCAAGTAATGAAATACAGGATACACAATTGTTTATCATCGTTGCTTATTTGTCACTTTTGATCTTGATTTCGGGGCTTTTATTTCAAACTTACAGAAGTTTAAGTGCACAACGTTTATTAAACAGCAAACAAGAAGAAATTAATTCTCAAAGAATAGACAGTTTGCTAAAAGAACAGGAATTAAATTTGATTAAAGCCTGGATTAATGGTCAGGAAAAAGAACGTGAACATATTTCGCAGGAAATATACAATACGATCGGTAAAAATTTGGCTGCTGTAAAACTCCAGCTGAATCATCTGAATAATAGTAATTTAAAAAACATTACAAAGATTAATCTGCAACTGGAAGAAACTTACAAACTAGTACGAAACTTATCTAATTCTTTGGTTCCCAAGAAATTTAGTCCTGACAAGTTTTGCGAAGTTTTAGAAACATATATCATCAATTTAAGTACAGCGAGCCAATTAAAAATTTCGTTTCTTGCTTTTCCGAAAAAAGACATTAATACTATTAATGAACTTATTCAAATGGAAGTTTTTAAAATAGTTCACGAGCTTTTAAACCATACAATAAAATATGCAAAAGCTTCACAAATCGAAATTCAGCTCAATCTTGTTGACAACTGTTTAAGCCTTTTATTTAAGGATAACGGAACTGAATTTCATACTAAAAATTATATTCTGGGATTTGGTTATATTAATTTAGAAACCCGAATTCATGATTTAAAAGGTTCTTTTCTGATTGACTCTAAGCCCAAATCAGGAACTGTTATTGAAATAGAAATTCCGACTTTAACTGAAACATCAAATACAAAAAACAAATTTAAAACGGTGAAAGGTATAAATTTAAAGAACCAGCTGGATGAATTGAATAGCAGGCTTTAAATAAGACAATAATATTACTTAACAAGATGCACTTCACATATTTTTGAAGTGCATTTTTTTTATAACAACCTGTAAATTATGAAATTATGAAGCATTTTTTTGTAAATATTTAAAAAACATAGGGGTTAAATTTGTGTCTATTAATTATTTAAACCTTATTATTATGAATACTTCAAATCACAGAACCAGCAGCACTACAGGTGCAAAAATGTCGGACAAAAAATCTGATATGAAATCTACTACTTCGAAAAGCAATGCGAAGTCTACAACAGACAAAAAAGCGGATTCTAAAAAAAATTAATGCCATAAAAAACATTATTATGGAAATAGAAAAAAGAGAAGATTACGGTCGTCGCGACCGTAATTTTCATAATTCAGAGAACGTTACGATTAGCGCCAGAGAACGAAGCATACAAGAGTTAGGATATTGGGACCTGGAAGATGATTTGAGTATTTATAGCCAAACAGACAGCCATCACCCAAGATTTGCTAAAAACCCTGATGAAGAAGAAAAAATTATCAATCAGGACGATGCTATTACAAATGATGAAAATCAGGAAGAAGCAGACCAAAAGCTTGAGGATTATTATGATGAAGAAGAAAATGATATTTATGAAGAAGAGGAAGAAGAAGACTTGTTTAGAGATGCAGATTTATCAGGAAATGGCAAATTTAGAGTTGAATAAAACTTTACTTTAAAAAACATAGAAAAACCGTTAGCAAAAACTAACGGTTTTTTGATTTTATACAACTTCTAAAGCTGAATCTCTTCATAAACCAAATTTGCGACTGCATCTACGGCCTGTGCGATAATTTCTTCCGGTTTTCCATCGAATTTAAATCTTTTTGCTATTTGTTTATCCGGAAAAATAATATGTACAAAAATAGTTCCAACTGGCTTTGAGGGAGTTTCGCTTCCTCCGGGACTTGCTAATCCCGTTAAGGCTACACAAATATCGGAAGTAACAAAACGATGGAAATTTTGTGCCATTAATTTAGTTACAATGGCAGATTCCGCCGTGTGTTGTTCAATAGTTCCCTTTGGTATCAAAAGTAAATCTTCTTTCATCGATACATGATAACAAACCAGACCTCCAATTAAGATTTGTCCTGAATCAATAACGGTAGAAAATTCATTACACAGTTTTCCTGCCGATGCGCTTTCTACAAAACTTATCGTCCATTTTTTCTCTATTAGTGCCTGACAGCACTGTATCACTTTTTCACTAGGCATATTATTGAGTCGTTTTAAAGTTATTACATGTCAAAATAATTTAGTTTCTGTTACTATTTTATATTACAAATTTGCTTCTCTTTCCCAAAAACGATGGTTGGCTAATGCATCAATAAAAGAAGCCGATAAATATTCATCACCTATTTGATCGCTTACCAAAATTCCAACATCTCTAATGGCTTTTTCAACATCATTATTATTAACAAACGGGAGTATTTCTATTCCCTGACCTTCGGCAGCAATAAATTTGCAATGTTTGTAGGCATCGGTAAGAAATTCTTTGACATCGCCATTGTTTTTTAGATCCAGAATTCCTTTTCCGGCAGGTACAAACACGGCATCAAAAAGTACAGATGCTGCCGTTAGGTAACTTTGATCAACCGGAATTTCCGAATCATCTTCAGAAACTATGGATCCTAAATGCGGCGCTATAATTTTTACAACCGCCCCGGCCTTTTTTAAAGCTGCTTTCATATTGTTTACTGATGCCGCATTTACACCATCTGCACATAAAAAAGCGATTTGTCTTGTTACAATAGAATCTTTACCGGTTTCACTTTTTAAAATACTTAAGGAATCTGAAGTTTCTGTTGGTCTTTTTACAAAAGTCGGCTCGTGTTTATTAGGATCGGCATCTGCTCCTACTCCATGATTAATAGGTTTTTCGAGTTCTTTTGGTACTTTTAAACCTAAACATTTCGATACTTTGCTTACCAAAATAGGATCTACTCTTGATAATAAACCAAGCATTCTTTCTCTAATGGCAACTGTTTCTACTTTTCCCAATTCAAAAGTCAAAGCTTTTATAATATGTTCCTGTTCTGTATCGGTCTGGCTTTGGTAAAAAAGCGTTGCCTGACTAAAATGGTCTGAAAAACTGGCACTTCTGTCGCGAACTTTATGGGCATCGATTCGTTCATTAAAACTTGCAAATCCTCCTTCGTCTATTTTTGCCTGAAACGGACATCCGCCTCCTAATGAATTTGGGTGATAACTCACTCTGCCCGTTGCAATTTCCTGACGCATATGTCCGTCACGCTGATTATTATGCATTGGTGCAATCGTGCGGTTAATGGGAATTTCATGAAAATTAGGGCTTCCCAATCTTGATAATTGCGTATCAGTATAAGAAAATAAACGTCCCTGTAATAAAGGATCATTTGTAAAATCAATTCCGGGAACAACATGTCCGGGATGAAAAGCAACTTGTTCTGTCTCTGCAAAGAAATTATCGGGATTTTTATTTAATGTCATCTTACCAATAATCGTTACCGGAACAAGTTCTTCAGGAACTAATTTTGTTGGATCCAGCAAATCAAAATCAAAAATATGTTCGTCTTTTTCGGGAATAATCTGCACTCCTAATTCCCATTCTGGGAAATTACCAGATTCTATGGCTTCCCATAAATCCTGTTTATGAAAATCAGAGTTTTTACCGGATATTTTTTGTGCTTCATCCCATAAAACACTATGGGTTCCTAATTTTGGTTTCCAATGAAATTTTATAAAATGAGATTCGTTTTTATCATTTACAAATCTAAAAGTGTGTACGCCAAAACCTTCCATCATTCGCAGGCTTCTTGGTATTGCGCGATCGCTCATTACCCACATAATCATGTGCATGGATTCTGGCATTAGCGAAATAAAATCCCAAAACGTATCGTGTGCAGAAGCCGCCTGCGGAATTTCGTTATGCGGTTCTGGTTTTACGGCATGTATTAAATCGGGAAACTTCATGGCATCCTGAATAAAAAATACAGGCATATTATTTCCTACCAAATCAAAAATTCCTTCCTGTGTATAAAATTTTACGGCAAATCCGCGAACATCACGTGCCAAATCTGTAGAACCTCTTGATCCCGCTACTGTAGAAAATCGAACAAAAACCGGTGTTTTAATACTCGTATCGTTTAAAAAACCCGCCTTAGTATATTTGTCTAATGGTTTGTAAAGTTCAAAATAACCGTGTGCTGCAGAACCTCTGGCATGTACAATACGTTCTGGAATGCGTTCATGGTCAAAATTGGTAATTTTTTCTCTTAGAATAAAATCTTCTAATAAGGATGGACCTCTTTCACCGGCTTTGGCAGAATTATTATTGTCGTTTATTTTAACCCCTTGGTTTGTGGTAAGAAACTGATTTTCGGCATTTGATTTATTTATATCGAGATCTCTTTCCTTATCATTTGGATGATCTTGGTTTGGCGTGGAATTTTTCATTTTAAATGGGTTTTATATTTTTAAGTAGTATCGTGATTTTGATCTGAATTCATTTGGCCAAATGACACTTGATCGTTCAACAAAAGTAATTTACAAACAAAACCAAGCCATTACATGATTGTTTACAAAGCTTACAATATTTAAACATTTGATAATCAAACAATAATTTCATTATTTTCTATAAGTATGAATTGAATAAAATTAAGATCAACTGTTAATTATGAAAATACAATTGATTTTTCTGTAAGAAGTAAAAGTGATTTGGATAGTAGCTTTGTAAATAACATTTTTACAGACCTGAAACATTCTTCACTGATTATGAGAAATCTTTATCAATTAAAACAATTTCAAATTTTACTTGCTATGAAAAATGAAAACAATAAAAATTACGGACAGGTTGAACGTAATTTTCACCACGACGATACTATTACAGAGACACACAATGATGCTTCGGTAAAAGATTTATTTGATAACGATAAACATAAATATCAGGAAGATGATCTTCAATATAAAGAAGATGACCTTCAATATAAAGATGAAGAGCTGCATGATGTAAATCATGAAACAAATGATTTTAACCGAAACGAAAATATTCCGAATGAGGAACGTGTGATTGATGAAGACGACTTGTCTACAAACGATAATCCGGAACGCAACGAAGAAAATCTGGATCAGGAAATTGAAAAAGATGGAGATCTTGACAACAACGAGAATGAGAAACTGGAAGAAAATGATGAACATTTTCACGAAATCCATCCGCGCGAATGACATAATGCCAAAAAAATTGTAAACCGAAAGCCGTTATATTTAAATATGTAACGGCTTTTTGGTATGCGGAATTCTGTAAAATTAACAGAAAACTATATAAAGACAAAAAACAGGACGAATTGTAACTTTAAAAGATTGATTTCATAGAAGTTAATCTAAAACATACAAACATGGATATTACAACTCAAATTGTCTGGCTTTTTATTCTTGCCATTCCCATATCATGCATTGCGTGGACTGTAACTCATGAAGAAATTTTTAAGGAACCGCGAGAATGGTGCGTAAAACGTTCTCAAAATGGCCGGACAATCTTAATTAGAAAAGCCTTTTATCTTTTTACCTGTGAATATTGTTTTAGTCATTATGTCACCATATTTTTTATTGCCTTATGTGATTACAAACTTTTAATAGATGATTGGCGCGGTTATATTATTGCCGGTTTTGCATTGGTTTTTGTTGCCAATGTTTATATGAGTCTTTTTGGTTTATTGAGACAGGCAATTAAGAAAGAAAAAGTCGAAATCAAACAAATTGAAACGTCTGAAGAAGAACATAAAATCCTGTTTTAAACACCCGAACATGGAAATTATGTAACGATCTGAAAAAATTATGTAAACCCACAGTTATTGCCACTTATATTTTTGTTTTAATCGTTAAGAATAAACCCATAAAAATCAAACAAAATGAAACATTTAAACTTAAAACTTATCTTTTTTATTATTGCTATTTCGTTTCTAAACATCTATTGCAGCGGTTATTGTGACGACGAAGATCTAAGAAGGGACCAAAACCAAAACAAAAACAAAAAAGAAGCGGCAGTAATAAAACATCAGGATTCTTTAAACATGGATATTGATTAAACAAAAAGCCTGTAAATATTTACAGGCTTTTTCATCTTCAGTTTTTCATTATGGTTTCTTTTTTGTATCAGTTCCTGTTCCTACGCCGCCATCACTTCCTGAACCGGTTCCGTATCCGGGTTTTGTAGTATCTCTGGGTATTGTAGAATTGGGAGTAGAAGGATTTGTTGTTTTAGACTTATCTGTATGCTGTTTATGGGCAGGATCGTTTTTATAAGTCGTTGTACTCTTTTTATTCGTCTTTTGTACGGTAGTAGTATCTGTCGTACTTTTAGATTGCTTTTTTTTCTGGGTGTCTTGTGCCATGGCTGCACTTCCTAGAAACATAATCATTGCACATGTTAAAAATAAATTTTTCATAATATTGATTTTTTACAATTAATAATTTGATTATAAACTAACTACAGTTTTTTAATTAAACTTACATGTACAAATTTTATAAAGAATTGCAACTCCTGCTTATATTTTAAAGTTTTCATTTTTATAAGATTTCCACTTCATACTCTTCTTTTTTAATTGTAAAAGGATTCATACCTTTGATTATGTTAATAATTATTTTTTTATGAATATTCCTGAAAATACACGCCCAAAAAAAACAACCCAGGATTTTCCCGTAGTTGGTATAGGAGCCTCAGCCGGAGGCTTGGATGCCTTTAAAAAAGTACTTAAAACCATACCCGAAAATTCCGGAATGGCTTATGTTATCGTACAGCATTTATCATCGGATTATCCTAGTAATTTAACCGAAATATTAGCCCAGCACTCTAAAATACCGGTTCATGAGATTGTTAATGACATTAACCTGGCTCCCAATCATATTTATATTATTCCGGAGAACAATAATTTAATTGCCGAAGACGGAGTTTTAAAACTCTACAAAAGAACACGCAGTGATAAAACAAATAAAAGCATTGATATCTTTTTTGAATCGCTTGCGCAGGTACATAAAAGTTTTGCCATTGGGGTAATACTTTCCGGAACCGCTTTTGACGGTACGATTGGGTTAAAAAAAATAAAAGAATTTGGCGGCGCAACAATTGCGCAGGAGCCTGAAACTGCTGCTTTTAAAGGAATGCCGCAAAGTGCCATCGATGCCGATGTGATCGATTATATATTGCCTCCTGAACAAATTGCCTCCCAATTAATCGAAATTCGCAAAAGTTATATTACCAATCATGCTTACAGCGAAGAAGAACATATTCCAAAAGAGGAAGAAGACATTCTGAATCAAATTATAAATCTGGTTTTTTTAAGAACCGGAAATGATTTTCGTCATTACAAACAGCCTACAATAAGAAGACGTATTGCCCGCAGAATGGTTATTTTAAGAAGAGAAACCATGCAGGATTATTACAATATTCTTCGCAATGATAAAAACGAACAGGATGCGCTTTTTAACGATTTTTTGATTCCGGTTACGTATTTCTTCAGAGACGAAAAATACTTTGAGACCTTGCCTACTCTGGTTTTTCCACAGCTAATCAATAATATCGTAAATAATAATTTAAGAATTTGGGTAGCAGGCTGTGCATCTGGTGAAGAAGCGTATTCATTGGCAATCTGCCTTCATGAATATTTAACCCAAAAAAATCTTAAAGACGTCAGAGTTCAGATTTTTGCTTCGGATATTTCCGAAAAATGCATTGCAAAGGCCCGGGCAGCGTTATATACGCCTCAGGATGTACAGCAAATTTCTGAAATAAGACTGCACAATTATTTTACAAAAAGAGATGGACATTATCATATCAATAAGGCAATTCGTGATATGTGTATTTTTGCAGTTCACAATTTTATAAAAGACCCGCCCTTTGCCAGAATTGATTTGGTTTCATGCCGAAATGTTTTAATATATTTTGATCCGTTTTTACAAAATAAAGTGCTGAGCTCTTTTCATTATTCCTTAAAAGAAAAAGGCTTTTTATTTCTTGGAAAATCAGAAAGCACAAACAATGCCGCAAACTTATTTGAAAATGTGGGCAAACATGAAAAAATATACACCCGCAAATTTGCTCCGGGACGTTATGTACCTGAAGCATTTAAACCTACACATATTACTTCACGCGAAAAAACGACGAACTACGACGTAAAAAATGTCCCGGAAACCGATTTTAAAAAAATAACTTCTGATATTTTATTTTCAAAATATACCCCGGCAAGTATTATTATAAACGAGCATTCAGAAATTGTTCATTTTCATGGAGACACAAGTCCGTTTTTATTGCCTTCTCCGGGTAAACCGAATTTTAACATTCTAAAAATGGCACGTGAAGGCATTAGTTTTGAACTTCGTAATGCACTTTTGAAAGTAAAAAAAGAAAAGGAAAACCTCATAAAAGAAAATATCAAAGTTAAAGACCAGAACTATCTGGCATCTTTTGAAATACTTACGCTTCCTTATGATGATTTACATCTTATGGTGATTTTTCATAAAAAACCTATTCCGGAAATTGATAACGATGCCAAATTAAGCGCAAGTACATCCGATAAACAACGAATTAAGGATCTGGAAAAAGAGCTTAACCAGATGCGCGAAGACATTAAACGCGTTACCGAAGAACAACAGACTGCTTTTGAAGAACTGCAGACTACAAATGAAGAATTGTTAAGCAGCAGCGAAGAACTTCAGGCAATGAATGAAGAACTGGAGACTTCTACAGAAGAACTTCAGTCGAATAATGAGGAATTAATGTGTGTAAATGATGAACTTCTGGATCGTCAGGAACAGCTTATTTCGACACGAAATTATTCTGAATCGATTGTAAAAACAATTCGCGAGCCTTTGCTTATCATCGATAAGGATTTTATTATAAAAAGTGCCAATCCTGCATTTTACAAATATTTTCAAACAACAGAAGCTGAAACCGAGGATCATTCCTTTTTTGAAATTGGAGACTGTCAATGGGATATTCCTGAATTTAAAGAACTTATCTTTACAATGCTGGGAGAAAAAAACACTATTGAAGATTATAAGGTTGATACCTTTTGTTCGGGAATTGGCAAAAAAGTAATGATCGTGAATGCCCGTAAAATTGCAAATTCAAAACCAGAAGGAATGATTCTTTTGGCACTTGAAGATATTACAGATTTAAGTGTGACAAATGAATTACTCAAAACTAAAAATGCAGAATTAGAAAGATATAACAAACAGTTAGAATTGTTTACCTCTGCAGCAAGTCATGATTTGCAGGAACCATTGCGAAAAATTAATATGTTTTGCAAAAGAGTTTTTGATACCGAAAAGAACTTATCTGAAAGTGGCAGACATAATTTAGAACGTGTTTTGTTTTCGGTAAACAATATGAGTCAGTTAATTACCGATTTGATCAATTATTCGAGAATTAATTTTATCGAAAAAGAATTTAAAAAAACAGATCTGAATTTACTTTTAAAGAAAACAATTAATGATCTGAAAGATGTAATTGCAGAGAAAAATGCGATTGTGATTACAGATCCTATTCCGCAATTAACCGTTATTCCGTATCAAATACAGCAGTTGTTTACCAATTTAATTTCGAATTCGATTAAGTACGCAAAAGAAAATGTTGTTCCTGAAATAAAAATAAGTTCGCAACAGCCTACAAATGAAGAAATAACCGAAGTTGGAGGAAATCTGCAGACACATTATGTCAAGATTTGTGTTATGGATAACGGAATTGGTATTGCTGAAAATTATGAAACTAAAATTTTTGAACCTTTTTACAGATTGCATAATAGTGATCAATACAGCGGCAGCGGTCTTGGACTGACTTTGGTACAAAAAATTGTCAACAATCATCACGGCTTTATAAAAGTTTCAAGCAAAATAAACGAAGGAACAAATATCATTATTTATCTTCCTTTCAATTAATTCAAACACTATTTAAGAACATAAAAAAGCGGTAAACATAATTTACCGCTTTTTTGTTTCTAATTTGCTACATCTTTCTGGCCTTTACTTTTGCCATATTGGATTATAGATTCCGTTTTACTCCAATATTCGACTATAGTACGAATAACTTCTTTGAATTTTTCGTACGTATAAGGATTTACAACGTAACTTTGTGTTGGTACTGAATGTACATCAAGCACAAAACACTGATTGAATACAGTTGTAAAAAACAAACAGGGACAATTTAATTCTATACTCAGATTTTTGTACGGAATATGAGCTGTTTGTTTATCATCCATATGAAGCAGTACAATATCTGCAAAAATTAAAAATGCTGAAACATCATGTGTTGTCAGATAATTATAAGCATCATTCCCCGAATTAAAGCATAAAATTTTATTAGAAATTTCTAATTCAGAGAAAATTTGTGTAAATAATTTACGATCTCCCTGATTATTTTCTATAAGTACAATAGGTCCCTTTTGGTTCATAATAGTTCTTTTTTAGTTATAAAATAAGATCGAAAAAACATCATAATTACTGCCTTATTTTGATGGCAGAAATCTTTAAACAAAGATTTTAAATTTTATGAAATTTAACATTACAAAATAATTTTGAAAAATTATATAATTTTCATCGCGTAGTTTATACAAAATATTCCTACATTGTAGTACTTAAATTTATTTAGATTTATACACAAATTCTCAGCAACTACAACTGTTACCCTGATAATTATATAATTAGAAAATTAAATTCTATAAAGAAAAAAGAAGCTTCCGTGCTTAAATTTGGAAATACTAGAAATTTAAATCGAAAACGTCATGGTCGAAAAGAATTACGATCCGGATAATGACAATTGTCCTGAAAAAGATACTGTAGAGAATCTCTTAAAATCAAAAATGGATTCTGATAAAAACAGCCAAATAGAAAAAGAATTTATACATGATACTCCAAATCGAATTTTAAAAGAAAAGAACGATTTGAAACATATACAAAATTCAGACGATACTAAAAGATAGAAAGATTTAGAAAAATAAAATCTGATGAAATAACCAGTCAGACCTTTTACAAATGTTAAATTAAAAAAACAAAAAATCATGGAAAATTTAAATTTCATTAATCCATTACTACACGGAATTATTCCTGAAGAATTAGAAAACAAAGCGCTAAGTTTTTCTACTAAACAATTGGTATGTGCAGGTGTAGGAACATTAATTGCCGGTGCTGTTTTAAAAAAAGCAGGCCACCAAAAAACCGGGGCAATGATCGCCGGTCTTGCTTTACCTATTCTGGCAACTGCGATTTATAAAAAGATCAAAAAATCGTCTGACGAAAAAGCTAATTCGGGATATACTGATGCTGATAATGTAAATGAACATGCATAATATAAATTTTGTACTTCCGGGTTTCACTTTTGTTTTTGGTTTTTTAAAATTAAATAGCAGAATGACAGCTGGGAAGTACATTTTTTTTTACAGACTTAAAAAAAACAGACTATGAACCCATAAATACTTTATATATGTCACTTTCCAAATACAACCAAAAACGTAATTTCAAGCAAACCGAGGAGCCTGAAGGCAAAATTGGCAAATCTGAAAAAGACCTCATTTTTGTGGTTCAAAAACATGCAGCTTCGCATTTGCATTATGATTTTAGGCTGGAACTGGATGGTGTTCTTAAAAGTTGGGCCGTTCCCAAAGGTCCGTCTATGGATCCCGAAATAAAGCGACTTGCCATGATGGTCGAGGATCATCCATATGATTATAAGGATTTTGAAGGCTCAATTCCAGAAGGAAATTATGGTGCCGGAAATGTTATTGTTTGGGATAACGGAACTTATACTACTGCAGATGAAGATGCTGTTTCTGCCAGAAAAGCATTAAAAGCCGCATTGCACAAAGGCCATTTGAGTTTTGTTTTAAAAGGAAAAAAACTCAAAGGCGAATTTTCTTTGGTAAAACTTCACGGCAAACAAGAAAACGCCTGGCTTTTGATTAAAAAAAAGGACAAATATGCCACGGATGATGACATTTTGAAGAAAAACAAATCAGTTATCTCCAATCAGACTTTAGAATCGTTAGAGAAAAAAATGGAAAGTGCTTCAAAAAAAAATGAGATTGAAGATGAAGATACCTCTGAAGAAACTACTCCCAGGAAAACCAAAACAGCAAAAACCAAAACAGACAAAAAAGAAACTATAGGCTTTTTGTCGCCCATGCTGGCCAATATTGTCGATAAACCTTTTGATGATCCTGACTGGGTTTTTGAAAATAAATATGACGGTTACCGCACTCTCGCTACTATTACACCAGATGAAGTGCATTTGTTTAGCCGAAACGAACTTTCGTTTGATAAAAACTTCAAACCTGTTTTAAAAGAACTTGAAAAAATAAAACATGAAGTCATTCTGGATGGCGAAGTCGTTGTTGAAAATGAGGCAGGAAAAGCTAGTTTTCAGCACCTTCAAAATTATCTTAAAACCGGAGAAGGAAATTTAAAATATTTTGTTTTTGATATTTTAAATCTGAATGGTTTTTCTACTGTCGATTTAACTTTACTTGAGCGAAAAGAGCTTTTAAAAATGTTATTGGAAAAATATTCTTTTTCGAATGTTTTTTACTCTGAACATACTATCGAAAACGGACTTAAAAGCTTAGAAATTGCCACAAATAACAATAGTGAAGGTATAATGGCCAAGAAAGCTAATGGCGCTTATTTGATTGGGAAAAGAAGCAATAACTGGCTTAAAATAAAAATTGCACAGCAGGAAGAAGCTGTTATTATAGGAATTACTGAGCCAAAAAATTCCCGCAGTTACTTTGGTGCCTTGCTTTTAGGACAATATTACGGCAAAAGACTGGAATATATTGGTAAATGCGGAACTGGATTTACAGAGGAAGTCCTGAAGGATTTATACACGAAATTTAAACCTCATTTTATAAAGGAATCTCCGGTTGTACAAAAAATAAAACTTCGGGATAAGATACAATGGTTAAAACCAAAATTTGTCTGCCAGGTTAAATTTACAGAATGGACGGATGATATGCGACTAAGACATCCCGTTTATCTGGGCTTGAGAGTGGATAAAAAAGCAAGTGAAGTTTTTTTGACTTCAAAAACCAAAACTTTAAATACGGAAGTTATGAAGACTAAAGAAAAAACAGAAACGGCTAAAAAAAAACCAGAAACGAGTAAAGAAAAAGATTATGATTTGAAGGTGGGTACAAAAACGCTCCATCTTACCAATCAAAACAAAATATATTTTCCTGAAAGCGGAATTACTAAAGGCGAAATTGTGCAATATTACAATGAAGTTGCTGATTTTATTTTGCCGTATTTAAAAGATCGTCCGCAGTCTATGAATCGATTTCCTAACGGAATTGATGCGCCAAGTTTTTATCAGAAAGATGTTGATGTGGATAAAATTCCATCGTGGCTAAAAACCAAAAAAGTATATTCAGAATCCAACGATGAACATCTGGATTATTTGATTTGCAATGACAAAGCGACTTTGCTTTATATGGCAAATTTGGGCTGCATTGACATAAATCCATGGAATTCAACCATCAAACATATTGAAAATCCGGATTGGCTTGTAATCGATATTGATCCTTCAAAAGATAAATTTGAAGAAGTTGTACAAACTGCCTTAACCGTAAAAGAAGTTATGGATGAATTTGAAACCGAATGTTACTGCAAAACTTCGGGGGCTTCGGGCTTGCATGTATATATTCCGCTTGGCGCGAAATACGATTATGATTCGATTAAAATTTTCGCACAATTAGTGGCAACAGAAATTCAAAAACGAATTCCCGAAATTACTTCTCTGGAACGAAGCATCAAGAAAAGAAACAATAAAATTTATGTGGATTATCTGCAAAATCGCCGCGGACAAACTTTGGCCGCACCCTACTCTGTTCGCCCCGTGCCCGGAGCGCAGGTTTCAACGCCTTTAGAATGGAGCGAAGTAACTCCAAAATTGCATCCGTCTCAATTTACCATTAAAAATGTCTTGCCAAGATTTGAGAAAAAAGGTGATTTGTGGGCGCCTGTTTTAGGCAAAGGAGCAAACATCCAGAAAATTATCAAGAATTATGGACTGGGAGTTAAAAGTTAGTTATGAATTATGAGTTTTGAGTTTTGAGTTTTGAGTTTTGAATTATAGCTTGATGCGTTTGATTTTTAATTAAAATAAAAAAGAGACAAAAGTTTATATAGACTTTTGTCTCTTTTTATATAATGACATTCAAACTCATAATTCATAACTCATAACTTTTTAAGACGATTTCTTGTTTTCTAAACTTGCTTTCAGCATGTCTAATAAATCATCGCTTTGTTTGTGTACAACTTTAAGTTCCGGAGCTTTTGTTTTTTTACCTTTTGCTTTGCTTTTAATTATTTTTAAAAGTTTGGCTGTGTATTCGTCTTTGTAGGCACTAATATCAAACTTTTCAGTAAGCTGATCGATTAGTTTTTCGGCCATATCCATTTCTTTTGTTTTCTTTTTAGAAAGGGCAGGAACTTTAAGTTCTTCTGTACTTCTAATTTCCTGTTCAAAACGAATTCGGTTTAAGAGAATCAAATTTTTATAAGGCTTTAAAATAGCCAGGCTTTCTTTATTTCGTAAAACAAAGCTCGTTACCCCTACTTTTCCGCTGGCTTCCAACGCATCACGAAGTAAACCATATGCATTTGCAGCACCTTTATCAGGTTCCAGAAAATAAGGCTGTTCGTAATAAATACTTTCAATTTCTTTTTCGAAAGCAAAACTCTGAATATCTATTGTTTTGGTTTTAACGGCGTCTGCAGCTTCAAAATCTTCATCTTCAAGAATAACATATTTATCATCAATTTTGTAGCCTTTTACAATATTGGCAAAAGTGACTTCCTTACCTGTTTTTTCGTTTACACGTTTGAATTTTATGTTAGAATGGTCTTTTTCATCCAGCATATCCATATCAAGAGTGCTTTCCTGCACGGCAGAAAACATCTTTATGGGAATATTGATTAACCCAAAACTGATCGAACCTGTCCATATTGACCTCATAATAAGTTTTTTATAAATTTAAATTCCAAAAAATCTAAATTCAAATTCCTAATTCCAAAAAATCTAAAAGTCTAGCTTGGAATTTGGAATTTATTTTTTGGAATTTATGTCTAAATGTTCCCCTCAACCCAATTTAAAGCTTTATTGAATTCTAATTTTTTAAAGCCTTTAAACTCTCCCGGAACGATATAACTGAATCCGTTTGTGAAAGAAATAATTTCTTCAGAATCTGAAACAATAGCGGCTCTGTTCCATTTCCCTAAATGTTTAAGTCCGATCATAGCATCCTGAAGCCAGGCACCTGCGGTAAAATTTTCCAGATCCGTATCTAAAACCAATAAAAAATTGATTTCGTTTAATTGCTTTACCAGTTTTTCTACAGCCGGAACAACCACTCTTTGAAAATCTTCTTTAGTTACTTCTGCTAATGCTCTAAAAGCAACAACATTATCTGTTGTATCAATTTGATGTATCATTTTTTTCTTTAATTAAATTATGGTAATTTTTAATTCAGTCGAATTTTTTAATGCTGATTTTTTAAAGTTAATCAGGCATTTTTTACGTTGACTCAAATGTAAATCAGAGGCTTGTTTTTTCTCTTATATTTTATCAGTTAAATTTTACAGAATATCAATTTATGAATCTGATTTCGTGATCTTTTGCGCTAACTTTTGATTTTTTCAGGTCACCTTATTATTGAAAATGAGACTATTTTAGGAAGTTGATAAAGACCCAAAAAATAATTAATCATGGAAAAAGAAAAACCAAAGAAATTTCCCGAACAAAAGCAGAATTTGCCGGGAGATGAACATAAAATGCATCCACAACCTGAAATTATCAGGGAGAATTATACCGGAAGCGGAAAACTGCTTGGAAAAGTTGCTTTTATAACCGGAGGTGACAGCGGTATTGGTCGAAGTGTTGCGGTACATTTTGCCAGAGAAGGTGCAGATGTTGCCATAGTTTATCTTAATGAAGATAAAGATGCTCTTGAAACCAAAGAGTTGATCGAAAAAGAAGGTCAGCAGTGTTTGATTATCAGTGGAGATTTAAAAGACGAGAAATTTTGCAAAGAAGCTGTAAAAAAATGCCAGACAAGATTTAAAAAAATTAATATTCTGGTGAACAATGCTGCTGTACAATTCCCTCAGGACGAATTTAAAAAAATAACTTCAAAACAGCTTCACGAAACATTTGAAACTAATATTTACCCGTATTTTTATATCACAAACGCTGTACTGCCTCTTTTGCAGGAAGGTGATACGATTATTAACACGAGTTCGGTTACTGCCTATCGTGGCAGCGAACATTTGGTTGATTATGCAAGTACAAAAGGTGCGATTGTAAGTTTTACAAGATCGTTAGCAACGATGTTGGCCAAGAAAAAAATACGTGTCAATGGCGTTGCACCTGGCCCAATCTGGACGCCTTTAATCGTTGCCAGTTTCGATAAAGTATCCGATTTCGGAAAAGATAATCCGATGGAACGAGCCGGCCAACCCTCAGAAGTTGCGCCTGCGTATGTTTTTCTGGCTTGTGAAGATAGCAGCTATATTACAGGACAATTTATACATATTAATGGCGGGGAAATTGTGGCTTAGTTTTAGTTTGCCACGAATTTCTTTGTAATGTTTTGTTTGCAACGAATTTCACTAATTTTCTCGAATTTTTTAATATAAAAGCGGATATACTTAATTGGTATATCCGCTTTTTTTATTCTTTTCGATAAACCGGACAGGTTTTAAAAACCTGTCCGGTTTAGGACACAATGTTATTTTGATGCGCAATCGCCTTTATATTTTCCTTTGATATATTCTGTAATAGGTCTTAATGATCTTTTTGTTTCAGGATGTCTTCCGTTTCCATTTGAATTAAAAAAATCTGCTTTGTCTCCTGTTTTTGCATACCATACAATTGCTTCTCCATCTGGTTTAAAACAAGTTGTAGTATCACAAACTATTAACTTTTTGAAATTTAAAAGATTATCGTCTCTTAAAATTACCTCATTTAAATTTCCTTCCATTGGTTTATCACAGTATACCAATTCATAATGATTATCAGACCATTGCATGCAACCTTTTTTGAAGGCTAATAAACAGATTGTTGATGCTATCAATCCAAAAATCACAGCAGTTCCTATTAATGTTCTTTTTGATCTTTTAAAAAGTCTAAAAAGATTCAATTTACTTGTAGGTGTTTCTTTTGGAGGTGTTTCTTTCTTAGTTGAATCTTTCTCATCGTTTTTACTTGGCGAATTCTTTTCCTCTAATTCTTGTACACCTTCATCATCCATTTGTTTAATCTCAGAAGAGTCTTTTCTTTCTACTGCTTTTTTAAATTTACTAAATGGACGATCTTCAAAATCTACCAAAATTGCAGCAAAATTTACTGTATTCATTTTAGCAGGTACTTTATCTCCTCTAAAAAAAGCGCCCACTTTTTTAAATTTATTAGTATATGTAATAGATACGTCCTCTTCTTTAGAATTAAATTCAGCTTTAAAAAAATTACGGTATACACTTATATCATCGATCGTGGGACTTGAACTAAAAATCTCCCAACATAAATCTCTTAAACTAGCTTGTGAAGGATTAATTAAATAATCTGAATGTTGTCCCTCAATTTTTTCACTTATATATTTATTTCTAACAGCTTCTTTATAGGCATTTTCAATTTCTATTTGAGTATTTTTTTGCATAGGCCATAAGGATTTTTAGGATTTTTCAAGGATTTTCCGGGATTTTCAGTAAAGGTAAGACTTTCAGGAATTCCGTATCGACACAGGCTCATAAGCGTTGTTCCTTTGCTTCAGAATTAGTTCTTGTTCGATATCGAATAAAACAAAAATACAAAACTAGTTCTATTAAAAGTGAGGAAAACCGTAAAGCGGAGTTTATCCCGGGAAGTATAAATAAAATTTTATAGTTCTACTCACTTCACTTCCCACCAAAAACACGCATAGGTATTGTGCCTAAACAAGATTCGGAACGATTCCGGACAGCCATACCTATGCTTAATTCTTAAAAATTTAATATCATGAAAAAATCAATTATATTAAGCGCATTCGCTCTTTTGAGCACAACTTTATTTTCCTGCACAGCTGATGAATTCGAAACTGCAGAAACAAAAACGGAGATAAAAAAGGATCCTGTTGCTGTACAAGCAGATGCACCGCCTGATGGACCTGGGGATGATCCAATTACTGTTAAACCACCAAAAAAATAACAGAATATTCTTTACAATATTTAATTATTGCTTAATTTCGGGGAAAGTAACTCTTATGCTACGGTCCCCGATTTTTTGTTTATTTATTTTTCTTCTTTTTGTTGCCTGCAAAGAACAAACAACCATATCTGTTCAACCAAATACTCACAAAAGTGAAGCCATTTTTCTTCGAGAAAAAGCCATAAATCTCTATGAAAACAAAAATTTTAATAGCTCTTTTTATTATTTTAATAAATCAAAAATACTATTCGAATCTTTAAAAGATAGTGCTAATATTACTTTTAATCTTATTCAAATGGCGCAAATACAGCAAATAAACGGAGATTATTATGGAAGTAAAGAAACATTAACAGAGGCCTTACCTTACACAAAAAGTGATAATAATTATAATGCCGCAATCAATAATTTTTTCGGAATTGCAGATAAAGAGCTTTCTATTTATGATGACGCAGTATTTTATTACAAGCAGGCTCTTAAAGATGCAACCGACTCTGTATCAAAACAATCTCCTTTAAATAATATTGCTGTTGTTTACATCAAACAAAACAAGATTGATAAAGCAATTTCTATTTTAGAATCTATTTTAAATAAAAAGGTTTTAAATGATAAAGATCCGTCGATTATTAGAAGTAAATCGCGAGTTTTGGATAATCTGGGTTTCGCCTATTTTAAAAATGGAAATACGGATAAAGGACTGCAATTTATGAATGAAGGTCTAAAATTGCGAAATCAGTCTGACGATTTTTATGGAAGTATTGAAAGCTATCTTCATTTAGCCGAATTTTACGCAAAAACCGATGTTAAAAAATCAAATCAAAACGCTCAGAATGCTTATCAAATCGCAACAAAATTTCATAGTATCGATGAACGTTTAAAAGCGTTGTCACTTTTAATTTCAAATGGTTCGGGCACTCAATATGCTCAAAAATACATCTCCTTAAATGACAGTATTACCAAAATTCGCAACAATTTTAAAAACAAATTTGCCAAAATTAAATACGATTCTAAAAAGGAAAAAGACGAAAACCAAAAACTGAAATTAGAAAAGGCAGAGAATTTACTGGCGCTTCAGGAAGCAAAATATCAAAAAATAGTGGGTTTTATTGGCTTTATTTTTCTGGGAATTGTAATTATCGTTCTGGTACGTTATTACAAAAATAAAAACAGAATTATACGAATAAAAACCGCTTATGATACCGAAACCAGAATTGCAAAAAATATTCATGATGAATTGGCAAATGATGTTTTTAACGCCATAACTTTTACACAAACACAATCCTTGTCTGTAGAAAACACAAAAGAAACTTTGATTCAAAAACTGGATCATATTTATACGCGCGTTCGCGGAATTTCGAGAGAAAACAATGATATTGAAACCGGAGTAAATTATTCTGATAATTTGAAAGAAATGCTTTCTACCTATAACAGCAAATCTACAAACGTGATTATTAACAACATCGAAAAAGTAATTTGGAACGAAATTGACGAAATAAAAAAGGTAACCATTTACAGGGTTCTTCAGGAATTGATGGTAAACATGAAAAAACATAGCCACGCGCCGTTGGTTGCTTTAACTTTTGACAGCGATCAAAAATATGTATTTATAAATTATGTTGATCGCGGAAAAGGTGCCGAAAAAAATAAAATTGTAAAAAATGGTCTACAAAATATGGAAAACCGTATTCTGGCCATAAAAGGAACTATTACTTTTGACACTGAACCTGATAAAGGTTTTAGAGTTAATATAAAACTGCCAAAATAAAAGCCCTATGTTTAAAAAAGTAATAATTGCCGAAGATCTTGATGCAATGAATTTAGGAATTCAACAAGTCTTAAAAGATTTAAATATTGAAAATTTTCAGCATTCAAAATACTGTGATGAAGCTTTACTGAAAGTGCGAAAAGCAATCCAGGATAACGAACCTTTTGATTTATTAATCAGTGACCTTTCATTCAAAACAGACCATCGCGAACTAAAAATTGCTAATGGCGATGAATTGGTACAAAAAGTGCGCGAATTACAGCCTAATATTAAAATTATAGTCTATTCGGTAGAAGATAAAAGTTATCGTATCAAATCGCTTTTTGATAATGCGGGAGTTGATGCTTTTGTTCTAAAAGGCCTAAACAGTATTGAAGATCTAAAAAAGGCGATCAATTTACTGTATACTTCAAACGAAACCTTTATTTCTCAGGAAGTTGCTTTTGCTTTGCAGGAAAAAAGCAATTACGAAATTGATGATTTGGATATCAAGATTCTGAAACATTTATCTCTGGGAATTATGCAGGATGATATTACCAATACTTTTCAGGAATTAGGCATAAAACCAAACAGCAAAAGCACCATCGAAAAAAGAATCTCAAAACTAAAGGATTTTTTTAAGGCTGCAAATACAGTTCACTTGGTTTCCATAACTAAGGATATGGGGATTATTTAAAATCTATAATTCTCATTATTAACTTTTAAGCTCCTTCGGGAGCTTTTTTTTTGGATTATGGTTTTCCGTAAAATACTGGTTTTAAATAGGTTTAAGTTTGGCTTATAAATCAATTTATTAAAAAAAATGAAGAAACCTATTTTACAAATTATCACATTATTTAGTATTCTAATACTACTTTCTTGTCAAAGAAATACAGAATCAGTTACAGAAGTTTCAGTAGATACAGTTGCTGTAGCTAGTGATTCAATTTCACCAATAATAAGTAACAATTGGGAATATCGACAATCGATTGATAAAATGACATCAAAATCAATCAAATACGCACAGATAAAATCTAACGAAAGTTTGGATTTAGAATTTCCGTATGAAGGAGCTAATTATGGGGAACTTACATTAAGAAATAAGAATGGTGGTCTAAATATATATTTAGGTATTGAAAAAGGACAAATAAGTGGGGGCTACGACAACAATTACATTACAGTTCGTTTTGACGATGAAAAGGCAATAAAATTTAGCTATAGTGAACCCCAAGACGGAAGTAGTAATTTCATTTTTATTAATAATGAAGCAAAATTTTTATCAAAATTGAAAAAATCTAAAAAGGTACTCATTTCATTACCTATTTATCATGATGGAAATCAAATACTCGAATTCAACACAATAGATTTAAAATGGTAATTTTTTACAAACTATAAAACAAAATAAATTATGAAAAAAATTATTCTTTTTTTTATTGCAGTTACAATATTCGGCTGCTCAGATAAAAACGAACTATTTAAGGAAACAGATTCGTTTGTTCATTCTCTTCAAACAGAATATGAAAGTTATGGGATTTTTGGTAATGATGAACATTCTAAAACGACTAACGATGGATTATATACTATTTCTCCAATTGGTCGATTGATAAATGTAAAGATACAAAAGGTTGTAAATGCCAAAGAATATGAAGATTTAAAGAAAGATCTTGAGGATCACTACCAAGGTGATCCTAGAGTTAATAGTGTCTACATTTGCCAAGCAGGCACTATTATGATCGATTGTAGAAATTAAATTCTAAATAAAAAGAATCTAGCATTTTTGAATTTTAATTTTTAAAAGAGGAATTAGACGTTCTCTTTTTTGTATTTAAAAACTTCCTTCAAAAAATATCTTGATTATGGTTTTCCGTAAAATACTGGCTTTTATTGGATATACATTTGAATAATTAATTTAAACTAAAAAGCAATGAAAATTAATATGCTAACGCAAGCGTCCCGCGCGAGCAGATCTAATTTATTAAATTAAACAAAACTAAATACTATGATAAACGATTTGAAAAAATTCTTAAATGAAGAACAAGATCCAAAAGCTGTTGAAAAGCTATTGGTAAAAGTTAATGGATTATTAACTTCAGGAGAACAAGTAGAATATATTGCTGTACAAAAAAAGCCGGCAATAAACTTATCTCCTGATTGTATCGCTTTAACTAACAAAAGAATCATCTTCTGCAGACCTAAAAATTTAGGTTTATCAATGGATTTTCAGGATTACTCCTGGAAAGACATTTTAGATTGTCATATGAAAGAAGGTATAATAGGTGCTACTTTCTCTATGAAAACAATCAAAGGAAATATGAATATGCTCGATTATTTACCTAAAGCACAGGCTAGAAAACTGTATCAATTTGCCCAACAAAAAGAAGAAGAAATGATTGTTTACAGACGTGAACACGATCTTGAAAATAAGAGAGCAATTGCCGGGGGAGGAATTATTGTTAACGCTGGTACTCCAATACCTCAAAACGTTGAACAAAAAGAAGATCCGTTAGAAACTTTGCAAAAATTAAAAAAATTACTGGATAGTGAAATTATTTCACAAACAGAATTTGACACAAAAAAAACAGAAATATTATCTAAAATGTAAATTATGAAAAGTAAAACAACAGCCGCTATTTTGGCATTTTTTTTCGGAGGATTTGGAATTCATAAATTCTATCTGGGGCAATCAATTCAAGGTATATTTTATATTTTATTTTGCTGGACTTTAATTCCTGCAATACTCGCATTTTTTCAATTTTTCGGGCTAATATTTATGTCTGATCATGCATTTAATGTCAAATATAATAATGGATTTTAATTGTATTTTCCCGTAAAACTACGCTATCCCAAAACATTCCTTCTAATTACATTTATCAAAAAATGCCTGTGAAATCTAAAATTACATTATTTGCTTTTGTTCTCTCCTTTTTAAGTTGCAAAAGAGAACTTCCACCACCTGAAATAAAATCGTTTTACAAAGAAGTAATCACACCTGATGACAGAAAAGTGATTACGCCGCAGGAAGCAAAAACATATCACGTAGACACAGAATATCAATACGAATACAGAACCGGAAACTCCGGTCATTACGAGTATAATTATGATGTAAAAGGCGTGAATACCAAAGGTGATTCTGTTTACGGAAATATTAATGTTGAAGGTAAATACGGTGCTGGAATTTTAATGTTTGATACGGTTAATGATATCGAAATTAACACGGAATGGATTGATTACGGAAAACTTAAAGCTACTGACAAAAATGGAAATGAATATTACTTAAAAGTTGAATAATTGCCTAACTCCCAAACCTGCTAAAATGAAATATAGTACAATCCTACTTTTTATAGTTCTGAGTTCTTTTCGGCCTGTTGAGACTAAGGTATATATCTGTGGGCCAACGGGTGCAAAAAAATACCATTATAAAGAACATTGTCGTGGCTTAACGGCCTGCAGGCATGAATTAACAAAGGTATCTGAATCTCAGGCGCAAGGTTATGGTTTAACACTTTGCGGATGGGAAGATTGATTTAACTACAGATTTTTAAAATTATTATTCAGGACAAAAGGAAATTTTTCTTTTGTCCTTTTTATTTGTAAGAACTACATATACACCTATAAATTAACATTTTACCTAACCATTAAAATTTATTTTATTAGAAAAATATTACAATTTAAAAGAAAATTTATTTAACTTTAACAATAATTAACATATAATACTGGCTACAGAATTCAGAAACATCCTAAAAATTAAACCCAATTATTTCATTTGAAATAACAAGATTTCCAAGATTACATTAGTACCTATT
The DNA here is from genome assembly GCF_058310175.1 of Flavobacterium sp. AK-345. Classification (NCBI taxonomy): domain Bacteria; kingdom Pseudomonadati; phylum Bacteroidota; class Flavobacteriia; order Flavobacteriales; family Flavobacteriaceae; genus Flavobacterium; species Flavobacterium sp. AK-345. The sequence goes on along the minus strand of NZ_JBZEER010000001.1, from coordinate 190,323 downwards.
TATTTTACGCAGTTCTATTAATTAACGTTATAACACTAAGTCAATGAAATACAATAAACTAATATTCGCCTCTTTATTATTTTGTAGTATCCATGTTTTCGGTCAGGTTTACACCGAAAAAATTGTTGGACAAAAAAATCAACAGCTTAAAGACAGCCTTAAAGTAGAAGAATACCCATATGCCTTACCTATTTGGGGTGAAAAAGTAGCTCAAAAAGGTTACAAACTACCCTACTCTGCCGGACTTTCGGTTAATTATTTCTGGCAGGATTCTGAGATTGTAATCAATGGTCTGGAAGTTGGTTTTAATAATGGTCCTCAATATAACTTAGATGAAATTGTACGATTTGATAAATCTACTGTAGAAGCCGGAGCCCTTACGATTAGGCCTGATATCTGGCTGCTTCCTTTTTTAAATATTTATGGGATTTTTGGTAAAGGTACATCAACAACAAAAATTAATGCCGGAATCTGGGTTCCTGACGCCGATAATAACTGGTCGCAAATAGCCAGTTTTAATACAAAAGCAAATTTTGACATCACTACTTTCGGATTTGGGTTAACTCCCACAATTGGTATTGGCGGCGGTTGGCTGGCACTTGATATGAATATGTCCTGGAGCGACGTGAGCGCGTTAGACAAACCTGCTTTTTCTTATGTTTTTGGACCACGATTGGGTAAAACTTTTAAACTACCTAAACCAGACAGAAATATTGCTGTTTGGGTTGGCGGTTTTAGAGTTCATATTTCCGGTGACACACAAGGAAATATTCCTTTCTCGGATATTTTTGACGTAAATGGTCTTCAGGAAAAAGTAGATAACGGTTTTGCAAAAGTTGATGAAAATCAAACTAAAGTCGATAATTGGTGGGATACGTTAACCCCTACTCAGCAAAAGAATCCGACAAATATTGCCAAACATAATACTGCAAACCGCGCGCTGGAATCTGCAGGAAACATTTTAACTTCATTGGATGGCGCTATAAGTACAATAGATAATTCATCTGTTCAATATTCCCTTCAGAAAAGACCAAAAGATATGTGGAATTTTATTGTTGGATCTCAATTTCAATACAATAAGCATATTATGTTAAGAGTAGAATGTGGTTTTTTAGGTAGCCGTACTCAGGTTTTAGGTGGTCTTCAATATCGTTTTGGACTTTAATCTATTCTTCTTATGAAAAAAGGTTTATTATTACTCATCGTTTTCTTTTGTATGACTTCGGCACGATCGCAGGTATTAATTTCCCTGATTTTTGGAGATAAACTCAACTCACCTTTTTTAGAATTTGGTTTGGATGGCGGTCTTAATTTTTCGACGATTTCTAATATGGAAACTTCAGGAACGGAAGTGGGTTTTAATCTTGGTTTTTATTTTGATATTCGGTCTAAAAAAAATCCGGCATGGATGATTAATACCGGAGTTATTGTAAAATCGCCAATGGGTGCGCACGGATTGCCTGTTTATTCTTTAGACGATCCTAATCTGGATAATACATTTGCGGGAGGAAAAGTCGATAGGGAAATTCGGTATTTTAATGTTCCTATTTTGATCAAATACCAATTCAAAAATAATATTTACCTGAAAACAGGTCCGCAATTAGGACTTTTGGCAAAAGCCTTTGATAAATTTCATCAGGAATATAATAAGGAAGATGTTGTTTACAAAAACAATATCAGAGATAAAATACATGTTATTGATGCCGGAATTGCTCTTGGCGCAGGTTATTATATGAATGTTGGGAATGGCTTAAACATTACGGTTCAGTATTATTACGGATTAGTTCCTGTAATGAAAGGCGACGGACCAAACCAATACAATCGATCGCTGTATGTAACCGCCGGAATACCTATTGGAAAAGGTAAAGCTGCTCAAAAAAGAGCAAAAGAAGAAGCTGAAATGTATAAAGTTATTTTGCCTGAAGAGAAAAAATAAGTTTTAATGTAGTTTTTAATGTATTCTTATCGTGTGTCACCCTGAGCGAAGTCGAAGGGCGCTCCAATTGGAACGTGGGCTTCTCCCGAAGCTTCGGGACGTTCAGCCTGACAATACAATAAGTAAGCTCCAATCTTTGTCGAGTTTCGAGCGTGATCCTTCCTCCGTCAGGATGACAAGATTGTGGTTACTGTACTGGTTACTTTAAGCAAAAAGCTTTGTCAAAGTTTAAAACTTTGACAAAGCTGCCGAACAGAAGTTTAAAAAAACGTTTATATAAAAAGAAAAAACCTGCTCAAATCACGAGCAGGCTTTTTACTAAAAAAATAAACTAACACAAAAACTTAATTATAACCTTGATTTTGTTTAAACACTTTCTGGTCTATAACAGTTTGCGGAATTGGAAATACTCTTCTAAAAGGTTGAGAAGCAGCTTTTGCAGTTCCCGCCAAATCAAATTTGCCAAAACGGATGCTTTCCGGTCTTCTTTGTAATTCCCAATATAATTCGAAACCTAATTCTTTATACAATTGCTCTGAGTCTAAAGCCGTAAGTGTTTTTCCGGGAGCATTTCCGTATAGGGATTCTCTTTTTCTGCTGGTACGCAATTTGTTCAAATCGTCCATTGCCGGACCTACACTTCCTTTTCTAAAATAAGCCTCAGCTCTCATTGCATAAGCTCCGCCTAAACGAAATAACGGAATATCAACATTACTGTTACCGTTTCCTCCTTCAGGATCAAATTCGTATTTAAAAACACGGGCTCCCTGATTGATTTCGTTTTGGGCAAAAACAGATTTAGTAGGATCTGCAAATGTCAATGATGGCGTAAAATTCATTCTTGTTGTCGTACTTTTTTCCATAACCAAAGGAGAAACTTTAATACGGTTACCAACCATTTCTAAAGATCCTGAAGCTAATAATACAGGTCCATATTGAAGTCCGGCCTGAATTCCTCTGTTAAAATGGAACCAAGGCAAAGCCGGGCTGCTTTTAGGTACAATGTCTGTTGCAGGAACACTTACATCTGTACCATCATTCATAAACCACGTACCATCAGCATATTGATAGTGTTGCTCAAATCTTGGATCATCATGATTTCCATCCCAACTTGCATAAAATTCAGGAGTTGTACAAGCCGCATTTGTTCCTCTGTTTGCAGCAGATGTTCTCTGGTTACGCTCCATACATACATAAGCAAAACTATTTGAACCATTACGGATGTAATCTATTTTTTGGGAAATCGCAAAAATAAGTTCTTTTCCATTCTCGTTATCTCTTGCAAAGTTTTTGAAGAAATCACTTTCTAAACTAAATTTTCCTGAATCGATTAATAAAGAAGTGTAATAAATAACACGGTCCATATCTGTTCCTGTACTGCCTGTTACCGCCGCTTCATTAAAATTAAAAGCTGATCCTGCATTGTAACGATCTTTAAATACCGCACGGTTCAAATACATATTAGCTAAAAAAGCATAAGCAGCTTGTTTGGTAAACCTTCCGTGGTGTGTTCTTTGTGTACCAATGTCGGCCAAATCAGGGATTAAAGCTTCAACATCAGTAATTAATTTGTCTATCTGAGTATCTGCTTTTAAAATTTGCAAAGGTGCATCTACATTCAACGGATCTCTAAAAGGCGCTTGTCCGTAAAGGTCTAAAGTTGTGTATGTATAATATGCTAAAAGTGCTTTTGCTTCGGCCAAAAACAATGCCTTTTCCGGAAAAGTATTTTCTTCTGCCGACTTAATTGCAGTCAAAGAACGTGTAATTCCGTTTGTCAGTAAATCCCAGTTACCTACAATGATTGCATTACTGGAACTCCATGTAAATTCATGCATGTCTCTCCATTTTCCACCATCTCCCCAGTCACTTCCGCGAGTTGGTAAAATAGCTTCATCCGTCGTGTATTCCTGCATGGCAAAAACAGCTCCATGATCTGTAAAAGTTCCGTCTCCAAGTCTGTCATAAGCTGCGGCAAGCGAACCTGCAGGATCTGTAGCGTCGGTTCCTAATTTTTCATCCAATACAGCTTCATCAAGATCTGTGCAACTATTTAAGAGAAAAATAAAAGAGAATATTGTTAAAATTTTTATGCTAAAAAATGTCTTTGTCTTCATGATAAATTATAATTTTAAAGTTGCTCCAAAACTGAAAGTTCTGGACGTTGGATAAGCAGCGTAATCAATACCAATAGATTGGTTTCCACCGTTCGATTTCGGACTGTTGATTAACGGATCGTAACCTGTATAATTCGTAATTGTTATTAAGTTCGACCCTGTTACATAAAGCGTTAATCCGTTTAACCAGCTTACGTTTTTTAAATCAAAATTGTATCCTAAACGCGCTGTATTTAATCTGATAAAATCTGATTTCTCTAAGAAAAGTGTTGATAAAATTGGTGCATTTGTTGCGTTTGCGCCAGACTCATAATATCCTGTAGCAACGTTTCTGTCCGAAGCCAGGTTGTTGATATTTAAGGCATTCAATCCTGTGTTATTCAATAAATAACCTCCTGTTTGACCAATGATTGAGAATGAGAAACTAAAGTTTTTATACGTCATATCACTATTAAGTCCGTAATAAAAAGTTGGCAGCGCCCCTTCTATAATAATTCTGTCACTGTTATCAATTTTACCGTCCCCGTTTTGATCTTTAAAAATATTTCCACCTTTATCATCAAATCCGGTATGCTCTAACAAATAGAAAGAACCGGCTGCGTAACCGCTTTTGTAAATATTGGCATTTACTCCAGATTGCCCAGGCCCTGAAATAGTTCCTGTTAAGATTTCTGAAACCGGTAAATCTTCAATTTTGTTTCTTAATGTTGCTCCGTTTACATCAACATTCCAGGTAAAATTTTTAGTATTAACTAATTTTGAACCCAACATAATTTCCAAACCTGTATTAACGATTTTTCCGTCAATGTTTGTCCAAACTGTTGTTGTTGGTTTTAAAGGGCTTGACGGAACGTTTAAAATTGCATCTGTAGTTGTTTTGTTAAAATAATCTACAGTTCCGTACAATTTATCACTCCATAAACTAAAATCTACACCTATATTGGCTTGTGTAACCACTTCCCATTTTAAATCAGGATTTGCAGTTCTTGTTACAGAAACTCCGTTTACCAAATTCAAATCATCATACAAATAATATCCGTCAGGTCCAGATAATGAATAACTTGCCTTAGTCAATTTGTTTTGAACTTCCTGATTTCCTGTTTGTCCCCAGCTCGCTCTCAATTTTAAATTGTTTATAGCTGTAACATTTTCCATGAAACTTTCTTTAGAAATATTCCATCCCAAAGCAAATGAAGGAAAGTATCCATATTTGTTATTATCACCAAAACGAGTAGAACCATCTGCTCTCATTGAAGCTGTTAAAAGATATTTATCGTTAAAAGTATAATTCAATCTTCCAAAATAAGACTGTAATTCATTTTCTTGGGCATAACCTGTAGTTCCTGACTGTGTTCCTGCAAAACCAGGATTAATAGATGGTTTTATACCAACTCCCTGAGCAGAGATTCCGTCGATACTGAAACTTGTTCCTGATTTTTCAAATTTTTGATACGAGAATCCGCCCAAAACCTCAAATTTATGTTTGTCCAACAATAAATTATACGTCAAATAATGCTCAACCAAAGAGTTTTTAGAATCTAAATTATTCTGAACATATTTCCCTTTTGGATTCAAATCGGTTAAGTTTGGATAAATCGTCGTATTACGTTCAGCGCTGGAACGATCTACACCCACGTTTAATTTATATTCTAATCCGTCGATGATTCTAAAAGAAGCTTCAAAATTTCCTAAAACTCTCAACGTACGCGTTTGATCCTCATAAATACTCAATAAATAAGCAGGATTATAATGCGCGTTCATGTTGAAGTTGGTGTATTTTCCATTAGCATCAAAAACAGATCTTGTTGGGTTTGCCATCAAAGTGTGTACAATTAATTGTCCGTTAGAACCACCGTCATCACTTGTAGGAACTCCATCATCTTTAGTTTCACTCGCTGTAAGATTCACTTTTATTTTTAAACGTTTGTTGTCTAAAAATGATTCAGCCGCATTAATTCTACCCGAAAGACGTTTGAAATTACTGTTGCGAATAATTCCTTCCTGATCCATTTGTGCAACAGATGCATAATAATTTCCTGATTCTGTTTGTTTTGCAAAAGACAAAGCGTTGTTTGTAGTAACGGCACTTCTGTAAATTACATCCTGCCAGTCTGTGTTTCCACCATGATCAAAAGCCGGATCTTTAATAGCGCCTCTGTACTCCTCTGCGCTTAAAACGTCTAGTTTGTGAGCTACTTTTGAAACTCCCATATAAGAATCAAAAGTTAATGTTCCCTCCCCTTTTGATCCTTTTTTTGTCGTAACCAAAACAACTCCATTAGATCCTCTTGCACCGTAAATAGCAGCTGCAGAAGCATCTTTTAAAACCGTAATCGATTCGATATCACTTGTATTCAAAAAGTTTAATGGATTTTTTGCAGATGAAGCTCCAAAACCAACATTGCTTCCCGTTGGGCTTACGTCATCATTAGACAACGGCATACCATCTACAACAAACAAAGGTGTACTTCCGCTTCTGATAGAACCAACTCCACGAATGGTAACATTTACGCCAGCTCCCGGCTCACCGCTTGTATTAACAACACGAACACCGGCAACTTTTCCCTGAATTAAATTATCTACAGAAACGTTAACTCCTTGTTTAAAATTTGCTGCTTCAAGCTGAGTTACAGCCCCCGTAACATCTTTTTTAGATTGTTTTCCATAACCTACAACCAAAACTTCGCTTAACTCTGATGTATTTGGCTCCAACTGAATTGTCATGAAATTCTTTTGAACGCCAACTGTTTTGGTTTTATATCCTAAATACGAAACTTCGATCGTTTTTCCTTCTGTAACAGAAAGTTCAAATTCACCATCAAAATTAGAAACAGTAGCATTTTTTGTAGCAGTTTCCAAAACCGTTACACCCGGCATAGGCACTCCGTTTTCGTCAATAATTTTCCCTTTAATTTTAATTTTTTCTGCTTCAGATGTTGTTTTTGCCACAACAGTTGTTTTCTGAATCAAAACTAATTTTCCATTAATATTATAATTGAAATTAGCTTTTTTAGAAAGATCACTTAAAATTACATCAACAGATTCGTTGCTATAATTTACCGTATAAGTTGTGTTATCTGCAATAATTGCTTGTCCGTAACTAAATTTATAGTCCGTTTTTTTACTCAGTTTTGAAAAAATAGATACTAAAGTTGCTTTTTCTATTTTATTTTCTATTTTTGATTTTTTAAGAACAGTTGTACTGTAACCGCTTTGAACGCACAGTAACGCCAGAATTAAAAAGAAAATTCCCTTTAGAAGATTTAAATTGATTCGTTTAAAATACATGATTTAAGTTATTGGTTTTTCGATACTTAATTATTAATCGCAGTTGTTCTCAGCAACTGCTTTTTTTTTGATTTTAGTTCACTTTTACTATTTCGCCATAAACTTTAAATTTTAGGTTTGTGATATAATTGATTTGCTCTAAAACATTTTCTAATGTTGCGTCCTTCTTTATGAACACCGTTAATGGCGTTGCTAATACAAGTTCATTATCGTATTGAAATGAAACTCCGTATTTATATTGTAAAATGGTAATTACCTGTTTAAGTGTAGTTTGATTTAGCGTTACATCACTCGCATACCAATTGACCAAAAATGATTTGTCTGCCAGTAGTTTAGTCAGTTTTTTATCTTCAAACAAGGCTTCCTGATTGGGAACCAGGTCAACACTTTGACCATTTGAAGTAACATTTACTTTTCCGGTTACGACAATGACTTCGCATTTTGATTTTGACATTTGAATGTGAAAAGAAGTCCCTACAACCCTGGTTTTAATTTCGCCGGATGCAATAATAAAAGGATGTTTTTTATCTTTGGCTACTTCAAAAAATGCATTTCCTTTTAGTAAAGAAACTTTTCTTTCGCTTCCGCTAAATTTTTCGGGATACTGAAATAATGAATTTGCTGCCAGATAAATTTTCGAGCCATCACTTAATTGGATAGACTTGGGGATGTCTGATGTTTTAAATGTTAATTGCTTTTCGATTGAAAAGTCAGGTTTGAAGAAAAATCCCAAACCGGCAAGAAAAAGAATACTGGCAGCGGCCATATATTTTAAATATGAATTGAAGTTTTTCTTCTTTATTGTTCGAAGTTGAATTCCTTCATATATATTTTGAGAAACTTCAGTAGAATTTCCCATTACATTATCATCCCATTTTGAATTTTGATATTCGCTTAAAGCAAAATCATTCAGCAAATTTTCTTCTGCTTTTGATGTTTTATTTCGAGAACTTTTATCAACAAGATATTCTAAACTGTGTTTTAATCTTTTTATCATAATACTTATTATTACCTATAAGTACCGGAAACATAAAATCGTACTATCCGGAAATATTATGAAACCATTAACAGAAAGTTATCTTAAAGCTTTTGATGTAAAATAATGAATGGAGCAAGCCAGGCAAGGTCTTTCAGTCCTTCTCGCAATTGTTTTAATCCTGAAGAAATTTGATTTTTTACCGTTTGTTTCGATATTCCAAGTTCATCGGCAATTTGATCAATCGTCATATCCTGCATTTTATACATTAACAAAACTTCTTTTCTTTTTTCAGGAAGTTTATCTAATAAAGAGTAAAGCAAATCCATCAATTCAGGATCGATCGTCGCAAAATGATCAATTACATAATCTTCAAATTTATCTTCAAGAATTGTCTTGTCGAACCTATTATTTTGATAATGTTTAAAAACCTGATTTTTTACGGCCCTGAACAAATAAGGTTCAATAGCATTGATTTCGATATCATTTTTTCTTTCCCATAAATCGACAAAAACATCCTGAACAATATTCTGTGCCAAGTCGTTATCCTGAGTCATCGTATACGAAAAAGCCGTCAGCTTTTTCCAGTACAGCGTATACGTTTCTTCAAAAATTTCAGGATTCTTCATAGGTTATCTGGGTGGCATTTGTTGATGTAAAATAATAAAATGTTATACCATTGTTTTTTTCCTGAAGATTATCTTTCAATTAAGAAATCAATACGTTTGTTTTATTAATACTACGATTTTGAAATAGAAATGATAATTGATTTGCGATTTCTTTTTCTTTAACTAACACATAAATCAAATAGTATTTTTAAATTAGTGTCATCCAAAAAAGGTAATTTTCTTTTGCTGCGTCCTCAGTATTAATAATTTTACACTTTAAAAATCATGAAACAAATTTTGTTTACATTATTTCTTGCCGGAGCGATTTCTAACGCTGCTCAGGCACAAAATGACACGCTAAAAATTAACCAATTACAGGTTATTGGTTCTCACAATAGTTACAGACATGCCATTGAAACCGATTTATACAATACAATTCAGGCAAAAGACACTTCGCGTTCTCTAAAAGGCTTACAATACACACACATTAGCCTTACAGATCAATTAAATAAAGGATTGCGAAATCTTGAAATCGATGTTCAGGGCGATCCAAAGGGCGGAAAATATGCGCACCCAAAAGGTTTAGACATTGCAAAATCTCAGGAAGCTTATGACCCAAACGGAGAAATGAAAAAACCGGGTTTTAAAGTTTTTCATATGATAGATATTGATTTTAGAACTTCTTGTTACACACTTCAAAATTGCCTTGCAGAATTAAAAAAATGGTCTGATGCAAATCCTGATCACGTTCCGGTTTTTATTACGCTGGAACCCAAAGATGACGACAGTTTTTTAGGTACAAAAGCAGAGAAATTTACACCCGAATTGTTCGACGCATTGGATAAAGAACTTCGCAAAGGTTTAGGAAATAAATTGATAACGCCGGATATGGTGCGCGGAAAATACAAAACGCTTGAAGAAGCGGTTTTAAATAACAACTGGCCAACGCTTAAAAAAGCAAAAGGGAAATTCTTGTTTATTTTGGATAACAACGGAGCCAAAAGAGATTTATACGCTTTGAATCATCCATCATTAAAAGGACGCGCCGTTTTTATTAATGCCGAACCCGGTAAACCGGAAGCTGCAACTTTGTTCCGCAATAACGCTGAAGATCCTACAATTGCTGATTTAGTTAAAAAAGGATATATCATCAGAACCCGCGCAGATTCTGATACTAAAGAAGCACGCAAAAATGATTATTCCCATTTTGAAGCGGCTAAAAAATCTGGAGCACAAATAATAACAACTGATTATTATTTGCCAAGTACGTTTTTCGATTCTCCTTATCAGATAAAATACGATGATGGAACTTATGTGAGAGTTGATCCGATCAACGGAGTTAAATAAGTTTAAGGTTTTTATGTTGGAATGATTTTTACCGCAAAGAGCGCTAAGCTTTTTATTAGCTGTCTGTTTGCAAGCTTAAAAAGTTCGCAAAGCTTTGTCTATAAAGCTTTGCGAACTTTGCGTTTTAAAAAAGATTATAATTATAAATCTAGTTTTCAAATATAGCCCGCGGTTTCAACCGCGGGATTCCAACGTATATCGTAAAATAAATATCTGGACGTCCCTGCGGTTGAAACCGCAGGCTATATTCGCAAAAAATTCGCAAATCTTGTTGCAGATAACTTTGCGAACTTTGCGTTTTCTAACCACAAGCTAAAGCAAAAAATCTTTGCACCCTTCGGTTAAATTATCAAACGTTTTAGCCACGAATTCACGAATTATTATCACAATCAAATAGAAAAAATTCGTGAATTCGTGGCTATTTTTTTCACATTTTTATTTGAGGTTGCTTCGTTCCTAGCAATGAGCTTGCGTATAAACTTTTGTCTACATAAATAAAACAAAGCTTTGCGGACTTTAAAAAACTTTACTAAAAAGAAAAACTTAGCGCACTTTGCGTAAATTCTTTACGCTCTTTGCGGTAAAATCCACGCCCCAATAAAAACTTACTTCAAACTCTTAACAGCGCCTGTTTTCAAATCAACACTAAAATGATCGGCAGGAACTTCATGCATGAATTTGTTGAAGATGATTAAAAATAATCGAAGTTGATTTTGAAGAGGTTTTTCTTTAGAATTATCATCTTTATGATTTTCGAAAAACATTTGTGACAGAACTTTGTATTGTTTGGCTCTTTTTTCGCCAACATCGGTCAGAGCCAGTTCATCAGCGCTTCTAAAACGATAAAAATCGACCAGAAAATCATAACCCGTCCAGTTTAAATCTTGTTTTTTGATATTGTTTTCGGCTAATATCTTGTTTGTTTTTTGTTCTGCTTCTGCCCATTCTTTTGCGGCACTTTCTTTGTTTTTCAGAATAAAATCAAAATCTTTATCGGATTGAATATTAGCTAAAACCAATAACTCTGAAGCAGAAATATGCAGAAAAAAATCTTTGAAAGCAGAAGGCCAATCATCTGATAAAAAACGAAGACGAACTAATTCTTTCAAATGAAAATCGGTAAAATCATGATAGGTTTTGGTTTCTAAAATGGCTTTGTTCCAAATGTCTTTGGTATGCTGCGATTCTAAAAACTGATATTCCATTTTATACAGATCAAAAAGTTCGTTATAACCTTTCACTTTATCAATCGTAATCGTTTGAATATCTACCAAATTATCTTTTTGAATTGTCAGTAATTTATAAGCGGGAATATACGCCGCCAAAGATGGCGTTTGAATATTGACCAATGTATTGCCTTTTGCTGTGGTGCGAATTCCGGTGTCGTTAATGTGCATGTGTCCGCCAAAATGAATTTTTAAACCTGCATCTGCAAAAGTTTGCGCCACTTCTTCAACCGGAACTCTGTTCAATTGCCATTTGTTTGGTCCAAGCAGTTCTTTTATTTCTGCAGAAGCGTCATCATTAAAATCAATCATCGGAAAATGACTAAAAGCAATTAAGGTTTTACCTTGCTTTTTGGCTTGGGCCGAAATATCTTCGACCCATTTTATTAAATGTTTTTTATTCGAAAGCACATTATTATATCCGGTGCTGGCTTCTGAGTAATTTTTAGAATCTTTTGCGTCTGCCGTAGCATTTTTCTTGGGAATATAAACATTGCCGTCTATCGCCATAAGCCAAAGTCCGTCAACAGGTTCAACAACATAACTTACGTCCGGAACCTCGTAGCCTGGTGCTACTTCATAAACTCTGTTTGATAATTTTGCAGCTTCTGATGCTTTTTCGAAACTATAATTTTCAGCGGTATAAGTTGAAAAAGGTGTTGCCCAAAATTTGTATTTTTCATTAGGATAAAAACCAAAATTTTTCAAGCCTTCTGTAATTCCCAAATAACCCATTTTAGCAATATCGGCTGTTATTACAACAGGCTGTTCAATAGTTAAATTTGGCTTATACAGGCCTTCTTTGCTATAAATGGGCTGGCTTTTACCTTCTTTTCCCAAAAAATCTTCTTTGCCTGATTCCTGAGCAAATGGTCCAACAGGATCGTGATTTCCGGTTGTAATGAAAAATTCAATGCCGTATTTTTTTCTGTATTGATTTAGAATCGCTTCTAACCCACGCACGTGAATAGGCTGACCATCATCAGTATAATCACCGGGAAGCGCGACGTATTTTATCTTTCGCTTAGCGATATCATCAAGAGCTGCTATAAAAGCAAAATAGTTTTCGTTGAATATTCGGGTCGAATGCAATTGAGATGCCATGGTTCTCAATAAAGTATATTTTCCTGTTTTTGGATTTAAAACACCCCGATAATCATTATCTGAAAATTTTCCGAATAAATCCTGCAAATGCACATCTGATAAAAAAGCAATCTGAACACCATCGAGTTTGGTTTGTTTTTGTGCTGAAACCGTACAATTACAAATGATAAATAGTAGAAACAGAGTTGAATTTTTAGAAAGGGAAGATATTTTGGAAATCATAGGTTACTTTTTGCAAATTGGAAAATAGAAAGTTTTGGGATTACTTTCACTTGCAATTTTATGGATTATAACCGAGAGCTGGTTTATGGTATTGTTATGGAAATGATAATGTTTAAAACGACGGTTAGCGTCCTGCAAGGTTTTTGAAACCTTGTAGGTTTGATATAGTAATACATAAAAGGTTGTGAAATTTTGCAGGATTGAATATAGTAATACCTACAAGGTTTCGAAAACCTTGCAGGATTGAATATTAAAAAACATAATTATTTATCAATAGAAATTATAAATTTTAATATTTCTTCGGTGCTTAAAATATAATCCGGAGTAGTATTTAAAATGGCATTAGAAGGCATATAAGGCATTTCTGCCGATTTCGGATCCTGAATTACCACGATACCGCCTGCATTTTGAATCGCTTTTAATCCTTCAGTACCGTCTGTATTGGAGCCTGAAAGTAAAATTCCGATTAGGTTAGAACCATAAACTTCTGCGGCAGATTCGAAGGAAACATCAATGCTTGGTCGGCTGTAATTTACTTTTTCTGAAGTATCGAGGGCAAAAAAATCATCTTTTTCAAATAATAAATGATAGTTTGATGGTGCAACATAAATAAATCCATGCATTAATTGCACTTTGTCTTCAATCAGTTTTACCTCGGTCTGGGCTTTAAGTGTTATTAATTCTTCGAGGGTCAAATCATCTGTTCCTCTTCGATGCAGGACAATTACGAGCGCAAAAGATTTAAATACGGGCAAATCGGGTAAAATTTGTAATATTGCATTCAAACTTCCCGCCGATCCTCCTATAATAATTACTCTTTTGTTCGATATTATTTTACTTTCCTCCATATTTTCTCTTTCTCTAACTGCTTGTATTTAGTTGTAGATATCGAATATTTTATGGTTTCTTTGGTTCCGAGTGCCAAAAAACCCAAAACTGCTAAACTTGAATCAAATAAATTGATGACTCTTTTTTGTAAATCATTATCAAAATAGATTAAAACGTTGCGGCATAAAATAAAATCAAATTCGTTGAATGAATTATCTGAAACTAGATTATGCTGCGAAAAAACCATTTTTTGGGCCAGTTCATCATTGAATTTTGCAATGCCGTAATTGGCGATATAATAGCTTGAAAAATCTTCCTGCCCGCCAGAATCTCTGTAGTTTTCTGAATATTCTTTCATCATTCGTAAAGGAAAAATACCTTTTTTGGCTGTTTCCAATACTTTCGAATTAATATCTGTGGCATATATTAATGATTTATGCAAAAGTCCTGCTTCTTTTAGCATTATGGCCATCGAATACACTTCTTCGCCGGTGGAACATCCTGCATGCCACAAACGTATGAATGGTTTTGTGGCAAGCAAGGGCAATATTTCGGTTCTGACAATTCTATAAAAAGTCGGATCCCGAAACATTTCTGTAACGTTTACTGTAATTTCGTCGATTAATCTTTTATAATAATCAGAATCGTTTCTAACTTTTGATAGAAACTCATAAAAATTCCTGAATCCATCTAAATGGTAAATTCTATTAACGCGCCTTTTTAATGATGCTCTAGAATAACTTCCAAAGTCAAAACCGTAATATTCGTAAATATCATTTATAAGGGTTTCTAACTCAATGTCTTCTATCATAACAATTTTAAATTTTATTTAAAACGTGCATCAATTTATCTACGTCTATAGGCTTTGAAACATAATCATCTGCGCCTGCTTCAAGGCATTTTTCTTTGTCACCTGTCATAGCCTGGGCTGTAACGGCAACAACTAATGTATTTTTTCGTGACGGAATACTTTTTATAATCGGAATTGCCTCATAACCATCCATTTCGGGCATCATCATGTCGATTAAAATAGCATCGATGTGTTCGTCTGTTTTTAATAACCGTATTGCCTCTTCGGCACTTAAACTAGACAAACAATCGAATGATTTGGCACGCAAAACGTTTACCAAAGCAAATATATTTCTTGAATCGTCATCAATAATCAAGAGTCGTTTTTTCTCCATATCTCTTTAGCAATTATGCATTAAATTTTATCGTATAACCACACACGCAATAGCGACAATAACTGATCTATATCTACAGGTTTTGTAATATAATCTGATGCTCCTGCCTTAATGCACTTTTCTCTGTCGCCTGTCATTGCTTTTGCTGTTACGGCGATTAATGGCAAGTTCAGGAATTTAGGAATTGTTCTGATTTTTTCGGCAGTCTCATAACCGTCCATATTTGGCATCATCATGTCCAGCAAAACAATATCAGTATCGGGATTTTCTTCTAATACCTTTATTGCGTCATTACCGTCAAATGCAGTAATTACATTCATTTTAAAGACTTCGAGCGCTTTTGTTAATGAATAAATATTACGAACATCGTCATCTACAATCAATACTTTTTTATCATGTAAAATATTGTTTAGTAAATTTAGTTTTTTGTAGCTTTCTTTTTTGCCGTTTTGCCCTTTATTTTCTTCTACTAAATGTAAAAACAACGAAACCTCATCGAGCATTCTTTGGTAAGAATGTGCTGTTTTTACGATAATAGAATCAGCATATTTTTTAATTTTTACTTCTTCTTTAAGCGAAAGGCTTTTTCCTGTAAACACAATTACGGGAAGATTTTCTAATCCCGGGCTTTTTTTAACGCCATCTAAAATTTGATAAGCTTGTTTATCCGGAATTCCCATATCGAGAATCACACAATCAACTTCTGTTTTATTCAATGCTTTTAAACCTTCAGAAACTTCACTTTTTATCTCAGAATTAATATTATAACTTTCTAAGAAATAAGCTAATGCCTTGGCATGTTTAGGGTTGTCTTCGATAATTAAAACCTTTTGGGATTCTTTGGTAATAATATGTTCGATACGCATGAAAACCTCCGGAATTCTATCAAAAGCAACTGGTTTGTCAAGAAAATCAACAGCCCCTTTAAGCAAACTTTCCTGTTTTAGTTTGTGCGATGACATGATATGTACGGGAATGTGTTTGGTTTGAATGTTGTTTTTTAATTCTTCCAAAACTTCCCAACCACTTTTTATTGGCAATTCGATATCCAATAAAATACCTACCGGTTTATACATTAAGGCAAAATTTAGAGCGTAATCCCCGCGAACTGCAACTACAACTTTATATCCATTTTTTCTGCTAAATGCCAAAAGTGATTGTGCAAAATTGATGTCATCTTCTACAATCAAAATAACTTTATCTTCTTCGGTAATTATATCTCTGTCATCTTCAATTTCATCAGGAATTACGGCAGACAAATATTTATTTTTTATCTTTTTCAATTCTTCAGTTTCAACTGTAGAAATTTCCATTGGCGGCGGCGCTTTATCAACAATTACTTTTTTGCTGATTGTTCCGTAAACGGGTAAACATAAAGTAAACGAGCTTCCTTCGCCTTCTTTACTATGCAGAATAATTTCTCCTCTAAGTAATTTTGCCAATTCTCTACTAATGGATAATCCTAGGCCTGTTCCTCCATATTTACGTTTTGTAGAACCGTCTGCTTGTTGGAAAGCTTCAAAAATTAACGGTTGCTTTTCTAACGGAATTCCGATTCCTGTATCTTTTACAATGAAACAGATTACTTTATCATCGTCATCGTTTATTTTTATTTCGACACTTACAGAACCTTTATCTGTAAATTTAATAGCATTTGAAATTAAGTTTTTCAGGATTTGCTCTAATCTCATTTTGTCTGTTTTAATGACAATTGGAGCATCTTTAGACATAATTTCGAATTTGATTCCTTTCTCTTTGGCAACCTGAGAAAATAAACTGGAAAGTGTATCTGTAATTTCTTTAGTAGAAACATCTAAAAATTCAAGCTCCATTTTTCCGGCTTCGATTTTAGATAAATCCAAAATTTCATCAATTAAACCAAGTAAGCTGTTCCCTGAACTCTGAATCACTTTTGCAAATTCAATTTCTTCACTATTCATGCCTTTGCCATTATTTTCAGATAATAATCGGCTTAAAAGTAAAATAGAATTTAAAGGTGTTCTTAATTCGTGCGACATATTTGCCAAAAACTCTGATTTATAACGAGTTGTAAGCTCCAATGCTTCTGATTTCTTTTGAATTTCGTTGTTTCTTTCTTCCAATAAAACACTTCTTTCTGAAAGTTCCTCGTTGGTTTGCTCCAGTTCTTCCTGTTGCACACGAAGTTCTTCTTCAGATGCCTGCAGTTTTTCTGTTTGTGCTTCTAATTCGGCGTTAATTGCTTCTAATTCACTATGCTGAACACGTAATTCTTCTGATTGTGATTGGGTTTCTTCTAACAACTCCATAACACGTTTACGGTTTTGCGTTGATTTGATGGAAATACCAATATTATTTGCTATGGTTCTAAGGAATTCTAAATGCAATTCAGAAAAACCATAAATACTCGCCAGTTCCAATGCTCCTTCTACCCTGTTATCAATCAACGGAACTGCCACAATATGCGTTGGTTTTATTTCGCCCAAAGCATAATTTATATGAATAAAATCTGAAGAAATAGTTTTTAATTCTAAAAGTTCGCCCGAAATAATTGCCTGACCTAGCAGACCATCCCCTCTTTGAATTGTTTCTCTGCTTTTTGTCGGGATATAACTATATCCTGCTGTAAAAGCAAGTTCATCACCTTCTATAACATAAAAAACGCCGGCACTGCTGTTTGTATAATGACACAAATATTCGATAACATCTTTTGCGAGTTCTTTCAACGATTTATCGCCTAACATGACATTATTAAGACCTGCAACACCACTTTGTATCCACTCTTTTTCTGATAATAAACTAAAAGATTGTTTTAGCGCACTGCTCATGCTATTAAGTGATTCTCCAACACTTCCCAGTGCATCTGCTTTGGTATCGTCTACACGAATATCATAATTACCATTTGAAATATTTAATGCTATAGAACTGATTGCTTCAATCCTTTGAGCAGTTTCTATATCTTTTTGTTCTAATTCTCTCTGAAGCTCAGAACGTTCGTTGTAGTCTTTTAAAATTCTGATTAAAAACACGATCGAAATCAAAAATGCGATAATAAAAGCCACAATAATTAAAATGGTACTATACGTTCCATAACGTTCTGAAGTTTGGTTGCGCTCTTTTAAAAGGGCTTGCTCGCTCAGCTCAATTCGTTTAAAATAAGTACGAAGTTCGTCCATCATGGCTCTTCCTTCGTTTAAGTCGAATGTAGTATTGTTTTTCCCTAATCGTTTTTTTACAATTTGATTATTTAAGTATTTAAAGAAATTAGATCGAAGGGTTTTTAATTGCAATAAAGCTTTTTGCTGTGACGGATTATCAGTTGTAAGTTCATCTAACTTATCAAAATAACCATTTGATTCTGCTTCATATGCATTATATCTGTTTACAAATTGTTCGTCTCCGGTTATCAGATAGCCTCGCATACTAGTTTGGGCATCTGTAAGCGACGAAGACCCCTGGTTTAAGTTGTAAATAACATCCTGGGTATGGTTGACCCAAAAATTACTTTTCAATAAGTTTTTTATACTAATAAACGATGCCGTAGAACTGATCATTAATACAAGTAATGAAACCAGGGAGCTGATTAGTAAATTTCTTTTAAAGTTGTTTTTCATAGGTTGTAATCCGATTTGATTTAGTTTTCGTATTGTAGGGGAAGAATGATAATAAAACTGGCGCCTTTGCCTAATTGACTTTTTGCGGTGATTAATCCGTTGTGTTTATCAACAATTTTTTTTGCAATGGCAAGACCAATCCCGGTACCTTCATAAGTTTGACGGTCGTTAAGACTTTGAAAGATAATAAAGATGCGGTCGAGATAAATTTCGTCAAAACCTATTCCGTTATCTGTTACTGTAATTCGGCAAAACTTTCCATCGGGAGCAATTTCGGCATCAAAATCTTTTGTTTTTATTAATTCAGAAGTGATTTCAATAATCGGAATTTCCACATTTCCGGAGAATTTAAGCGCATTTCCAATCAAATTCTGAAAAACCTGACGCAACTGGCTCGGAATACTGTCTATTGTTGGCAGCTGGCTTGTTTTTATAACCGCACATTTGCGTTCTATCAAATAATCAAAATCCGACAGGACTTCCTGTAATACAACATTTAAGTCTGTTTTTTCAGGTTTAACTTTTGAGGAAAGTCGCGAGTAAGCAAGCAAGTCTGTAATAAGGGTTTGCATTCTTTCGGCAGCTTTTATGGTTCTGTCCACATAATCAATTCCTTTTGCATCTGTGGTTAAATAAAGCTCTTTTATGATTTTAATAAAGATTTGAATTTTTCGGATTGGCTCGTTTAAATCATGCGAAACCACCCAGGCGAATTGCTGCAATTCGTGGTTCTTCATTTCCAGTTCTTCATTTTTAGAAACCAGTTCTTTTGTTCTCTCGCTGATTTTAACTTCTAGATTATCCTGAGCTTCTTTACGAATTTTAATCTCTTTTGAAAGTAAGTCTTTCATGACTTTCAATTGATTTTGCTGATCGTAAATTTTAAGGAAAGTTTTTACTTTTAAGATCAATAAATCAGTGTCAACCGGTTTTGTAATATAATCGACAGCCCCTGTTTCGTAACCTTTAAAAATGTATTTTTTTTCGATGCTGATCGCCGATAAAAAGATAACCGGTATGTCTTTGGTGCGTTTATTTCCGGAAAGAATTTTTACTACTTCAAAGCCGTCAAGTCCGGGCATCTGAACATCCATTATTATAAGGCAGTAATTTGTTTTTAGGATTTTCTTTAAAGCTTCTTCTCCGGACTCTGCTGTGTCAACCTCAATATCATGCAGTTCAAGTGTTTTTTTTAAGGCAATTATGTTAGCCCGAATATCATCTACAATTAATATCATTTTATTTGGGGAGTAAAACGTTATGAATTAAATTTTAATTAATTCGGATTAAAATTGATTATAATTTTTAAAAGTTGATTATTCTTTTAAAAAGATTCGCTCAAACTTTCAAATTTATAAAAAAAAAGAAGTTCCCTCTTTTATCGTAATTAAAATAAGTTTCATAATTCCCATGTTGAGTTTCAGAATTTCCATTTTAGTGTGATATATAAGATATTAGATTTATCCTGTAAATTCTCAAATCGACTTTTGACGTAGCTATTTTCATTCAAATAAGATAAAATCAGAATTTATTGAGATATTCTTTTATGTATTGAAGTTAAGCTTATCAGAAAAGAAGAATTAAATTTAATCTGGAATTTTGATAGAAAAATTTATCCTGAAAAAATAGATTTAAATAAAGGGCTTATGAATTTAACCGATATTATTGGACTCTTCGCCGGAATCTGTGTAACAATATCCGTTGTGCCACAAATCGTGAAAGTTTGGAAAACAAAAAAAGTAAAACAAATTTCTCTTTTAACTTTCAGTGTTTTAACTTTCGGAATTGCCGTATGGGTTGTTTATGGTATTCTTAAAAATGATATGCCAATTATCATCACCAACAGTGTTTCACTATTCCTCAACTTAATAATGGTTTATTTTATTATTTATTATGAAAAGGAAAATTAACTAATAAAAAAACAGCTTATAAAAACTGTTTCCTCTTTATCTCATTTTGTTATAAAAATCACTTTCGCGTTTGTATAAATAAATGGCGGAATTCTTTAAATTTCCATTATGATTTTCTTCTTTAGCATTTGATTTTCGATATAGCTTTTTTGTAGCATAACCTTGTTTTTTCAATATTATATTCGCAGAATTTGAATTTATTTTCAAGCTAAAAAATCCTAAACTGTCTGTTCGGGTTATATTATTGTTAATGATAATTTCAACATTTTTAAGCGGTTTATCTGTGTCATAATCATGAACATTACCTTCAAAAGTGTAGTTTTTGCAACTGCAAAAAAGTAATATTAGTAAAATGAATTTTGTTTTCAATTTATTGTTTTTTTTGAGAGTTTTTGAATTATTTTTTAGGTATTTTATTATATTGTTGTCTTTTTTGTGTTCACGAGCGGGACGCTTGTATTAAGTGATCATTATTTGATATAACTTATCTTAAATTAATTTTAGAATAAGAATCCAAAATAGTGTCAGTAGAAGTACTATCAGTAATTATTGTTTTTATTTTGGAAACATTTTTACCTTGATTAAAAATTCTCAGGTTTGTAATCAGAAATAAAAAATGAGATTAATTTACTATCGTAAAATGTAAAACTAATATATCCTGTCCTTTTTTTGTTTACTATAAAAGCCGATATAAAAGCGGCTCTCTCAAGTGGAGTCACTGGTAATCCTGATGCATTTTTATATGAGTTTTTAAAAACTTTCTTAAATTGAGATAATGTCAGGTTTTTAGATAATATGATTTTCTTATTTTTATAATAAATAATTCCAGTTTTTTTAGATAATTCAAAATCAAAATAATCCACAAAAGCCTTATTTTTAGTCATTAATAATGAAACTTCATCATTAGAAAATGAATTGATAAGCTTTGAATTATAATGTAAAGGAATCTTTTCCGTAGTTTTCATTCTTTTTAAATTATTATTCAATTTCCCGTAGATTGTCTCTAAATCTTTGAAATTTTTATATTCAAAATATAATTCCCGATTATCAATTTTAATATTTTTAAACAATATTGTATCATACTTTTTATTTTGAGAAAATAAATTGCTTACAATTAATACAAACCATATTATATAATATTTTTTCATAATTATTTTAGTTCTTTGTAAAAAATGCTTCCGGCATGCGTTGCTAATATCTCAAAACAAGGTGTGTATTTAAGTTTGTCTTGTTTGTTTACAACTTCGTATTCCTCTTTATAAATTATTAGGTCTTTTAAATTGTCAAGTTTATTTTGATAATCTTTTTGCAATGATTCACTTATTTTTGGATTGCTAATTTTATTTTCTAATGCTTTTTTTACATTACTATAAAAAGTTTGAGACAAATTTTTAGGATCGGTTATTCCTTTTCTTTTGCCATGTACTCTTTGCCTAAAATGATTTTCTTGTTTCCATTTAGCATCAAATCTTCCTGTCAATACGTCAACACCATCCCATGAATCTGCGCCATTGCTATAATCTTTACCATCAGTAAGTGCATTAATAACTGCTGCTAACGCTGTCTGCATTACAGTACCATTCCTTTTTTCATTCTCTCTTTTTCTAAATGATATAGCCCCAGCACTATCTTTTCCATATGCTACATTTTTTGGATGCTTAAAATTTACATATGCGATAGCAAATAATTCCAATTTAACATCTAAATTGTACTCTAATGAACATTCTCCATATGCTATTGATGCTAAATTTATAAATTTCTCATGAGTAATTTTCACATCGTTTTCTTTCAACAATTTAGTATTATTATAAGTTACCAAATCATTTCCATTTTTATTTTTTTGGGTTGATTTCCCATCACAAACATAAACATCCTCTACACTTCCTTCAAAATCAGGCTCGTTTATTTTACCTTCAAAAGTACCATCTTTATTATAAAAATGTCCGTTTATGTATATGATACGATCTTCGGTTTCTTCTTTGGGTTGATAATAAGTGGGCTGAGTTGGTAAGGATGATACCTGCCAATGTTTTACAAAATCTTGTGAATAACCATAATTTTGAATCGCAGGTGAAATTGTCAAAATAATTTGCATATTTTCTGTTCCCCAGGAATGAAATATTTCTGAGAATTCTACCAAATAAGCATCATTAAATTTATATTTTCTTATTGCACTATCTTCATTTCCTTTGCTGTAAAAATGTATTTCTCCTTTTTCCATTCTCTCTGTTTCCTTATCGACTTTTTTGACCATATTATGCCAAAAAACATCATCGCTTTCTTGTGAAACAAAACTTAAACGAAGCAATCCTCCTTCAAGATTACTGCTAGGCGAACCGTCTCTTGCTACATATCTGTAATAATTTGTGTCTACCCATAGTAAGTCTCGCTCTATACCTAAAAGAAACAATTTTGCTGATGTCAAAGTACTTCAATCTTAAATGTTATTTTTTTTATAAAAATAGTAAAATTCTTATAATTAAAAATAATATTTAAAATAAAATACGTTTTTTCATACGGTTTAACATTAATCTTTTAGAATCAATTCTATAATTAAAAGAATGAAACATCTATAAACAAAAAAAACAGCTTATACAAAAGCTGTTTTTTGATCTTACAAGTTAAAGGTATATTAGGCTGTTTTAGCTAGCGAATTTTGGTGATAATGCTTGTTTAATGTATGATATCTCTCTTTTATTAATCTTGGGAAATAACTTTTGCGTCCAAGACCAATTGAGAATAAAACTTCAGAAAAATTCATATTCGAAATTCTTTTTAGTTCATCAAATTGTTTTGTCGCCAAATTCATAAACGGAGCAATCATTGTCGCATAGTTATAACTATGTTGGGCTATCTCCAGATCCAGAATCGTGCTCATAATACTTCTTTGAAGCAAACTTCTAACCGCTCCTTTTTGCGGAATCGTATGAAGTTCTTTTAGCTTTTGGGTAATTTTTGGATTTTGTTGTCCGATATAAATATAATTTCCGGATTCGCTTGTAAAAACTTTTTTCAAATGAGAAATCAATTCAAAACTCTCTTCTTTTAAAGTAACCGCTAAAGGCATCACGATCAATGAAAACTGAATGCGTTTGAAACTTTCAAAATACAAAACGCTATTGATTGTAGATGTGTTGTTTAAAATACCGGTTTGTTGTTTTTTAAGGCTTTTTTTCTCGCCATTGGCACCAAAACTATGTGTTAGGCTTCCTTCTTCACAATAAGCAAAAAATATTGGCGCTCCCTGAAAAGATTCTATGCTCAAACTTACTTCGTTATGAAATGTAAGGTCAAAATGCATGTATGATATTTCTTTTTCAAAATGAGTTCCTGTAATTTTTCCTTTTGCCCACTTTGATTTTATAGCTAAATTGTAGTCATTATTATTAGTGGTTAATTCACCTCCGAAACTATCGGCAAGATCATTAAAAATTGTATTGAATTCTCCTGTATTTAAGTAAAGTTTTTTCATTTTGGTTTGGCTTAATAAATTGGTTAGTACTTCTTTATGTACAATCTTATTATTAGGTTTATTATTCCTGTTTTATAATATTCAAATTTCGTAAATATCTTCAGCCAATTTATTATACAATTTCAGGCAGATTTTTCATAATTAATATCTTACGTTTAAAAACTGTTTGGATTAATCAATTTACCGCAGAACGCGCAAAGGTTTTTCGCAAAATGCACTAAGAGTTGTATTTATACAATATAAGATCGCAAAGCTTTGCGGTTTTTGCGTAAACCTTTGGACACTTTGCGGTTAAATCATCCTACTACAATTAATCTCATAAAAAAAACAGCTATTCTGGAATTAAATCCGGAATAACTGCTTTCCTGCAAAATAAAATAGTCCAACGTCTAAGTCAGTTCGTTTATGTCTGAGTTTTGAGCGTAATTCTCTTCAGGAATATCCTTAAAGAATTCTGCTTCTTCCAGATCTGCTGTTGGTCCATAACCAATTAAATGAGTTCCTTTTATTTTATCTTTCGTTTCTATAACATATAAAATCGACATATCATCAGGATCACTCATTCCTTCATAACGGTGATGGGCTACAATAGTTATATCTTCAGGTTTATAAACCTGTTTTGTTTCTGAATCTATTAAAGAGTTATTATCGAACAAAAAATTGCTTGTATAACCTTCTTCTTCATATTTCTTTATATAGTCTGTTTCGTGTTTTGACATTTCCTTTTTCATGACCTGATATTTTTAGTTAAATGTTAGCAATCTGTTTATTCAAATTTCTTCATTAAAAAAAGATTTGCTTAACTCAAAAGATTTAAATTTTATCTCAATTAAAAAATTTAAATTTTAGTTACTACTTGCCTAATTCCCTTAAAAAATTGTGCAATTTTCTTTGTAAATTAGTATATTTATTGAACATTATTAACAGACCTTGATTACTTAAAGTAAAAAAAGAAAACAAACTTTCATGATAGATATGAATCAGGATTTCCTTTCGAAAGGAGGCGAAATGGGAGCATTAACCCGTGCTAAAGATTGGAGTAAAACTGCTGCAGGTTCAGTCGAAACATGGCCGCAAAGTTTACGCACAACATTAGGACTTTTACTAAATTCAAAATTTCCAATGTTTTTATTTTGGGGACCCGATCATATTTGTTTTTATAATGATGCTTACCGACCAAGTTTGGGTAATGATGGCAAACATCCTTCTATTTTAGGTCAAAAAGGTGTAGATTCCTGGCCGGAAATCTGGGATTTTATAAAACCGCTTATAGACCAGGTTATTTTAGAAGGTGAAGCAACCTGGCACGAAGACCAATTATTGCCTATATATCGTAACGGAAAAATAGAAGATGTTTACTGGACTTTTAGTTACAGCCCCGTAAATAACGAATCCGGAAAACCTGCAGGTGTTTTGGTTATTTGTAATGAAACAACTGAAAAAGTAAAATTAGTAAGGAAATTAGAAGAAAGCAATTCACGCTACCTCAATAACATTTTGCAAACACCAAGTGCAATGTGTGTTTTTAGAGGTCCTGATTATATCGTTGAAATTGCAAATACGCTTATGCTCGAATTATGGGGACGAAAAGAAAATGAAGTAGTTAACAAACCCATTTTTGAAGGACTTCCGGAGGCTAAAGGACAAGGTTTGGAAACTATTCTTGAAAATGTTTACAAAACCGGACAAAAATTTGAAGCACACGAACGTCTGGTCAGGCTTCCCCGTAAGGAAACAGTCGAAGATGTGTATATAAACTTTGTATATGAAGCTTTAAAAGAACCAGATGGAACGATTTCTGGTATTGTAGCTCTCGCCAGTGATGTCACGTCGCAGGTAATTGCTCGAAATACAATCGAAGAAAGCGAGAGAAGATTTAGAAATACAGTGCAGCAGGTTCCGCTTGGTATTGCCATATTAAAAGGTCAGGATTTGATTGTAGATATGGCCAATCCTACCTATTTACAAATTATTGATAAGCAGGAAAACGATATTCTGGGAAAACCTTTATTTGATTCTGTTCCCGAGGCCAAAGAAACTGCTCAGCCACTTCTTTTGAATGTTCTTGAAACCGGAAATCCTTATTTTACAGATGAATTTTCGGTAACATTAAACCGTTACGGAAAACAGGAATTATGTTATTTTAATTTGGTTTTTCATCCTTTAAAAGAAGAAAACGATACGATTTCAGGAGTTATTGTTGCCGCTTATGAAGTTACAGAAACTGTAAAAACACGTCATTTTATATCTGAAAGTGAAGCCGCTTTTAGAAAATTAGTTATGCAATCGCCAATTGCAATGGCCATTTTTAGAGGAAAAAATCACACTATTGAAATGGCCAATAACACGATGATGAATGTTATTTGGCAAAAAACGGAAGAAGAAACTATTGGAAAACCAATTCTGGAAGTTTTCCCTGAACTTGCCGAACAAAAATATCCGGAACTGCTTGACGACGTTGTAAATAACGCAAAGATTATAAAAGAAAAAGAAGCTGTTGCTTATGTAGATATTAAAGGAAAACTGGAGAGATTTTACCTTGATTATCAATATACTCCTTTGTTTGAAAAAGATGGCGAGATATCCGGCGTAATGGTTACTGTTAATGATGTTACAGATAAAGTTGAAGCTCGAAAAAAAGTTGAAGATGCAGAAGAAAGAGCGCGTTTGGCAGCCGAAATTGCCGAAATCGTAACCTGGGACCTGAATATACCAACACAGGAATTAATTTATTCTGAGAATTTGCCTTCGCTTTTTGGTCTTGAAAAGGAAACAAAGGTAACAAGAGCCGAAATTCTGACTATGATATATCCTGATGACAGGCCAATCTTGGAAAAAGCATATGAGGTTGCGCTGACGACCAGCATTTATAAATATGAATCAAGAATTATCAAACCCGATAATTCGGTTAGCTGGATAAAAGCACACGGAAAAATATTTTTTGATGAAGATGGCGAACCCACAAAAATGATCGGTACTATTATAGATATTACCGATGAAAAAAATGCGCATCAGGTATTGATGAAAAGCGAAGAGAAATTCAGGCTTCTTGCCGATTCTATGCCACAGCATATCTGGACAAGTGATGCATTGGGCAATATAAATTATTTCAATCATTCTGTTTATTCTTATTCAGGACTTACTTTTGAAGATATTAATAAAAATGGCTGGCTGCAAATTGTTCATCCTGATGATCGCGAAGAGAATATTAAAGTTTGGGTAGATGCCATTATTACCGGAAAAGACTTTTTATTAGAACATCGATTTCGTCGTTATGATGGTGAATATCGCTGGCAATTAAGCCGGGCAATTCCGCAAAAAGACGCTCAAGGAAATATACAAATGTGGGTTGGAACAAGCACAGATATTCAGGATCAGAAAAATTTTACCGAAAATCTCGAAAAACAAGTATACGAACGTACGGCCGAATTGGAGCAAAAAAACAAGGATTTGATTAATATGAATATTGAATTACAATCTTTTGCTTACATTTCCAGTCACGATTTGCAGGAACCTTTACGAAAAATACAAACTTTTGCCAGTCGTCTTTCTGATTTGGATGAACAGAATATTTCGGCGAAAGCCAAAACATATTTAGGCCGTATAGAAGTTTCGGCAAAAAGAATGCAGACTTTAATTCAGGATCTCCTTACCTATTCCAGAACAAATTCCGCCGACAGGGTTTTTGTAAAAGTAAATCTGGATGAAATTGCCGAAGAAGTTATCAGTGATTTCTCTGAACGTATTGAAGAAACAAATGCCGTTATTAATTTAAATCCCTTGGGAGAAGCAACGGTTATTCCTTTTCAGTTTAGACAGTTACTACATAATTTGATCGGGAATGCTTTAAAGTTTTCTAAAAAAGACCAGGATCCGTATGTTGAAATTAAGGCCAGGAAAATTAAGGGTTACGAAACAAAAATCCCTGTTGATTATCCTGATAAAATGTATTATCATCTTACAATATCTGACAACGGAATTGGCTTTGCAGATGAATATAAGGAACGAATTTTTGAGGTTTTCCAGAGATTAAATACTGAAAGTGAATTCTCCGGAACCGGAATTGGTTTAGCCATCGTTAAAAAAATAGTAGAAAACCACAAAGGAATAATTCGCGCACATAGCGAAAAAGGTAAAGGAGCAACTTTTGAAATTTACTTACCGGAATAAAATAAAAAAACACCAAACTCTATTTGAATTTGGTGTTTTTTTTATCTGTTATACTATGTGTTTATGATTTATAAACAAAGTTTTTAGGTCCGGGAACGAAGTTTTTCCAATCAATTTCCAGAGCATGTTCTATAGATTTTACAATATCTTTCATTAAAACTGGCTTGGTAATAAAAAAATTAGCACCAAGTGTACGGCATTTTTCTATAATACCAGGCTCATTTGAAGTAGAAAAAATAACAATTGGAATGTCTTTTTTATCTTCAGAATTTCTAAGTTCTGCCAAAACATCAAAACCATTTTTACCAGGCATATTTAAATCTAAAAAAACAACATGTGGAGTTGGCGGCGGATTATAAATTGCCGTTAATAATTTCTCTCCGCCATTATAAGTTAAAAGATCAATTTTCTTAGGCAATGATTCAACAGCATCGGCGAAAATGCTCAAATCATCTTCATCATCATCGGTATAAAATACGGTCAAATCTGTCATATATGTGAAAGTGGTATAATTACGGACCAAAGATAATTCAAATAAATAAAATATAACAATTGATTTTAAATTCTCACAAAAAAGTAAATAATAGAAATCTCATAACTTATAATTTTAATTCTATAAGAACTAAAAATCTAAAAAACAGCAACTTTACATATAATAATTTTTCAAAAATACCTTTTGTACGACAGTCAAATTAATATTTAAAAAACTTTACAAATAACTTAAAATATAGAGCCATGGGAGATCATAAAGACCTTACAAACGAATTTGCTGTAGATAAAATAAAAGATCTTGCAGAAAATATAAAAACCTGCATGCTGTGTACTTATAATCTTGAAAATAAATTACAATCGCGACCAATGTCTGTTCAAAAAATTGACGATTTGGGTCAGCTTTGGTTTTTATCTGACAGAAACAGCAGTCAAAATGCAGAGATTACACAAAATCCAACGGTTGAAATCTTTTTTTCTGAACCGCATGATAAATTTTTAACCTTACATGGAACTGCCAGCATTTTGTACAATCCTGAAATAATTCACGAATTATATGATCCTATTATAAAAGTATGGATGCCAGGCGGCGAGGATGATCCAAATTTGAGCGTTATTAAAGTAATTCCGGAAGATGGTTATTACTGGAACAATAAAAACGGAAAAATGGTTGCCATTGCAAAAATGACCGCCGCTTTTGTTACCGGAAAAACAATGGATGACGGAATTGAGGGTAGTTTGAAATTGTAATTTTCAAACACTTAAATTTTAACCGCAAAGTTCGCAAGGATTTACGCAAAGGGCACAACGCAAAGCTTAAAAAACTTTACGAACCTTGCTTAAATCCTTGCGAACTTTGCGGTTAATTTTTTACAGTTAATTGCATATTTTTAAACTCCAAAGCATTCAAAATTCCTGCTTCGCTTGCTGTGTTGTTAAAATAAACGAAGCCTGGTTTATCCTCAATTTTCTTTTTTATATTTTCTAATTCTTCTGAAGAATAACTCGAATAAAATAGTTTTTTATTTCCATGAAAACGAACATAAGTAAGCGGAAATTCGGTTAAAATATCTTCTGGTAATCCTGGGTAATTTACGCTGCAAAAGGTTATTTTGTTTTGTTGAAAAGCATTCCAAACTTCCTGATTCCACCAGCTTTTATGCCGAAATTCAACTACATTTTTAAAGCTTTTATCTAATGTTTTAATAATAGTATGAAGCCTTTCTTCGGTATAATCAAAACTTGGAGGAAACTGAAAAAGAACACAACCCAGCTTTTCTTCTAAACCATCATCGCATACATTATAAAATTCTGTAATTAACTCTTTGCAATCCACAAGCTTTTTAATGTGCGTGATTTCTTTGGGAACTTTTACTGAAAACAGAAAATTATCCGGTGCTTTTTTATACCAGTTTTCCATTATTCTGATGGTTGGAAATTTATAAAAAGTACCATTCATTTCATAGGTATTAAAATGCCGGCAATAAAAATTGAACCAATTTTTGGTTGGTAAATCTTCAGGATAAAAGATACCTTTCCAAAAACGGTTATTATAACTTGAACACCCTATGTGTATTTCTTTTTTCATGTGTATAATTGTTGACAGTTGGTACAGAAAAAACTCCGGCGTTTTTTTATACCGGTATGTTTTTTTATAAAGGGAAGACTGCATCTCAAACAAGTTTTTTTAGTATGTGCCAACCAGTGTTTTTTCAATTCAGATTTCTTTTTCCAATCTAAAAATTCGAAACTGTAAATGGAGCATTCATCAATTATTTCGACTATTTTATCGTGTGGAATTTTCCCTGTTAAAGATTCCGGATGAACATGACATCGGTATAAGACTTCATTTTTAATGATATTACCAACTCCTGAAAATATATTCTGATCTAAAACTGCATCACAAATCATTTGGTTTGGAATTTTCCCCAGACTTTGTTTTGCTTTTTCGGGACTCCATTTAATATTCATTACATCTTCTTCCCAATCATAATGCAGGTTAATATCACCTTCTAAAATTTTAACCGAACAGGTATAAAAATTAAGTTCTCCGTTTGAGAAAACCAGACTTAATCTGGGTGCGGTTTCTTTTCTTTCATTAATGCGATAAGTGCCAAACATTAGCAAATGAATCTTAACCGTAAAATCATCAAAACAAATTAAATAATGTTTTCCCCAGGTTTTAATCGCTTCTATAACTTTACCTTTTATTCGTTCTAAATCAATAGCGCTGTTTCCGGAGACAGAAATCACTTTTTGTCCTGCAAAATGCTCAGTTTCTTCCTTCAGAATTACGATAGACGGACCTTCGGGCATAATGAATAATATTTTTTGATTTAAATTTTAAAAAATGAAAAAAAAGTGCAGCTTTTATTACTGCACTTTTTAGATATTTTGAAAACTAAGCTTCATCTTCTTCGGCAGCCTCAACATTAATTGCATTTACAGCAACTTCTGTCAATAGTTTATCTGCGCCTTTTTCTTCGTCAAGAGTTAATTCTAATAAGGATGCGGCTTCTGTAAGACCAAGTGTTTCGGCAAATTGTCTTAAAGTTCCATAAGTCGCAATTTCATAATGTTCGATTTTCTGGCTGGCAGCAATAATTCCCGCATCACGAACAACGCCAACTTCAGTTTCTTCAAGGATACTCTTACCTTCTTCAATTAGCCCCTCCATTGCATCGCATTTTTTTGCAGTTGCTTTTTTACCAATACTTGCAAAAACTTGTTCTAATCTGGTTACATGTTCTTCAGTTTCTGTTAAATGGTTTGTAATCGCATCAATTAGTTCTGCAGATGTTGCATTTTTTGCCATTAGCGGAAGCGCTTTTGTCAAAGCTTTTTCTGCCCAGTAAATGTCTTTTAATCCATCTTCAAACAATTCTGTAAGTCCGGATGCAGCATTTGATTTTGGTTTTGTTACTCCTGCTTTTGTTGTTTGTTTTGGTGCAGCTTTTTTTGTCGTAGTTTGTTTCTTATTTTTAGTTTCCATGATAAATAATTTAATTGTTATTAATAATTGTAAAAGTACTTTTGATTAGTAGCAATCAGTTATAGTATTTCTTACATTATTTACAATATAATCATCTGTGAATTATAGAATTAGCGATTTTAATTCTATAAGATAATCCTACACCTTAGTGATTAGATTTGTATTATACGAACAATAAATTAACTTGTCATGGAAACTACTGATAAAAGAAATAGTACTGTAGAAAATAGAGATTCGCGAAATCAAAATTTAAACAGACAAAACAATATTATGAACGAGAAGCTCTATAATAATGACGAAATCAGAAGAGCTAATCATCAGGGTGATGTTAAAAATTATGGTTTTACTATAAATGGATATGATCCTAATAAAGCCATTCCTGATCAGGAGCGTATTACAAATGAAGATGATTTAGACGATTTGGATGACGATTTTCATCAACCGGGCGATCTGGTAGATGACGCAGATGATTTAAATGATGAATTTGATAATCCGTCAGATAATGTAAATGATGATTTCACCAATTCTGCAGATGAATTTGATGACGAAGATGAGGAAGAGTATGAAGATGACAGAGAGGAAGAAGAAGAAGAAGAACTTGACGATCACACGCACACTACAGGAGACCTTCTTTATGATGAAAATGCAGATAACCTTAACGATGAATTCGACAATCCTTCAGACTCTGAAGAATTAACAGAATCAGATGAGGATTTACAGGAATTAGATCCTGATGATGACGATGATGATTTAGAAGACGATTTGGAACCGGGAGAAATCGAGGAAGAAGATTCTGGAGATGATTATAATGATAACGATCCCAGAAAATTCTAATCGAAAATATAGATTAAAAAAACGCCGTTACTAAAATTAGTAACGGCGTTTTTTTGCCTTAAGCAGTTTTTTTAGTCCCCAATTTTAGTTAAAGTTGGGATATCGTCCATTCTCTCCAAACGTTCTGCAAGACCTAATCGGGCTTCTGTTAATTCGATTTCGGCTTTACCTAATTCTTTATACCATTCTTCTTTTCCGGTTTCTGAGCTTTCGATTTTTCGCATAATCTCAAAAATTTCGCCTTGTGCTTCCATAACGGCCAGTCTTTTATAATACGTTAAACTTTCTGTCATGTGTGCAAGCGCAATCATAGCGGTTAAAAACGGATGATTGTTGGTTACATTTACGTCTCTTACCCTGCCATGTTCAAGTTCTACTTTTAAGGCAAAGGCAAACTCTTCCATATTAAATCGTTCGTGCTTGCTTTTTGGATTCAAATAAGCCTTAATAGCTTCAACATTATCCATAGTCGAAAGATCAACATCTGTATCTTTATCTTCGCTTAAATCTCTGTAAACGACAGCCGCAATAGCACGCGCTTCATCGATTGTTGGATCATTTTCAGGATTTTCAAAATCTCTTACCGACCAATCCCAATTTTCAGAATGAACAGGTTTTATATATTTCTCACAAAAATCTGTTACATCATTTTTTAAGCTTACCATTTTGTCATCTCTTTTGATATAAACATCCTGATAAGCGCCACTTTTTGTTCCCATTTTATTTAGATTATTAGTTTAAATTAAAACGACACATGTACCAATGGTAATGTGTCGTTTTGTCCCCAACTTGAATCCTTTTATATTTCTCAAAGTTGCTATATAAAAAAGGAAACTGTTAACTCAAAACGTTCAATTATTAGCTCAATCCGTTTCATTATGAAAATTCGGGCTGAAAATTGCCTATTAATTCTGAAAAAGCAATTTCAGAGTGCGAAAAATGCGGCTGATTGCTTCGGCATTTTTTTGCGCGGTCAAAATATTGCTGAATTGATCCATCTTCATAACTTGCCACAATGAGCGGATGTACATAATAGTTTTTACATACATTTTTTGTATTTCCCAAAGCTTCTGCCGTAGTTTCAAAAGCGTCCAGAATATTCTTTTTAATTTCTTTATCTTCGGTTGTTGTCCCGATTTCCATTAAAGTTTCGAAAAATATTAAGGATGCTGCCCAGGTTCTAAAGTCCTTGGCGCTAAAATATTTTCCTGTAATATCATGCAGATAAGAATTCACCATATGACTATCTAAAACTTTGCGTTCGCCATTTTCATCATAATATTTAAAAACTTCCATACCCGGAATTTCTTCACATCGCCCTACCAGTTTAACCAGTTGTTTGTTTCTGGTCGTTATAGTATGTTTTACGCCTTTTTTTCCAACGAATTCAAAACGTAGCGTATTTTTGTCGATGTTAATGTGCTTTTTTCTTAATGTCGAAAGTCCGTACGATTTGTTGTCTTTCGCATATTTTTCATTTCCGATTCTGATATGCGTTTCTTCCATCAAGCGAATTACAAGTGCTGTAACTTTGTTTTTGCACCACTCTTTCTGAGCAAGATCCTGATCGACCTGTTCTCTTATTTTTGGGAGGTATTTTCCAAATTCGGCTATTTTATAAAATTTAGTCTGATTTCTGATTAGATTCCACTTTGGATGATAACGGTATTGTTTTCTGTTTTTAACATCCGTTCCAACAGCCTGAAGATGACCGTTTGACAAATCTGCAATTCGCACTTTTTCCCACGCAGGCGGAAGCACGAGGCTGTTAAAGCGTTTTATTTCGTTTTTTGCTTTTATACATCTTCCGTTTTTTTTATAAACAAACCCCTCGCCTTCTCTGCAACGCTCGATCGTTAAGCTGTTATCGCTTACATATACTAAATCTAATTTTTCTAGAACCAATTGAGGTGACTGTATCAATTGTTTCATTAATTTTTCCTGAGAGAGTTTGGCATTCATAATTTATTGAAGAGATAAATTTTGTATTCTAGTTATTTCGTAATGATTTGATTAGGTTTCTTTTATTCATATAAGAGCGACCTTCCACTCCAACTTTTCTGGCTTGCTGATAGAGCTCTTCTTTCGTCCATTCCTCATATGGTTTTGTTCTTCCGCTTTTTTCTCCAACGTTAGAAGAATTAGCAGTTTGTCCATATTTTTCATTACTTAAAACCTTGTGTATAAGAGTCTCGTAATGTTCCTTGTTCTTAATTCCTGAATTTTGCATGACGATTAAATTTTGTGGGTTATTATTCAGTAAAGTATACTACCAAAGTTCTTTAAAAGCAGCCCGAAATTCGTTATATAATTCTTTTGTATACTTTCATAATTAACTATACATCAAAGGGTTTAAAAGTAAAAAATCCCAATTCTTGCGAATTGGGATTTTTTTGTTTGATTATGAGTTTTTCTATGTGTGTTTTTTAATAGTATCTCTTTATTCAATATTAATCTCTATAAGACTTTTTACCACAATACCTTTTACGTTTTCATCCAAAATATACTGAATTGCTTTTTTAGACTTGTAAATGGTTTTCGTGTCTTTTGTATCAATTTCAATGTTTTTTATCGAATTGGCAAATTTTACAGTTTCGTTAGTTGACCAGGTTCCAATTCCACAATAAATTGTAGCGGTGTCACTTTTCTTTAAATTATAAACAATCGAATCATTTTCTGCATTTTGATAAAGTTGAATATCTTTTACTTTAGGATCTAAATTAATTTTAATCTTTACATCAGAATCTGTTTTGTTTATAAATGAAATATGCTGCGAAGGATCACAGCTTATCAGAACATTCGAGAAGAAAATTAATAACAATAATCTAAGTAGGTTTTTCATTTTGATTCGGTTTTCTGCTGTTGCGAGAACGTAAAGAATATAATTTTTAAAAAGAAGTTTTAATTTTTGATTTTAATGTTTCAACAAAATCGGATCCGTTTAAATCTTCATTTTTAATAATAAATGAAGTTTTATTTTTTAAAGTTATAAAACTGTAATTTTTCGTGACATATATCTTTTTAATAGTATGCCATTTATACATTTTAGTAACATTATTATCAAAACTACTAAAGTCGATTCCATCCAGTTTTATTTCTAAAGACTTTTCCCCTAATAAATTAGGTTGCGAATCTATTAGTTTTTTGATTTTTGAATGTTTTATTAAATCAGGAATAATACTAATGACAATCAAGGCAAAAAAGAAAAAAATAACTGAAATAAATAAAAATTCCGACCAATTAAAGTCTTTGTATACAAATGTATAACTCACTATAACTGAAACCAGAGAAAAGTAAGTTATCAGAAATATGTACCTTTTCGTCATTAATTCTTTATCTGCTTTTTTATAATCTTCCCGATCTAAAGTGTAATTTATTTTCAATGTTTGTTTATTTAATAAAAGAATATTAAAAAAAAATGGAAATTAAGCAATCCAAGTCCCCTCTACTTCATCAATGATCCATTTGTTATTTATCCTTTTAATATAAATCCTAAAACCTTGGCCACAACGTCCCCCACAAATAAATCCACCATCTAGGATTCCAAATTTTTTCTCTTTATCAAATTGTATTCTTGAAAAGAATACTACTCCTGAAAACACAAAATTGTATTTAGTTTGCCAGAGTAAGTCTTTATCTTTTGGAAATTCAGAAATATCTCTAAGTTGAAATTTATTTTTTAATTTGATATTCTTTAAATCTAAAATATACTCGGTTTCAACTTCTTCATTTACATTAAAAATTTTAGCTCCTTTAAAATGTTTCTCAAAAGCTTCTTTCACATCTTGATTATTCTTTTTTATTTTAGGATCGAATGCAATAATTATTTTAGAAGTATCTCTTTTCACTTTCTCCCTATTATTTTTCCACTCAATCAATTCTTGTTTTTCCTTTTTCGTAGCTTTTGTTGAATCTACACTAACATAATGTCCAGTACTATCAAAGATCATTTTCCCATAAGGAGGTGGGGGATTCAGATATATTCTTGTATCAATACAAGTTGAGTCAATTAAATCTGGAAGAATCTCAGTCATCACATTTTTCTCAAATTCTAAATCAGTAATTTTCTTTTGACAGCTTACAAAAAGAATAATTAACAGAATAGATACCGCTTTTATTTTCATATATGTGTTTTATACTGCTAATATAAATCATTCCAATATATCAATCTTGAAATCCTGTAACATTATCTAAAAATGCTGTAAAACATTCCATCTACATCCTATATAATTTTACATCATAACATTTAAACCATAAAATCATGAAAAAGTTACTATTAGCAGGAAAAGTTATTTTAGGCGCCGGACTAATCATTATATTTTTAAATTCTTGCAAAAACGAAACTAAACAAGAAGATCCAAAAGAGGTTGCTGAAGATGCTAACGAAGCTAAATTTGACTCTATCGACAGCAAAGAAGATGATTCTGAATTTTTGGTAGATCAGGCTGAAATTAACCTAGCTGAAATCGAAATTGGAAAATTAGCGCAAACTAAAAGTACAAATGCTGAAGTGAAAAAATTTGGTCAAATGCTTGTTGATGAACACACAAAATCAGCTTCTGAAGTGAGTGCATTAGCAAAAACTAAAAACTTTACGTTACCAACTTCGTTAACTGAAGATGGTCAGGAAGAATACAACAAACTAAACGAAAAAACTGGTGTTGATTTCGACAAAAAATTTGCTGACATGATGATTGATGGTCATGAAAAAGCAATTGATAAGCTTAAAAAAGCTTCTGAAAACGCAAAAGATGCAGATATTAGACTTTGGGCTTCTAATAATATCGCTGGTTTAACAGCACATTTAGAACATGCCAAAATGCTAAAACAAAAATTGGACAAAAAATAATAATTGGTACTGGTATTTTTTTTTGAGAAACCCCTTAAGAGTTGAATTGCTTAAGGGGTTATTTTTTTTAAGATACTAAGTTGCTAAGATTCTGAGGAACTAAGTTTTTTTTTCTTAGCATCTTAGGAACTTAGAACCTTAGCAACTTTAAAGAAGCCATATCAATCACAAAACGATATTTAATATCTCCTTTAAGTAATCTTTCGTAAGCGTCGTTTACATCGTTTACGCCAATTACTTCAATATCTGCGGTAATGTTATGTTCTGCGCAGAAGTCCAGCATTTCCTGAGTTTCTGCAATTCCGCCAATGTTTGATCCGGCGAAGCTTCTTCTTCCCATTAAGAGACTGAAAGACGTTACAGGAAGCGGTTCCATTGGAGCGCCAACCAAAACCATATTTCCATCTACTTTTAGTAAATTCAGGTATTCATCTATATTATGCTGAGCCGAAACGCAATCTAAAATAAAGTGTAAACTTCTGGCATATTTTGCCATTTGTTCAGGATCTGTAGATAAAACAACTTCATCTGCGCCTAAACGTTTTGCATCTTCGGTTTTAGATAAAGAAGTCGTAAAAACAACAACATGAGCGCCCATAGCTTTCGCTAATTTGATTCCCATATGTCCTAAGCCACCAATGCCCACAACTCCTACTCTTTGTCCAGGACCTACTTTCCAGTGTTTTAACGGAGAATAAGTTGTGATTCCGGCACAAAGTAAAGGTGCAACTCCGGCAAGATCAAGTTTATCTGAAATATGCAATACATAATTTTCATCAACAACAATACTTTCAGAATAACCTCCAAAAGTTTGTCCGCCCAAATGAGCATCAGGAGAGTTGAATGTCAATGTATTTCCAGGCTCACAAAATTGCTCCAGGCCTTCTTTACAATGTTCACATTCTCTACAAGAATCAACCATACAGCCTACTCCGGCTAATTGACCCACTTTGAAGTTTTTTACATGCTCGCCAACTTTTGTAACTCTTCCCACAATTTCGTGTCCGGGAACAATTGGATAAATGGTTCCGTGCCACTCATTACGAGCAGAATGCAAATCAGAATGGCAAATTCCGCAATATAAAATCTCGATTTCAACATCATGTGCCAATACGCCTCTGCGTTTGATGTCTAATGTTTGTAACGGTGCTTCAGCAGCTTCTGTACCAAAGGCTTTTATGTTTTTTGTTTCCATTTTAAGGGGTTTAAGTTTTTGTTTTCTTTGTTTTAGGGTTCAAGTTGCTTTTTTATAGCCACAAAGGCGCCAGGTCGCAAAGATTAAAACTTAGGACCTTAGCAACTCAGCATCTTAGAATCTTAGAGACTTGGAATCTTATTTCACTCCGTAACTAAAATACTCTTCATCGGTTACGCTTTGTAACCAGCTTCCTGAGCCTTTATCAACTTCTGTGATGATGATGATGTAAGAGAATTTACTAAATGGCGTTGCACCGTACCAATGTTCTATTCCTGGTAAAATAGTAACTACTTCGTCTTTATGAAGTAATCGTATTGCTTGGCCTTTTTCCTGAAAATAACCAATTCCGTTTGTCGCGATAAGCAATTGCAAACTTGCATTTACGTGCCAGTTGCTTCTTGCGCCAGGTTCAAAAGTTACTTCTTTGATCATTGTATTTTCAGGGTGAATATCGCTGGTTTGTTTTTTATAGGAAACATCACCAGTCATATAAGTATTGGGAACTTTCCCTTCTTCGATAACGGTAGAATAAGTTGTTGACATAATAATTGGTTTTGAGTTTGGTTATTAAAAACTATTATATTGTTCATCAGTTACAGGCTCAAGCCAGTCTACAATTCCCAGTTGAGTATTTGTACTGATGGCAATATGGGTAAATTCGCTTTCTGGAGATGCTCCGTGCCAATGTTTAACTTCGGGTTGAATATTTACCACATCACCTTCCTTTAGTAATTGAATTGTTTTTCCAACTTCCTGATAGTAACCTTTTCCGTGCGTTACAATCAAAATTTGTCCTCCGGGATGTGTGTGCCAATTGTTTCTTGCACCGGGTTCGAAAACGACATTACCAACTGCAGTATTTAAAATTGGGTCATTCGGCACCAGCATTTTGACCCACGCATTTCCTGTAAAGTAATCTGCCGAAGCCAAATCGCCTTTAGGAAAAATTTCATTTAATTGATTTTCTGTAGTTTTCATAATTATTTGTTTTTTACTATCGGGAAAACTAAATCAGCAAAGCAAGAATGTGCTTTAAGAAGTTTTATTTAGTTTGCAGAAAACCGATAAAGGATTAATACTAATTATTTCGACGCAAAATTACTTTAGTAAAGCGAACCCGAGATAACAATAATC
Source organism: Flavobacterium sp. AK-345 (assembly GCF_058310175.1). NCBI lineage: Bacteria > Pseudomonadati > Bacteroidota > Flavobacteriia > Flavobacteriales > Flavobacteriaceae > Flavobacterium > Flavobacterium sp. AK-345. The sequence goes on along the minus strand of NZ_JBZEER010000001.1, from coordinate 150,846 downwards.
AAACAAAAAATTAAGAATATGAAACAATTTACATTCTTAACGATTTCGGAATTGTTCCGGTAAGTCTTTTAAAGTAATTATTAAAATAGCTCGGATATTCAAATCCAAGTGAGTAACCGATGTCGGCAATACTCCAATCTGTGTGTTGTAACAAGGCTTTGGCTTCGCCAATAATTCGTTCAGTAATATGTGCTGTAGTAGGTTTTCCGGTCACTTCTTTAACCGAACGATTTAAGTGGTTTACATGTACAGCAAGACTTTGAGCATAATCTTGCGGAGTTTTTAAAACAAGTGGCTGATCTTTAGTTTCAACTGGAAATTGTCTTTCCAGCAATTCCAGAAATAAAGAAGTTATTCTTGAAGAAGCATTTTTATGTTTAAAGAAATTTTCTGACGGCTGCATTTTCATCGATTCATGCAAAATCAAATTGATATAATTGCGCATTAAATCGTCTTTAAAAACATAATCAGTTTCTTGTTCTTCGATCATTTTTACAAAAAGAGAATCAACAAAAACCTTCTGTTGATCTGATAATGAGAAAATTGGAGTTCCGCCTATTTTAAACAAAGGTGATTCATGAAGACTCTCAGAGCGGTCATTTACCTTTAAAAAATCTTCGGTAAAAACACAGGCATATCCTTCATAAGTTGGCGAAAGTGTATCCCACGAATATGGAATATGCGGATTTCCAAAGAACAAAATAGTTCCGTCAGTTTCGATTCCCCGATCAGCATAATGAATAAGACTTTTGCTGGTATTAATGCAAATTTTGTAATAATCCCTGCGGTTATAGGTTGGAATTTTACTTACATCACCATTTATCTCATAAACTTTAAACCCTTTTAACTTTAAATCGTTAATTCCGAGTTCTGTTGCCTGACATACACTTTGCTCTTTCATTTTGCAAAGTTATGAAAATCAAATAAAAATTAATAAGTTTTTTGTTTCAAGTTTCAAGTTTCAAGTTTCAAGTTTTCACTTTGCTCAATAAACCCGACAGGTTTTAAAAACCTGTCGGGTTTTGTTCTTAGTTTGTCCACAAAGATTGAAACCTGAAACCTGAAACAAAACAAACCCTTTTCTTTTTTATCTTTGTTACATGAAAGAAGTACAACCCGTAATAGACTATATATCAAGATACGTTGATTTGACAGACGCTGAAAAAACGCATCTGGCGACTTTTTTGAAGATTACCAAAGTCAAAAAAAGACAATTTATCGTGCAGCCGGGTTTTGTATGCAAACACAAAAGTTATGTTGTAAAAGGCGCATTTAGAGGTTATTTGGTCGATAATGAAGGAAAAGAACATACACTTTCGTTTGCTATCGAAGATTGGTGGATTTCTGATTACAGCAGTTTGATTTATCAGGAACCTGCAACTTTATTTGTAGAAGCTTTGGAAGATTCTGTTTTAATTCAAATTGAATACGAAGACGAACAGAAGTTTTTGGAGGAAATTCCGAAACTCGAAAAATTCGAACGCATTATTACCCAGCGCTCATTGGCTTTTCACCAAAAACGACTTTTATCTAATTTTACCAAAACGGCCGAAGAACGCTACGACGAATTCATGAGCAAATATTCGGCAATTGCAAAGCGCGTTCCGCAATATGCTTTGGCTTCTTATCTTGGTTTTAGTACCGAATATTTAAGTAAAATTCGCAACAGAAAAACTTCAAAAAGTTAAACCAGTTCAACCTTATTTCCTAAACCAGTTCATTTTTATTCGTTTTATTCTGTCTCAAATTTGCATTGTCAATACCGACAAAATAATTTAATTCAAATAAAAATGAAAAAGACCATTTACCCAAACCATACGAGAATATTTTCATTATTACTATGGTTTTTATTTATCACTTCCAGCATTACGGCACAAAACAAAGACAATAGTAAAGTTGAGATTTTCCATATTCAGAACTATTTTACTGAGGCCTATCTGGTAAAAGGAAATTCAGAAAAACTGATTTTAATTGATACCGGAGTTCCCGTTGCAGGATATCAGGATAATTTGATAAGTGCTATCAAAAAATTAGGTTTTAAACCCGAAAATATTGCTCTTGCCATTGTTACACACGGACACGGCGATCATGCAGGAAATGCGAGATTTCTTCAGCAAAATTTCAAAACCAAAATTGCCGGAAGCAAAGCCGATTTAAACAAATTTACTTCAGGAAAAACCGAATTATCAAAATCTGAAGACGTGAGCATTTGGGGAACAAGACTTCGCCAGTATTCCGACTTAGATTATCCCGCTTTTACGCCTGATATTATTGTCGAAAATGCCAATATCGATCTTAAAAAATTTGGTTTTGATGGAAAAATAATTCCAATAAAAGGCGGACACACTCCCGGAGATTTATTGATTTTAATTGGCGATAATCTTTTTGTTGGAGATGCTTTTGTAGGCACATTTAAAGCGCAAGGCGGAGGTTTAGCACCTGACGGTCACCATGTAAGAGAACATTTCTATCATGAAAACAGACAACTCGCCGACCAAAATTTAAAACTAATCGAGAAAATTGCATTAGATAATAAAGTAAAAACAATTTACCCCACTCACAATGGACCTGTTTCTACTTTTGAATTAACAAAATACATTAAAGAAGAACCATTATTGAGACTTTTATCACAGCAAAATGAATCTTTAAATACCGAAGATTTCAGAATTGTTTCTTCTGATGAAAATACGGCTGTACTAACTTATATCGAAGCAATTAAACTTGAAGGAAAAGAGGCTAAAAATGTTTTTATAACTGAAACTTATTCTAAAGAAAAAGGAAGTTGGAAAATGGTTAAGAAAGAGGTGAATTAGTTTTTTTGTTTGAGGTTTCAGGTTTTAAGTTTCAAGTAAATTTTGTACTTAAACACAAAGTTTTGTCATCTCGACAGAGGAGAGATCGCACGTGTAACGCTACAAATATTGACGATTTTGATTGCGAATGATGGATTAAAATCCATCCCTACAATATGATACGTTCCTCTGGAACTCTTTATAAAATTCCGGAGGAATGATTTATTTTGTAGCCAGGGATTTCAATCCCTTGAAACGCAAAGTAGCCCCAATATTGTCATCTCGACGGAGGAGAGATCACACTAGAAACTCCGCAATCAAAATCGCCAATCTTTGTAGAGTTACACGTGCGATCTCTCCTCCGTCGAGATGACAAAACTATGTGTAAACTTTAGTTTATAGACAAAGTTTGAAACTTGAAACAAAAAAACCTGAAACAAATTTTAAAGAAAATGCAGTTTTTCCTCTTCCAAATCTAAATGCAAAATATGCTTGCGTACAATTTCTTCATCAATTCGGTGATCTTTGTTTTTATCTGTAAGCCATTGTCTTTGCAGGTTTAATATTTCTCTGTAAACTTTTTTGGCTTCTTCGGTCATTAAAATATCTTCGTTGTTAGAAACACTTGCATCTTCCCATTTTACAGCGAGTTGCTGCAATACTTTTTCAGTTTCAAGATGTTGGCTGTAGTTCGTTTTTAAATGATTCAGAGCCTGTTGAGAAAGCATTCGTCTTAACTTATTATACATTTCATCATCGGGCATAATAAAATCAGGATCCGGCATATTTAATTTTTTAATAAGCCATGGCAATGTTAATCCTTGTAAAAGCAATGTGGTCAATATAACAACAAAAGTGATGAAGAGAATCAAATTTCTTTGCGGAAACTCTGCTCCGCCCTGCGCATAAACGGGAATAGATAACGCCGCCGCCAACGATACAACACCTCGCATACCCGACCATCCAATAATTACAATTCCTTTGTAACCCGGATGTCTGGAATCTGCAACTGTTATAAAATTTCGGGCTATCAAAGTTACAATTACAGCCGCATAAGCTGATATTAACCTCGCAATGATCAAAACCAATGTAATCAAAAGACCATAACCAATCGCTGAGGAAAGACTCACATCTCCCAATCCTGAAGTAATTTCAGGCAAGTCGAGACCAATAAACATAAAAATTAATCCGTTGAGGATAAAGCAGAAACTTTCCCAGACATTAACACCGCGCAATCGCGATGTGCTGCTTAAAAACGAAAGCCGGTTATTCGATAATAATAATCCGCCACTTACAACTGCAAGAACACCAGAACTGTGAATTTCCTCGGCAACGAGATAAATAACATAAGGCGTTACGATAGAAAATACGATATCTATATTGGCATCTGTGGGCAAATATTTATGCAGTTTCATGAAAATAAAACCAATCGCTACGCCAACTCCAACTCCCGCAATTACCATCCAGCCAAAACTCGTTACAGCATTATACCAAACAAATTGTCCCGTACCTGCGGTTATTAGCGCAAAGCGAAAAATAATCAACGATGAGGCGTCATTCAACAAACTTTCGCCTTCTAAAATAGAAGACAGTCGGCGGGGTACTTTTACAAATTTCAAAATAGCGCCCACACTTACGGCATCAGGAGGTGAAACAATTCCGCCAAGCAAAAAACCTAATGCAAGTGAAAATCCCGGTATAAAATAATTCGAAAAAAGTGCAACAGAAAGTGCTGTAAAAAATACAACCAAAAAGGCAAAACTGGTTATAATACGTCGCCAGCGCCAGAGTTCTTTCCATGAGATTTTCCATGAAGCTTCATACAATAATGGCGGAAGGAATATGAAAAAAATAAGTTCGGGATCGATACGTAATTTTGGAATTCCGGGAATAAAACTAATAGCCAATCCTGCCAAAACCAATAAAACCGGATAAGCAACTTTTATTTTGTTGCTTGCCATAATCAGGAAAAGGATAACAATGACAATACCGATATAAAACGCGAGATTATCTAACATTTGAGAATTTTATTAAAAATTTATAAAGCTATAATCTTTTGAAATATCAATATTAGGAAATATTTTTTGGATAAAGTAATTTCAGTTTAGGAGTTTTAAAAATGAGTGTCACCCTGAGTGTCCCGAGGCTTCGGGAGAAGGCTTTTTACCTGGAGAGGGCTTCGACTCCGCTCAGCCTGACATCAAAACCGAACTTTATTTTATACTAACAGTTCCCGTTTTTAATCCTTTGGCTGTAGCCGATAAAATAACTTCGTCCGCATTTTCATCTTTCTGAATAATGATTTGTGCGTATCCGTTAAATAATTTTCGTTTCCATTGTTCTGCTGGTGTAATTACCTGAATAATGCCCGGATCGGTATTCATAACATCCCAATCTTTATTTTTTTGCAAAGGCGGCGCAATAATTTGAATTGTGTTTAAACCTTGTTTTAAAACAGCCGCATTCAAAATATATTTTTGATCATCTTCTGTACTTGCCGGAATTTTATTTCCGTTGACAAAAACGACTGCGTTTATTCCGATTTTTTTGTAAAAGAAAGTAACTGTGTTTGTTTTAATATTGTTTTTCAAATCAAACTTTCCGCGATACACATACGCAGGAGCTTGATTTTTATAATCTCTGTCTTTAAAAGCTTCTTTCCAGTTATTATCAGCTTCAACAGTAATTTGGTTAGGAATATTAGCCGAAGCCAATTTCTTCTCCTCAAAATTAATTATATCAACCAGCTCTGTGTTATCAATAAATTTATCCTTTTCTAACGATGTTGGGTTTCCATTTCCTATTCCAAGAATCTTTCCGCCTTTTATAGAAAAAGTCATTTCGTGATTTGCGGTTGGTACATGTGCGCCTTTTTCATCTGTTGTTTCAGCTGTAATAACCACAACATTTGCATTAGAAATGTTTTCTTTATCAACAGAAAGTTTGATGTTTTGAGCATTTTCTGTTGTTTTCTGAATATCCGAAAGTATCTTTTTACCATTTTTATAACCAACCGCTTCAAGCGTCCCCGGAACATATTTTACCTTCCATTCTAAATGTCCGTTTTGCTCCATTTTCTTTTTACCAAGACTTTCTTTATTCAGAAAAAGCTCTACTTCATCACAATTAGAATGTACCCAAACATCGATTTCTTTTCCTGTGCTCCAGTTCCAATGAGGCATAATATGCAAAACAGGTTCAGTTCCCCACCAGGATTTCAAATAGAAAACATTGTCTTTCGGGAAACCGCAAACATCCATCATCCCAAAATACGAAGTAACCGATGGCCAACCGTAAGGCGTTGGTTCACCGCGATAATCAAAACCTGTCCAGATAAACATTCCTGCTAAATATGGTCTTTCAGCATAAAATTTCCAGCCTTCTTCAATACTAAAAAAACTTGGGCGCGGTTTTTTATCGTAAGCACTTTGGTAATGTTTGGCGTCATCTGTAAAATAAACACCTCGTGTTGCAAAAGTCGAGCCTTCCTCTGTCCCCATTCCTGGCTGTTGTTTAAACTGGTTTCTGTGTGCATCAATATCGCCGTTGCCCATGTAATTATATCCCATAATTTCGACAACAGATGAAATTCCGCTTTTAAAACCGCTGCTAATTCCCACCGTTACAGGTCTTGTAGCATCGATACCTTTCGTAAATTCCTGCATCACATTCGTAATACGTTCGCCTACGATATTACCTTCAATATTCCATTCTTCATTTCCAACCGACCAGCAAAAAATACTCGGATGATTGCGATCGCGTTTTATCATGCGCTCCAAATCATTCAAATGATAATCATTAATTCCCATCAAACGGGTTTCATCAATAACCAGCATTCCCAGTTTATCGCAGGCTTCAAGAAGTTCCGGCGTTGGCGGATGATGCGAACAACGATACGCATTCGAACCCATTTCTTTCAGTTTTTTAATTCTGAAATACTGCAATTCATCCGGCAGCGCCGTTCCAATTCCTGCATGATCCTGATGATTGTTTGTTCCTTTTAGTTTTACCGATTTTCCGTTAAGGAAAAAACCTTTCTCGGCATCAAACTTTATGGTTCTAATTCCGAACGGAGTTTCATAACGGTCTATAATTTTTCCATCCTGCTTAATTTCGGTTATTAAACGATATAAATTCGGATTTTCAATATCCCATAATAATGGATTATTAACCGTTAATTTTGAAGTGTAATTTGTTGTTTTATAAAAATTTGGAGCAGTTCCGTTTTCAGAAACCGTTGCAATTTGTTTTCCCTGAGCATCCAAAATCGTCTGAACAATTTCGATTGCTCCTTTATAATTTCCTTTGTTTTCGATAGTAACTTCTGCTGAAACTTCTGCCTTGTTTTCTTTTATTTCAGAAGTTACATAAGTTCCGTTTTGCGCCACATGAAGCGGATTAGTTTTCTTCAAATAAACATGTCTGTAAATTCCCGCACCTTCATAAAACCAGCCTTCTTCCATTGAGGCATCAACACGCACGACAATCGTATTTTCTCCTCCATAATTCACATAAGCCGTTACATCATATTCAAATCCGTTGTAACCACTTTCTTCTGTTCCAAGGAAATAACCGTTGAAAAACACTTTCGAATTTCTAAAAACGCCGTCAAATTTTAGCGAAATAATTTTGCCTTTATCACTTTCCGGAATACTGATTTTTTTTCGGTACCATCCAATGCTTTTTTCAGGAAAACCTTTTCCCGCAGTTTTAAAACCATGACTAAAACTCGCTTTTTCGCTAAAGGATTGTTCAACCGCCCAGTCGTGCGGAAGATCTAGTTTTCTCCATGCCCTATCATCAAAATTGCTTGATGCGGGACCGTCTCCAAATCCCGTTTTGGTTAAGTAGGAAAAATATCCCGTTGCATGACCAAAATCTTTCCCGGTATCAAATAAATGTCCAAATGAAAATCGCCAATCTTTATCGATCAGGGTTAAATCTCTTTCTGATTTATTTTGTGCCGAAGCAGAATAGAAAATCAAAAAAATAAAACAGAACAGAATTCCTTTTGAAAAAATAGCTTTCATAAAAACGTGGTTAACGGATAATGGTTGTAAAATAGCGATAAAAATATTGTTTTTAATTTGATTAAAATAATAGTATTTTATCAAATCATGCTTATTTGTACTGAAATGCCCCCTGAGAATTAGGGTTTAAAAATTTAGAATCATTCTACTAGCAGTTTTTGAGTCAAATTTGTTCTTTTGGCGTAATTTTAGATAGAAATTCAACAAAAATAGTAGTACCATGAGTGTTATTAAAGATGAAGATACGCTTCTTAGCACTATTAAGCGTATAGACCATGAAATTGACAAACTTAATGATCAAAAAATAATCGCTTTTTTTGAGCATCTCGGGCTGACCGAACGTGACGATGTGCCTAAAAATTATCTGGATTTTGAAACCATTCTTATCGTTGTTCCCAACCGACATATTTCGCATCAATTAAAATATTTTAAATATTCAATCGCAAGACTTTCTTTCGTTACCAATCCGTATGCGAAAAATATTCACGTTTATGATTTTAAAGAATGGGATAGCGTGACCCGAAATAAAACACAATTTCAGGTAAGAGAAATGCTAAAAACCAATTTTGGAGGCGTTAGAAGTATTATTGATGGGCTGAATTAATTTAAAGCAATATAAAAAATGAAGTGGATCACACGCGAAAGGCCAAAGATTGACAGAATTGCTTGTCCATGGCTGATTCAAAAATTTGTTGATCCTGAAGCTGATTTTTTTTATGTTCCTTTTAATGAAGTTATTACCAAAGCAAAAGAATTAAACGCAATTCCTTTTGATATTCCTGATGTCGAATTTACGCATTATAATGAAGAATGCACTTTTGATTACATCATTAAGAAATATCAAATTAAGGATCCTGCGGTTTTAATTATGGCAAAAATTGTTCGTGGCGCCGATACAGACCGACATGAAATTGCAAAAGAATCAGCTGGCCTTTGGGCAATTTCGGCCGGACTTTCTCATAATATCACAGACGATTTAGAATTGCTAAAAAACGGAATGATTCTCTACGATGCCCTTTACAGTTGGGCTACGCATCTTTACAAACAAAATCATCTGCAAAATAGCCCTTTTGAAAATTTGCTTCATGAAGTCTATAATAAATTTTTAAGCGAAAAAAAAGCAGGTAAAAAAACGCCTTCCTGGGTTAAAGATTTAAAAGAAATAATTCAGGATCAAATCGACGCACAGTTTACTTTCGATCTTAAAAAAATATCAAATGATTTAGAACTCAATCCTTCTTATTTATCGCGGGAATTTTCTAAATACTTTGAAGATTTAAATTTTGGCGAATATGTTCGAAAATTAAGAATCGAAAAAGCCATAAATCTTATTCAGAATTCAACTTACACGCTAACTGAAATCGCTTACATGACAGGCTTTTCAGATCAAAGCCATTTTACGAGAATATTCAAATTACATACAGGGAAAAATCCTTCTTCGTATAGAAAAAATGCACTAAAAAGTAATTCAGAAGGAAAAGGTCAATAACATTGTACTTATCTTTTTATTTCAAAAACACTTATAAACTTTTTTTCTAACTTTTGTCTCTTCCGCTCTTCATACCATCTCGAATAGAAAGCCAAAAAAAGTAAAAACAAATTCACAATTGTAGACGCTCGTCTTAGTCCTCTTGCGAAAAAGAGAAAAAATATATTAATGGCCACAATCAAAATTATTGGAGAATAGTGTGACCAAAATTGCTGGTATTTATTGCCCGATTCAACAATATAATCTACTTCTACTCCATTATTACCATTCTTGTAGTTTCCTTTCACAATAAAAAAAGTTGATGATTTTAATGAATTTATAGTTAAACTAAAACTGTTGTCATCAAAAAATCCATAAAAAGGCTTTACTGCACCAGATAAAGGAAAAACTCTAACCTGCCCCAATGCTGCTTTTGGAGAACCAATTTCTGTATTATCGGTCAATCTTCTACGAAATTCAGACAAACTGAGGTTTGATTGCATAAATTGATTTGTTTCTGGTTTTGTTTTGTTTCAGGATTTATTTTGTTTCAGGTTTTAGGAGAATCTTTGTCAAAGTTTTAAACTTTGACAAAGATCGGCAATTCATTCAAAATAAGTTTTTCTCCGTAAAGCGATTAAACCCGACAGGTTTTATCCCGAGGCTTCGGGACTGTCGGGTTTAACGTTCATCCGCTTTGTGTAAACTTTAGTTTATAGACAAAGTTTCGCAATCCAAAACTTGAACCTTGAAACCTAAAACAAAAAAACGCTACTGCCCTAAAATACTCTTCACCATTTCATTCAATGCATTTCCATGAATGTTTTTCGCAACGATAATTCCGTTTTTGTCAATTAAAAAATTTAGCGGAACAGATTGCAGCATATAATCGCCGACAACTGGTGAAGTCCAGTATTTTAAATCGCTTACTTGAGTCCATGGTAATTTTTGTTTAGCAATTGCAGCCAGCCAAAGCGGTTTTTTAGTATCCATTGATACGCTGTAAATCGAAAATTTCCCCTGATAAGTGTTGTATAATTTTATCAATTCAGGATGTTCTTTCGTACAAGGCCCGCACCAAGATGCCCAGAAATCAACCAAAACCAAATCTCCTCTTAAAGAAGAAAGTACAACGTTGTTTCCTTTTGGATCCGGAAGATCTATTTCTGGCGCGATATCTCCAACATCAGTTCCAACAACCTGAGCTTTTGAGTTTGATATAACACACAATAAGAATCCTAAAATAAGTAAAGTTTTTTTCATAGTAATTATAGATAAGTTTGGGGTATCTCTTTATTTCATTAATCTCCAAAAGTCTCCATTTTTTTGTCATTTCGACGTAAGGAGAAATCTCCGCAAGTAACTCCGCAACGAGAATCCAATCTTTGTCGAGCTCCTTACGGAGATTTCTCCTTACGTCGAAATGACAATATTGTGTATAAACTTTGCGACCTTCCGACTTTGCGAGATTAATCTACAAACAAATATAAATACTTCTTCATAAATCCTCCTATCTTCTTAAAATTATCCTAAAAAAAAATATTTAAATTGGTATATCGGGAAAAGTCGATATATTTGCACCATGGAAAATATAGAAATCTTTAAAGCATTATCTAATAAGTCCAGATTGCAAATGCTGGAATGGTTAAAAGAACCCGAAATTAACTTTCCGGATCAGCTTCAGCACGCCGGATTTGAACACGGAGTTTGTGTAGGACAAATTCAGGCCAAAGCGGGCCTGACGCAATCAACAGTTTCAGAATACCTGTCTATTTTACAGCGCGCCGGATTTATAGAATCCAAACGCGTAGGACAATGGACCTATTATAAACGTAACGAAGGTGCCTTTGAAGCACTCAGTAAATTAATTCAATCTAATTTGTAAATTACTATGAGTACAAACAACCTGTTTTCTCCATTTAACTTAAAAACGTTAAATCTTAAAAACCGAATCGTAATGGCGCCAATGACGCGCTCATTTTCTCCAAACGGAATTCCAACTGATGAAGTAGCCGCTTATTATCAAAAAAGAGCTGAAGGTGAAGTTGGTCTAATATTATCTGAAGGGACTGTAATCGACAGACCTTCATCATCTAACGATGGAAATGTACCTCATTTTTATGGTGAAGCTTTAAACGGCTGGGAAAAAGTAATTAAAGAAGTTCACGCTGCAGGCGGTGCAATGGGGCCACAAATCTGGCATATGGGAATTATGGATAATCACCATTCAGGATGGGTTCCGCCAGTTCCTTTTGAAGGTCCGTCTGGGTTAAACCGACCAGATTTCAGCAACGGAAACACGATGACTGAAAAAGATATCGAAGATACTATTATTGCTTTTGGTAAAGCTGCCGCTGATGCTAAAAGATTAGGTTTTGATACAATCGAAATTCACGGTGCGCACGGTTATTTAATCGATCAGTTTTTTAGAGCTGAAACTAATTTACGTACTGATATTTACGGTGGAAAAACATTGCCGGAACGTAATCGTTTTGCTATTGAAGTGGTAAAAGAAATCAGAAAACAAGTTGGAAATGACTTCGCTGTTATCATGCGTTTTTCTCAATTTAAACCTTCTGATTATAATTATAAACTGGCTAAAAATCCACAGGAATTAGAAGCGTGGCTTAATCCTCTTGTTGATGCCGGAGTAGATATTTTACATTGTTCTCAACGTCGTTTCTGGGAACCTGAATTCGAAGATTCTGATTTGAACTTTGCAGGATGGGCTAAAAAAGTAACAGGCGCACCAACAATTACTGTAGGTTCTGTTGGTCTTTCTGGAGATTTCTTCGGTGCTTTTGCAGGAGAAAGTTCTGAGCCAACTTCTTTGGAAGAATTAAACAGACGTTTCGACCGTGGCGATTTTGATTTAGTTGCTGTGGGAAGACCATTATTATCTGATCCTAATTGGGTTGCCAAAATCAAAGCCGGAAAAACAGATCAATTGAAAGGTTTCAGTAAAGAAGCTTTAGGAGCATTGGTTCTTGAATAAGTTTTTTTTTAAAAGGTTCAAAGATGCAAAGGTTCAAAAGGACAAAGTTTTCCTTTGAACCTTTGTTGTTGTTTTACATTTACAATTGTAGAGACGCACAGCAGTGCGTCTACGCAACGTATATCCATAAAGAAAATAGACAAAAAAGGGATGAAACATATAAAAATGTTTCATCCCTTTTTTAAAATCATCATCTTCATCATTTACATTCTTTGTCGATATCCTGTGCGTAGATACACTACTGTGTATCTCTACGATTTGGAATGTGTAAAATTTGATGTTTACTCTATTACCTTTGAGCCTTTGAGCCTTTGAGCCTTTGAGCCTTTGAGCCTCTGAACCTCTGAACCTTTTGTTACTTTGAACCTTTGCTCCTTCTAAGAAGCCAATTTCTAACCGGTTCATCATACAATTTCAAACATAAATACGCCATTACAATACTGGCAATCAAAACTCCAATTCCAACACCATAACCATCTGCAATTGAAACTTTATTATCTACAACCCAAGCCGTAAACCAATAAATTAGAGGATAATGTGTAATATAAATTGGATATGAAATATCACCTAAAAGTTTGCATATTTTAGTCGAAAAAGCATTTTTTATTTCTCCGCCCGCACCAATCGCAACAATAAGAGGGAAAACCAGAATAATACAAATAGATTCATATAAACCGTTCATCCATAAACTGTTTTCATCTCCAAATCTTGGTAAGGCAAGTACAATTGTGATTAAAATACTGCAAACCCAGAAAGCGCCTTTTATGTGAATTAGTTTTCCTAAACGGGAAAGCAAAATCCCTGCAAAAAACGGATACAATAAACGGGTGAAACCAACATTCATTTGTTCCAGATTTAACGACCATCCGCCAATTACATCACCTTTTGGTCCAAAAACGGTATAATTAATAAGTAATCCGGCAAATATCAGAACAAAAAAGCCTAAAACTTTATTGGAGAATTTACGGAAGATTAAGGCGTATAAAATATTCGCAATGTATTCGAAGAATAATGACCATGCAGGTCCATTCAAGGGATGCATTTCGCCCCAGCCTCTGATTTCTAATGATGGCGGAATTGGTAATAATGTAAACCCAATAACCATGGTCAGAATCACTTTCCAGATTTCCATTCCGGCAATCATCGGAAACAAAATATCCGAAGCCTGAAAATAATAAAAAATGGCTCCAATGATCATTCCCATAATTACCATGGGCTGTAAACGTATTAAACGTCGTTTGTAAAATTCCCATTGCGTCATTCTCGCCCAGCGATCGTCATACGCATAAGCGACAACAAATCCTGATAAGAGAAAAAAGAAATCAACGGCAAGATAACCGTGATTGATAATTTGTATAAAACGATTTCCGCCGCCAAAAGCTTCAAAAATATGGAAAGCAACAACTAAAATAGCCGCTACTCCACGTAAACCGTCTAAAATTTCATAATGTTTTTTGGGTTGAATATCAGTAGAAATAGAACTCATAAAAATGGTTAATTATTAATGGTTGATGGTTAGTTTTTTATTGAACTTATTTAACCGCAAAGTCCGCAAAGGTTTTTTACGCAAAGATAGCGATGGAAATTTTTGAAAAGATCTTTAAATGTTCGCAAAGCTTTATGTATAACTATATAATTTGATCTAATTTTCTAATTCGGCTTTAATTAAAACAATAAAGTGTTTATTTTTTTGAACCATTAAGAGATTAAGAAAAATTAAGTTTAAGCTCGTCGAACTTAATTCTCACCAGATAAATTTAAGCACAAAGCTTAATTAACTTAATATCTTAATGGTAAAAATTATTTTAACGTAAAATAATTTAAAAGCAAAGCCGCAATTTTTTACAATTGCAGCTTTACAACCAACCAATTTAGAAATAATGAAACTATTGAAGTGAGAATCCCACTTTAGATTTTATATCTGTTGAAGATGCACCAACGATTGCTTCAAAAGCGCCCGGTTCTGCAACCCAGTCGTGTTTTTTATCATCAAAAAAGCTCAAAGCCGTTTTATCAACTGTAAAAGTCACTGTTTTTTCTTCTCCCGCTTTAAGCGAAATTTTCTCAAAACCTTTTAATTCTTTTATCGGACGAACTAATGAAGATTTTAAATCACTGATATAAAGCTGAACAACTTCTGAACCTTCTCTTGAACCCGTATTTTTAACTTTTACAGAAAACGTAATTTTACCATCAGCAGAAACTTGTTTTTTATCAGCTGTCACTTTTCCGTATTCAAAAGTCGTGTAACTTAATCCGTGACCAAAAGAAAATAATGGTTTTGCTTTTTGCTTGTCGGCATAGCGATACCCTACAAAAATGCTTTCATTGTATTTAACTTCATCACCACCAGGAAATTCTCCTAAAGCGTGAGCACCATTGTCAGACAATTTTACAGGGAAAGTAAAAGTCAGTTTTCCAGATGGATTTACATCTCCAACTAAAACGGCTGCCAAAGCATTTCCTGCTTCTGTACCTAAAAACCAGCCTTGCACAATTCCCGGAACTTCTTTTACCCACGGCATTGCCACAGCATTTCCTGAAATATTTACAAAAACTATATTTTTATTTACTTTCGCCAACTCGCTGATTAATTTATCCTGACCATAAGAAAGTTCTAATCCTTTACGGTCGTGGCCTTCTGCATCCTGATTGTCGCTTTTGTTTAAACCTCCAATAAAAAGCACAATATCAGCATCTTTAGCCACTTTTAAAGCTTCTGCAGTTAGTTCAGCAGCAGAACGTTTGTCTTCTAAACTTACTTTTGCAATAACACCGTTATAATTACTTGTCGGATCTCCCACATAACCACGAGCGTATACGATTTCAGCCTGATTACCTATTCTTTTCTTTAATCCTTCAAGTGGTGTGATTTCATATCTTGCTTTCAATGAAGAACTTCCTCCACCAACTGTCATCATTTTAATGGCATTTTCACCAATTACAGCAATTTTTTTAGTTTTAGCAAGATTGATTGGCAAAATATTATTGTTATTTTGAAGTAATACAATTCCTTCTTCAGCAATTTTCAAACCTGCTTTTGCATGTTCTTCTGTTCCAAAAGATCCAAAAGGTCTGTTTTTATTCATCGTTGTTAAAAAAGATAAACGTAAAATACGGCTTACTTTCTCATCTAATTCTTTCGTTCCAACTTCGCCTCTGGCAATCATAATCGAATATGGTTTTGCCAAAAAGTAGTTGTCATAAGCATTGCTTGTTCCCCATGAAAGTCCGTTTGTCCAGGAGCCAAATTCCATATCCAAACCGTTATGAATCGCTTGTTTGGTATCATTAACGCCACCCCAATCTGAAACTACAACACCTTTGAAACCCCATTCTCCACGAAGAATATCGTTTAACAAAAATTCGTTGTGGCAACATTGCTGTCCTTTATATTTATTGTAGGATCCCATAATCGCCCAGGCATCGCCTTCTTGTACTGCAGCTTTAAAAGCCGGAAGATAAATTTCGTATAACGCTCTGTCGTCCACAATTACGTTTACTGAGTTACGATTGGTTTCCTGATTGTTTAAGGCAAAATGTTTTACACAAGCCGCAACTCCGTTTGACTGAACTCCTTTAATATAAGGAACCACCATTTTTGAAGTCAGGAAAGGATCTTCACCCATATATTCGAAATTACGACCGTTCAATGGTGTTCTGTAAATATTAACTCCGGGTCCTAATAGTACATTTTTGTTACGGTAACGTGCTTCTTCACCAATTGATTTTCCGTATAAAGAAGCCATTTCTTTGTTCCAGGTTGCAGAAAGCGCTGTAAGAGCAGGAAATGCAATGCAAGAGTCGTTTGTCCAGCCTGCCTGATCCCATTCGTCCCATTTAACTTCGGTACGAATTCCGTGTGGTCCGTCGGTCATCCAGTTTTCCGGAATTCCCAAACGCGGAACACCCGGCGAACTAAATTTAGATTGTGCGTGAATCATGGCAATTTTTTCGTCGGTTGTCATTTTTGAAAGTGCATCTGCGACACGCTCTTCAATCGACTTTTTATCATCAAGATAAACCGGAATTTTGTTTTGGGCATTTATCCCAATCGAAGCCAACAAAAGTAAAACAACAATTGTTTTAACGTTTTTAAACATAACTATAATTTATTAAAGCATTAATTTATATATAAGATAGCTTTGTGTCAAAAGTACCCTATAATAATATTGTAAAGCTAAAACGTTATAGTATGCATGAGATTTTTAAACGAAAAAAAGTAGTGAAATAAAAATTTAAAATATTGATTTACAAATATTTAATAAATTTTAAAGCCCAAAAAAAGTAGTGGTTTTAAAACAAAAAGTTACACTTTCAGCGAAATTAAACCTATTTTCATGACCATTTCTTCAAAATCATTTCGCGAAACTGCGGCTTTATTTCGAGCTCTGGTTCTATAGTTGTAAATTGTGCTTAAAGAGTAACGAAGAAAGGCAGCAATTTTTACGCTGTCTGTAATTCCAAGTCGGATTAAAGCAAAAATTCTAAGTTCAGTATTTAGCAATTCGCCTTGTTTCAAAACGATTTGTTCTTCTTTAATCAGCAATTCGTTAAAGTCTTTCACGAAAGTGGGATATAAATTCAGAAATATAATATCGAAGTTTTTATATAATTCTTCCAATTCATTATCGACCAAAGTCGTTGATTTTAGCATTTTATAAATTTCATCAAACTGTTTTGCCGTCGCTTTTTTGTTTAGAATAATGCGATAGTTTTCTAATTTATTGATGTAAGCCGAACAAAGATTGAAAAAATGCGCTATATATTCTTCCTTAACATGATTCGATTCTGATAATTGCGAATTACGTTCCTGCAACTGATTGTTGGTTTCGGTAATATCTTTGTTTAATTCTGCCAGTTTTTGACTTGTTTCATACAATTCTCCACGGATTTTCGAAACTTTTTTCATTTGTTTGTAAACGTAAATAACCGCTACAATCAAGAATACAGAAAGTAAACTAATGCATAAAAGGTACAATTGTAATTCTGTTTTTCTTTTGGCTTCTTTTTCTAAATAAACCGTATTGATGATCGAATACACTTCTGACATTAAAAGTGTTCGGAATTGTACATTGCAATACAACGCGTCTTCAATGGCCGATTGCGTGAGTTTATAAGCCATATCGACATCCCCAACTTCATAAAAAACCAAGGCCAGTTCCTGAAGCGATGCATTGTCTTTATTGGCATTTTTAATATCTGCAGTGGCAGAAAGTGCGTAGTATTTTTTTCTTAATTCTAATTGATGTGTTCCCTCATAAATACTTCCTAAAAGATAAGTAATCATGGCATATTGCGGATTATCTTCTTTGGTATTTTTCAATAAATCCAGTAATTGTTTTTGCGAAATGTCTATTTTTTTCTCAGACATTCGCTGCTGAATTTTATTAATCTGATAGTTTAAAGTATTTGGATCTAAAACCATTAGCAGCGAATCACGGTATTTTCGTATTTGCTCGATGTATTTTATATCGTAACTATTGGCGGCATAATGCTCAAAAAATTCGCGATACGCCACATAATAATTAGGAAGCAATGTTTTTGATAATGTTTTTTTGTTGATGCTTTTTAAAATGGCTTCAGATTCGCGGTATTTTCCCGAAGAAGAGAAAAGTGTAACCAATTGAATGTTGGCTAAATCTGAAAGCTCTTTGTTTTGAAGTTCTTCGGCAATTTTCAGGTTCTTTTTTACATAAAAAATAGCCGAATCTGAATTGAATTTTTGGTATTCTGTATATAAAGTTTTGTTGTAATTGTATTCCTGTTCCTTGCTTAAATCTGCCGATTTGATTTTTTTGAAATTTAAAATTCGCTCTTCCTTAAGCGCCACATATCGCTGTTTGTTTTTTAAAGCGTCATTTAGTTTTCTCAAAATAGTATCTGTACTATCCGATGCAAAAACAGGATTTCCTAAAAGAACGAACAAACAAAACAACAGATAATTTTTCAAACCAATTAAGATATAATGAGACTTACAAATATAAGAAAGTGCGCAAACAAAAATGAATTATTTAGTAAGTCGTAAAATTTGAATTTAGTAACAAAAAATCGAATAAAAACGTTTTATAAAAAGTCATTTTTAAATAATTCCAACTAATGTTTTCTTAATTTTGTTTTAAACTGAATTTCTACACTTTAAAACCAATATCAACATGCCACATTTTATTATTGATTGTTCAGAAAATGTAATCCGAATGAGATCTGCTGATGAAATAATGCAGGAAGTTTTTGATGCCGCTTTGTCTACGGATCTTTTTATTGCTTCTGAAATTAAGATCCGCATAAATCCATTTAGCTATTATAATAACGGAAATAGTTTAGACGATTTTATTCACGTCTTTGGATATATTATGGAAGGTCGAAATACAGATCAAAAATCAAAATTGTCAAAAGCAATTGTAACCAAATTGAATGAAATTCTTCCTGAAGTTCCGGTAATTTCAATCAATATCAAAGATTTTGAAAAAGCCAGTTATTTTAATAAAACCATGATTTAAAACCTAAAAATCACAATACAATGATATTATCAAATTAATTTCATGGTTATTTTGTCATAAAAAAAATAATTCCACTTGTTTATTCAAATCTGAATATCCAAGCGGAATTTGTAGCCTTAATCCATTTTTATCTAACCAAAAATATACTTGTAATTAAGGTTTAAGCTCTGTAAACTTAGTATCTGCTTCAAAAGCTTTTTTTACTTTTTCAACTGTAATTTCTTTTGCTACTGAAAATTCAGCTGTTTTTTTAATGTCTTCAGATGAAGCTCCTACCAAAACTTTATACGTTCCGGCTTCTGCAATCCAGGCGCTTTTATTTTCTAAAAACGAAGCCAGATCTTTTGGAGATAATGTCAATTGCAGCGTTTGGCTTTCGCCCGGTTTTAATTCTTTGGTTTTACCAAAAGCTTTTAATTCTTCTTTTGGTTTGTCTATAGATTTTGCCGGAGCCGAAAGGTAAACCTGCACTACTTCTTTACCGGAAACTTTTCCTGTGTTTTTTACTGTAACAGAAACCGTCAGTTTATCTTTAAAAGTTGGTGAACTTAATTTTACATCTGAATAATCGAATGTTGTATAAGAATTTCCAAAACCAAATTCGTAAGATGGTTTTACATTGAATGTATTGTAATAACGGTATCCAACATAAACGCCTTCTTCATAAGTTACTTCTTTTGGATTATTAGCAGGAATTCCAGGGAAATTTTTTGCCGAAGGTGTATCAGCATATTTTACAGGGAAAGTCATCGTCAATTTTCCTGATGGATTTATTTTTCCTGAAACTACATCTGCAACAGAATGTCCTCCCTCCTGACCCGGCTGCCACGCCAATAAAATAGCATCAACTTTATCTTTCCATGAAGCTGTTTCAATTACACCGCCAATATTTAAAATAACCACAACTTTTTTTCCTTTCGCATGAAAAGCTGTAGCGATTTTATTCAGCATTTCAATCTCTTCATTAGCCAAATTAAAATCATTATCGACAACTCTGTCGTTAAATTCTCCAGAGTTTCTTCCTAAAGTTACCAATGCAATTTCAGAACTTGCCGCTTTTTTAGCAATAAAATCATCAGTCAATTTCAATTCAGGAAGTCTTTCAGGCAAAGCCATAACTCCTTTTTCCTCTCTTCTTTCCTTTTCAGCAAGTACTTCTTTATCAGCATACGGTTTGTACAAATCAACTAATTCATTATCTAATTTATAACCTGCAGCATTCAAACCCTCTAAAAGAGAAACGGTGTGTTTATTGTTCACACTTCCACTTCCTGTTCCGCCTGTTATCCAGGCGTAAGAAGTAACTCCAAATACAGAAACTTCTTTTTGTTTGTCAGCAAATGGCAATGCATTATTGGTGTTTTTAAGTAAAACCATTCCTTCTGCCGCCGCATTTCTGGTTACTTCCGCATTTTTAGTCAGGTTGGGTTTATCGCTGTATTTATATTTAGCGAAAGTTGGCGTACGAAAAATATATTCTAAAATTCTTTTTGCATTTGTATTTGCTACTTCCTGAGAAAGTTTTCCTGAATTTAAGGCTTCTAATAATGCCTTTTTCTGAACTGGAATTCCAGGCATTAAAAGATCATTTCCGGCAATCATTTGTTTCACTACTTCAGAATTTGAACCGTCTCTAATACTTTCAAATCCCGGAAAACCGCCAAACCAGTCCGTCATTACAATACCCTTAAAATCCCATTCGTTTCTTAAAACTTCCGTCAGTAAATCTTTTCTGGCAGAAGTATATTCGCCGTTAAGTTTGTTGTATGAAGACATTACGGTCCACGGCTGAGATTCTTTCACCGTGATTTCAAAACCTTTTAAGTACAATTCTCTAATCGCTCTTTCAGATACATGCGCATTAATTGTTAAACGGTTGGTTTCTTCATTATTAACCGCAAAATGTTTGATCGAAGTTCCCACGCCCTGCGACTGAATTCCGTTTACAATTGCGGCGGCTGTTTTTCCTGAAATCAACGGATCTTCCGAATAATATTCGAAATTTCTTCCGTTTAAAGGATTTCTGTGGATGTTTAAAGCCGGTGCCAATAAAACGTCAACACCATATTCTTTTACCTCATTACCCATTGCTTTTCCAACTTCTTCCAAAAGTGCTTTATTCCAGGTCGAAGCCAAAGCCGTTCCAACCGGAAATGCCGTTGCATAATATGTTTTTGTATCATTATCTCTGGTTGGCTGAATTCTTAAACCTGCAGGGCCATCGGCAACAACTGTAGCTGGAATTCCGAAACGCTCAAAAGCAGCAGTTCCGCCGGCAGCTCCCGGAACCAACCCTTTTTTAGAATCTCCAATAGGACCTGTAAGTACTTCTATTCCCGGCATTCCGGTTCCGATAAGCAGTTCTGCCTTTTCTGCATTGGTCATTTCTTTGATGATCGCATCAATTCTTTGATTATTAGAAAGACGTGTATCTTCCCAAATGTCTAATTTTCCATTTCGGTTAAAGTCTTGAAATGTAAATCCTTTAATCGTTAGCAGCGGTGGATTCGTTTCATCATTTGGAAAAATGTTCCATGATAAATTAGAAAGTACTAACGCGGTTAAAAGTGATAATCGCGCTGTTTTTATAATTGTTTTTTTCATAATTGGAAATTTAGAAAGTGGTTGAAAATAGTAAAGTTGTAGTATTTTAAATTTCATTGCTTCATTATGAAGCAATATTAATTACTTTTTTTCATATCAACAAATAAAATCCCTTAAATTTTCATTTATCACAAATGGAAACCATAAAACTTAATATATTCTTAGTCGAATAAACATTTAATCAAACATTATCAGAATAAAAAAAGAGCTAAAAGGATTGATTTTAAAGGAAATTTTTGAATTTTTGCAGTATTACACGGATTTATAATTTTCAAAAAGAGTAAATTTGAAAACAAATCAATACAATGGAATTTAAGAAATTACTTGAACAACAATCTGAAGAAGCGTTTAAAAAATATATTCCGACGCTTTCTATTGACTGTGCTATTTTTAGCTTTCATGAAAATTCGCTTCATGTTTTGACTGTAAAAATGAAGGATCAGGAATTTTGGGGACTTCCCGGAGGATATGTAAAAAAAGAGGAAAACGTAGATGATGCGGCAGTTCGCATTTTAAAAGACAGAACCGGAACCGAAAATATTTATCTCCAGCAGTTTTATACTTTTGGAAACCTGCATCGCTCTGAAGATGCTTTTGCAGACTACCATGACACGATTTGGAACAAACAGCGCTTTGTTTCTATTGGATATTATGCTTTGGCTGAACATTCAAAAGTAAATTTAGTTATTGACGAATATTCTACAAATGTGCAATGGCATTCTATTGAAAATCTTCCATTGTTTATGATGGATCACAGAACCATTTTAGATAAAGCACTTTCGACACTTCGTGAACAATTAAATAATCATCCTATTGGTTATAATCTTCTTTCGGATAAGTTTACGATGCCGGAACTTCAAAAATTATATGAAGCTATTTTAGGGAAAAAATTGAACCGCGGGAATTTCTATCGCAAAATACTTCGTTATGATATTCTAACCAAATTAGACGAATCACGCAAAGGCGGCGCCCACAAAGCTCCTGATTTGTACAGTTTTGATTTGGAGAAATACAACAGTGCCCTTAAAGAAGGTTTAAAGGGAAGTTGGTAGTTTTTTTAACCATATAAGTTATATAAGTTCATTTAATTTTAAGCTGTTTTATTGCCATAGATCAATTAACAATACGAAACCTGTGGAGAAGAAAAAAAATTACCACGGAGATCACAAAGTATTTTAAATATGTTCAGTTTAGTAAAAAACACAAAGTTCACAAAGCTTTGCGGACTTAGATTGCGCAAACACAGCTTAAATCTTAATGAACTCTGCGAAAAACCTTTGTATTCTCTGCGGTAAATTTTCGCTACCAATTCACGAACTTTTTTTGATGATCATTCGTAAATTCGTGGCTAAAAAAAAAGCTTTGTCAAAGTTTTAAACTTTGACAAAGCTCAAGTTTAAAATTAGTTTGCGCATTTTATTCATTTCTGAAATGACAGACTGTAACCTACATTTAATTTCTATTTCCAAACATATAGCCCGTGGTTTCAACCACGGGAACACAATATGAGACGTAATAATATTGAATCCCCGTGGTTGAAACCACAGGCTATATTTGACAAAGCTGTTTTTTTGCCTGGAATAAAAAAAATTAAACCGCAATTGGCGCTGCCAAACAACTTTCCGGAATATCGAAAGCATTTACCAATGCAACTGCATCCGGTCGAATATCCCAACAAAGCTGATTGACTATTTTACGAACTGCTTTTGTTTTAACAGCTTCCATATAACCATCTTCAAGATACCATGCTTTGTTTTTTTCTATTTGCGAAAGCGCATATAATTGGTATAATTTTGTCAATATTTCTTTTGATTTTTCATCTTCAACCGTTTTTATGGCTTCCTGAAATTGCTCCAAAACAATTCTTTCCAAATAGGCCTGAGCTACATCGATCATTTGATGCTGCACCACATTAAACGCATCGTAAGGCTCTAAACCGCCATCGACCAATTTTTTGATACGTCTGGCTGCAGAGGCTAAAATTGTTTTTTCTCTATGGATAAATGCCTGTAAATGAAACTCTGAATCTAATAAATGTTCATCATCTGTTCTTCTGGTCGCGATTGGGTTTTTCTCAGAAATCGCCACTTTTGCATTTTCATACACATAATTGATGATTCCCAATGAGCCCATTTCTCCAAATGCTTTTCTGAATTCAGCCAAACGATTTTTGGCAACCAATTGCATCAAAACAGTATTATCACCTTCAAAAGTGGTGTAAATTTCAGTATCGTTTTTTAAATCGTCGATTCTGTTTTCGGATAAATATCCTTTTCCTCCAATAGCTTCGCGACATTCCTGCAAAATATCTCTGGTGCTCCAGGTGGAATACGATTTCATTCCGGCTGCCAAAGCTTCAATTTCCTGCATTTCGGCTTCGGTTTTATTCAGGAAACGTTTCGTAAGATATTGTAATGCAAAATGAACCGCATAGGTTTTCGCTAAATGCGGAAGTAATCTGCGTTGGTGCATTCTGTAATTCAAAATTGGAACTTCAGATCCGCCTTCGGGACCAAATTGTCGGCGTTGATCGCTGTATCGAATTGCAATTGTTAATCCGGATTTGGCTGCTGCCAAAGCTGAGCGCGGAATTCCGATTCGGCCACCAACCAAAGTGCCTAACATGGTAAAGAAACGTCTGTTATCACTCGGAATTGGGCTTTCAAATTCTCCTTTTTCGTTTACAGAAGCAAATCTGTCCAGCATATTTTCTTTTGGAATCACAACTTGATTGAAACGAATTGTTCCGTTATCAACACCATTTAATCCCATTTTATGCCCACAATCGCCAATGGTAATTCCGTTTAAGGTATTTCCGTTTGTATCACGCAACGGAACCACAAAAGCATTTACGCCATAATCGTGATCGTTAATAATTAACTTAGCAAAAACAGTAGCCATTTGTCCGTGAACGGCTGCGTTGCCAATATATTCTTTTTGCGCTTTTTCATGCGGTGTATGAATCGTAAACGTTTGATCGTTATGATTGTACGTTGCCGTGGTTTCTAATCCTTTTACGTTTGAGCCGTGATGTGTCTCTGTCATCGCAAAACAGCCCGGAATTTTTAGCGAACCAATATCCTTTAAATATTTAGCATAATGTTTTTCAGTTCCTAAAGATTGTACACTCATTCCCCACAATCCAAACTGAACGCCGAATTTAATTACCAAACTTAAATCATGATAACTTAAAGTTTCCATGATCGCAAAATAATCTGCTATGTTTTCTCCTCCTCCATATCGCTTTGGATATGCCATATTTCCGAGATTTTCTTCGGCTAAAATTTTACACCAGTTGTAAACGGTTTGACGATAAACATTGATATCTGTTGAAGTTTCATACGCAAATTCAGGTCTTGAAATTACTGATTTTACCTTTTTTATAATCGCAGCTTCTTTTCCGTCTAAAAGGGCTGTTATTTTTTGAATATCAAAATTATTCGTAGTCTGAGAATTGGCTGTAAATGATCCTTCTTTGGTTTTAAAGTTCTGAATTACTTCTTCGCCTAAAACTCCTAAATCATTTTCGAGTTTTAAAAATTCCGGTCTTAAATTCGAAATATCTATGTCTTTTTCTGAAAGTGCTTCGGCAATATCAAAAACCGATTTTATGGATGATTTATCTTTTATACTTTTTTCAATATCCAATTTCCATTGTGTGAGTTCATTTCGCGTAGGCGGATTTGAAATATCAACTTTAGAAAGAAGCTGTTGTTTTTCTTCCGGCGAAAGCCATGTTAAATCATTTATAAATGTTTGAATGGTGGCAAACTCTTTTTGTGTTAAAAGATCGTCTGACCACACTAAATAAAATAACGGAATGAAGGCTTGCAATTTGGTATTTTTCATAAAATTTGAATCTGGTTATTTTGTTTTTTTGCCACGAATTACACTAATTTTCGCTAATTTTTTTAAATTTTAATTCGTGAATATTTGTGTAATTCGTGGCAACTTTTTTCACGCATTATCGCATAAAAAAACAGAAATGAAAAATACTCATTCCTGTTTAAATATCCTGTTAAGATTCTGGTAATTTTATGAATTACATCTTCAAAAATAATCGCCACGAATTCACGAATTATTATAAACTAAATTCGTGAATTCGTGGCGGAAAAATTTATTGACCTTAAATTTCTTCTCAATTTAATTTAAAAAATTAGCCACAGCTTCACGAATGTTCATCAAATTCATTTTATGGAATTTGACTATGTCAATTTGGAGTTTTCAGGTTCGTGAAAGTTGTGGCAAAAAGTTTAAGCGTTTTTTGAAGCTGGTGTATATCTTTGTTTTAGTGCAAAAAGATGATGCGAGTTAAACACTAAAACGGCTATAAAAATAATACTGTAAGCTGTTATTTGTAAAATGGTTATGTTTTCATGATAGACAAAAGTGGCTAACCCAAAAGCGATCATTGGGTTTATGTTTAACAACATGCCAACTGTTGATGAATTAATGCCGGAAAGCGCATATAAATTCAGGAACAACGGGAAAATCGTAAACAAAATGGCAATGGTTTCAATACAGAAATAAAACTTAAATTCTGTTGGAACCGGACCGCTGTATGCCGGATAAAAAGGCAATAAAATCAAGGCTGCCAATGTGATATGAAAGGTTAAAATAATAAACTTATCAAAACCTTTATTGACACGCTGACTTACTAAATAACAAGCGTATGTAAAACCTATTATGATACTGAAAAACATATCCATAATATCAGCATAAGACAATAATAAACAACCTGAAATACTTAATCCGACAGAAATCCATTGGGTTTTGCTTAGTTTTTCGTGCAACAGAAAATACGCCAATAAAGTGGTTAAAATTGGACAAACCAAATAGGCTAATGATGTTGCTTTTACGCTAACGTGATTCATTACATAAATGAATGTGAACCAGTTTAACATCAGGAAAACGCTTCCGCCAATGTTTAATAAAAGTGCTTTTCGTTTTTCTGATTTTGGTAATGCTTTGAAGGTTTCGATTGTTTCTTTTACTTTTTTTCGTTTGAAAGCAAAAGAAATCAATAACATTAAAATACTACAGCTAAAAACACGAAAGAACAGAATATCCAAAGAGGCATATTCGTGAATTGGTTTTAGCACAAGGCTAAAAAATCCCCAAATGGTGTACGCCGTTATGGCTGCGATGTAGTATTTTGTTGTTTTCACGGATTATTGTTTTTTGGTTTGATTTTGTGATGAAACAAATTTCTTAAAAATAAATAAGCAATACAGATACAGTTTTTGTAAATTGCACCATAACAGTTTTTTTTATGAGAAATTCTAATTACTTGTATCTGCAGTTTGCCGACCGAATTGAAAAGCAAATAAAATCGGGGGTTTTATGTGTTGGCGATAAACTGCCTTCGATTCGTGAAGTAGTAGCCGAAACCGGTTACAGCATGAGTACGGTAAGCAAGGCGTATTATGAAGTTGAGAGCCGATCTTTGATTGAGTCCAGACCACAATCCGGTTATTATGTGAGTAATACATCTGCGAGAATTATTACGGAACCTTCACCGAGCAGTCCGGTTTTGAAATGCCTGAACATTGATCGCGAGGACTTAATAGATCAGGTTTACCGCAATATGACAGATAAAAGTATTACGATGCTTTCTTTGGGTTTTCCGTCGAATGAGCTTTTACCAATTGCGAAATTGAACAAGGGAATTATTCAGGCTACGCGTCAGCTCGCAAATAGCGGGACGAGTTATGAGGAAGTACAGGGAAATCTAAATTTGAGAAGGGAAATTGCGCGCTGGTCATTTACGTGGGGAGGCTCGCTGACAGAAAATGATATTATTACAATGCCAGGCTGTACAAGTGCCATATCGCATTGTTTAATGACTTTAACAAAACCCGGCGATACTATTATTACAGAAAGTCCTGCCTATTTCGGGATTTTGCAATTGGCTAAATCACTCGGTTTGTATATTATGGAATTGCCTACAAACATGACAACTGGGATTGAACTGGATGCTTTAAAAAAGGCACTTGCTACAAAAAAAGTAAAGCTTTGTTTGCTGATGAGTAATTTTAGCAATCCGTCTGGTAGTATGATGCCTATTGAACATAAAAAAGAAGTGGTTAAGCTAATGGAATTCTATGATATTCCGTTGATTGAAGATGATATTCACGGCGATTTGTACTTTGGCTCCAGCCGACCAACGAATTGCAAAACCTATGATGAAAGCGGGATTGTGCTTTGCTGTAGTTCGGTTTCTAAAACTTTGGCGCCGGGTTATCGTGTGGGCTGGGTTTCGCCGGGGAAATTCAAAAAGCAGATTCTGCGAAATAAAATTTATCATACGCTCTCTTCGCCTACTATTACGCACGAAGTTGTGGGCGATTTTTTGAAAAACGGACGTTATGAAAATCACCTTCGTAAAATACGCCAAATTTTACATCAAAATTGCAATAATTATATTAATACGGTTCTGGAATCTTTTCCGGAAGGGACAAAAGTGAGTCAGCCTCAGGGCGGTTTTTTTCTTTGGATTGAATTGGATAAAAGCATCGATACGGCGGCTTTTTATCATTTGGCCATGAAACATAATATCAGTTTTGCACCGGGAAGAATTTTCTCTTTTCAGGATCAGTTTTCGAATTGTATGCGTTTGAGTTTTGGTTTGCCGTGGACAAATGAATTGCGACACTCTATACAGACTTTGGGGAAATTGCTTAAAACTTAAAACTTTTTTTGCTAATAGAGATAAACCCGACAGGTTTTAAAAACCTGTCGGGTTTGATGTGTGTTGAGTTTGTCATTTCGAAACTCAACAAGAATATTTCTTATGAAAACGAGTGCCCTAGCCCCGATAGTAGTGGAAATCCTTTTATTTTTTTTCTTTAAAAAAATAAAAGATTGAAACGGATAGCGGGATTAGCTCCTAAAAATTTAAATTCCAATTTTGAAATTCCAAATCCAAATTAAACTTCAAATATTAAATTCCAAATTCCAATTCTAAAAATAAAAAAACCAGACAACACAAAAGCGTTGTCTGGTTTACAATTAAATAGACTAATATAATTAAAGAACAAAGTACTCGTTTCCGGTAAGTTTTGCAGGTTCTGGTTTAAGATCAAATTCTTTAATGATATCAAACTCAACCTGAAACTCATTTAGCATTTGCATTAAATTCTTTTCAATTGCCTGAGAAATGGCCGTTACTGGCGTATCTGTTGGTCTGTTTTCGAAAGGATCCTGCAAGTGAATTGCCATTTTTTCGATCAAAAAGAAAGTTCCTGCAATAATTGTAATTAATGGTATTGCGAACCAGCTTAATAAATCAATTAATCCGAAAGGCAATAAAATAATAAACAAACACAATGTCATTCTGATATACATACTATATGTGGTTGGGAAAATCGTGTTTTTAATTCTTTCACATTTACCCATCGCGTCACATAATCTTGTTAGTGTATTGTCAATTTCTACTTGCTGATAAGTGTTGAAACGCTTATCTTTTCTGGCATTTCTTAAATCTCTGGCATGCAGTAACAAGATCGCGTTTGGAACGTTTTGATGATTTTTTACAAAACTTAACTCTTCTTCACTTATCAAATTTTTGATGGGCTTTATGGCATCTTTATTTCGCAAAGCCTGTCCTAAACTATAACACCAGGCTATTTGTCTTTTAGTAAAATTTTCCTTGAAATCGTTGGCTTCAACAGAAAAATCAGGGTCTTTATAAAACGTTAATACTTGTCTAATCAATGTTCTGGATTCATTTACGATTGATCCCCAGATAATTCTTGCTTCCCACCATCTGTCATACGCCTGATTTGATTTGAAGGCCAATAATAAGGATATAATTGTACCAACCATCGTTGGTATTGCGATCGGAATATCTACAGAAATATTGATGAAATAGTGGTGAAAAACTTCAAATAATATGGTATAAGCCACTACAAGACCTAATTCCACTTTAATTTTTCCGAGAACGTACCTCATTGGAATTCTTTTCTTTAATAACATATTTTTTAGTTTTAAATTAAACTTATTTTATTGAAAAAGCTGCTATTAAGCTAGCTCTTCGTATAGCGATAAAACAGGAAGCCCTAATTTATCTGTGCTACTTTCTTTTTTCGTTTTTTTGAATTTGATTTTTTCGCCTTTACGGGTTTCTACCAGTAAATCTATATCGTATTTTGAAATGGCTTCAGACAAATAAGGCGCAAATTGTTCGTAGTTATCATCAAAATTGGCCGTTTGGCTTACAATTTCATAAGAGAAATTTTTGCTTAAAAACTGCTGAACATCTTTTACATGCATGTTTGCTTTTGCATTTTCGATGTAAAGTGCTTTATTGAAATCATTTTTAAGGGATTCTGCTCCTAAATGTAAAATTGGGCATTTTTGATTCCCTGCTAATTTTACTGCATATTGATGAATACGTTTTGTTTCTTGCTTATAAGAATGTGTCAGAATAACCAGTTTTATATCAAAAGCATCGATAATTCCTTTAAAAATAGGTGCCGAAAGTCCGTATTGGTTGTGCACTTTTATTTTGCAATTATCTGTGTGTGAGATAATGTAACGGCACGTTTCAAGAACTTCTTCCTGGCTTGTGGTTAGGCTTGTTTTCATTTCACGTAAAAATTGTGAAGATGAAAAAGTATCCGGAGTATCAGAAACCATCATTAATATAATCTCACAATTGGTGTTTTTTGCCTGATTAACTGCTGATTTTACAGCGCTGATAGTGTCTTGTTCTAATGTGGTAGGTATAAGGAAATTTTTCATATGTATAATCGTTTAGTTTATACATACAAAATAACATCGTGCAGATTAGAAGGGTCTTAATCTAAAATTAGAATTTCCTAAGATTCAACATTAGAATTTTTAATGTTGGTTTTCTTGATGTTTTTTTTGATATTTTTCTTAAAAGTAATGGTTACGATTGTCCCTTTGTTTTGTTCGGATTGTACCTGAATTTCGCCATCGTGCATTCGGATAATTTTGGATGCCAAAGGAAGTCCTAAACCGTAGCCAATATATTTGGCAGCAATTTTTCCTCTAAAGAAAGGTTCGTATAAGTGCGGAATATCTTCTGGCGGAATTCCGATTCCGATATCGTTAATCGAAATTTTAATCCATTCATTATTAGCCGAAAGTGTAACAAAAACTTCATTATTATCGGAATATTTTACACCGTTTGTAATAATATTATTGATTGCCAGTTCTAAAAGCGGTTTATTGCACGGAATTAAAAGTAAATTAGAATCTGTTGGAACAAAATTCAGTTTGATACTCACACGGTTATCCGGATAAATTTTATCCAAATCTGATTTTACATCCATTAACAGTTCATCGATTCTGGCGATATCCAAAACCTGTTTTTTGCCATCGTAACCTGTTTGAGTAAGTTTTAATAAACTTTCGGTTAGATTTCCTAATCTTGAAGCCTGGCTGTAAATATTTTGTAATGATTCGATATATTCTGAAACTTCTCTTTCTTTCAAAAGCATAATTTCAGACTCGGCAATAATTGTTGTAATTGGCGTTTTTAATTCGTGAGAAGCATTATTAATGAAGTTTGCCTGAATTTCGAAAGAAGTTTCCAATCTGTCCAGCATATCATTAAAAGTATGGGTAAGATCTGAAATTTCATCAGAGTTCTTCACTTCAGGCAGCCTGTTATGCAAATTTGAAGCACTAATTCTATTTACCTCTCTTGTAATTCTCGCCACAGGATTAATCACGCGTTTGGCCAGAAGACGCCCTAAAAAGAAGGCTAGAATTATAAAAGCAAAACCGCCAAAAACCAATATTTTTATAATGTAAACAGTTGTAGTTTTTCCGCGTCGGTCTCTGGCGCCCACTATTACAATATATCTCTGATTGTTTTCGGTGAAAACCTGACCTAAATAATACTTACTGTTTATTTCAAAATAGTCTTTTCCAGTTTCGAGAATAGTAGAATAAAATGAATTGGGTAAATTTAATTTTGTATTATAATCAAAACTATTGGCGCTGTTAATTTTAAGAACATATTCTTCTTCTTCAATAAGTTCTTCCAGTCCGTTTTTTTTAAGATTACTGTAGTATTTTATTTTTTCGGGATCGTCCTGAAAATGAATTGAAGCTACGATTTTTGCCCTGTCTTCTAATCTTTTTAAAAAATGATATCTGTTGTTTTCACGAAATAACACAAAAACTACAACACACAGTAACAGTGTACTAAATGTAGAAAGTGCAACATAAGTAAAAGTAATTTTTTTTCTTATATCCATTTTTATTCTTGTATAACGTAACCTAAACCTTTCATGGTATGAATAAGTTTGGTTGTAAAAGGTTTGTCTATTTTTTTTCTTAAATAATTGATATAAACATCCACAACATTGGTGTTCATATCAAAATTAATGTCCCAGACATTGTCTAAAATCTGGTCTCTGGATACAATTCTGCCTGTATTTTTGGCTAAATAATACAGTAGTTTAAACTCTTTGGCGGTTAAAACAATTGGTTCTCCTTCGCGTTTTACCGTTTTTGCCTGACTGTTTATTTCTAAATCGCCAATTATTATGGTATCTACTTTTTCAGTTTCCTGATTGGCCCTACGGTTTAAGGCGTTTACCCTTGCATCGAGTTCGCCAAACTTAAAGGGTTTTACTAAATAATCATCGGCTCCGGCATTGAGTCCGGTTACAATATTTTCTGAAGTTCCAAGGGCTGTTAAAAGCAAAACAGGTACAAAATTCTTGTCTGCACGCAATCTTCTGCAAATTTCAATTCCGTTAATGTCAGGTAACATTACATCTAAAATTACCACATCAAAAGTATAGTTTTGAATCATTTCTAAAGCCGTTTTACCATCAAGAGCCACGCTGACATCATTGTTGTTTTCAGCGAAACCTTTGCGTAAAATGGAGAGTAGATTTGGTTCGTCTTCGACTATAAGTAGTTTCATTGATAGAGGTATTATTAACAAAAATAGCAATTGAGTTTAAAATATAAATCACAATAATTTAGAATTATGAATTTATTGTGAAGAAATCAGTTTTCAGGTCATAAAAATGAACTTCTCATTATTAAAGTTAGTAAAATCAATGAGTAATCTTGTTTCCCGACTTTAATAAATTTAATTAAACACATAGAAACATAGATTTTCCTTTGCTTATAATTAGTAAAAGAAACTAGTTTCTCACACATAGTCAAACTGAATGGTTTTGAAATAATCTTTTTTAAAATGTTTCTCCCGCATTCAGATAAAAGCCTTTTGACTGGTTTCCCCAGGCGTAATCTACAATTAGATTTGTTCTGGTGCTTTTATCAATTAAAATTCGTAATCCAATACCAGCTGCAGGTTGAATTGAGCTAAAGAGTTTTGTATTGGTATCCGGATTACTTGTAGTTACGAAGTTGGTAAATACAGTTCCGCTAAACATTTGATTGCAGGTTATTGGAAATCTAAATTCTGTGGCAAGATAAACTAAATTTGTTCCTCTAAACAATCCCTGCGTATAGCCTTCTCCACTTCTGCTGCGCTGATCCCAGCCAATTGCAGGTAAATTTAAATAAGGCAATTTTCCTCTGGTTACAAATTGTCCGTAAGTCCAAATGGCCAAAATATAGCGTTCGTTTTTCTGCGAAAGCGGAATAAAATTACGGTATTCGGTATACAAAACATTACTATATCGCTGGTTATCAAAAAACACTGGATTAAACTGATAATTAATATTAGCAAACCAGCCACGAGTTGAATTAACCTGATTATCTCTTGAATCATATACCAAATTTAAACTCACGCCAGTCAAAAAATATTCTGAGCTATCAAAACCATACTTTTGGTTATAATTGTAGTGATACGTAAATTTCTCGTTTGCAATATCTAATTCTTTATCTAAAATTTTAGAATACCAATCGATATTGATGCCTCCTCCAACGTAAAAATTCTTCTTTACTTCGAATGAGGCAGTCTGATGAAACTTAAAATAATTATAATCCATTGGCTGTGCCAGAGAATCAAGACTGAATCCTGGAGTATGATTACGCTTTCGCGGAATAATATTTGTTCCTAATCCGTAATTGGGCTGTGAAAAAAGATATATTCGATAATCTCCGCTTAAAAAAATTCGGTTATTTTTTAATAAAATATTATTCTTGACATTTATAAGCCATTGATTTTTAACGGTATAGGTGATACCGAGATTCGCTATTGAATATTTATCTGCTTTTTGTTTTCCTTTGAAAGTATACTGAGCCACACCACCAAAAAAAAAGCCTGTTGCAGGTTGCGTACCGATTGCCGGAATAATTAAAAAGAAACTGTTTTTTACGGGTTTAACAACATATACCGAATCTCTTTTTTTAAAGATTTCTAATATTGTTTTTGGCGGGCAAAGTTCTTTACTAATGGAATCGTTTTGAGCAAATAAGGTAAAAGAAATGAAAAATAACAATCCGAAGATTTTATATTTTTTCTGAAAGAGATTATTTTTTAAAAATTTTACCATTTGAAAGCTTTAATTTTTTGGAATAATAATTAACCTTACTGTAAATATAAGTCTTATTTTCAATATCTTACACCAATATACTTACAAATTAAATCGATGTTTTAAGTTAACATTATAGAAGAGAAGTATTAAAAGAGATCGATTATCTGATTTAATTATTATAATTTCGCTTTAAAATAATCAGCAAGCCAGCATTGAAAAAAGAATCAGAATATTTCCTTGATAAAGAATATAATACCATTACTTATGGTAGAGACGATCTTAATTTTAAGGATTTTGAATGCTGTATTTTTAATAATTGTAATTTTTCTGCCTGTACTTTTCTCGCAGTTACTTTTATTGACTGTGTTTTTAATGAATGTGTTTTTAATGAAGCCAAAATTAATTATGTAGCTTTTAGAACAGCCACTTTTAATCGCTGTGAAATTAAGGAAGTGAATTTTGCGATGTGTGATAAACTTATTTTCGAAGTTCATTTTTATGATTGCATTCTGGATTTTTCGAAGTTTTATACTTTAAAAATTAAGGGAACAACGTTTACCAATTGCAGTTTAATCGCCGTCGATTTTATGGCAACGGATCTTACAAGTGTTTTGTTCGAGAATTGTGATTTATACCGATCAGAATTCGATAAAGCCATCGCCAACAAAGCCGATTTTAAAACGAGTTTTAATTACACTATTGATCCTTCAAAAACTAAATTGAAGAAAGCTGTTTTTTCTTTGAAAGACGTGAAAGGATTGCTGTTTAAACATGATGTTGTGGTGAGTTAAGATTTTTTTTACAAATTTTCATCTATCATTCGATAATGAATTCCACTTTTGGAGTAATCAATATAGTACCAATCATATTCTAATATTTTAAGAATCACTCTGTTTGTTAAGGATAGATATGCATCTGAAAGTTTTTTTATTCTTTCTCTATCTTCTATTTTATCAAAATTTATATTTTGATGAGCCATAAGATTTCTAGCTATTAATGCTCTATTTTCTATGGAATCCTTATCAAAATTAATTGATATATGATTAAAGAAAATTTTCATTTTTTCACCAATCGTAAAATTGTATGGATTTTTTAACTTATTAATTAAAGAGTTCTTAAAATCAAAACCTTCTAGTTTCTTTTCCAATGAATTTAATTCATCCATAATTAAATTTGCATACTCTTTCTTTTCTTTCTTTGTATATTTTTTAAGCAAGTCGTTACTTTCAAGATATGAGTCAATTAAAGATTCTAGTCCTGATGACATAATAGGTAAATTTACTCCTAAGGGCTGACTTTGACTTATCCATAATTTCCATAAACATTCCGATAATGATATGCTTTGATATTGAGTAACAAAATTCATAAAGAGTCTATTAATTATCTTTTCAAAAAAATCTCTATCAAGTCCATTTTTTAAAGGAATTGGGTTAATATTTCCATTTTTAAAAATCTTCTTTGACCAAGGATTATTTGATTTACTAGTTTTTAATTCATAATTGTAATTAAAAGTACTACTACCAATCTTTTGCAAATGCGAACCTAATATAAATGACAAATATTCCGATACAATTTTTCTAAAATCATTTGATGGATAATTAACTGTCGGGTTTCTATACTCAATTAAAATACCATCTACGCTATTTGGTAAAAAATCTTTATGAACCTGCTGAATAATTATTTTCTCTTCAATATAATACAATATTGAAAAATCCCAAGAACTTTTATACCCTCTTTTAAAGTCATCATTTAACTCTATATAATTATCAAAATTATCTCTAAACTTAAATTGTTCTTTATTATTATTTCTTCTAGTTATATTATTAAAAAGAATCCTTGGAACTGAACAAAGAAAATAATCACATATAATATCCGGTAATTTGTCATCTTCACACAGAATTTCAATACTTTCAATATAAATTTGACATTCAAACTGAATAAAAATTTGATTCTTTTCCTTAAATGGAATTTCTGAAGTATGAGAAATTCCAAAACCTTTAATTAAATATTCTTTACCTTCTGATTTAACATTTAAAGTTTCTCCATAAATAAACCCTACGGACTTAATCACCTCATTTTCTTTATACTCGAGATCATCTTTATTGGATGTCACACCATTCAAAACACCTTTAAGGCAATAAAAATCATCTCTAAAAATTTCCAAAGTCGATTCATATGGTATATTATAATGATTTGTAACTGATTTAATTTCAGTAACTGTTATTGGAAACAGAATACCTTCCCAATCAAATTTTTGATAGTTAAGTTTTACTTCTTTCATTTAAATTAATTATTGGAAAAATGTCATAAGTACAGCATTAATTAAAAAGCAAATTATATCTTCTTCTCCATCACATAATCTTCCATCAAATAGCCATTTCCAATTTCAATATTTACTTCATCAATAACCTCAAAACCTATTTTTTTATAAAAACCTAAAGCCGAATTAAATCGGTTTACATTTAATAATAACGTTTTTGAATTATTTTTTAAGGCTAATATTCCAATTTCATCAATCACTTTTTTACCAATTCCTTTTCCTTGAGTTTCTGGTAAAAGATATATTTTATGAATTTTGGTTACAGCTTCTCCGTTATAATTATGTTCAATTCCGATAAATCCTATATTATCAGTTTGATCTTCATAAATCATATAAAATAATTGTTCTTTTTTATTGTATTGAAGAGCTAAAGCTTCATCAGAATAAAAAAGATCCAACATATAATCTAATTGTTCATTAGATAAAATTTCACCGTAAGTAATTGGCCATGTTATATGTACTATATTCTGAATTTGTTTAATATCACTTATAGTTGCTTCTGTAATTGTAATCATATTATATTAAAATACTTTTATTATTTGGTGAAAATTTGATTTTCCTGTTCGCTTACGCGGATGAAAGTCGTTCGTTTTGTTAATTCTTTCAATCTTGAAGCGCCAACATAAGTGCAGGTACTTCTTAATCCGCCTAAAATGTCTAAAACTGTATTTATGACTTTTCCTCTAAAAGGAACTTTAACTGTTTTTCCTTCACTTGCTCTGTATTCTGCTACTCCGCCAACATGTTTGTCCATTGCGGTTGTTGAGCTCATTCCGTAAAATTGTTTAAACTTTTCGCCATTAATTTCGATCAATTCACCTCCGCTTTCTGTATGTCCGGCCAACATTCCGCCCAGCATTACAAAATCGGATCCTGCTCCAAAAGCTTTGGCTACATCGCCCGGTGTACTGCAACCGCCGTCGCTTATAATATGTCCGCCTAAACCGTGAGCAGCATCGGCACATTCTATAATTGCGGAAAGCTGAGGATATCCAACGCCGGTTTTTACACGTGTTGTACAAACAGAACCGGGGCCAATTCCTACTTTTACGATATCGGCTCCAGCCAAAAGTAATTCTTCGACCATTTCTCCGGTAACGACATTTCCTGCAATAATAACTTTATCAGGATACTGTTTTCTGGTTTGTTTTAAAAACTGAACAAAATGTTCTGAATATCCGTTTGCTACATCTATGCAAATAAATTTAAGCAAAGGATTTTCTGTAATGATCTGACCAATTTTAGCAAAATCCTCTTTTCCGGTTCCGGTGCTAATGGCGATATAATCATAGAAATCCGGTGTAACTTTCGATAAAAAAGTCTTCCATTCTTCTGGTGAATAATGTTTGTGAATGGCAGTAAAAAGTTTTTCTTTCGCCAAAACTTCTGCCATTTCAAAGGTTCCCACTGTATCCATATTCGCTGCCATAATCGGAATTCCTGTCCAATTTGTGGTGCTGTGCAAAAATTTAAAATTTCGTTCTAAAGAGACTTCAGATCTGCTTTTTAGTGTTGATCTTTTTGGACGAATCATTACATCTTTAAATCCTAATTTGAGATCAGTTTCTATTCTCATGAGTTTGGAGTTTGGTTACTTTCAAATATAGCGATTTTAGAATTCAGATTTTAGATTTTAGATTGCTAAACTTTGCGCTTTATTTGGAACGAAAATGGCACGCGGATGACGCAGGTTCGCTAAAGCGAAGACGCGGATTTATGCGGATTTTTTATTTTAGAAATTTCGCAGAGATACACTAAGTGTCTCAGAGATTCACAAAGTTTCTTCAATTTTGGAATTTGGAATTTAAAAAATTGGAGTTTTAATAAATTTATCCATGAATCGTTTCGCCTTTTCCGTAGTTGGTAATGATCGATTCTTCATAAGCTAACCATTCTCTCCAACGTTTTTCTACGTCAATTCCAACGCCATATTTTCTTGCATATGTGATGAATGTAACGTAATGTCCGGCTTCACTTTCCATTAAATCTCTGTAGAAAACGGCCAATTCTTCGTCCTGAATATTTTCAGATAAAACTTTGAAACGTTCGCAGCTTCTGGCTTCGATCATGGCTGAGAATAATAATCTTTCTACAAGACCGGAAACTCGGCTTCCGTCGCCGCTTTTTTTCATATACAAATACAATTCATTTACATAATCGTCTTTGCGTTCACGTCCTAGTTTTAATCCTCTTTTGATGATGATATTGTGAACCTGCTCAAAATGATCAATTTCTTCTTTGGCCAAAGCCAATAAATCTTTAACCAAATCCTGATGTTCAGAGTTATTGGTAATAATGGTTATAGCGTTTGTTGCTGCTTTTTGCTCGCACCAAGCGTGATCTGTCAGGATTTCTTCAATGTTTTTTTCTACAATATTTACCCATCTTGGGTCTGTTGGCAATTGTAATCTTAATACGCCCATAATATTTTTGTTTATTTTGTTTCAAGTTTTCTTTGTTTCAAGTTCTTTTAGGAACGAAAAAAGTTTAAAGTTTTGTTTACGTATTTATTACGCGTCACAAAACTTTAAACTTGAAACCTGAAACTTGAAACAATTAAGTTTCAACCTTTTTAATTAGTATACGAAAATCGGTCTTTCGCTCATCATTTCGTTTACTTCGTTTGCTACTTCTTCGATAACTGCTTCGTTTGTGTGGTCAGCAAGTACTCTGTCGATTAAAGCTACGATAGTTTCCATATCTTCTTCAACTAAACCACGAGTTGTGATTGCAGCTGTTCCTACACGAATTCCAGACGTGATAAATGGTGATTTATCATCAAACGGAACCATGTTTTTATTTACTGTGATTTCTGCTTTTACTAATGCGTTTTCAGCTTCTTTACCAGAAATATTTTTATTTCTTAAATCAATAAGCATCATGTGATTATCAGTTCCGCCAGAAATAATTTTGTATCCTCTTTTTACGAAAGCATCTGCCATTGCATTTGCATTTTTTTGCAATTGCATAGCGTATGTAAAGAACTCATCTTTAAGCGCTTCACCAAAAGCAACCGCTTTAGCTGCAATGATGTGCATTAAAGGTCCGCCTTGATTTCCAGGAAAAACAGCAAGATCTAATAAAGATGACATCATTCTGATTTCTCCTTTTGGAGTTTTTAATCCTTGTGGGTTTTCGAAATCTTTCCCCATCAAGATCAAACCTCCACGTGGTCCACGCAACGTTTTGTGTGTTGTTGTAGAAACAATATGACAATGTGGAATTGGATCGTTCATTAATCCTTTTGCAATTAAACCTGCTGGGTGAGAAATATCAGCAAATAAGATTGCTCCTACGCTGTCAGCAATTTTTCTGAAACGCTCAAAATCCATATCACGAGAATAAGCAGAAGCTCCTGCGATAATTAATTTTGGTTGTTCTTTTGTTGCAATTTCCTGAATTTTATCATAATCTAAACGACCAGTTTCTGCATCTACGCCGTAAAAAACCGGACGGTACAAACGACCTGAAAAGTTTACCGGAGAACCGTGAGTTAAGTGACCACCGTGAGATAAATCGAAACCTAAAATAGTATCACCAGGGTTTAAACAAGCATGATAAACTGCAGTATTTGCCTGAGAACCTGAGTGAGGCTGTACGTTTGCATATTCAGCACCAAATAATTCTTTAGCTCTGTCTATTGCAATTTGCTCAATAACGTCAACTACTTCGCAACCGCCGTAGTATCTTTTGCCAGGATATCCCTCAGCATATTTATTAGTTAAAACAGAACCAGCTGCTTCCATTACTTCGTCACTTACAAAATTCTCCGAAGCAATTAGTTCTAATCCGTGAATTTGTCTGTCTTGTTCCTCTAGTATAAGGTCAAAAATTTGTTCGTCGCGTTGCATTTTTTCGTTTTTCGTTAATTTCCTGCAAAAATACAAAAAAACGTTTGTCAAACTGTTAGATTATGATATATTTGACATAGAATTTTTCAACAAATAATTAACATTCACATGCCAATAACCGCCAACGATACCAAAAGAAAATCATGGTTAGAAGTGCCAGAAAATAGTGACTTCCCTATTCAAAATATTCCTTTCGGTGTATTTCTTACCAAAGAAAATGTCGTTACAGTAGGAACTAGAATTGGCGATTACGCTATAGATTTAGGGGCTTTACAACAATTAAACTATTTTGAAGGAATAGATTTAACCGATGATATGTTCATGCAGGACACGCTAAATGATTTTATTTCTGATGGAAAAAAAACATGGCGTTTGGTTCGAAACCGTATCGCTGAAATTTTCGACGAAACAAATCCAAAACTTAGGGATTCAACAAAAGACAGAGATATTGTTATTTTTAAAATCGACGATGTCGAGATGCAATTGCCTGTTTTAATTGGTGATTATACTGATTTTTACTCCAGTAAAGAACATGCTACAAACGTAGGTAAAATGTTCCGTGATCCTGAAAATGCATTGTTGCCAAACTGGTTACACATTCCTGTAGGATACCACGGAAGAAGTTCAACTATTGTTCCGTCTGGAATTCCGGTTCACAGACCAATGGGACAAACTTTGCCTGCAGGCGAAAAATATCCTGTTTTTGGCCCGTCTCGTTTAGTAGATTTTGAATTGGAAACGGCTTTTATTACAACTGACGTCAATATAATGGGAGAAAACATCCCAACTTATGAAACTGAAGATTATATTTTCGGAATGGTTTTATTGAATGACTGGAGCGCGCGCGATATCCAGAAATGGGAATATGTGCCTCTTGGACCATTTTTAGCTAAAAACTTCGCGACGTCAATTTCTCCGTGGATTGTTACTATGGATGCTTTGGAACCTTTTAGAACTAAAGGACCAAAACAAGATCCGTCGCCGCTTCCTTATTTACAAACTAAAGGAAAAAAAGCTTTTGATATTCATTTAGAAGTTTCAATACAACCTGAAGATCAGGAAGAAACTGTTGTTTCTAAATCAAATTTTAAATATTTATACTGGTCTATGGCACAGCAATTGGCGCATCATACTTCAAACGGATGTCGTGTAAATTCTGGCGATATGATGGGTTCAGGAACTATTTCTGGTCCAACTCCGGATAGTTTTGGTTCAATGTTAGAATTAACCTGGGGCGGAAAAAATCCACTTAAATTAA
The DNA here is from genome assembly GCF_058310175.1 of Flavobacterium sp. AK-345. Classification (NCBI taxonomy): domain Bacteria; kingdom Pseudomonadati; phylum Bacteroidota; class Flavobacteriia; order Flavobacteriales; family Flavobacteriaceae; genus Flavobacterium; species Flavobacterium sp. AK-345. The sequence goes on along the minus strand of NZ_JBZEER010000001.1, from coordinate 109,588 downwards.
AAGATGGTAGCGAACGTAAATTTATCGAAGATAATGATACGGTAATCATTAGAGGTTTCTGCGAAAATGCCGAAGTTAGAATTGGTTTTGGTGAAGTTTGCAGTCAACTATTGCCTCCTTTTATCAGACCTTGAAGAGCAGATAAAAAATCTGAAGAAATATAAAAATAGAAAAACCTTGGTTCTCACCAAGGTTTTTCTATTTTTATACAAGAAAGAGTTATTTACTCCAAAAGAACCTTCACCCAAACTAAACGATGATCTGAACTTGATTCACGTTTTTCAACCAATTCTGACATTGGTTCAACTTTTGCAGGCCAGAACACACCGCTGTTGATAACCTTAAAACCAAATTTAGAAGGTAACACATAATCAGCGCGCATTCTCCAAAAGGCTGTATGATTAACTCCAAAAGCATTTTCAGGACTGTATTCAGCACCGCCTTTACTGGCAGGTGTAAACTCGCTATTAATTTTCGGATGAGCAAGTAATGACTTTATACCTTCAGTAATAGCGTTACCTTCAACCGGCGAAGCATTTTGATCACCCATTATAACAAATTGAGAATTCGCAGGCAAACCGCCTTTTACGCCTCTATCATCATAAATGTACGAAGCAGAATTGTCTGAAATATAGTCTCTCCAAAATCTGATTTCATCATGATTTCTTTTCCCATTACGATCTTCAGCACCATCAAAAGAAGGAGGAGTGGGATGGCTGGCTAAAATATGAACGGTTTTTTTGTTAATCTTAACAGGAACGTCCCAGTGAGATTTGGAAGATAATGGAAAAAGCTCCCATGCCTCCTTGCTATACCAATCCGATCCATCCGGCTTTTTAATAAGCAATGCCCCCGGCATATCTTTCCATTTGAAATTTTGAAAAGTGCGGACTGCCTTAACATCAATAGGATATTTTGACAAAAGCATCATCGCATATTGACCTGGATACATACCAAATCCCCAGGCATCATTTCCGAAATTTTCCAACTTTCCGTCATTATTCAAATCGTAAGGACTTGACTGACCGGTATTCACGGTTGAGTAATAGTAATACGGATAATCAATAGCCTTTGCTCCGCCTTGACTCACTTTTAAATAGTTTTTAATAAATGCCTTTACACCAAGTTTAGGATTTTTAATGTAGTCAAACTCGTTTAGCAGAATAACATCCGGTCTTACGGTCTGAATAATCTGGGCGATATTTCTGATTTGAACATTATTTCCCGAATGAAGCTGATTGATCAATACTTGTTCTGAGTTTCCCTTTGTACCTCTTGGAAAATAATTCTCGGATTCCATACTCACATTATAGGTAGCAAATGTAAGTTCTTTTTGTGGAGCAGTCTGTGGAAAAAGAGTTCCTGCAGAAAGCATGGAAAAGATAAAAAATATTTTATTCATAAAAAAAATTGAATCTGCATTTCTGCATTTATTGAATACACGAATATAAGAATGTTGTTGGGACGTTCGCCAGCCTGTATGTTAAGTATATGTCAATAAAAAGGCTGTCAATAAAAGTGACAACCCAAATAATATTAAGAAAGATTATTTTTCCTTCCGGTTAAAAACGGGGAGTTATTGAATAAATTTAAACTTAAAAAACTTAGTGTCTTTGTGCTTTAGGGAGCAAAAAATTAAGCAGGAATCTGCTGACTCAAACAATGCAAAGTCCCGAATCCCCAAATGAAATCGATACAGCTAATTCCGATTACTTCTCTATCCGGAAAACATTCTGAAAGTATATTTAAAGCCACACGATCGTTGCTGTCGTTAAAAGTTGGCACTAAAACGCAATTATTCAGAATTAAAAAATTAGCATAACTTGCCGGTAATCTTAGATCTTCAAAATCAACACGTTTTGGCATTGGCAATGCTACAATTGTTGGCGATTTTCCGTCTTCTAATTTTGCATTTTGCAAACGTTTCAGATTATCTTGTAAAGGCTTGTAATTAGCGTCGTTTTTATCAGTTTCAACAATAGTGACAATTGTATCTTCGTTTACAAATCGGCATAAATCGTCGATATGTCCGTGAGTATCATCACCTTCTATTCCATCTCCCAACCAAATTACGTTTGTAACTCCAAGATATTCTTTAAAAACAGCTTCGTAATCTTCTTTGGTAAAGTTTTTATTTCTAACCTGAATTGAGGGATGCATCAAACATTCTTCAGAAGTTAATAATGTTCCTCTTCCATTTACATCAATTGCACCACCTTCAACAATAACCGGTTTTCCTTTATACATTACTTGTGTAAGCGGAACTTCAATAAAATCAGCAATTTTACTCGGAACAAATTTATCTAACTGGTAATTTTTATATTTCGCCCAACCATTAAAATTGAAATTTAATGCTTCTCTTTTCGAACCATTTTTTACAACAATTGGTCCGGAATCACGCATCCAACTTCTGTTTGTTTTATGAATGATATACGAAATGTTTACAAGGTTTACACGAGCACTTTCAAGCATTCCTACTACTTTCTCTTTTAATTTTTCATCGGCTACGACCAAAAAAACGGTTTCAAAAGTGGCTACTTTTTTAATAAATTCTACAAAAGCCCATTGAACTGCTTCATATTTTCCCGGCCAATCATTTCCGTTATGCGGAAAACACAATACAATTCCTTGTTGTTTTTCCCATTCTGCCGGAAATCTTCTATTATTTGTGGTCATAAAAAAGTTTCTAAATTAAAGAGTACAAAGATAATCATTCATAAGGATTATAAAATAGCTTAAAAGACTTCAAATCTATATTTGTAGCATTATCGTCTAAAAATTAAGTTAAAGATTAAATAATGAAGCCTTAATATACACGCTACAATCGCTAATTACTTTTGGCAAAACTAAAAACTAAAGTAATATGAAAAAAGTAAGTCTTTCATTATTAGCATTAATAACCATTTTTGCAAGCTGTAATAATGACGAGAATTCTAACAACGAAGAACCTGAAGTTGTTGTAAATGAAAATCCTGCAACCTTTAAAGAAATTGGTTCTATAACGATTGGCGGAGAAGCTGCTGCAGAAATTTCGGCTTATGATGAAAAAACGAAAAGATTATTTACGGTAAACAATAGCGGAACAAATCAAATTGATGTAATTGATATCACTGATCCGACAAAACCAGTTAAGATTGGCAAAATTGATTTAACTACTTATGAAGGTGCATCAAATAGTGTTGCTGTTTATGACGGAAAACTGGCTGTTGCTCTGGAATCAACAGCTAACAAACAAGGAAACGGGAAAGTAGTTGTTTTTAATACATCAGATTATAGCTTGATTAAACAAGTTACCGTTGGTGCTTTGCCTGATATGATTACTTTTTCGCCAGATGGAAAATATATCATGACTGCTAATGAAGGTGAACCAAATACTGATTATTCTCAGGATCCAAACGGAACTATTTCTATTATTGATGTAGCTAATAATTATACTGTTACAACTCTCGATTTTGCTTCTTTTGGCGGTCAGGTCGAAACTTTGAAAAAAGATGGATTTAGAATTTCAAAAGTTGCCAAAAGTTTTGCTCAGGATATTGAACCGGAATATGTAACGATCTCTGATGATTCTAAAACGGCATGGGTAACCCTGCAGGAAAATAATGGTGTTGCAAAAGTTGATTTAACTTCAAAAACTATAACAGCAATTTATCCTTTAGGGTTTAAAGATTTTAATACGGCTGATAATGCAATTGATGTAAGCGATAAAGATGATAAAGTTGCTTTTAATCCGTGGAAAGTAAAAGGTATGTTTATGCCGGATGCTATTAGTCATTTTTCTGCAAACAATACTCCTTATTTTGTTACTGCAAATGAAGGTGATGCGAGAGAATATACGGCAAATACAGATATTAAGAGAATGAAAGACATGACATTAGACGCTACTGTTTTTCCTGATGCTGCTACTTTAAAATTAGAAACTAATTTAGGAAGATTGAACCTTATTGCCGATATGGGCGATACTGACGGAGATGGAGACCTAGATGAAATGGTTACTTTTGGTGCACGTTCTTTTACAATATGGAATGGAAATACCGGGAAAATCGTTTATGACAGTAAAAATGATGTTGATAAAAAAACGAATGAACTGGGAACTTATGATGATAAACGTAGTGATGATAAAGGCTCTGAACCAGAAGCTGTTGTTGTTGCTAAAATGGGAAATCAAAATATATTGTTTGTTGGCCTTGAAAGATCAGATGCTTTTATGACTTATGATGTTACCAATCCTGCATCGCCACAATATTTGCAAACTGTAAAAACTGGTGATGCACCAGAAGGAGTTTTATTTATTCCTGCTTCAAAAAGTCCAACTAAAAGAAGTTTACTTGTTGTAAGTAGCGAAGGTGATGGAACTATTAAAATTTATCAGCCTGATTTAAAGTAAATTTATACTTAGTTAATAAAAAAAAGCGGACAAAATACTTTGTTCGCTTTTGCTTTTCCCCTGTTTTTAGATTTATTTAACATATTCTCACAAAAACAAATTAAAAGGTGGAAATTATATAATATTGACATTAAATATATAGAAGCTGATTTTGAAATTCATATTCTAAGTTTGTGGTGAGTTTAGAAATACCTCACCAAAACAAATTTAAAATTAAACGAATCATGAAAAAGAAATTAGCTTCCATATCAATTTTACTATTATCATTTGCGGCTGGAGCTCAAAATGTGGCAACAACATCTAATCAACCTTCTGTTGAAATACCTGCATATAACAAATGGTCTATTGAATTGAATGGCGGTGTAAACAAACCAATAAGAGCAATGACTTATGGCTATTCCACCGCAACACTTAACCCTTTCCACGCAGATCTGGGGGTAAGATATATGTTTAGTCCAACTTTTGGTGTAAAACTAGATGTAGGATATGATCAATTCCAGGAACGCGATGATACACCAGAATTTGAAAGCAGATATGTCCGCACGAGTTTACAAGGTGTTATCAACATTAGCAGAGCTCTAAATTTTGAAACCTGGACAAATACAATTGGTATATTAGCACATGGTGGTGTTGGTGTTGCACAAATAAGCACTGAAACCGGATATGGTGGACAAGATTACATGGGACATGGGATTTTGGGCTTAACAGGACAAATCAAATTAAGTAACAGAGTTGCCTTAACAGGAGATTTTACAGGAATTGTAAATGCAAGACAAAACTGGAACTTTGATGGAATGAGAGAATCAAGAACAGGATCATTAGATGGTATATTACTAAATGCATCTGTTGGTTTGACTTTTTACTTAGGTAAAAATGAAAAACATGCTGACTGGTATGCGGAAGAAAATGACAGATTAAATAAATTAGAAGACAGAGTTGGTCTTATCGAAAATGGACTGTTAGATACTGACAAAGATGGGGTTGCTGATTTATACGATTTAGAACCAAATAGTATTACTGGTGTTGCTGTAAATACAAAAGGACAATCTATCGATACCAACCAAAATGGTGTTCCTGATGAATTAGAAAGCTATTTAGACAAAACTTATGCTAAAAAAGGCGATAATAATCTAACAAACAATACTGTAGAAGAATTAATTAACGGTGGATACGTAAATGTATACTTCGACTTTAACTCTTCTAAACCAACGAATGCGTCTTTATCTGGTGTTGATTTCTTAGTTAAATATTTAAAAAACAATCCAGGAAAAACAGCAGATATTATTGGATATGCTGATGAGATTGGAAATTCAAGTTACAATACCGAATTATCAAGAAAAAGAGCTGAAGCCGTGAAAAAAGTGGCAACAAATGCCGGAATCGATGCTTCGAGACTTAATGTAATCGCTAATGGTGAAGATACTTCTGTGAATAAAAATTCTAAAGAAGCACGTCAAATCGTTAGAAGAGTTACTTTCCAAGTGAAATAATAAATCAGAATCTATATTAATTTCAAAAAAGGCGGTTTCAACTATTTGAAACCGCCTTTTTCTTTGCAAAGAAAAAGGACAAAATTTTCATTTTGTCCTTTTTTTATTTATCTAAAACATATTATTTATCTATCGCTCTTTTTGTAATATCCCCAAAAGCATCAATTCTTCTGTCTCTAAAAAATGGCCAGTTTTGACGAACATTTTCCTGTAAATCCAAATCAACTTCTGCAATTAGGATTTCTTCTTTATCGTGAGAAGCCTGAGCTAAAATTTCTCCTTGAGGACCAGCTATAAATGAAGCTCCCCAAAACTGAATTCCGTCAGTTCCATCAATATATTGCTCCAGACCAATTCGGTTTGCAGCGGCAACGAAAACTCCGTTTGCAACAGCATGACCTTTCATTACGTTCATCCATGCGCCATATTGATTTTCTCCGTATTGTTCTTTTTCTTTTGGATGCCATCCAATTGCTGTTGGATAAAATAAAACTTCTGCTCCTTTTAAAGCTGTAATACGAGCTGCTTCAGGATACCATTGATCCCAGCAAATTAGTGTTCCGATTTTTCCTTTTTTGGTTTCAATTGCCTGAAAACCTAAATCTCCCGGAGTAAAATAGAATTTTTCATAAAAATGCGGATCGTCCGGAATGTGCATTTTACGGTATAAACCAGCTTCTGTTCCGTCTGTATCTATAATATAAGCACTGTTGTGGTAAATTCCAGCCATTCTTTTTTCGAAGAAAGGAACAATAATTACAACTCCTAATTCTTTTGCCAATTCGCTAAAAGCAATAAATGAAGTACTGTAAAGTGGTTCTGCCAATGCAAAATTGTCTACATCTTCGCTTTGGCAAAAATAATGACTGCTATATAATTCAGGTAATAAGATCACTTCAGCACCTTTATTGGCTGCATCTTTTACCCAGCTGATACATTTTTTAAGATTATTTTCGGCTACGTCGTTAAGATTCAACTGAACAACGGCTATTTTATATTTTCTTTTCGGCATGACATAAAATTTTAGAAGTGCAAAAATAGTAATTTTTAGAGGAATGACAAAGGGAGTTAATACGGTCTTATGAAAACTAAACCTCTCTTATAGCCCCGATAGCAGCGGTATCCTTTTTCTGTCCGCCGCGGCGGACAGAAAAAGATATAGCGAATAGCGGAACTGATGTTCTTTTGAAAACAATTCTTCTGCTTCAAAAAAATAAAAAACCGTTCTATAAAATGAATTATAAAACGGTTTTAAAATATTAATTTATTAAAATAAATTATTCAATAACAACTGTTGTTGAAATGTATTCTGTTTCTGATTTGGCAAGTCTTAAATAAAAAGTTCCTTTAGTTTGTGGAGTAATTTTATAGACTGTTACTCTTCTTTCAGGAGTTGTTTTTGCGCAAGTGGCTATAGGATACTGAGCTTCTACCTGATAAACCAGAACTTTATTATATTCTACTTCTACTAATTGGTGAAATTCTCCACAACCATTTTCCGACGTAAACTCTATATCATAACTAAGTTCCTGACCTACTTTTCCAGTTGTAGGACCTACAACAGATGTCGCGTAAGCTGTTTTATAAATAACTTTTGGATCTTCAGCTGTGTCATTATCACTGCTGCATGAAGTTAACACAGTTACGAATAACATTATAAGTGCAATGGATTGTAATTTAAAATTTTTCATAGGGTGATTGTTTATTCTTATTTTTTACATAGATACTAATAAGTTGTTTTGGTTGCTTGAAAAAATTGTTAAAATTGAATTTTTAAAAATAATCAACAACATATCAACGTTTTATATCATCAATTATTTTGCCACTTCTTTCTTTTTAAATATCATTTTAAAAAGATTTACAAATCCTAAAACTACAAATCCTAACGCCAGACCAATTACAAATTCTTTTAAAATGGAAGGCAGTTTAATTGTAGGTACTATATGATGGAAGAATGGAATATAATGAACGAAGATACCTCCGGCAACTAAAAGTAATGCAATTGTACCAATTACGGTTAAACTTTTAATAACCAATGGAAGCGCTTTTACCAATATATTACCTATAAATTTTGAGATACTTTTTTCTTTTTTACTAAATTTAATAAGTTTATAACCCGCTTCATCCATTCTTACAATCAGAGCAACAATACCGTAAACTCCAACTGTTGCAATTACGGCAATTATTGATGTTACCACTATTTGTTGCATCAAAGGCTCATCGATTACTGTTCCTAAAGCGATAATTACAATTTCGACAGATAATATAAAATCGGTTACAATTGCTGACTTTATTTTACCTTTTTCAACAACCAGGATTTCTTCTTCTGTTAAAACTTCCTCTGTTATTCCTTCTGATTCTTCGTGCTTGTGGGGAAAAATAAATTCGTATATTTTTTCTGCTCCTTCATATGCCAGAAATAATCCTCCAAGTACAAGGATTACAATGATTGCAACAGGCAAAAAGGCACTTAATAAAAAGGCAATTGGTAAAATGATAATTTTGTTAAGAAGTGAACCTTTACTAATTGCCCACAATACCGGAAGCTCTCTTGATGATGCAAATCCTGAAGCTTTTTCGGCATTTACAGCTAGGTCATCGCCCAAGATACCTGCCGTTTTTTTTGCTGCAATTTTGCTCATTACTGCAACATCATCCATAATTGCTGCAATATCATCTAATAGTACGAAAAAACCTGATGCCATTTTATTTTTATTTTTTGCGAATTTAATACTTTTAAATTAATTAACTCCTACAAATTAATGACTGCATTGTCCTAAAAGTACCCAAATAATAATAAATACAAAAATAGTTCCGAAGCATCCGCCTCCTAATTTTTTTGCGCCGTAACCTGCCAATAATCCTCTAAATAAGTTATTCATAACGTTTGATTTTAAGTTATAGTAAATATCAGAATTCAAAAAGAAAATTATTTTATATGAATTTTAAAAAAAGTTTCATGATTCACGGATTTTATTATGAACAAAAAAACACCAGCCTGGCTGATGTTTTTGTTTAAATCAAAATCATTCAAAAATTTAATTTGTTGAAACGCTATTACCTGTATTTATCAAAGTTGCTTTATCTATAATCCCCTGTCCTGTAGGTGAGGCAGGTGGGTTTTGATCTTGCAATTGGATATATTTTCCTGAAGATGGAGAAATATTTAAGATTCTATTTAAAATCAAATTTATCTGAGAACTTGGAAGTGCATTATTATTAAAATTAAGACTTCCTTGTCTGGCGTAAACTGAAGATAATAATGGTAAATCAATAGAACTAAGAATAGGGTTACTACTAAAATAAATTCCCTTTACATTAGTTAACATTGGTAAGGAAATAGATGTTAAAGATGAATTCCCCACAATATCATTATCAAATCCGTGTATCGTTTTTAAAACAGGAATTAAAATTGAAGTAAGTTTTTCGTTATTACCTATTCTAAAATCATTATAAACTTCAGTAAGACTGTTTAAATTTATGGCTGCTAATTTTAAATTATCGCTTATATTTAATTCTATTAAATTTTTTATTACACTTAAATTTAAGGTTGTCAAATTTGTTGTCCCATTAACATAAACATTTTCTGTATTTTGTCCAAATTCAGCCGCTATTTTGGCTGCTGCCTGCTCATCTGTAATATCACCTGTAATTACTATACTCGTTTTCCCTTTATTTTGGCTACTTCCCGCGTATAATGCATATGGCACACTCAAAAGCTGACTTGTACCACTAATGCTATAATTGCTTCCTCCTGCCGGGTCAATTTCAGTTTTTATAAAATGTGATCCTGCACCCCAATCTATGGCTGCAAAAGTTCCCGTAACTGGTGTTCCGCCGCCTATTTCTATTGTTGCTAATCCGTTATTGTTAGTGGTTGTAGTTTGTGTTTCTACATAAGAGGCCGTACCGCTTGCCGAACCTAATAAAATGCTGCTTTTTATACTTACTAAAGTATTTATAACCAATGATCCGTCTGTTTTACGAATAACAGATTGGTAACTCATTTTTTGCGGAGCCTGTGCAAATAAAATTGTAAAAGAACTTAATAATAGTAATGCGAGAGTAATTTTTTTCATGTTTTTCTGCTGATTAAAATGTTATTTTTTTATAATCTTAAAAGTTTTGATTGTTTTGTTGCTACTATTTACTGCCAGAAAATAAATTCCCTGATTTAATCGCTGCATAGGAACAGTTGTTTCAGAGGTTATAATGGGTGAATTTTTGGAGACTGTTTTTCCATTTATATCAAATAAATTATAAGATAGATTATCCCATTTATCTGTTGTTACCACTAAATTAAGCACATCAACAGTAGGATTTGGATATGCAGTCAGGGCAAGATTGATTCCGGTAAATTCCTCATTTCCCAATGTAGTTATTTCATAAGGCTGCTGAATACCCTGCACAACATATTGATCTGTACCTGTTAAGCTTGTATAGACAATTTGCCCTATCGAATAACTCGATGTTCCTCCCGTACCTTCGGCACTTCCTCCGGCAACTACTACACTTTCTTGCGAATAACTATTGGTAGTAAACGAAATACTGGCAATAAATAAAATAAAAAAAGTTTGTTGGTTTCTTTTCATATAATTGGATTAATAGTTACTTATTTCCTCCAAATATATATTAATTTCTTACGGAAAATATTGTTACGATATAAAGAATCATAAAAAATACGCAAAAAAAACACCAATCTTTACGACTGGTGTTTTTCATTATCTTTTAACAAAAAAATTACTCAACAGACTGTGTTTGATTTCTAAAAACCAATTTACCATCAAAGGCGTCAATTAAAATAATACTGTCTGTTGTAATATTTCCCGCGAGAATTTCTTTCGATAACTGATTCAAAACTTCTCTTTGGATAACACGTTTGACCGGTCTCGCACCAAATTCAGGATCAAAACCTTTGTCTGAAAGATATTTGATTCCCTCTGGTGTTGCGTCCATTGTAATGCCTTGTAAAGCCAGCATTTTGCTAACGCTCTTCAATTGTAAACTCACAATTCTTGAAATATTATCAACTGTTAACGGCGTAAACATTACGATTTCGTCGATACGGTTTATAAATTCCGGACGAACAGTTTGTTTTAATAATCCCAAAACTTCCACTTTTGCAGCTTCGGTTGCAGCTTCAACACTTCCTTTTAGATTTTCAAATTTTTCTTGTATAATCTGACTTCCTATGTTAGATGTCATGATGATAATCGTGTTTTTAAAATCGGCCAAACGACCTTTGTTGTCTGTCAATCGGCCTTCATCTAAAACCTGCAATAAAATATTGAAAGTATCAGGATGTGCTTTTTCTATTTCGTCTAATAAAATCACTGAATATGGTTTTCTACGAACAGCTTCTGTCAACTGTCCACCTTCATCATAACCCACATATCCCGGAGGCGCACCAACTAAACGGCTCACACTGTGACGTTCCTGGTATTCGCTCATATCAATACGTGTCATAGCATTTTCATCATCAAAAAGATATTCTGCCAATGCTTTTGCCAATTCGGTTTTACCAACTCCGGTTGTTCCTAAAAATAAGAATGTTCCAACTGGTTTTTTCATATCCTGCAATCCGGCGCGACTTCTGCGAACGGCGTCACTAACGGCTTCAATTGCTTCTTCCTGACCTACGACTCTTCTGTGCAATTCTTCTTCCAGATGAAGCAGCTTTTCTCTCTCTGTCTGAAGCATTTTCATTACCGGAATTCCTGTCCATTTTGCAACAACTTCGGCAATATCTTCGCGCGTAACTTCTTCTTTAATTAATGAATTACCAGATTGATATTCCTGTAATTGTTTTTGTAAAACATCAAGGCGCTCTTGTGCCTCTTTTATTTTTCCGTAACGAATTTCGGCTACTTTTCCGTAATCTCCATCACGTTCTGCACGTTCTGCTTCATATTTAAAATCTTCAATTTCTAATTTTACAGCCTGAATTCCGTCTACAACATCTTTTTCAGATTTCCATTTCGTATAAATTTCGTTGCGTTCTTCTTTCAAGTTAGCCAAATCCATGTGAAGAATTTTCAGTTTGCTTTCTTCTTTTTCACGTTTAATGGCTTCAATTTCAATTTCTAACTGCATGATTTTACGATCTAAAACATCCAGTTCTTCTGGTTTTGAATTGATTTCCATACGCAATTTAGAAGCTGCTTCATCCATCAAATCGATTGCTTTATCCGGTAAAAAACGATTGGTAATATAACGCTGTGAAAGTTCTACGGCTGCAATAATCGCCTCATCTTTAATCTGAACTTTATGATGTGTTTCGTATTTTTCCTTGATTCCACGTAAAATTGAAATCGCGCTTTCCGTATCCGGTTCATCAACCAAAACCTTTTGAAAACGACGCTCTAAAGCTTTATCTTTCTCAAAATATTTTTGATATTCATCTAAAGTCGTAGCTCCAATCGCTCTTAATTCTCCTCGTGCCAAAGCCGGCTTTAAGATATTAGCCGCATCCATAGCGCCTTCACCTCCACCCGCGCCTACAAGCGTGTGAATCTCATCAATAAATAAAACTATATCACCCTCGGCAGCAGTAACTTCTTTTACAACTGATTTTAAACGTTCTTCAAATTCTCCTTTGTATTTTGCACCTGCAATAAGCGCTCCCATATCTAGTGAGAAAACAATTTTGTTTTTTAAGTTTTCAGGCACGTCGCCATCTACAATTCTGTGCGCCAAACCTTCTGCAATAGCAGTTTTACCAACTCCGGGTTCACCCACTAACATTGGGTTATTTTTTGTTCTTCGGGTAAGAATTTGCAATACACGGCGAATTTCTTCGTCACGCCCAATAACGGGATCCAGTTTTCCTGTTTTTGCTAATTCGTTTAGGTTTTTAGCATATTTATTTAAGGCATTATAGGTTTCTTCTGCTGATGCTGAAGTTACTCTTTCGCCTTTTCTAAGTTCTTCTATTGTAGCTTTTAAGGCTTTTCCGGTAACGCCCTGATCTTTTAAAATTTGGGCTACTTTACTTTTCGAATCGAAAATTGCCAGAATTAAATGTTCGATCGAAACATATTCATCGTTCATTTTTTGCGCGATAATTTCAGCTTCATTCAAAGCTTTATTGGCGTCTCTGGAAAGCATGATATCTCCTCCTGAAACTTTTGGAAAACTCTGAATTGTTGAATCTAAAATTTGCAAAAACAAAGGCACATTTACGTTGAGCTTCTTCAAAATAAAAGGCGCTACATTTTCATCGACTTCAAAAATAGCCTTAAAAATGTGTTCGTTTTCTATTTGTTGCTGCCCGTTGCGTTGTGCGAGTTGCTGTGAAAGCTGAATGGCTTCCTGCGATTTAGTTGTAAATTTATTTATGTTCATATTTTTTACGATTTAGGATTGACTTTTTTATTTTTGATATTCGATTAAATTAAAATTAGAATTTATTGCATTAAGTTTTAAACTTTAAATAAGCTAACTTTGCTTCTATATTTCAAAATACATTCCATACTAAAATTACAGACAAAATGGCGTTTAAAACAGCTTTTTAGCTAATTATTAACGTCAAAAAGTCATAAAACAAGTCAAATATGAGTTTTTTAAATTCAATCTTCGGAAATTCAGAGAATACAGATTCTCCTAAAAGCAATGTGAACTGGACAGAATTGACTGATGTATTACAGTTACAGGAAATTGAAGCTATTTCTAACGAAAAGCCGGTTGTTATTTTCAAACATAGCACAAGATGCAGTATTAGCCGAATGGCTTTAAAACAATTTGAACGTGAATTTGAATTAAATGATACAGTTGATGCTTACTTTCTTGATTTAATTGCACACCGTGATATTTCGAATGAAATTGCACAAAAATTTAATGTATATCACGAATCGCCTCAATTGATTTTAATCAAAAACGGAAAAGCTGTTTATGATGTTTCACACAGCGATATTGATGCAGAAGCATTGAAAAGTAAGGTTTAATATTAAACTTAAACTTTTCACCATTAAGATATTAAGAAAAATTAAGCTCATACATAATGAACCTTAATGTCTTAATGGTAAAAAAAATGTTAATGGTAAAACAATTAAAAACTTCCGTCTGAGCCTCCTCCGCTAAAACCTCCCCCTCCAAATTCCATTGGAGATTCTGTTTTTACTTCTGGTTTTAAACCGAAAGTCGACGCTACAATTAAAGCTTCGGCATTCAATAAAGCATTTGAATTATTAATTCTGTCCGGTTTAAAAGTCACTCCAACTTCATTATTTTTTAATTTTCTTATTGAAAAATAAGCTATCGTAAATAAAACCATTCCGCCTAGTGTGAGCGCTACTTCTATTGGCAAAACAGAATGATAGAATCGTATTGTATAAATTGAAAAAGCGATAGCTAAAAAACTAATCCAAAGCATAATTCTGTCTTTGGTTCTTAAAGCTTGTACCAAATAAACAGCCGGAACAATAAATGTAAAAGCATAGAAGAAATAAGAAAACGGAATATCCTGTCCGGGAAGAACTTCAGTTCCCAAAAGTTCTGCAGAAAGTTCTCTTACTACCAAATAATTACAAGAAAGATAAAACAAAATTAAACAGAAAGTGTTTGACCACAAAAGACCTTTATAGTAATAACTTTCAGTTAGTTTATTGATTAATTTTTTAGTAAAAAAATAAAAACCTGTTGCAAATAACATAGCAACAAATGGCAGTATGGCTTTTCCGATGGCACCAAACTCAAACATTCCGTAAAATAAAAGTGTAGAAACAGCAATACAGAAAATAAGCATTGACACTAAATGCAAATATCTTTTATACATCATAAATGAAGCTATTGCAACAAAAAAAGCAATTACTATTTCATAGCCTTCAGTCGTAATACCAATAGCAAATCCTACATTTAAGAGAGCTCCTAAAATAAAAGCATCATCTAAACCATGTTCATAATAATTTTGATTTGCCAGAAACTCTGCGACAGCAAAACCAACTACAGCAAAAATATAGCAGCAAATTTCAAAAAAAATTCTCTCGCCGCTTAAACCCACTAATGAAATTACACCGCAAATTGAAATGTATAAAAATGCTCCTAAAAGAAAGAATCCTAATCGCACCAAAATATTACTTTGCCTTTTAAAAGCCGGTAATTCTTTTTTGATTAAATCTTTTTGTTCTTTACTAATAAAACCGGCCGATTGTAAAGATTTTGCCTCTTCGACAAGACTCAAATTATCTAATAAATTTTTATCGTATACTATCATGCTGCAATTTCTTTATTGAAATTTTTAATTAGTTTAATAAACAATATTATAGAACCAATAAAATATATTGGAAGTGCTATAATAATAAATATCCATAAATCTCGAAAATCCATAAATTCTAAAACTCTGAAAATGAATATATTTATCCCGATGTAAGCGTAAATAATCATAAAGACATATAACGAAATTGCCTTATATTCATAGCTGATTTTATAGAAATAATAAGAAGACCCGGCCAAAGCAATCACAAAAAACAACCAGACTATATCTTCAAAATAATTGATCAGACTACTAATTGCTGCAATGCTTATAATATGCAAAGCAAAAGTTAGATAAATAATATTGAAATGTGTTTTTAACTGGATTCTTGAACTATAAACTGTCCATAAAATCAGTAACACGCCTAACATTATTGCGGAATAGCTTAAAGTTTGATCTTCATAAAAATTAATGTTTTTTAATAAATCCTGAGGTGTTACCGAAAGCCCGATATAAGCTGCCAAACCAGTTATTGCAATGGCTAAAACGCTTTTGTTATCAAAATAATAAGCACAGGAAAAACTGACTATTGTTGGTATTAAAGTTGCCA
This sequence comes from Flavobacterium sp. AK-345, assembly GCF_058310175.1. Lineage (NCBI taxonomy): Bacteria > Pseudomonadati > Bacteroidota > Flavobacteriia > Flavobacteriales > Flavobacteriaceae > Flavobacterium > Flavobacterium sp. AK-345. The sequence goes on along the minus strand of NZ_JBZEER010000001.1, from coordinate 93,911 downwards.
GACCATAATGCGTACCAAACGCCTCATATTGAAACTGTAGATATCCTATAAAAATACAAGTCAAAATATTGCCAGCCAAAACCAAATATTCTAAAACAGGATTTTCGAAAACTGTTTCTGCTTTTTGAAATCCTTTTGAATTTTTAAAACAGTAATAAAAGCAAACGCAAATGAGTATAAAGAGAATAGAAAGAATGGCGATATGCCCAATACTGTCAATATTTTTATAAATTAAAACTCCAATTCCCGAAGTAAAAAGTAAAACAGATAAATAAAGAAAAAACTTTAATTCGGCATTAAGCGAAAAAATATTCAGACCTCGATAAGTTGTAATTTCCTGATATTGATTTTCAGTAATTAAATTTTTATCTAAAAGTTTTTGTGTTGCCTGCTCTTCAAATTTTATCATAATATAAATTTAAGATAACTAATTATTCAAATGTATGTATTTCGCCTGAATTTTTCTATTTAAAATTGAGAACTGATTTATTCAAAAAAAATGCGCCAGAAACTACTGGCGCATTTAAATATTATAATTTAGATATGATTCTTAATTACTTTTGGATTTTAATATCTGCAACAATTCTAGGATTAGAACCCACTCTAGTTACAGATTTAACGTAGATAACTCCTTTTTTACCAGCAGCATTTTTAAACAAAACTACAAGTGGCAATTTACTATCTGGAAATGCTTCACCATCATCAGTAATAGTTAAACTATTTAAATCTTCTCCTTTTTCTAATTTATTGAATTGGTCAATAGTATACTGATTTGTAACATAATTAATGAAATCAGTATTTGTTGCCGTACTACCAAGACCATCTTCTGAATCATTAGGGCTAACGAAAAAATTCAAAGAAGAACTACCTCCGTAAAAAGCTATATCAACCTTTGGCAAAGTAGCAGCGTCAATTTGGCTCTTTTTGTAAGATTTACCAGTTTCTGTTGAGAAGAAACGTCCTGCATCAAATCCTTCAGAATAGTCTAAAGAAAAAGTTACATCTTTAAAAGTTTTTAAAGTTGCTGTATCAACAACTTCAGTTTCATTTTTGTCATCATCACTAGAACAACTAGTGAAGATTGATGCGCAAATAAATAATACTACTGCAAATTTTTTTGTAATGTTCATTTTCATAAATTTTTAAATTTGGTGCGAATGTAATCTGAAAATTTAAAAATTTTAATATTTTTTTAACAAAAAAATAACCTTAATTATTTAATATTAATCGGCTAAACACTAACTATAATAAGATGAATACTTTAAATATTTCCTTTTTTTTTATAATCTTTATAGATATATTTTTTCATTGTAATAGAATTCTTGAATTTGAAAAATATTGCAAATATTTTACTACATCAAATACGATTTAAACATACATCTCAAATTATAATTTTTAATTTATTAAAAATTGATTAAGACTCTAACTATATAAAAAAGGCCGATTTGTAAATACAAATCGGCCTTTTTTATGAATGAAATACTTTTAAAAAGCAGCTTTCATTTTATCTTTAATCGCATCCAGACATAAATTATTAATACTGCCTTCGTGCGTATGTTTTGTTTCTTTTGGAGATTGATATGTTCCTGCTTCCAATTGTTCTGCAACGGCTTTGTATGCATCTCTAAATGGAATTCCGGCTACAACCATTTCATTTAGAGTATCAACCGTGAAAAGATAATCGTATTTTTTGTCTTTTAAAATATTGTCTTTTACCGTAATATCTTTTACCGAAAAAATAGCAATATCCAAACAAGCTTTTAAGTTTTGAAGCGCTGGAAACAAGCCTTCTTTCAAAAGTTGTAAATCTCTGTGATAACCGCTTGGCAGATTATTTGTAATTAAAGTGATTTCGTATGGAAGTGCCTGAATTTTGTTGCATTTTCCTCTGATTAATTCAAAAACATCAGGGTTTTTCTTGTGAGGCATAATGCTTGAACCTGTTGTAAGATGTGCCGGCAAACCTATGAAGTCGAAGTTTTGGCTCATATATAAACAAACATCCATTGCAAATTTTGATAAAGTCCCAGCTACACTTGCCATTGCAAAAGCAACGGTTTTCTCTGCTTTTCCTCGGCTCATTTGCGCGGCAACGGCATTGAATTTCAAGGTTTCAAAACCCAATTCCTGAGTGGTAAACGTTCTGTTGATTGGAAACGAACTTCCGTAACCTGCAGCAGAACCTAACGGATTCTGATCTACTATTTTTGAAGCCGCGTTTAACATCGTTACATCATCGATTAAGCTTTCTGCATAAGCAGAAAACCACATTCCGAATGAAGATGGCATTGCGATTTGTAAATGTGTATAGCCTGGCAATAAAACATTTTGATGCTTTTCTGCCGATTCCATTAACAAGTCAAACAATGTTTTTACTTGTTCTTTTAAAGCTTTTAATTCGTCTTTTAAATACAAATGAACATCAACTAAAACCTGATCGTTACGAGAACGTGCGGTGTGGATTTTTTTTCCGGCATCGCCCAGTTTTACCGTTAATAAATATTCTATTTTGGAATGTACATCTTCAAAACTATCTTCGATTTCAAAATTTCCAACCACAATATCAGCGATGATATCGTTTAAGGCATCAACCAAAGAAGTTGTTTCTTCCTGAGTTAATAAACCAATTTGCCCAAGCATTTTGGCGTGTGCAATAGAACCTAAAGCATCGTATTTTGCCAACACTAAATCAAGTTCACGGTCATTTCCTACTGTGAAATGTTCGATTTGTTTGTCTGTTGGTATTCCTTTTTCCCAAAGTTTCATAACTTCTGTTTTTAGACTTCTTAGATATTAGATTTTTAGACTTCTTAGATTTTGGATCTTGTTGAGTTTAAATTTTCTAATTTATTCTAATGCCATTGTTTATACTGTTGGTTTTTCTAGCCCCGATAGAAGTGAAAATCCTTTTATTTTTTTTCTTTAAAAAAATAAAAGATTGTAACGGATAGCGGGATTAGCTCCTAAATAATATTATAATTTAAAGAAATCTGTTAGTATTTTAATATACAAATCGACTCCTTCTTCAATTTCGTTAATGAAAATAAATTCGTCTGCTGAATGTGACCGCAGGGTTTCTCCAGGTCCTAATTTTAAAGACTGACAACTCAAAACAGATTGATCTGAAAGTGTTGGTGAGCCATAAGTGGTTCTTCCTAAAGCAATTCCAGCTTGTACTAAACCATGCGCAACCGGAATAGACGATGCGTTTAAATGCATTGATCTGGGCGTAACTTCGGCATTTACATTGGCTTTTACAACCTCCAAAATTTCGGTATTTGAATAACGATCTGTTACGCGAATATCGACAACCATATCGCATTCTGACGGCACAACATTGTGCTGTTTTCCGGCACTGATTTGCGTTACGGTCATTTTTACAGGACCCAGAACATCAGAGATTTTGTCGAATTTATAGTTTTTAAACCATTCCATTACGGGAATAGATTTGTATAATGAATTATCGTCGTTTTGATGCGCCGCGTGACTTGCAGTTCCTTTTACTTTTACGTCTAAAACTAACAAACCTTTCTCAGCTACAGCTAGTTGCATTAAAGTTGGCTCACCAACAATGGCGCAATCTAACTCTGGTAAATGTTTTAAAACGCTGTTTAAACCGTTTTTTCCGCTGCTTTCTTCTTCGGCGGAAGCCACAATTACGATATTATGTGATAAGTTTTGATTTTCGTAAAAATGTACAAACGTTGCCAATAACGAAACCAGACATCCTCCGGCATCATTGCTTCCTAATCCGAATAATTTACCGTCTTTTTCAATGGCTTTAAACGGATCGTTTGTGTAAGCCTGATTTGGCTTTACGGTATCGTGGTGTGAATTTAGTAAAAGTGTCGGTTTATTCTCGTCGAAATATTTATTGAAAGCCCACACATTATTGTTTTCTCTTTTAAAAGGAATTTCGTTTTGATGGAACCAATTTTCTATTAAAAGTGCTGTTTGATCTTCTTCACTTGAAAATGAAGGGGTTTCAATTAGATTTTTCAATAAGTTAATTGCCTCTTTGGTAAGCGTTGCTATATTTTTCATAGGTGTAGGTTCTCTGCCACGATCCCGATAGCTATCGGGACGAAGTCACAAAGTTTTTAATTAAATCGTGACATTTTTAATTTGCACAAATTTCTAAAATTAATATTTAAAACAACCTCCGCAGCTATCTTTTTTTGCCACGAATTACACAAATTTTCGCTATTTTTTTTAAATTTTAATTCGTGAAAATTTGTGCAATTCGTGGCTATATCTTTTATAATGTAATCGTTGTATGCAAAACATCTGGATTTTGGAGCATTTTGTGATGCCCGATTTTGATTTTTTGAACACCTCTTGACAAACTATTAAAGCAATTATCCAACTTTGGAATCATTCCGGAATGGATTACTTTTTCTGTTTTTAGTTTATTGTATAATTCCTCGTTTATTGCTGTAATCACAGATGAATCGTCTTCTGAATCTTGCAAAACTCCTTGTTTTTCAAAACAATATGTTAGTGTAACATCAAAAACTTCTGATAATGCAATTGATAATTCACTCGCAATGGTATCGGCATTTGTGTTTAAAAGTTGTCCATTTTTGTCGTGCGTAATGGCGCAAAAAACAGGAACGATTCCAGCTTCAAGCAACGTTTTCAATAAAGCTGTATTTACTTTTTTTACATCGCCAACAAAACCGTAATCTATTGTTGGGTGATTCCTTTTTGTAGATTGAATTAAATTCCCATCAGCTCCCGAAAATCCCATTGCATTGTTATTTTTTGCCTGCAACTGTGCGACAATATCTTTATTGATTTGTCCGGCATAGATCATAACGACAACATCAAGCATTGCAGCATCGGTAATTCGGCGCCCTTCAATCATTTGAGGTACCAAACCAATACTTTGGGCCATTTTTGTAGCCGATTTTCCTCCACCGTGAACTAAAACTTTATATCCTTCTATTTTAGAAAAATCTATTAAGAATTGCTCTAATTCTGTTGGATTGTCGATTATGTTTCCACCAATTTTTATTACTGTTACTTGCATGTTTTTTAAGGTTTCTAAAGTCTTTAAATTTTTATGAATTTATGAAGAGTATTTTTCAAAATAAATGTTTTCCAAAATTCGTATTAACCTATTTCTATTCATTCTCCTCGTTTCTACCATATCTTTTAAAAATGTCATTTCAATACACAAAATAATAGGTATCAGCATTAAAAAAACTAGAATTCCTATTGTTTTATAAAATTCCAGATAATCTTTTAGTTCTTTGGCAAAATTCACAAATCCACCCAAAAAGGATCCAAAATATATTCCAGTTAAAATAATAATTGAATTAACTAAAAATGAATATTTAAAATTTTTATTCCCTATTTCTCGCTTTATACATTCAATCAAAAATAAAAGATTTTCTTTATCGAATATTTTTTCGTTATTAACTGCCTTTTTGAATTCTTCTTTTTGAATTTCTCGAATGGCATTATATCTAAATTTCTTAAAATCTAAATTGACATACTCATATTTTCGTTGCAATATTATCTTTTCACTTTTATTTAAAAATTTAAAAAAATATATTCCCAATGTAATTCCAATAATAAAACAAATAATTCCTAAATATACATTTGCAAAAAAAATATAAAGACTAAAAATAAAAAATAAAAAACTTGATATAGAAACTAAAATCAATGTTATCTTCCATCTAAGTTCAAAGTATTTGTATAGTAAATTCCAAGATGACAGTTTAGAGTTTATTAAAATTATTTCTTCTATTTTATTCATTTTGATTTATTAAAACCTTTGAACCTTTGTGCCTTTGGACCTTAATTTATAACTTCTTAAGAATCTTTTGTAAAACTAATTGTGCTGAATACGTTCTGTTATTCGCTTGCTGAATTACAATTGAATTCTCGCTGTCAATAACTTCGTCGCTTACAATTACGTTACGACGAACCGGAAGGCAATGCATGAATTTTCCGTTATTGGTTAGAGCCATTTTTTCAGCCGTAACAGTCCAGTTTGAGTCTGTGTTGGTTACTTTTCCGTAATCGTTGAAGTTACTCCAGTTTTTTACGTAAACAAAATCAGCATTTTCGAAAGCTTTGTTTTGATCGTATTCGATTTTACAATCTTTTGTAATTTCCGGGCTCAATTCGTAACCTTCAGGATGTGTGATTACAAAATCCATGTCTTTTTGCATTTGCATCATTTCTACAAATGAATTTGCAACTGCCTGAGGCAACGCTTTCGGATGCGGTGCCCACGAAAGTACAACTTTTGGCTTGTGTTTCGTTTTGTATTCTTCCATCGTGATGGCATCTGCCAAAGATTGCATCGGGTGACGAACGGCACTTTCCATGTTTACAATTGGCACTGTTGCGTGTTTCAAGAATCCTGAAATAACAGTTTCAGCATAATCTTTTTCTTTATCAACTAAACCAGCAAAAGCACGAATGGCGATAATATCACAGTATTGTGAAACTACTTCTGCTGCTTCTTTAATATGTTCTGAAGCGCCGGAATTCATTACGGCTCCGTCTTCGAACTCTAATGTCCAGCCTTCGTTGGTAAAGTTCATCACCATAACGTTCATTCCTAGATTTAATGCCGCTTTTTGAGTACTCAAACGCGTTCTTAAACTCGGATTAAAGAATAACATTCCTAAGGTTTTGTTCTTTCCTAATTTTTGATTTTTAAGCGGATTCTTTTTGATTTTAATCGCGCTTTTTACCCATTTTGATAATGAGTCGATATCTTTTATTGAAATATAATTCATGATTTTTTGTTTAATCGTTTATTTGTTTAACTGTTTATTTGCTAGCGATTAACCGAATTAACGATTAAACAAATAAACATTTTATACAATTTTTGTAAAAGGAATTTCTCCCTCTAAAGCCTTTAAAATAAAATTATCATTTAATCCGTTTACGATCCAGGTTTCGATGTTGGCGGCTTTTGCAATTCCGGCTGCTTCGATTTTTGACTGCATTCCGCCTGTTCCGTGTGATGATTTTGATTCGCCGATTTCTTTTTCCAAAGTCTTTAAATCATTTACCAATTTAATCGTCTCAGGATTTTCATCGTGAATCGAATCTTTCGTGTAAATTCCGTTTGTATTGGTTGCAATTATCAGAATATCAACATTTAGCAGCACTGCTGTTAATGCCGCTAATTTATCGTTATCTCCAAACCGAATCTCATCTGTGGCAACGGTATCATTTTCATTAATAATCGGAATGTAATTGTTCTCGACCAAAACATTAATGGTATTGACAATATTGACTTTCGACTGATCTTTTTCGAAATCTGAATAAGAAAGCAAACATTGTGATGTCAATAAACCTAAATCACTAAAGTTCTCATGGAAAATCCGCATTAAATGGGGTTGTCCAATCGAAGCCAAAGCTTGTTTCAATGCAATTTCTTTGCCTTTACTTTCTAGTTTTACAAACTGTTTGGCCGCTGCAATGGCTCCTGAACTTACGATTACAAATTCGTAATCTTTGTTTAAAGCGGCGATTTGCATACCAATATCTTCGATCTTTCCCCGCGAAATATGATTGGTTTCTTTGGTTAAAGTATTACTTCCTATTTTTAATAAAATCCGTTTTTTGCTCATTTTGTTTTGGTTTTGCCACGAAGGCTCAAAGGCACTAAGTTTTATTTTTATCGCAAAGGGCGCAAAGGTTTATCTTTAATAAATTCCAAAATTTAAATTCCAAATTCCAATTTTAAAATCTGAAATCATTATCGTTTTAATCCTCTACCTAAAATCCTCAATCTAAAATTATCTAATTATCTAATTGCCTAATTATCTCAATTACCTGATTTGTCCTTCTCCATAAACGTACCATTTATTGGTTACAAGATGTTGTAAACCAATTGGTCCGCGTTGATGCAATTTATCGGTGCTTATCGCTAATTCTCCGCCAAGACCAAATTGTCCGCCATCTGTAAAACGGGTTGATGCGTTGTGATAAACTGCAGCTGCGTCAATAGATTCCATGAATTGTTTTGCAACATTTTCATCTCTTGTAATTATTGCTGCCGAATGTCCGCCGCAATATTTGTTGATTTTTTCGATTGCATGCTCCTCAGAATCGATTGTTCCGATGACAATTTTATAATCTAAAAATTCTTCATACCAAATATCTTCGTTTTGAAGTGTTTGGGTATTTTCGAAATTTTCCAATGATTTATCAACGATTACTTCGACTTTATTTTCAACCAAAGCTTCGATTAACGTGGCAACAAAACCTTCAAAATTGGGTAATCTTGAATCTATTAAAACTTTATCTAAAGCATTACAAGCTGAGATTTTAGACGTTTTAGCGTTCAAAATTACTTTTAAAGCCAAATCGGTATCTGCATTTTGATGAACATAAACAAAATTATTTCCCCGACCGCTTACAATTACAGGGCAAGTGGCGTGTTGTTTGACAAACTCAATTAATTTTTCTCCTCCTCTCGGAACAATTAAATCAACTTTTTGAGTTGGTTTTTCCAAAAAGGCCTGAGTTTCTGCACGATTATAATTTAGATATTCAACCCAATCTTTCGAAACTCCATTTTCTTCCAGAGCTTTATGCCATAAATCAACAATCTTTAAGTTTGATTTTAAAGATTCTTTTCCTCCTTTTAATAAAATCTTATTTCCGGATTTAAAAGCAATTCCACCTGCTTCGATTGTAACATCGGGACGCGATTCGTAAATAATTAATATGGTTCCGAATGCTGCGGTTTTATTGACTACTTTGATTCCATTATCATGAACAAAATGAAAACGCTCTACTCCAACCGGATCTTCCTGAGAAGCCAATTGGTTTAACGATAAAATCATCTCGTCGACTTTTTTATTATCTACTTTCAGGCGCTCTTCCATCGCTAAATCTGAACCATCGTAAGCTAATAAATCTTCCTGATTGGTTAGAATTATTTGACTCCGCTCCTGCTCGACCAGCTTTGCCATAGAGTGCAAAACGAGATTGCGTTTTTCGATTGATAATGGGTTCATTTATTTTGGTTTAATTGGTTAATCGTTAATTCGTTTAATCGTTTAACTGGTTAATCGATTAAACGAATTAATATATGGTAAACTTAGTTCTGAAGTTCTTCCAAACTCTCTTTTAAAGCTACAATAAAAGTATTTATATCTGATTTTTTTACAGTCAATGGTGGTAAAATTCTTAACAGATTTTTGTTGTTGGCACTTCCTGTAAAAATATGTTTCTCGATAATTAGTTTTTTTCTTAAAGCAGAAACATCAAAATCGAATTCAACTCCAAGCATTAAACCTTTTCCTTTTACTTGTTTAATTCCAGGAACTTGTTTGATTTGTTCTAAGAAATATTCATAAACTTCGTTTACATTCTTTTGTAAATCAAGTTTTTCAATCACATCTAAAACGGCAATTCCTGCTGCACAAGACAAATGGCTTCCGCCGAAAGTTGTTCCTAATAATCCGAAACTTGCTTCAAATTTTGGAGAAATTAAAATAGCGCCAACCGGAAAACCATTCCCCATTCCTTTTGCTACTGAAATAATATCAGCGTTGATTCCGTGATGTTGGAATGCGAAGAATTTCCCGCTTCTTCCGTATCCTGATTGTACTTCATCTAAAATTAAAACAACATCATGTTTTTTACATGCTTTTTCTAAAGCCTGAAAAAATTCTGTTGTTCCCTGATCTAAACCTCCAACGCCTTGAATTCCTTCGATAATTACAGCTGTAACATCTCCTTTTGCAAGTTCTGCTTCAACTAATTCAATTTGGTTTAGTGGTAAAAAAGTAACGACTTGTTGTGCGTTTATTGGCGCTACAATCTTTTTATTATCTGTAACTGCAACGGCCGCAGAAGTTCTTCCGTGGAAAGAATTATCAAAAGCTACAACTCTTGATTTTCCGTTATGGAAAGAAGCTAATTTCAAGGCATTTTCATTGGCTTCAGCTCCGGAACTGCATAAAAACAATTCGTAATCTTCTAATCCTGAAAGTTTGCCTAATTTCTGAGCCAATTCTACCTGCAAAGGATTCTGAATTGCATTCGAATAAAATCCTAAATGATCCAGTTGATTTTTCAGTTTGGCTACATAATCTGGTTGCGTGTGGCCAATCGAAATCACGCCGTGTCCGCTATATAAGTCTAAATATTCTACTCCGTTATTGTCTGTAATTGTGCAATCTAGTGCTTTTACAGGTGTTATATCGTAAAGTGGGTATACGTTGAATAAATTCATGTCTATTTTTGTTTTTTTTGTTTCAAGTTTCATGTTTCAAGTTTGCACAGAACGTGAAACTTGGAACTTTAAACTTGAAACTGATTTAAGTTTCAGTATTTATATTTCAAGTTACGTACAGAACGTGAAACTTGAAACATTAAACCTGAAACAAATTTTTCCTAAAATCCGCTTGGTTTCAAATGTAAACCCGTGGTTTCTTCCAGTCCAAACATTAAATTCATATTTTGAATGGCTTGTCCTGAAGCACCTTTGGTTAAGTTGTCAATGATTGAGGTGATCAAAATCCGGTTTCCTTTTTTCATTAAACTGATGATACATTTGTTGGTTTGAACGACTTGTTTCATATTGATATTTGTCGTTGTAACGGTTACAAACGGTTCATTTTTATAGAATTCCTCGTATTTGGCAACGGTTTGTTCCAGACTTTCGTCGGATGTTGTATATAAGGTTGCAAAAATTCCTCTTGGAAAATCTCCTCTGTTTGGAATAAAAAGCAACTCGCTTTCAAAATCATCCTGCAACTGAACCAGGCTTTCTGAAATTTCTCCCAAATGCTGGTGTTCAAAAGCTTTATAATGCGACATATTATTGTTTCTCCAGCTGAAATGCGAAGTTTCTGAAAGTCCAACTCCGGCGCCCGTGCTTCCGGTTGTGGCATTAATATGAACGTCATTATTTAGCAAATTAGCTTTCGCTAAAGGCAACAAAGCCAATTGAATAGCAGTAGCAAAACAACCCGGATTTGCAATGTAATTTGCTTTTTTGATGTCTGCTTTATTCAATTCGGGTAAACCGTAAATAAAGTCCTTGCCTTCAAAATGAGCATCTTTGTTCAATCTGAAATCGTTTCCTAAATCGATTATTTTTGTATGACTTGCAAATTGATTTTCCTGCAAAAATGAAATCGATTTTCCATGTCCAAGACATAAAAAGACAACATTTACATCCGGATTTATTTTATCAGTAAAATTCATTTCAATATCTCCCATCAAATCATGGTGCGCCACAGAAAGCGGTTTACCCGAATTTGTAGTACTGTAAACAAAATCGATGTTTACATTGGGATGATACATTAATATTCTGATAAGTTCTCCGGCCGTATAGCCCGAACCACCAATTATTCCGATATTAATCATGAGTTAAATGGTTTACAGATGAAAATATGTTTTGTGCATTTCCTAAAATCTTAATAAATCCTTTTGCATCGTCAGATGTCCAGGCATTGTTCATTTCTCCATATTGGCCAAAACCTGTGTTCATCAAATCATTTTTAGATTCGATTCCGTCAAGCGAAAAATGATATGGTTTTAATGAAACCGTTACAGTTCCGTTCACTGTTTTTTGTGTGTCTTGCAGGAATGTCTCAATGTTACGCATTACAGGATCTAAAAACTGACCTTCATGAAATAACATTCCGTACCAGTTTCCTAGTTGTTCTTTCCAGTATTGCTGCCATTTCCCAAGCGTGTGTTTCTCTAATAAATGGTGCGCTTTTATGATAATTAAAGGCGCAGCAGCTTCAAAACCAACTCTTCCTTTAATCCCGATAATAGTATCACCTACGTGAATATCTCTGCCTATTGCATAAGCATTTGCCAGTTTTTCAAGCTTTACAATATTATTTTCAGGGACATCTTTTTTACCATTTAAAGCCACTAATTCTCCTTGTTCAAAGTGTAAAGTCACTTTTTCTTCCCCTTCTTTTTGCAATTGCGAAGGATAAGCTTCACTTGGCAAAGGCTGGCTCGAAGTTAGAGTTTCTTTTCCTCCTACGCTGGTTCCCCAAAGTCCTTTATTGATCGAATATTGTGCTTTTTCCCAAGAATAGTGAACGCCGTTTTTAGCCAAATAATCAACTTCTTCTTGTCTTGACAATTTTAAATCTCTAATTGGTGTGATGATTTCAATTTCAGGCGCAATTGTCTGAAAAATTAAATCAAAACGAATCTGGTCATTTCCTGCACCTGTACTTCCGTGTGCGATGGCACTTGCTCCTACTTTTTTAGCATATTTAATGGCTTCAATTGCCTGAAAAACACGCTCTGCACTTACTGACAATGGATATGTGTTGTTTTTTAATACATTTCCAAAAATCAAATATTTTATAGCTTTATCGTAATATTTGTCTATGATGGTTAGGTTGGCGTGTTGCGCACTTCCTAATTCATAAGCTCTTTTTTCGATCGCTGTTAATTCTTCTTCACTAAATCCTCCTGTATCTACAAGTACGGTATGAACTTCGTATCCTTTTTCATTTTTTAAATATTTCAAACAATACGAGGTATCTAATCCTCCACTATAAGCTAATACAACTTTTTTCATTTTTTATAATTTAGGCTAATACTTTCGTATGTAGCAAGTTTGAGATTTATTTTTATTTGTTTTTAAGATAAAAAAACGAAAGACATTATTTTATTTAAGAATAAAGCTTGTTTAATTTTCTTTAATCTGCTCAAAACAGCTTCGTTAAAAGGATGTCTTGGCGGACCTTTTGGCTTGTCTTTTGGATCGTACAACATTCCTGTACACAAGCACATTTTGTTTTCTTTGCTTTGCAGAATTTGAAAATTGGTACAGGTTTTACAGCCCGCCCAAAAACTTGGATCTGTTGTCAATTCTGAGAAAGGTACTGGCTTGTAACCCAAATCTGAATTGATTTTCATTACCGCCAAACCAGTCGTAATTCCGAATATTTTTGCGTCCGGATATTTCTGCAGCGAATAATCAAAAACTTTTGATTTTATTTGTTTTGCCAAACCTAAGTTTCTATAGTCCGGGTGTACAATTAAGCCGGAATGTGCCACGAATTTTCCATGCTCCCAACTTTCGATATAACAAAAACCTGCAAATTTTCCGTCTGCTAAAGCAATCATCGCATCACCGTTCGACATTTTTTTCTGAATGTATTCAGGAGTTCTTTTAGCAATCCCAGTACCTCTTAATAAGGCAGATGATTCTATCGTATCGCAAATTTCCTGTGCGAATTTGAAGTGTTCTTCCTGAGTTACAACAATAGAGATTTTCATTTCAATAGTTGAAGTTAGAGTTAAAAATTAAAACGTATTGTTTAGTTTGAAATCTTGAAACCCATCCAATAAAGTTAGACAAAATAGAAGTAACATTCTCAAAATCAAAAAGTTGATTTAGAAAATAATTAAAATAAGATATACTTTTAGGATATGTTTGTCCAATGGACAAATTATGTGATTTCAAAATGAAAAATGAATATAAATAAATACGCGGCGAAAAACTCTGTGAATACTATAGAGATAGTATCCGTACTTCGGGAGAAGTTACAGGTGAGTTTGTCCGTGACAAAGAAGTTATATGTAAACTTATTTTATTCATCGGTGCAAAAGTACACTATTTTTTAATTTACAAAACAAAAAAATAAAATTCTAACATTTTTTTAATGGAATGTTGGTTTTTTCTAAGGTTCTGAGTTACTAAGATTCTATCCCGAAGCCTCGGGACTGAGTTTTTTTTCTGAAACCTGAAACTTGAAACCTCAAACTAAAAAACAAAACCCGATAGCTATAATAACTATCGGGTTTTAAACATTTTAATGTTTTTTATTTTTATTTCTTAGTGAACGGAATTACTTGTCCATTACCTAAAACAATCATATCAAAACCTGTTTTTGATTCATTAAATTTGAATTTTAAACCTGCTCTTTTTGATTCGAATGTATCTTTTTCATTTGCAACAGGAGATAAACTAAATTTTGGATAGTTTGGAAGTTCTGCGCTTAAAACGCTGTTTTTCTCTGTCATTTCAATTGTCAATGGCGATTTGGTAGTAACATAATTTCCTAAATAACCATCAAGAATGATATCTTTTTCAATTTTACCGTTTCCCGCTTTCCAAACGTTATTGCTTTCGTTATAATCAGGAAAAGCATGATCAGGATCTAAAGTGATACTTTCAATTTCTTCTGTAGAATTATGCTTGAAAGACCAATCGTTGTTACGCTGCCAGATTTCTACAGGTAATTTAACTCTGGTTACTTTTCCGCTTTTTGTTTTTACATCCAAAACAATTGGCATTGGCATTTTGTCGAAATTCTCAACTGTAATTACAACTCCTTTTGCAGGATCATTTTTTACATATTTAATAGAGTTGATTCCCTGATCGAATCTCCAGTTGTTTACGAACCAGCTTCTCCAGAACCAGCTTAAATCTTCTCCGGCAACATTTTCAATTGTTCTGAAGAAATCATCCGGAGTTGGATGTTTGTAAGCCCAACGCTCTACGTAAGTACGTAATGCTTTATCAAAACGCTCTTCTCCTAAAACCTGTTCTCTTAAAATTACCAATCCTGCGCTTGGTTTTGCGTAACATAAAACACCAATATTCGCTTCCTTCATATTATCAGGAGAGCTCATAATCGTTTCTAATTTTGGACTTGTATAATATTCTGCATCTTCATGTAAGTTTGAAGCTGGCTGTTTGTATTCTCCATTATTAAAATCGTAAGAACTTACAGAGTTGATAAAAGTATTAAAACCTTCATCCATCCAGGCAAAATAACGCTCGTTTGAACCTACGATCATCGGGAACCAAATGTGTCCAAATTCGTGATCTGTAACTCCCCATAAATCATCTCCTTTAGATTTCCATCCGCAAAAAACAATTCCTGGATATTCCATTCCGCCTTCATTTCCTGCTACGTTTGTAGCTGCAGGATAAGGATATTCGAACCATCTTTTTGAGTAATTCTCTATAGACGCTTTTGTATATTCTGTAGAACGTCCCCATGCATCATTTCCTGAACTTTCTACCGGATAAGCTGATAAAGCCAATGCTTTTTTACCACTTGGCAAGTTTATTTTTGCTCCGTCTAAAATAAAGGCCGGAGACGATGCCCATGAAAAATCACGTGCATTTTTAATTTGATAATGCCATGTTTTTTCAGCGGTTGCATTTGCATTTGCGGTTGCAGCAACTTCATCTGCAGAACGAATTACAACTGTTTTATCACTTTGTTTGGCCTCTCCATAACGCTTAAATTGTTCAGCAGAAAATACTTCTGATCCATTTAATAATTCACCAGAACCTACAACATAATGATTGGCAGGAGTTGTGATTTTTACATCAAAATCACCATACTCTAAATAAAACTCAGAAGCTCCTAAATAGGGTGCAGTATTCCAGCCTCTTACATCATCATACACACACATACGCGGGTACCATTGTGCAATTGTGAAGATTTTTCCGTTTTTAGTTTCTAAAACTCCCATTCTGTCTGATCCTTCAAAAGGTGCAATGAATGAAAACTCGATTTTAATTTTTATAGATCCTCCTTTTGAAGCTAATTCTTCCGGAAGAAAAATTTGCATTCTTGTATCTGTAACTACATATTTTACATCAGTTTCTGTTTTTTTCTTTCCAGAAATTACCTTCACCGATTTAATTTTATTTCCTCCCTCAAAAACCTGACCCTGCGCTCCGTTACGGCTTCCTGTTAAAGGCACAACAGCATTTCCTCTTGAGTCTTCTTTGAATAAATTTTGATCTAAATTCAACCAGACAAATGATAATTTATCAGGACTATTATTAGTATACGTGATTTCATCTGTACCACTAATTTCATTTGATGTAGCATTTAATCTTGCCGTTATTTGATAATCGGCTCTGTTTTGCCAATATTCAACTCCCGGCTGACCGCTGGCAGAACGCGTTGGCGTACCATTTTTAGTGTAAAAATGTGGTGCAAAAGCATCGTGGTAATTGTAATTATTAACAGGGGTAACTGCTGTTGTAGCTGGCGTTTGTTGCGCCGAAACAGAAGAAATCCCTACAAACAAAGCCATGGTTAATAAGGCTTTTGAGAATTGTTTTTTCATATTTTTTAGCTGTTTATGTAGCAAATTAATGAAAAAAAAAGCTATTTACAGAGAAAATCTTAACCTTAAATTAAAGTTTAGCAAAAATTTATCAAAAAAATAATTTAAGCGATTTTCTTAAAAAACTAAATTTTATAAAATATATTTACATCACTTTTAAAACTAATTTCTTTCAATTATACTATTTTGAATACAACTATATCAAATTCAACGCTTAAAGCTTCTATCAAACATGCCGGAGCTGAATTGTTTTCCTTAAAAGACAATCAAAACCAAGAATATATCTGGGAAGGAAACCCTGCTTTTTGGGGAAAACATTCTCCTATTCTTTTTCCGATTGTCGGAACTTTAAAAAACAATACTTATACTATTAATGGAAAAGAATATCAATTGCCAAGACATGGGTTTGCGCGTGATATGGAATTTCAATTAATTGATAAAACCGAAAACAGTGCTACTTTTTCATTGCAATCCAATAGTGAAACACTGAAAAAATATCCTTTTGATTTTGAATTGCAACTTATTTATACGCTAAATGAAACCACTTTAGACATTGCATATAAAGTAATTAATAAAGGTGAAACCAAAATGCCTTTTTCTATAGGAGCGCATCCGGCAATTGCTTTACCTGAAAATTTTGAGAATTATTCTTTTAAATTTGAGAAGGAAGAAGATTTAAAATATTCTCTTTTAGAAAATGATCTGATTTCCAACAAAACAGAAAGTTTGCAAACTATTGAAAATCTGGTTCCGCTGAATTATAAATTGTTTGAAAATGATGCGTTGGTTTTTAAAACTTTAGAATCTAATTCGCTTACCATCTTGGAGAACTCAAAACCTTATATAAAAGTTGATTTTGAAGATTTTCCGAGTTTAGGAATCTGGACAAAAGATCAGGCTCCGTTTGTTTGTATCGAGCCGTGGTATGGTTATTCAGACACGGCCGAAAATTCAGGTGATTTATTCGAAAAAGAAGGGATTTTGATTTTAGATGCCAAACAAACATTTAATTCAAAATTTAGTATACAAATATTATAAAAATAAAAAAATGCTGGATTTTAACTTTTCTCCATTTCCAACTATAGAAACCGAACGTTTACTTTTAAGAAGAATTACGAATGACGACGCAAACGAAATTTTTGAATTGCGTTCGAATCCGGAAACTATGAAATACATTCCGAGACCTTTGGTAAAAAATACCGAAGATGCACTCGCACATATTGCCATGATCGAAGAAAAAATTGAAACCAATGTTGGAATCAATTGGGCAATTACTTTAAAAGAAAGTCCTAAACTATTAGGAATCATTGGTTTTTACAGAATGCAGCCAGAAAATTATCGCGCTGAAATTGGCTATATGTTATTACCTGAATTTCACGGAAAAGGAATTATTCCTGAAGCCGTAAACAGGTTAAACAGATATGGTTTTGATGATTTAAAATTGCACTCTATAGAAGCTGTTATCGATCCGGAAAACTTTGCGTCAGAAAAAGTTTTGCAAAAATGCGGTTTTGTTAAAGAGGCTCATTTTAAAGAATCTGAATTTTATGAAGGTCGCTTTCTGGACAAAGTAATTTACTCATTGTTAGACAAGTAAACTTTTAAAGATTTTATTTCAAAAAATATAATGAAATACTCTGTTTTTTTTAACATACAGCAAGTATTTGTTGCGTTATATTTGCATCCGAAATAAGTAATTTTTAACTTATTTATCACCATGAAAATCTTGTTTATGAAAAAATTACTTGTTCTGTTTGTTCTTTTCTTTTCTATTCAATCACAAAGTCAAACTTATATTAAATTCAATGCCGCTACGGCTATAGTAGGCGTACCTAATATTGGAGTTGAAACAAGCGTTGGAGAAAAACTTACTTTTAGTGTAGATGTTATGGCTTCTTTTTGGGAATCTTTCAACGGTCATAGCCCAATGAAGTTTTATACTTTGACTCCTGAACTTCGTTATCATTTTAAAGAAAATTACAACGGATTTTATGTTGGCGGACATGCCGGACCGGATATTTATGAATTACAAAAATGGAATTATTTTGACTCAAATAAATATGAACATGGCTTTGGTTATCGTCTGGGCGTTTCAGTTGGGTACAACATCAAACTAAATGATAAATTTCTTATCGATGTCTTTGCCGGAGGTGGATGGCACCAGGGATTTTATCATGGATATTACAACGATGGAACTCCGGGAAGATATGAAACGGCGGCGCATTGGAACAAAAGTGGTGAATGGTTGCCATATCGTGGCGGAGTAATGATTTCGTATAAATTATAATTACTTTGCCAGCTTAGGCAGTGTTTTTAGATATAAATCTTCTACTTTTTTGCGTGCCCAATCCGTTTTTCTTAAAAAGGTTAAACTGGATTTTATACTCGGATTTGAAGTAAAACATTTTATAGGAATTAATTCTGATAACGTATCAAAACCATAATATTCTACTAATGTTTCTACTATTTTTTGAAGAGTAACCCCGTGTAAGGGATCTTTAGATTGATTTTGCATTTTTTTACTTTTATAATATTAAAAAAGACCATACTCCAAAAAGTATGGTCTTTTCATTTTACAAAATTAATGATTTCAAGTTTAATTCAATCGACTACTATTAGAATATAAATTTAAATCCGACAGAAAGTGGAGAAGTTAGATTTGGATTACTTCCTGCCAATGCTGTATTATAAAATGGGTCTACATTTGCCACATGCGCTAATCCAAAATTAGTAACTGTAGTTTTTTCACCAATTTTAGGGTCAAGAGTAGTAGAAGTAAAATTAGCCAAATCATAAGAGAACTCGACTGAAAAGTTTTTTGTTACAAAATAATCAAATCCTCCTGAAAGAGACAAACCAAATTGATTTACTTTTAAGTCACTTTCCTTTTCTTTTCCAGTAATAACAGGCAAAGCCAATTGACCAAAGAAATACAATGAACCAGCTACATTCCAATATTTTCTTACTAATGGCTCAATTACAATTAAATCTGTTTTTGCTGCAGTTTTACCCTCTGAATCAGCTTTAATATTAATATATCCAAAAGCTGCTCCAACAGCTACCGAAGGGGTTACAAATGTACCTACAATTGGTAAAACAGATAAATTTGTGTTTTTGTTATCTGCGGTTTTAGTTTGCTGATAACCAAATTGAGATGTTACGAACCAGGCCTCTTTTAATCCCTGACCTGTTTCCTGAGCTTTTGCGGTTAAACCTACTAATACAATACTAATTAATGTTACAATTTTTTTCATTTTAAAGTTTAGTTAAATTATTTAACAAACTTAGCAGGAAGGCATTTCCTTAAAAATGATTAAAATCATAGATTAAAAAAAATCTTTAATTATCTTATATTCCCATTTTTAATTAACTTAGGACTACTAAAGTTTTCAATTTTGTTTTACATTTGCACACTATGTTAAAAACAGTCAATATACTTAATAAAAGAGCTCGATTTGATTATGAGATAATCGACACTTATACTGCCGGAATAGTTTTATCCGGTACAGAAATTAAATCTATACGATTAGGAAAAGCCAATATTACAGAAAGTTTTTGCGAATTTAGTAACCTGGAACTTTTTGCTATTAATACTTATATCGAAGAATATACGTTTGGAAATCAATTCAATCATAAATCCCGAAGTGAGCGAAAATTGCTTTTAAATAGAAAAGAATTAAAAAGCCTTCATAAAAGTGTTCAGGCAAAAGGATTAACTATTGTTCCGTTAAAATTGTTTACCAACGAAAAAGGTCTTGCTAAACTGCAAATTGGTCTTTGTAAAGGAAAGAAAAACTACGACAAACGTGAATCTCTTAAAGAGCAAGACACGAAAAGAGATTTAGACAGAATTAAAAAAGCTTACAACTAAATCTAATTACTATAAAAGAGTAATTTTAAAATATTTTATCTTATTTTTACTACAATAACTCTAATTAGTAAAATATGAAAAAGTACTTAATTCTATTGGCTGCTATTATACTTTCAGGTTGTGGCAGTAATACTTCTATTGTAAGTAGTTGGAGAGATCCTAAAATTACTGTGGCTCAGGAACATTTTAAAAAAGTTTTGGTTGTTGTTCTGGTAAAAGATGAAGCTTCTAGAAGAACGGCAGAAAATAGAATTGCTGCCAGTAATGAAATTTTTAAAACTTCATATCAATATCTAAACGAAAGTACTTCTCAACTTACTAAAGAGCAAAAATTAAAAATCCTGCAAGATGAGAATTTCGACGGAGTGATTACAATGCGCTTAGTAAGCACTGAAAAAGAAACCAATTATGTTCCGGGAACTTATACCGGAATGTATTACGGGGGTTTTGACGGAATGTATACAAATGTCTATGGTTACGGTTTCGGAAATTGGTACGGAATGTATTCTCCTAGTTTTTATGATCCCGGATATTATCAGGAAACCACATCGTATATGGTCGAAACCAATATTTTTTCATTAAAAGAAAATAAACTGATCTGGACAGGAACAACAAAATCAGAATATGTGACAGATTTAGGACAAACTGTTGATGCTATTATGCAAGCAGTTGTTGCAGAAATGAGAAAAGATGGTTCTTTGCCTCCAAAATAAAATTACAGAAAAGCAATAATAAAATATTGCTTTTTTTGTACATTTAAAAATGACTAAACTTGTCAAGACTTAAATTTTCATCAAAATGAAATCACTTTTAAAAATTGCACGGGAACAAAAACGATTAAAAACTCGCGAAGTGGCACAACTTCTTGGTATTGATCAGGCATTGATTAGCAAATTTGAATCGGGAACACGAAAACCAACAAAGGATCAAATTTTAAAACTGTCTCAACTTTTAGAAATTGATTATGAAACTATAATGACTGCCTGGCTTAAAGAAAAAATTCTTTATGAGATTGGCGATGATGAGTTTGCATTAAAAGCTCTGATTTTAGCAGAACAGGAAATTCAAAATACTAAAAAAGAAATAAATGCTATAATTATATCTTCTGTACAAACTATTTTAGATGAAATTGAAGTATTAAAAAATAAACTACAATCCTTTAATCATTTTGAATTACGACAAATTTCAAAGACTTTAGAATTAGAATTTATTTTTAAAAGTATTTCTTTAAATGGAAATTCTTTAACACTGGAAGAAACTAAATCTGTTATAAACGATGGGTTGACTATCACGGGGAAAAGTATACAAAATCATCTTGAAGCTATTAACTTTCAAGAAGCCACATTATATATCAGAGATTTAAGCCAAAAGAAAACACATTTCAACGAAAAAGATTTTCTCACTATTCATAATTTAATTTTTAGAGGAATTGAATCTGAAACAGGAAAGTACAAAGATGATCCATTGATTACACGCGAAATGAATTTGCTCTTTAATTGGTGTGAAACAAATAAAAACAATTTTCATCCCACAATTTTTGCATGTGAAGTGTATTTAAAAATACTGGAAATAAATCCATTTGAAAAAGGAAATCTTCAAATGGCGAATTTGATTTTAAATTGGATTTTACTTCAAAATAATTATGCGTTTACGTCAATTGAAGAAGATCAAAACAGCAAAAATGAATATTTATCTATTTTGGAAGAAAGTCAAGCCAAGAATGATAAATCTATTTTCATAAATTATATACTCAGAATTGAAAAAGAAAGCCTAAACCGGGCTTTACAAATAATAACGCAATAAAAAAAGCCCTACTAAATGGGCTTTCTCTTTAATTTCTATCTTCTAATAAAGGAACAAATCGAAACTCTCCAAATTCATGTTTTTCGAATTGCGTTTCATTTTTACGAATTAACAATGTCATAATCTGCACGTCTTCACCTAACGGAATAACAAGCCTTCCTCCTATTTTTAATTGTGCCATTAAAGGCTGGGGAATAAAAGGTGCACCCGCCGTAACGATAATACTATCAAACGGAGCATGATTTGGCAAACCTTTATAGCCGTCTCCAAACGAAAGATGTTTTGGACGAATATTTAACTTTGGAAACAAGTTAGAAGTTGCTTTAAACAATTCATTTTGTCTTTCTATACTATAAACTTTAGCGCCAAGCATAAACAAAACAGCGGTTTGGTAGCCAGATCCGGTACCAATTTCCAAGATTTTATGATCCTTTTTTACTTCTAATAATTGTGATTGAAATGCAACTGTATAAGGCTGCGAAATAGTTTGTCCCGCTCCTATAGGAAATGCCTTATCCTGATAAGCATAATCTTCAAAACTTGAATTTAAAAAAAGGTGTCTTGGGATTTTTTTTATCGCATCCAAAACTGCTTTATCAGTAATGCCCTTTTGTTCTAAAGTGCTTACTAATTGATTACGAAGTCCTTGATGTTTGGCAGTGTCTTTCAAAATAGGTTTATTTTATTTTGGTAAAATTAATAAACTAAATACTAAATCAAATATTGATTTTTAATTATTAAATCGCTAAATCTTTACTACATTCATTTTCACGTTCAACAAATAAATTATATTTTTGTTTAAAATACATTCTCATGTTAAAAGTAGGAGTTTTAGGTGCTGGTCATCTTGGTAAAATACATTTACGCTTATTACAACAATCTGACAAATACGAATTAGTTGGATTTTACGACGAAAATCAGGAAAATGCCGAAAGAATTTCAAAAGAATTTGGCTATAAAAACTTCAGCACAATTGCAAAATTAATCCACGCTGTGGATGTAATCGATATTGTAACGCCAACGCTTTCTCATTATAAATGTGCAAAAGTGGCCATCAAATCAGGAAAACATATCTTTATAGAAAAACCAATCGCCAATACTGTTGAAGAAGCTGAAGAAATTATTGCTTTAGCCAAAGAATACAACGTAAAAGGGCAAGTTGGTCATGTTGAGCGCTTTAACCCTGCATTTATTGCTACAAAAAACATGATCGAAAATCCGATGTTTATAGAAACACATCGTTTGGCTGAGTTTAATCCGCGTGGTACAGATGTTCCTGTGGTTTTGGATTTAATGATTCACGATATTGATGCTATTTTGAGTGTTGTACATTCAAAAGTAAAAGATATTCACGCCAGCGGAGTTTCTGTAATTAGCGATACTCCGGATATTGCCAATGCCAGAATTGAATTCGAAAATGGCTGTGTTGCCAATTTAACAGCAAGTAGAATTTCGATGAAAAACATGCGTAAAACACGTTTCTTTCAAAAAGATGCTTACATTTCTGTTGACTTTTTAGAGAAAAAATGTGAAGTCGTTCGTATGAAAGACGCGCCGGAAATTCCGGGAGATTTTGATATGATTCTGCAAAATGCCGAAGGTGTAAAAAAACAAATCTATTTTACAAATCCTGATGTTGAGCAAAATAATGCAATTCTTGATGAATTAGAATCATTTGCAAATGCTATCAATACAAATACAACACCTGTAGTTACACTAGAACAAGCTACAGATGCTTTAAGAGTTGCTTATCAGATTATTGATTGTTTCGATAAATAATATAATATCAAAAATAAAAATAGCCACGAATTCACTACTTAATTGGTGAATTCGTGGCTAAATCATAAATATAATACCAATATATAAAATGAAAACTATAGCTGTAATTGGTGCAGGAACAATGGGTAACGGAATTGCTCATACTTTTGCACAAAGTGGTTTTACCGTAAAATTAATAGATGTTTCTGAAAAATCTTTAGATAAAGGAATGGCAACTATTGCCGCTAATTTAGACAGAATGTTGTCTAAAGGAACCATTACTCAGGAAGATGTTGCAAAAACTATCACCAATATTATTACCTATACTGATATTAAAGACGGAGTTGTTGGTGTTGATTTGGTTGTTGAAGCCGCTACAGAAAATGTAGAGTTAAAACTAAATATCTTCAAACAATTAAACGAAGCTTGTTCTCATAATACAATTTTAGCGACGAATACTTCTTCAATATCCATTACACAAATTGGAGCTGTAGTTGCACATCCTGAACGCGTTATCGGAATGCATTTTATGAATCCGGTGCCAATTATGAAATTAGTAGAAATCATTCGCGGATACAATACCAGCGATGAAGTGACTAAAATTATCATGGATTTGTCTGTAAAACTAGGAAAAACTCCTGTTGAAGTAAACGATTATCCTGGTTTTGTAGCAAACAGAATTTTGATGCCTATGCTAAACGAAGCCATTGAAACGTTATATAATAAAGTTGCCGGCGTTTACGAAATTGATACGGTAATGAAATTAGGAATGGGACACCCAATGGGACCGCTTCAATTAGCTGATTTTATTGGTCTTGATGTTTGTCTTGCGATTTTAAACGTTATGTACGAAGGTTTTAAAAACCCTAAATATGCGCCTTGCCCATTGTTGGTAAATATGGTGAGAGCAGGAAAATTAGGCGTTAAATCTGGTGAAGGTTTTTATGATTACAGTGAAAGTAAAAAGGCTGAGAAAATTTCTAAGCAGTTTGCTTAAAAATCTTTAAATATGATAACATTTGAGAGTCAATATAAAAATTTCAATCAACGCCTTTTTACATTAAGAAATTTGGCATTCCTAATTGAATTCGGTATTTATTCATCTCTAATTATATTTTTTAATCTTTCAAAATTTTATACAATTACAATTGGGTTGTTTCTGTTAGCAATCTGTGGCTTTATAATTATTAACAGAAGCAAAAGTAATGTTGATTTAATAACTTTTGAGGAAAATAGGATTATTATAAATGGTGAAACATTTAATACGAAATGGTTAAAATCACTAAATATAAAAGAAACTTCTATCGAAATCCAGAGTAGTGGCTCTACTAGGCAAGGATTACGTGCTGCAATTTTTTATCTAAAAATAAAAAACAAAAAAGATAATTACATCATAAATTCATTCGAAACATATTCTGACGAAGGAATAATACAAATCTTCAATGAATTTAAGAAATTTAAGGATGAAAAGATAATTGTAGACGAAAGACTAATTATATTGAGAATTCAAGAAAAAATAGAAAAATGTCAATAGCATCGAATTTAAATAGCATTAAAGCAAGTTTACCTGAACATGTAACATTAGTTGCAGTTTCTAAAACCAAACCCGTTTCAGACTTAATACAAGCCTACGAAGCCGGCCAGCGTATTTTTGGAGAAAACAAAATTCAGGAAATGGCTGAAAAATGGGAAGAAATGCCAAAGGATATTCAATGGCATATGATTGGTCATGTCCAAACGAATAAAGTCAAATTTATGGCACCGTTTGTGAGTTTGATTCATGGTGTTGACAGTTTAAAATTATTGCAGGAAATCAACAAACAAGCTTTAAAAAATAATAGAATTATTGATTGTTTGCTTCAAATACATATTGCCGAAGAAGAAACTAAATTTGGTTTAGACGAAAATGAATTAAATGAACTTATTTCCTCATCTGAGTTCAAAGAACTCAAAAATATTCGTACCTTAGGTTTAATGGGAATGGCAACATTTACAGAAGATCAAAACCAAATTAAAAAAGAATTTCAACATTTAAAATCGATTTTTGATTCCATAAAAGAAAAAAATGCATTACAAGAAGCATCTACAATATCAATGGGAATGTCCGGCGATTACCAACTTGCTATAGAATGTGGCAGCACAATGGTGCGCATTGGAAGCAGCATTTTTGGAGGTCGCTAATCAAAAATCCACTATCGTTAGACGCACTGCTGTGCGCCTCTACAACAAAACTGAATACTGATACCTGAATACCGAAAACTAAATTTGTACGCAATACTAGACATAGAAACTACTGGAGGACAGTTTAATGAAGAAGGAATTACCGAAATCGCCATTTATAAATTTGATGGACACGAAGTAGTTGACCAATTCATTAGTCTTGTAAATCCCGAAATTCCGATTCAGCCCTTTGTGGTAAAATTAACTGGGATTAATAATGCCATGTTGCGCTCTGCCCCCAAGTTTTTTGAAGTTGCTAAACGAATTATAGAAATCACTTCAGATTGTATTATTGTTGCTCATAACGCTTCTTTCGACTACCGAATTTTACGTACAGAATTCAGACGTTTAGGCTACGATTTTGAAGCCAAAACACTTTGTACCGTTGAACTTGCCAAAAAATTAATTCCCGAACAGCCTTCCTATAGTTTAGGAAAATTGGTTCGCGCACTCGGAATTCCCATGGCAGACAGGCATCGCGCCAGCGGAGATGCAATGGCTACAACAAAGCTGTTCAAAATGCTTCTTGAAAAAGATCTTGAAAAAACAATTGTAAAAGATTTTATAAAACTCGAAGTCGAAAAAGGAATATCTCCAAAATTAATGGATTTAGTGGGACAAATGCCTTCTAAAACCGGTATTTATTATATTTATAATGAAGGCGGTACATTAATTTATATCGGCAAAAGCCAAAACATTCGAAAAAGAGTAAATCAGCATTTCACCGGAATCACAACCAAAAGCAAAAAAATTCAGGCAGAAGTTTTTACCATTACGTATGATGAAACCGGAAGCGAATTGATTGCGTTACTCAAAGAAAGTGAAGAAATAAAAGTAAATCGACCAAGACATAATCGATCACAGAAAAAGACTTTTTTCCCCTTTGCCTTATATGCCGAAAAAGATTCGAACGGATATCTGAATCTAAAACTTCAAAAAGCTGATGGACGTAAAAAAGAAATTACATCCTTTATTTCTTTACAAGAAGGTAAAAATATGCTGTTTAAATTCACTGCGAAATATCATTTATGCCAAAAATTGACAGGTTTATATCAATCCAAAAAAGAATGTTTTCAATATAAAATAAAAGAATGCGACGGTGCCTGTATTGGCGAAATTAGTGCAGAAGAATACAATAGCCGTGTACAACAATTTATATCAGAACACAGTTTTGAGAACAAAAGCATGATTATCATTGACAGAGGACGAAATGTTAACGAAAGAAGTGCGGTATTAATCGAAAATGGTCAATATAAAGGCTATGCTTATTATGATTTGAATTATCAGATTATGAATATCGACATCTTGAAAAATATTTTAATCCCAATGCAAAACAATCGCGACGTAAAAAACATAATTCAAAATTACGTTCGCAAAAGCAAATCAGTCAAAATACTTCATTTTTAACAAATAAAAACTTTCATTATATTTGTAAATTATGAAAAAAATGAAATCAAAATACGAACATTTCAGAGAAAAAATCAAGATTGTTCTATATGGTACAAACACCATTTTAGGGAGAATGTTTGATTTAGTGCTTCTGGGATTGATATTGTTGAGTGTTCTTTTGATAATGATGGAAACCGTTCAGGGAATCAATCAAAAATACCACAGCCAACTTATTATTTGCGAATGGATTATTACGATATTTTTTACTATTGAATATATTCTAAGAATAATTTCGATTCAAAAGCCAATCAAATATATTTTTAGCTTTTACGGAATTATAGATTT
Source organism: Flavobacterium sp. AK-345 (assembly GCF_058310175.1). NCBI lineage: Bacteria > Pseudomonadati > Bacteroidota > Flavobacteriia > Flavobacteriales > Flavobacteriaceae > Flavobacterium > Flavobacterium sp. AK-345. The sequence continues at coordinate 66,457 of NZ_JBZEER010000001.1, read as the reverse complement.
ACTCGCCGTCTTGCCCATGTATTTGTCAATATTTTTTCCGGGAGCAAGCATACTGTCCATTGTGAGGGCATTGCGTTTCTTCAGATTGTTCAAAATATTACATATTCCGCAGATATCGCATCAATCAATTCAGCTTCGGGAAGCAATTGAAGCCAGCAAAGAAAAAATTCTTGTTTTCATTTACTTCGTTTTGATAAGCACCATAATAATCGGCTCAATAATGTATTTAGTAGAAGGAAAAGAATCTGGTTTTACAAGTATTCCAATGAGTATTTACTGGACAATTGTAACATTAACAACTGTTGGTTATGGTGACATTTCTCCACAAACCCCTTTAGGACAATTCATTGCAGCCTTAGTAATGATTTTGGGTTACGGAATCATAGCCGTACCAACCGGAATCGTTACAGCAGAATTTGCAAAAAGCAGTTTAAAAAACAGTAATAGTGTGAGCGGAAAAAAAACATGCAGAAAATGCAATTCACAAGTACATTTTGATAACGCAAAATACTGTTACGAATGTGGAACGCAATTACCAAATAATTAATTTAAGAAGCTAATCCAGCTGTACATTGCAACTCCTCCTTATCTTTGTTGTTTTTTTAAGGCACAAAAGGAGCTTCTAAAGTCGCTCTTTTATCCCAAAAAAACGAACAAACATAAGTCCGGGGTTTCCATTTCCATCTGGGCTAAAAAATATGAAATACTTAATTACCATTGTCGGACCAACAGCTATAGGCAAAACAGCCTTAAGTATTGCTTTGGCAAAACATTTTAACTGCGAAATAATCTCTTGCGACAGCCGTCAGTTTTTTAAAGAAATGACAATTGGTACTGCAGTTCCAAATCAGGAAGAATTACGATCCGCCACACATCATTTCATTCAAAATAAATCTATTTTTGAAAATTATACTGTTGGCGATTACGAAAAAGAAGCACTATTAAAATTAGAAGAATTATTTCAAACAAACGAATTTGCAATTTTAATTGGTGGCTCGGGCTTATATGTTGATGCTGTTTTAAAAGGATTTGATGAATTTCCTGAAATTGATCCTTCCGTAAGGGCAGAAGTAAATTCTAATTACGAAAAACTCGGAATCAATTATTTACAGGAACAATTACAACTTTTAGATCCGGAATATTTTCAAAAAATAGCTTTAGAAAATCCACAAACTTTACAAAATCCACAACGAATGATGCGTTTTGTAGAAGTTTGCATTGGAACACAAAAACCTTATTCCTCATTTCTAAATCAAAAGAAAAACAATAGAAACTTCACTCCAATTTTAATTGGTTTAGAATCTGAAAGACAAGTAATTTACGATCGAATTAATCAACGTGTCGATATTATGATGAACGAAGGTTTATTAGAAGAAGCAAAAACTTTGTATCCTAATAAAGCGTTAAATGCATTACAAACCGTGGGTTATAGAGAATTATTTAGTTATTTTGACGGAGATTTTACCTTGCCTTTTGCAATCGAAGAAATCAAAAAAAACACCCGAAGATTCTCCAAAAGACAATTAACCTGGTTTAAACGAGATGAAAACACTAAATGGTTTGATTACGTGACAGACAGAAAAAATATAATCAATTATATAGAAAATCTTATAAAGTAAAATCGAAAGTATTTTTTCTTTACTCTATTCTATTCTCTAAAATAAATCTAAAATTACAAAATGCCAATATCTCCAAATTTCACATCAGTTTTAAGCAAAGACTGGGAAATCAATTTCACGCAATGCACCCCAAACGGTTTCTTAAAATATACCGATTTGTGTAATATCCTGCAGTTAACAGCCGCGGCACATTCCGAAGTTGGTGGCATCAGCTTTTTTGATATGCAGGAATTTCATCAGGCATGGGTTTTAAGCAGAATGCGTGTTGAAATTAGCGCTTTACCAAAATGGCAGGATATTGTTACAGTAAAAACATGGATCAATAGTTTAGAAAATTCTCGTTCCGTTCGTGCTTTAGAAATGTATGTAAACGACAAAAAAATAGTAGGCTGTGAAACGTATTGGGCAGTTTTTAATACACAATTACGCCGTCCAGAAGCTTTAGCTTTGCCTTACGAACATTTTGAATTGTTTCCCGAAAATAGGGCCACAACTGAAGGTTTTTCAAAAATCAATATCAATCACGAAAAAGGGGCTATTTTTGAAAAAACAGTTTATTTATCAGATTTAGATATTGTAAATCACGTTAATAACGTGAAATATTTAGAGTGGTGCCTTGATCACGTTGATGAAAAGAGAATTTTAAAACAACAAGTGAAAAGCTTTGAAATGAACTTCATGAAAGAACTTTCGCTGAAAGATAATGTCGTAATTCACGAAAGTGAAGATGATAATCATACGACCGCGACATTTAGCATTACAAAAGGGGAAAAGACATGTTTTGCTTTAGAATTACATTGGAAATAAACTACTATCCATTCCTGCAAGGTTTTCAAAACCTTGTAGGTATTACACTTGCCAAATATTTTATTTAAAATCCGATATCATAACCCAGATAAAAAACCTACAAGGTTTTGAAAACCTTGCAGGAAATTATACTTAATAAAAAAAAAGATGCAATTAGCATCTTTTTTTTTATTAAAATTACTTTAATTTCTTTTTCGATTTCTTTGGCTTCTTTTTCTTTTCAAGCAACTCAATTTTGTCTTTAATTCTTTTCTCTACTTCTGTAATATCAGAATCAAAAAGCAAACTGCAAGGTTGTAAGTTTAGCATTTTTAATCTCCTTTAATGCTTTTTTAAACTCTTGTTGAGCTTCTAGAAGAATCGCTTTTTTTACAAAAATTTCAGATTTATTTATTCCTTTTATGGTTAAAGCAAAATCAATCAGCTTTTGTGCTTCTTCGTAATCTTCATTCAAAATTAAAACATGCAAATAATAAGGATATACTTCAAGAGCATAGATATTAATAGCCAAAGCTTCCTGAAAATAGCTTTTTGCTTCCTCATAATTCAATAATTGCTCCGCCTGGATTCTTCCGTATAAACACAAAACCATCGTATTTTTTGCATCATACGAAAAAGCGTAATCTAAAGATTCAATCGTTTCTTCAAGCGAATACGGATAATTATCCAAAGCCTGAAAAAGGTATTTATCAATTGTTTTCATTTCTTAAATCTGTTTTTAATTTCTGTCGAATTCCTTTGTAACTTTTAAGCACTTTATTTTTCTTGAAATCACTTCCTGTAAAAGTCCTAACCGGATTGCCACGCTGAACATTCAGTTGGTTCTCCCATTGTTTTCCAACATAACTTTTAAGTTGTTGCAAAGTTTCGTCTTCTAATTTTTTTAATAATCTTTCTGTTGCCAGTTTTTTGTTTTGGTGTTGTGAACGGCTGTCCATTGCTACAACTGCAATTCCTGTTGGAATATGTGTTGCTCTAACTGCCGAACTTACTTTATTAACGTGTTGTCCCCCAGCACCGGAACTTCGCATTGCCTGATATTGAATATCATTTTCCGAAATGGACGCATTTTTTTCCGGTTCAATCTCAAAAACACCTATAAACCAATTCTTGCGTTTGTGCATTTTACGAAACTGACTCTGTCCAATCCATTGAATTGTTCCAATCCAGGAATTTACAAATGCTGCCACATTTTTTCCTTTCACAGCAATTGTTGCCGTTTCAATAGTTCCATTTTCAGAACCAACTTCTCTTTGTAATAACGTCGTTTCCAATTGCTGTTCCTGAGCTTCTTCCAACACTTTTTTAAGCACTTGGGCAACCACCCAAGTGCATTCTGCAGGTCCGCGACCGGCCGTTATCTGAATAATTTTTTCCATTTTTAATTTCTTTTTAGCGGTCCATTCTAACGATTCTCGGAGTAAAAGTTCCCAGAACTTCAACCAAATCCGTTTGATTCGCCATTACTTTTGTAATGTCTTTGTACGCCATCGGAGCTTCATCGATATTTCCTCCAATTAAAGTGACCTCATTAGCTTTCAAAACTTTTTTGATTTCACTTTGAGTAAAAGTAGCTTTACATTTAGCTCTTGAAAATAAACGACCTGCACCGTGCGAGGCTGAATTTAAACTTGCTGCATTTCCTTTCCCTTTTACAATATAGCCGGGAGCTGTCATTGAACCTGGAATTATTCCCAATTGTCCTTCAGCAGCTGGAGTTGCTCCTTTTCTGTGTACAATGCATTCCTGGCCGTTTACAATTTCTTTCCAGGCAAAATTGTGGTGGTTTTCAATTGTAACAATTACCCTCTTTCCTATTGCTTTGGCAATTCTTCTGTGAATATCATCGTGACAGGCTTTGGCATATTCTCCCGCTAAATTCATCGCCAACCAATATTCCTGACCGTCATGCGTATTTAAATCCAGCCATGCCAAATGCTGTACATTTTTTGGTAACGGACATTGTTTCGTTGCCAAGTACGTATAATGTTTCGCAATATTAGCACCTAAACCACGTGATCCGCTATGCGAAAGAACAGCGAAATATTCACCAACTCCTAACTTCCATTCGTTTTCCGGATTATCAATTTTTGCAATTCCAAATTCTACAAAATGGTTTCCTCCGCCTGAACTTCCCAATTGTTTATACGCTTTTGGCAAAAGGTTCTTTAATAACGGAATATCCTGAAATTCACTTCTGTAAAAAACATCATGATCAGCTTTTGTGGCATGTGTTTCGTTCATTCCAAACTTGGTATTGTCTTTTAAAATTGCTTCTAACTGATGCTCTTTTCCTTTAAAATGCGACGCTGGTAAGTCAAAAATTGACAAACTCATTCGACAGCCAATATCAACTCCAACTCCGTAAGGAATAACAGCATTATCTGTTGCCAAAACTCCGCCAATTGGTAATCCGTATCCTGAATGTGCGTCTGGCATTAAAGCTCCTGCAATTGAAATTGGTAATTTTAAAGAGTCATACAATTGGAATTTAGCTTGCTGATCAATTTCATTTTCACCAAAAATTGTAAAAGGAGCACGTGTTGTTTTAAGCTGGTGCATTCGAACCTGAACCGGTTTGATTAAACCTTCAGCTACTTTTCCCCACGTTCCATTTCCCTCAAATTTTTCAGGATAAAGCAAAACTTCTTTGGCTTCTGCTAAAATGGATTCTTTTTTTTCTCTTTTTCTATATCTGTTTATTTGCCCAAGAGCAATATTTATTGAATTGTTTTTTGGAAAGCCTAACTTAATCAGGTCTTTTCCGGATAATTTATTTCCCATGATTTATATCATTTTCATCTGCATATTGTTGATACAATACATGCAGGCTTTTATTTTTAATTGGGTTTTTCTCTTTCGGGTTTTCATATTGATAATACCCCGAAAAACGAGCTTTCCCCAGAACTAATTTGTTTATTTTGTGTCTTAAATTTTGATTTACAATATAATTGTCTAAAATTCGAATTTCACTTTCCAAGAGTTCATCAACCATTTTAGTATGCGTTATCATGTTTGGCCTAACGCTAAATACATAACGCCATGGTTCATTAAATACATAATGAATTTTATAACGTTTACAATTAGGACACCATCGTTCCCTCTTATAAAAATGCATTTTCTCTTTTTCTGTCAATGCTAATTTTGGACTTCTCCATTCTGATTCAGAAAACTCTTTTACAGTTTGAAGTTTTTCAACATATACGTGTTTTCTTTTCCTCTTTTTCTTTTTCTTAAAAGATTTTTCAGAAGAATACTGAACCGTATTTATCTTCTCCAGTAAAATTTGGTAAAAAGAAGATTCATTTGATCTTTTAATATCATCTCTTAATACAAAATTGCGTTGCCAACCTTTTTGATAGGGACTTTTTAATAGAACTAATGGTAAATCTCTACGTTTTTTCCAGAGTTGATCTTCAAGCTTTCTTAACTGAATTAATTGTTTTTCAAAATCTTCTTTTACTGCTCTTTCTTTTCTCCTTTTACTTTTAAAGCGAGAGCACAAAGCATACTCCTCTACTGTATAATTTTCCATAAAAAAATTATAACGTATTAAATTAATAGCCAAACTGGCTACGGCATTTTATCCATACGGATAAATAATAAAAATCGATTATTCGGGAAAATTTGAAGTGTCTAGAATAAAAAAAGCCCGAAACTAAATGTCTTCGGGCTTTTTATATATCTAAAAATTACTTTCTAAGATTGAAATAAGCCACGAAGAAGCGCTGCACCAAATTCGTTTGGTGTGAAGCTTTGAGATGTTGATGTAAGTACAAACATTTTTCTTCGTTTTACAGGGTTATTATTATTTTTTCGTTTGCAAATATTCAGAATTGTTTTTTGTTTTTCCAAATTTATTTAGAGAAAATTCATGTAAAAAATATTTATCGTTTTTCAGAAATTCAAAAAACCGATAATATCTATCTGGAAAACAAACTACTATACCTTAATATTAAATTTCAAAAATAAATTCCAAATTCCAATTTTCGCAACGTTTATCACTTCAATTCTAGAACAAACGATGCTCAAAAAGTATTATTGACGTGAAATCTTTAAGCAGTAAACTAAAATTTGAGCATAAAAAAAGCCCTGATTTCTCAGAGCTTTCTTTTTTTTTGGATGAACTAGTTTGTTATTCTATAACTTATTCAGATACTTTGCTTTTAACAACTAATCTGAAACCTTCTCCGTGAATGTTAAGAATTTCAACATCTTCATCAGATTTTAGGTATTTTCTCAATTTAGCGATGTACACGTCCATACTTCTTGAAGTAAAATAGTTGTCATCTCTCCAGATTTTCGTTAATGCTAATTCTCTTGGCATTAAATCATTTTCATGAAGAATCAACATTTTAAGCAATTCATTTTCTTTTGGAGATAATTTTATTGGCTCTTCGTTTTCGAAAGTTAAAAATCTAAGTTTAGAATTTAAATGGAATTTACCAATATTAAACTCAAACTGAACTTGTTCTGCTTTTGTATCAGCCGATTTTCTTTGAATAATAGCTTTGATTTTCATTAATAAAACTTCTGAATCAAAAGGTTTATTTAAGTAATCATCAGCTCCTGCTTTATACCCTTTTAACACATCCTCTTTCATAGATTTTGCAGTTAAAAATATAATTGGCACTTCGCTATTTTTCTCTCTAATCTCTTTGGCTAAAGTATAACCATCTTTATAAGGCATCATTACGTCAAGAATACATAAGTCATATACGTCCTTCTTGAATTTCTCGAAACCTTCCATACCGTTTTTAGCTAAAGTAACTTCAAAGTCATTTAACATTAGATAATCTTTAAGAACTGCCCCAAAATTAAGGTCATCTTCTACTAAAAGTATTCTTTTGTTATTATTTTCCATATTTTAATTTATTAATGGTATTTTTATTATAAAGGTGCTACCTTTTCCTTTTTCGCTTTCAACATATACTTGACCATTGTGATCCTCAACTATTCTTTTTACATAAGCCAGACCTAAACCGTGGCCTTTTACATTATGTAAATCTCCGGTATGTTCCCTGTAAAACTTCTCAAAAACTCTTTTTTGAGCTATTTTACTCATACCAAGTCCATTATCTTTAACTTTTATCAGAATCATGTCTTTAACATTTTCTGTAAAAATTTCAATTTCCGGAATATCCGGAGAATATTTTATTGCATTTTCTAAAATATTTACCAAGACGTTTGTAAAATGAACTTCATTTACCAAACATGTTGTTCTCGCGGCATTTAGATGTTTTACAACTGTTCCGTGTCGATCTTCTAAAATTAGATTCACGTGTTCAATTGCGTCATCAATTATATCATGAATAGCAGTTGGCTCTTTGGTGATATCAAGTTCTCTTTTTTCTAATTTAGAAATTCGGAGAACATTTTCAACCTGAGCATGCATTCTTTTATTTTCGTCTCTGATCATTTGAAGATAGCGAAAAACTTTTTCTTTATCTTCAATAATTTTGGGGTTTCTTATCGCATCAAGCGCTAAGTTTATTGTTGCAATTGGAGTTTTAAACTCATGCGTCATATTATTTATAAAATCTGTTTTGATTTCAGAAATATGCTTTTGACGTAACAATTGATTCAATGCACTTGTATAAGCTACAATTATAATCAGTGTAAAAACAATTGATAATATTGTAATACTCAATAATTCTGATAATAAAAATTTCTTTTTGTGAGGAAACGTTATAAATAGTTCATATTTACTATTTCCTTCATTATCTGTATATATTGGTATATGATAGCTCGCATCTTTATCATAATGAAAACCATCAGATTTTATTTTTGTTGCTAAACCACTATTAAGAACGCCAAATTCAAATTTGGTTTTTACACCGTATTCTTCCAGTTCCTTTTTTAATAGCTTTTGCAGCTTATCTTTTGTAATTCTTCCTTCGATTGGAGTTAGAGAAGCAATATCTTTATATTGAATCTGTTGCTGAACTTTATTTAAAATATCCAGACTTCCTGATTTTTCAATCTTTAAATCCGGAATAATACTTTGTCCTAAAGCATTATTATCGATATTGTTATTATTATTATAAATTTCAGTTACTCTTTTAGAGCTAAAGTTTTTAAATCTTTCGCTGCTAAACTTTTTATTAAAAAGCGATCCGCTTATGTCGTAATCTTCAGACGTAAGTGTGTTAGAATAAACAATTGTTTTATTTGTTTTTGTGTTTCTTTGAACGTAAAGAACTTCCAATAAATCTTCTTTCTTTGGAATTTTACCTGTACTGTCTTTTATGCGATTGTATTTATCGTAAAAACTATACTCTTCCTGCTGTTCAAGTTTATCAGCAACACTCCCAATCACTTGGGTAACGTGGTATTTAAATTGCTCGTCGTTATTTTTAAACGAAGAATTGAACCAAAATACCTGAACCAGAATTATCCCTATTAAGGACAAACTCATCAATAAAACAAGTATTCTAAAAAATAATTTATTCATCGAAACAAAATTAATATTTTAACAATATACTAAATAATACATTAACCAAATATTAACATTTAAGACTGATTTTGTTTAATATCTAAAATTTTAAGAATTTTAACAACTTCTTCCTTAGCATTTTTAAGATTATCGTTATTAATAACAAAATTGCTTCTGGAAATTCGATTTTCATCATTCCATTGCATTTTCATTCGGCTTAAAACTTGTTCTCTTGTGGTATTGTCGCGTTTTAAGACCCTTTCAATTCTAACTTCTTCGGGCGCAGTAACTGTTATAATTAAATCACATTCTTTATAACGCCCGCTTTCAAATAATATAGCAGCTTCATAAATTACATATTGGTAACTTTTATGTTGCAATAACCATACCTCAAAATCTTTTTTTACAGCAGGATGTACTATTGCATTTAATTCAGCCAGCTTATCTTTATCATTGAATACAATTTCAGCAAGTTTAGCACGGTTCAAAATGTTATTTTCAAATAAGGCTTCACCAAACGAGGTTTTTATCTCCTCAATAATATGGTCAGATTTCATTACATTTCTTGCACCATCATCTGCGATATAAACCGGAACTCCCATTTCATTAAAGTAATTTGCAATGGTTGTTTTACCACTACCAATTCCTCCTGTCAAACCAATAACTTTTGTCATACTATACTTTAAAAAACATACGAGGAAAAGCTTCTTGTGGTTTTTTCTTTAAAAGGATAATTTTTATAAAAGATTCTAAAAAGCCAGTTCCGTATCCGTAAAATTGTTTCCAGACAGCAATAACAGATAAATACCCAATTTTGATACTTTTATTCTGAATACTTGCCGTAAGAAATATTATAACGAAATATACGAAATATAATTGTAATAAAATATCAATATTGAAAATTAACAGTAAAAAAGCTAATAATAAACCTAATATAAACACGGTCGGAAAGAAGAAAGTAAGCTTATTATGTTCTGGATACCAACTATTTAATATTGGTCTTGCCTTGCCAAATTTATTTACCTGAACAGCAAATTTTTCCCAGTCAATTCTTCGTTTATGGTACACAAAAGCCTCAGGAAACAGTCTGGTTTGAAAACCAAGGTTCCATAAACGGATAGATAAGTCGGGATCTTCGCCAGGATGAATGTTTCCAAAACCTTTTGAAGCCTCAAATGCTTTCTTAGAAATCCCCATGTTAAAGCTGCGAGGCTGAAATTTATTGATTTTTTCAGACCCGCCACGAATTCCACCGGTTGTAAGAAATGAAGTCATTGCAAAGTTAATGGCTTTCTGAATATCTGAGAAACTGGCTAATGCTCTGTCCGGTCCACCGAAACAATCAACATAATTCTTATCTAACTCTTTATGAACTTCGGTTAAGTAATTTGGAGGAATTATACAATCTGAGTCAAAAATGATAAAATAATCACCTCTGGCTTTCTGCATACCAAAATTTCTTGAATCTCCCGGCCCTGAATTCTCTTTAAAATAATAAGAAATATTTAGCTTTCCCTGATATGTCATCACAACATCTTTACAGGGAATGGAAGAACCATCTTCTATCAGAACAATTTCAAAAGCTTCACTATAATCAGATTTGGTTAGGCTTTCTAAAAGTTCATCAACTTCATCCGGACGATTATACACGGGTATAATTAAAGAAAAAATCATAATGGAATATGCGTTATTAAAGTGGCGATTGTTTTAAATTTCAAAATTTCAGTAAAGATATGTTATATTAACAAAAAAACCATTCGCCGCAACGAATGGTTTCTTATATGTAGTACTAATTTGTACTTATTTTATACTTTCAATATTTACAACTTCATTTGCTTCGGCTTTATAATCAACTCCTGCAAATTCAAAACCAAATAGATTTAAGAAATCATTTCTATATCCTGCCAAATCACCAATTGCAGGTAAAGTTTCAGTCGTTGCTTCTAACCAAAGTTTAGCAACTTTTGCCTGAACATCATCACGCATTTCCCAATCATCGATTCTGATTCTTCCTTTTTCATCTACAGGAACTTCTGATCCTGAGTATAATCTGTCTTTAAACAAACGCTGAATTTGCTCGATGCAACCTTCATGTATTCCTTCTTCTTTCATAATTTTATACAAAAGAGAAATGTACAACGGAATAACCGGAATTGCAGAACTTGCCTGAGTCACTAATGCCTTGTTTACAGAAACATAAGCCTTACCTCCTATAGATTTCAAACTATCTGTAATTGTAAATGCAGTAGCTTCTAAATGATCTTTTGCGCGTCCAATTGTACCTTTTCTATATACAGCTTCCGTCAATGATGGCCCTATATAAGAATAAGCAACTGTTGTAGCTCCTTCAGCCAGTAAATTTTCAGCCTTTAAAGCATCAATCCACATAGCCCAGTCTTCACCTCCCATTACTGCTACCGTATTTTCAATATCTTCCTCATTTGCAGGAGCAATTGAAACCTCTGTAACGTTTCCTGTGTGAAAATCAACTGTTTTATTTGTAAATGTTTGTCCGATTGGTTTTAGAACAGAACGATGCGTCACTCCTGTAGTTGGATGCACACGAACTGGCGAAGCCAAACTATAAATTACAAGATCAACTTGTCCTAAATCTGCTTTTATTAAATCTAAGGTTTCTCTTTTGATTTCATTTGAAAAAGCATCTCCATTGATACTTTTTGCATATAAACCTGCTTTGTGAGCTTCAGTTTCAAAAGCTGCTGAATTATACCAACCCGGAGAAGCTGTTTTACCTTCAACTGGCGGTTTTTCAAAAAACACTCCAATTGTAGCTGCATCAGACCCGAAAGCACTTGTGATTCTTGAAGCCAATCCGAAACCTGTTGAAGCACCAATTACCAGTACTTTTTTTGCTCCGTTAATTGGACCTTTCGATTTTATATATTCTATTTGATTTTTTACGTTTTGCGCGCTTCCATCAGGATGTGCAGTCAAACAAATAAATCCTCGCATTCTAGGTTCTATAATCATCTTGTATTATTTATTGTATTAATTCAATTTCAGTTTTAATTTTTCAAAAATAGACATTTTATCCTTAACCCTTTTCATGTTGGCATTCATATTGTCTATAAAATTTGGATTTAAAGCATTTTTCTTCGCCAACTTATAGAAATTATAAGCTGCAGTATAATTGCTTTCATATTCAGCCATTCTTCCTAATTCACTGTTAAATGAAGAATAATCTACATTTTCAAGATTGTTAAATGTAAAATCAATATGCTCTTTAGCTTCCGCATATCGACCAATATCTATTAACAAATAAGTGTAGTTTAAATACGGCGCAGGATATTTTGGTTCAAATTTCATTGCCAGTTTATAATGATAAATTCCTTTATCATAGTTACTTAACTTATTGTAGTAAATCCACCCTAAATGATTGTGGGCTTTTCCAAAATCGGGATATTGAGATAATATTTCTTCCAGCATCTCTTTTCCGTCGGCAATATTTCCTTCAGATATTAATGAATCTGCCTTAATAAATTGATTTTCGTAAAAGCTTAAACTTTCCATACCTATACCTTATAATCTTAATTTAATAATTCTTTTGCATGATTTAATGCCGAATCAGAAATATTGGCTCCTGAAAGCATTTGTGCAATTTCTGTAATACGTTCGTCCGGCGATAAAAGTTTTAATTCTGATTGTGTATCTTCTGCAACAGTAGATTTGAAAACTTTAAAATGCGAATCACCTTTTGCAGCAATTTGTGGCAAATGCGTAATAGCAAATATCTGCATCTTTGCACTCATTTCTTTCATGATTTCGCCCATTCGAATGGCAATTTCTCCAGAAACTCCAGTATCAATTTCATCAAAAATTAAAGTTGGTAATTTTGAATACTGTGCCAAAATTGCTTTTACAGCCAGCATAATACGTGACATTTCCCCGCCTGAAGCTACTTTTTTCAACAAACCAAAATCAGTTCCTTTATTCGCAGAAAATAAAAATTGCAATTCGTCTTTTCCATTTTGAAAATATGTTTCAGATGGTAAAAGATCCATTTTAAATCGAACATTTGGCATTCCCAGCGTTTCCAAAATCGTGATTAACTGATTTGATAATACCGGAATTGAATTTAGTCTGTTTTGACGAATTGTTTCTGAAAAAACATCTAACTCCTGCGCTTTTTGCTCAATTGCTTTAGAAAGAATTTCAATTTCTTCTTCTATATTACCCAGTTCAATAACTGCATTTTCAAGATTTGCCTGAATTTCCAATAATTCATCAACAGTATTTGCCTGATGCTTTTTCTGTAAATTATAAATTAACTGCAATTTTTGGTTGGTTAATTCTAATTTTTCAGGATCATTTAATAATTTCTCAGAAGCATTTTGTAATTCTCTTGAAACATCATCAAATTCGATAGTTATACTTGTAATTCTTTCAAATAAATTTTGATACTCTACCGAAAATGGTGTAATTTTCTGCAATGAAGCCTTGATTTCATTCAGATTATGAAAAACCCCAAATTGCTCTTCATTTGCAATTACTAATGATTTGTCGATTGATTCTTTAATAATTTCAACATTATTAAGCTTCTCAAAATCGGCTTCTAATTCTTCTTGTTCACCTGATTTTAATTTGGCTGCAACCAATTCATTCAATAAAAAAGTATTGTATTCCTGTTCTTTGCCAGAATCACTTTGCTTTTTTAATAAAGCGTTTAATTTAGATTTATCTGATTTATATGTTTTTAATAATTTTTGATAAGCTGAAATTGTATCAAAATTATTAGCAATGGCATCAATTATTTTAAACTGAACACTTTCATCTGATAATTCCTGAGTTTGCTGCTGCGAATGTATATCAATCAAAAACAAACTTAAGTCTTGCAATTCCTGAAGATTTACAGGACTATCGTTTATAAAAGCACGTGATTTTCCCGAAGGCAAAATTTCACGTCTGATTATAGTGTCATCCTCATAATCAAGATCATTTGCTTCAAAAAATTCTTTTAAGTTATATTTTGAAATTTCAAAATGAGCTTCAATTACGCATTTTTCTTCTTTATTTTTTAAGGAAGTCAAATCGGCTCTTTTTCCTAAAACCAATCCTAAAGCACCTAATATAATAGATTTACCAGCTCCTGTTTCACCTGTAATTATAGAAAAACCTTTTGAAAAATCAATAGACAATTTTTCAATCAGGGCGTAGTTTTTAATCGACAGCGAAGTTATCATAGGATAAATATGTGAAAATAAAATTAATGAATAAAGTTAAAATTGAAAAGTCAATTAAAATTTAATTTGTGACCATTTAGTAGAATTTAATGGCGAAACCTTATTCAAAACGTCTGTTAAATCTGTAACCGAAATACTTGGCCCACCAGAAAAAATAGAAACAATTTCATCTGATTTAGCATCAAAAAATACCCGGGTTAAAAAAGCATTTGGCTTAACTGAGTTTAATTTCCCTATTAATGCTATAGACGATTTCACTTTTTCTTTTGATGTTTTTAAATCAACAGTCATATTATCCAATCCTGTATGATATAAAAAACTAGTTTGACGCAAATCACTATATGTAGGTGAAACCAGATCATTTATTAAATAATAACGGTTTTGAAGTCCATCAGTCTGGCTCCAGCCTTTAGAACCTCCTTGCTGTGCAACGTTGGCAATATTTTGAGCAGTTTCAAAATACGGACTTCCGGCACCCATTTGAAAAGTATCGGCATCTAATCCCAAAATTATATAGCTATAAAAAGAGATAACAGATACTAAATTTGACTCAAAAGTAGTTGGATTAAACAATAAAGGCTGATACTCTGTATAAGTAAAATTAAAGTCTTTATCATTATAATTTAAGACAGGCGAAGAATATGTTGAATTATAAATTAATCTGGAAGATTGTACCTGAATTGTACCTGTAAACTGGTCTGAACTATTTGACGAAAGTGTAATATACATTGAGCAATTAATTCTTTCATTTTGTTTTAAAAGCGCTCCTGTCCAGTCTGTTTTATTTACAAATTCAGATAATGAGGTCTGAAGTGTTTTAAAAACCTGTTGATTAGGGTTTGGGAGTCTTTCAGTATTTATAGTTACAGTACAATTTAGCTGTTGCGCCTGGGCAAAGCCAAATATTAAAAATACTAAAAGAGTAACTATTCTATTGTTCATACAAGGTAATGTTTGCTTTATCGAAATTCGATTTAGCTATTCTTATTCCGTTTTTTGATTAAAAAATCTGTGGTATTTAAGAAAAATGTAAAATTACTTTATTTAAAATATCAACCGCAACCGATTCTTTTGTTTTTAATTCCATTGGTTCAATTTTAAAATCTTTATCAATAAAGGTAACTTTATTGGTTTCTTTTTTAAAACCTGCGCCTTCATCCTGCAAAGAATTAAGAACTATCAAATCTAAGTTTTTTTTCTGAATTTTCAACTTAGCATTTTCAATTTCATTTTCGGTCTCTAAAGCAAATCCAATTAAAAACTGATTTTTTTTAATGGCTCCCAATGATTGCAGAATATCTTTTGTTTTTTCGAGTTCAATCGAAAATTCATTAGCAGCTTTCTTAATCTTTTGAAGAGCAACTGTTTTAGGTTTATAATCAGCAACGGCAGCAGCAGCAATCGCAACATCTGCATCGTTGTAATGTGCATGACAGGCATCGTACATTTCTTGTGCAGAAACTACGTTTACCACTTCAATTGAAGTATTTTTTGCCTTAAAATGTGTTGGTCCCGAAACTAAAATAACCTGAGCCCCCAAATTGGCTGCGGCATTTGCAATATCAAATCCCATTTTTCCAGAAGAATGATTACCTATAAAACGTACAGGATCTATTGCTTCATATGTTGGGCCGGCTGTTATTAGTATTTTTTTTCCTTTTAATGGCAACTTACTTTCCAGATCAGCTTCAAGAAAAGCAATGATATTTTCAGGTTCTGCCATTCTTCCCTCTCCGGATAAACCGCTGGCCAATTCGCCATTTTCTGCAGGAATCATAACGTTACCAAATTGCTTTAAAGCCTTAAAACTCGATAGTGTTGAAGGATGTTTGTACATATCCAGATCCATTGCCGGAGCAAAATAAACAGGACACTTAGCCGATAAATAAGTAGCAATTAAAAGATTATCACAGTTTCCTGTTGCCATCTTAGATAATGTATTGGCAGTTGCGGGAGCAACTATCATTAAATCAGCCCAAAGACCTAATTCAACATGATTGTTCCAAACTGCATCTTGATCATCCTCATTAAAAAAAGTAGAGTGTACAGGATTTTTTGATAACGTAGATAACGTAAGTGGAGTTACAAAATCCTTAGAAGCAGGTGTCATTATCACTTGGACATGTGCACCTGCTTTTATAAAGAGTCGTACTAATGTGGCTGTTTTATACGCTGCAATTCCACCAGAAACTCCCAGTAAAATTTTTTTTCCGTTTAAAACTGACATTATACTGTATTATTTGTTTGAACTTCTGTGGTAAGTTTTACCGTCTAACCATTCCTGAACAGCTAAAGCGTGTGGTTTAGGCAATTTTTCGTAAAATTTAGAAACTTCAATTTGTTCTTTATTTTCAAAAACTTCTTCAAGACTGTCATTATAAGTAGCAAACTCTTCTAATTTTTCAGTTAATTCTTTTTTAATTTCAGAATTAATTTGGTTTGCTCTTTTAGCCATAATGGTAATTGCTTCATACACATTTCCTGTTGGCTCTTCAATAACTGTTTTATTGTATGTTATTGTATTTACAGGAGCATTCGTCTTTTTTAAATCCATGACTTTATTTTATTTAGTAAATTTTTGTAAATCAGTTTCAACTCTGGCATTCATTTCGTCTGCCTGTTTTTTGTATTTTGTAGCGCTGTTAAACTTAATTAAGTTATTGTAAGCTGCTTTGGCAACATTTAAACGTTCCTGCATTTTTGAAGGAACACTATTTATTGCTAATTGGTATGCTGAATCGTATTTGTAAAACAATGCATCTTCTTTAAAAGGTGTTCCGGGAAAATCAGCGATAAAATTATCAAACGCAATTAATGCCGATTTATAATCTGAAATCGTATTATAACCTTTTGCATTTTCGTATGCTTTTTTCTCAAGTTTACCGTTCAAAATCTGTACAGCTGCATTTGCCTGAGGAAGATATTCTGAATTTGGATAATTGTCTATAAAAGCCTGTAATTTCTCTAAGGCTTTTACTGTATCTGTTTGATCCAGGCTATAAATTGGTGATAATTTTGAATAGCTGAAAGCTCCTAAAAATGCTGCTTCCTGAACTTTTTCGCTTCGTGGATACCCAGAAACAAAACTTTCAAACTGATAGCCGGCCAAATAATATTGTTTTGTTTTATAATATGACTGAGAAAACATATAAAACAATTTCTCTGCCTGAGGTTTACCTCTATAAGTTGGCGCTAGTTGCTCAAAAAGACGAATAGCTTTATTATATTTACCTGCCTCATACATTTTTGTTGCTATTTCAAATTTTGCCGCAACATCTTCATTTTTCAATGCTTTTTGGTAATCACTACAAGAACAAAAAAGGACAACAACAATTAATAGAGATACTATTTTTTTCATTTTCTTACTTTTATTATGATTTCTTAGACAATTGTGCCAAAGCAAAATCACACCGAAGTTCCGGTGGCAAATTTAGTTATTAATTTAGCTACTACAAAATATTTTTTGGTATATTAAAATACCCTTAATCCTGCTCTACTTTGATACTGTGTTTTACAAATTCGTTTAATCTGTTTGCCAACGAATCGTCTACAGAAACTAATGGCAAACGTACTGTGTTCTCAGCAATACCAAGGGCTTGAAACACTTGTTTGATTCCTGCAGGATTTCCCTGTTCGAAAATCATATCAATACAATCTGATAAAAAGTATTGTGTTTTAAACGCTTCATTTACTTTTTTATTAAGACCTAAACGAATCATTTCTGAAAATTCTTTAGGAAAACCTTGCCCGATTACGGAAATTACACCTGCTCCACCCGCTAAAACAATTGGTAAAGCGATCATATCATCTCCTGAAATCACAAGAAAATCTTTTGGTGCATTTTTTATTAATTGCATTGCCTGCACAACATCACCGGCAGCTTCTTTTATAGCCACAACATTGTCAAAATCTTTGGCAAGACGAACTACTGTCGATGGCAGCATATTGCTTGACGTTCTTCCTGGTACATTGTATAAAATTACCGGAATTGGAGATGCTTCGGCAATAGCTTTAAAATGCTGATAAATACCTTCCTGAGTTGGTTTATTATAATATGGTGAAACAGACAGAATAGCTTCAAAAGCAGAAAAATCTCTTGTTTTTAATTCTTCTACAACCTGCATAGTATTGTTTCCTCCAACACCAAGTACAATTGGCAATCTTCCCTTATTAATATCAATTACCGCATTAATTACCTGTTCTTTTTCGTCTTGTGTCAGGGTAGCATTTTCTGCCGTTGTTCCCATTACTACAAGATATTCAACTCCTCCATCAATCGAAAAATTTACTATTCGCTGTAACGCTTCAAAATCAATTGAGAAATCTTTTTTAAATGGTGTTACAAGTGCAACGCCTGTTCCTATTAATGATTGCATATTCTATTTATAATTTATTTTATACTTTTTAAATACTTAAACAATTCGGAAATGAAAAGTTTATAATTCTCTAAATCAGTATTTATCATCCATCGATTTAATTTTTCATCGACTGATGCAAACCCGACTTTAAACTTCGCTTTTGATTTGCTGGTTATCATCATCAAAATTGGTTTTTCAACTTCATAATAACTAATCAAAAGGTCAAATTCTGTCTCGACAAATTCATTTAAGAAATCTACCGTAATTCTGCCTTTCCAATTGATATGTTTTTTACCAAAAGTAGTTTCTGAATACGTTTTTTTCTTCTTTAATTTGCCTCTATACTGAACAATTTTTATGTTTTCCGGTTTAATTCCTTTTAAGATTAATTCGCTAATTAACTCTTTAGCATATCGAATTTTACTTTCATCAACCAGCAATCCAATTGTTTGTATATTACTTGTAAATACTTCGTTTTTTACTTTATGTAAGTTATTTTTTAATGATTTTTTTACAAAAAATTCCTTTATATAATTTAAAAACATAGTACTTTTACAAATTACAAAATTAATTATTTAAGTCGCATTTAAGATGGTAAATCTAAAAAAGTATAACGGAGTTTTAAAACTTTTTGTTATATTCTTAACACTTTTTTTTATAGTTTCCTGCAGTAACAAAAACTACAACTTAACAAAAATCGAAGGGAAGCAGCTTCCAGTTACCGAAAAACAGGCCGAAACCCCTGAAATTGAGAACTTCATAAAACCATATAGAGAGCATATCAATAAAGATTTGGACAGCGTTTTGGCTTATTGCCCTGAAACTTTGGATAAAAGCACAGGGAAATGGCAAACAACAATTGGTAATTTAATGGCTGATGTTTGTGTAGAAAGAGGAAATCTTGTTTTTAAAGCCCGTGAGAAAAAAAGTATCGATTTATGTTTATTGAATCATGGCGGGATAAGAGCGGTTTTACCTAAAGGTAATGTGACCAGCAGAACTGCTTTTGAAATTATGCCTTTTGAAAACAGTCTGGTCGTAATGGCATTAAAAGGAGAACAGATTCTTGAAATAACTTCTTATATTATTAAGGTACAAAAAGCACAGCCACTGTCTGGAATGACTTTTACAATTGCAAAAGACAAGACCGCAAAAAACATTTTGATTCAGGGAAAACCTCTTGACCTTAATAAAATTTATTATGTTGTCACAAATGACTATTTGGCTAATGGCGGTGACAGCATGGTTTTCTTTGCTAAAAGTGTTCAAAAATTTGATTTAAATTATAAAATTCGAAATGTATTTATTGATTATTTTAAGGAAGTTGATACAATTCCGGTTCCAAGAGATATTCGAATTACTGAAGAATAAAAAAGTTAGCCACGAATTCACGAATTATTTTAAAAAAATTAGTGCCAATTCGTGCAATTTGTGGCAAAAAAACAAACTACAAGATCTTTCCTGAAAATATATATACAATGAAAAGAAGAGAATTTATCGAAAAAACAGCTGCAAGTACTGCCTTATTAAGTTTAGGTTTATCATTAAGCAGTTTTGAAAGTAACGATATTAAGCATTTAACTGTTTTACACACAAATGATGTTCACAGTCATATTGATCCTTTTCCGGCTGATGATCCTCTTAACCCGAATAAAGGCGGTGTTTCTCGTCGTGCGGCACTTATTGAAACTATTCGCAGAGAAAACCCAAATGTACTTTTATTGGATGCGGGCGATATTTTTCAGGGAACTCCGTACTTTAATTATTATGGTGGAGAATTGGAGTTTAAATTAATGAGCATGATGAAATATGATGCCTCAACTATTGGGAATCATGATTTTGACAATGGCCTTGATGGTTTGCATGCGCAAATGCCTCATGCAACTTTTGAGTTTATCAATTCAAACTACGATTTTAAGAATACGGTAATGAACGGGCTTGTAAAACCGTACAAAATTTTCAATAAAAACGGAATTAAAGTAGGCGTTTTTGGCGTAGGAATTGAGCTTGCAGGTTTGGTAGACAAACAAATGTATAAGGAAACTGTATATAATAATCCTGTAGAAATTGCACAGGATATGACACAATTATTGAAGAAGGAAGAAAAATGTGATTTGGTAATTTGCCTTTCGCATTTAGGTTATAACTACAAAGAAGATGAATCTAAAATTTCTGATTTAAAATTCGCAGCGTTAACTCAGGATATTGATTTAATTATTGGCGGACATACGCATACTTTTTTAGATAAACCAACGATCGTAAAAAACAAAGTGGGCGAAAATGTATTAGTCAACCAAGTGGGCTGTTACGGAATAAATTTAGGCCGAATTGACTTTTATTTTGATAAGAATAAAGCACATACAAACCAAGGGAAATCAATTATCGTATAACATTTTTTTATGCGATTTTGCTTTTTTAAGAAAATAGGCAACCATAAAATAGTATGCCAGAATTTGGGTTATATCACGAATTAAAATAAGTACAATGGAGTACGAGAAGTATTCGCAGAAAATAAAAAACATATCCGACAACATATAGCTAATAGCCATCAGGCTCATTAAAAAAGCTATATAAGTACCTTTTGTGATGTAATTTACAAATGCATAATAACATAAAAGACTTAGAATTATTCCGTAAAAAGTATAAAGCCAGTTAAACTTTTTCATATTGTCTGATTGCAAACTCAGGACAGAAATCAATAAATAAACAATAAAAATTACTACTATTGATATTGGCAAAATATCTCTTTTCCTGAATTTTATTCTTTCGTGTCTGGTAATGAAAATTCTTAAAAGCAATATATAAACAATCAGAAAACTTAATACACCGCCAATTTCTGAAATTTCTACATCCATCAATTCGAAAACCTGGCCAATAAAACAAAATAAGAAAACTAGTGCTTCGGTTTTTCCTATTTTATAATCACTGCTAATCAAAAAGTAAAAAAAAATAGCAGGCAACACAATAGATTTAGCGTAAACTGCCATAACATCATGCTGCATACAATTAAAAATAATTGTAAACAGCAGTGCTAAAAAATATAAAATTAACGACGGTTTATTCGCTTTCATTTAGTTTATTTATAAAATCCTGTTCAGATAATATAGGTACATTTAATTTAGTGGCTTTTTCTAATTTGGCTGGCCCCATATTATCTCCGGCAACTACAAAATCTGTTTTTGCAGAAATTGAACTTCCCACTTTTCCCCCGTTGTCCTCGATTGTTTTCTTTAAATCATCTCTTGAAAACTGCTCGAAAACACCTGAAACGACAAATGTTTTTCCAATGAATTTTTCTGTTGCATCCGGATTTATATTTTCAACAATTTCAAATTGAACTCCGTAACTTTTTAAGCGTTCAATTATTATTTGGTTTTCTTCATTTTCAAAAAATTCAACTACACTTCTGGCAATTCTTTCCCCTATTTCATCAACTAAAATCAAATCCATTAAAGTAGCTTTGCTTAGCGCATCGATATTTTTATAATGTTTGGCTAGTTTTTTGGCTACGGTTTCTCCAACAAATCGAATTCCGAGCGCAAAAAGAACGCTTTGAAACGGAATTTCTTTTGATTTCTCAACGCCGTTTACCAAATTCTCGGCTGATTTTTGCGCCATTCTTTCTAAGTGCAAAATATCATTTACTTTTAATTCGTATAAATCGGCATAATTATGAACTAAGCCATTTTTGAAAAGCAAGGCAACAGTTTCGCCGCCAAGACCTTCAATATCCATTGCTTTTCTTGAAATATAATGCTGGATTCGTCCAATAATCTGCGGAGGACAGCCGTAAAAATTAGGGCAATAATGATTGGCTTCCCCAACATTTCTAACCAACTCGGTATGACATTCGGGACAATATGTAATGTATTGTGTTGGCTCTGAATTCTCAGGACGTTTTTCTAAATCTACTGCAATGATTTTCGGAATAATTTCACCTCCTTTTTCAACAAAAACGGTATCATTTATTCTGATATCTAATTTCTCAATTTGATCTGCATTGTGCAAAGATGCTCTTTTTACAATGGTTCCTGCCAATTGAACCGGCACTAAATTAGCAACGGGTGTTATGGCTCCGGTACGGCCAACCTGATACGTAATAGAATTTAATTTGGTGGAAACCTGTTCTGACTTAAATTTATAAGCAATTGCCCAACGTGGTGATTTTGCAGTATAACCTAATTCCTGCTGATGCTGAATGCTGTTTACTTTTACTACAACTCCATCGGTTTCATATGGTAATTTGTGACGGTGTACATCCCAATAATCAATAAAATCGAAAACTTCCTGAAGGTTATTTACCAATTTTGCTTCGCTTGGTACTTTAAAACCCCATTTTTTTGCAGATTCTAATCCTTCAAACTGTGTTGAAAAGGGTAAATTGTTGCTGGTTACTGTATATAATAAACATTCTAGCGGACGCTTGGCAACCTCAGCACTGTCTTGTAATTTTAAACTTCCCGATGCTGTATTTCTTGGATTTGAATAAGGAGTCTCGCCAATTTCGATTAATTCCTGATTCATTTTTTCGAAACCTTTATATGGCAAAATAATTTCGCCACGAATATCGAATTTATCCGGATAATCGCCTTTTAATTGCAACGGAACAGATTTTATGGTTTTGATGTTATTTGTAACCTCATCACCCTGAAAACCGTCTCCGCGGGTTAAAGCCTGGACTAATTTTCCGTTTTCGTATGAAATACTTATAGACGCTCCATCGTATTTTAATTCACAGGTATATTGTAAATCAACATTTCCCAGAACTCTTTGAATTCGGTTTTCCCAATCGACTAAATCTTCTTTTGAATAAGAATTATCCAAAGAATACATGCGATATTGGTGTGCAATGGTCTTAAAATTTTTGGTTACTGTTCCTCCTACTCTTTGCGTTGGGGAATTTTCATCAAAAAATTCGGGATGTTTATTTTCTAAATCCTGCAGCTCCTTTAATTTAATATCAAAATCATAGTCTGAAATTGTGGCATTATCAAGTACATAATAATTGTAATTGTGTTGGTTAAGTTCGTTTCTTAAAGCCTGAATTTTGTCTTGAATACTCATAAAAATATTAAAATGGTGCTGATTGTAATTTAGAATAACTGTAACTTCAAAATTAGGATATTTTTGTTGAAAAGCGTTTAAAAACCTGAAAGTTTTAAAATCAAAAATCAAGTTGCAAAAAGATGCAACTTGATTTTCTTCTTGTCCATTATTCTTTAAAAGAATCAAAAAATCTTAAAAAGAATCAAACAAAAACCAACTTCCAAATGGTTTTAACATTTATCAGGACTGATAAAAAAGTTTTAAATAGAAATAGGTTTTATTTTTGGATAATGATAAAATCAGAACGTCTGTTTAGTACATGTTCTGCATCTGTACATTTTACTCCATTTTTACATTTATTGATTAATCGGCTTTCGCCATAACCAATGGCACTTTCAATTCGTGAAGCATCAATATTTTGTGAAATAAGATAATCACGGGTTGATTTTGCTCTGTTATCTGAAAGTTTTAAGTTATAAGCGTCTTTTCCGCGAGAGTCTGTATGGGATTCAATTTTGATACGGATATTAGGAAACTTCTGCATGACGAAAACTACTTTTGTTAATTCTTCAACTGCCAAAGGGGTAATATCAGATTTGTCGTAATCAAAATAAATTGGGTTTACGTCGACTTTTTCGACTCCTTTTTTCTTCACAACCAAATCATCATAATTACTTAGTTCGAAATTAATGTTCGGAATTTCACCTTCGTTTTCATTTGTGGTTTCTACCGTTTTTTCGTCGCTGCTGTAATTCGGTTTTGCTGCAATCATTTTAACTGTTTTTCCGCATGGAACAGTCAAAGCATATTTACCTTCAAAATTGGTTTTTACTTCTCCCAAAACATCGCTGAAAGAATTGTATCCCATAATGGTAACATCTGTAAGCGGTTTTCTGGTTTTTCTGTCGATGGCAATTCCGGAAATAGTTTGGTTGCAAACCGGATCTCCTTTTATAAAGGAATAAATATCATCATCGCCTTTTCCTCCTTCTCTGTTGGATGACATATAACCTGCATGACCTGTTTTATCAATTATATAAGCAAAATCATCTTTATTGCTATTTATTGGAGGTCCGAGATTTTTTGGGTTTGAAAAACTTCCGTCAGGTAAAAATTTGCTTTCGTAAACATCAAGATCACCTAAACCGTAATGTCCGTCTGAAGAAAAATAGAGTATTCCTTTACTGAAATATGGAAAAACATCATTACCAATAGTATTAATTTTTGGTCCCAGATTTTGTGGTGAACTCATTGTTCCGTCTGCAGCAATTTTTACAAAATACAAATCACTTTCACCAACTCCCCCGGGCATATCTGATGCAAAGAAAAGCCATTGTCCGTCTTCACTTAAAGATGGATGCCCTACTGAATATTCATCACTGTCAAAAAATACTTTTTGTGGATTTTCCAGTTTATTTCCATCTAAAGTTCCTTTTATAATCTGAAAATTATTGGTCTTAGTTTCGTCTATAACCAATTTATTTTTTTTGACAATGTTAGTGGTATAGTAAATTGTTTTTCCGCTGGCATCAAAAGTGGCTGTAGCTTCATGATATTTTGACATAACGTTTGGTAAAAATATCGTTTCGTTAAACAAACTTGCATCGGCCGGGTTTCTTTCTGCAACATATAAATTCAGAAATGGCTGATTGTTCCAGGTATACAACTTTTCGCTAAATTTTGTTGTATCCCTCGCAGAAGTAAAAACAATTTTGTCCTGAAAATAAGTCGTTCCGAAATCAGATTTACTGCTATTTATAGCAAGGTTTTTTATTTCATAAAGCGATTTTGATTTAGAGAGACTATCTAGTTGAAATTTTTGAACCAAGTATCGGTTGATCTCGTTTTTATCTCCTTTTTTATCAAGATATTCTTTGGTAACTCTATTTGCTTCCTCATAGTCCATTACGGCTTTCATCGATTGAATATAACGCAAATAGTAGATATCTGTTAAATTATTCCCTTGGGCTTCATATAACTTTTTGTACCATTTCAATGCATTTCTTGAATCGGAAATAAAGTAATACGAGTCTGCAGCATTTTTTAAAGTTTGTGCCGAAGGATTTTTGATGTTTGCCAAAATTTCCTCGTATGCTTTTGAAGCATCAGCATAAGAATAATTTTTAAACAACGCGTCGGCCTTTTTTAAATTGGTAGTCTGAGCTAAACAAATCGTAAAGCTCAATACCAGGCTTAGGATATATAGTTTTTTCATGGGATTTACTTTTAGAAGAATCGAGGTGATTTAATTTTACTTTCGCCTTTGTTAAACTGATAACGCAATATGATTTCGTGCGAACCGTCGTTGTATTTGTTTAATTCGCTTACGGTGTAATCAAAAGCATATCCGATGTAAAAACTTCTGGAGATTTGAAAACCAGCCAGGATGCTTACCGAATCATCTGTTCTATAAGCTCCACCAATTACAAATTTTTCTGCAATCATAAAATTCGCCGAAACATCAGCAGTAAGCGGTGCTCCGCTCACTGCTTTTACTAAAAATGCAGGCTTGAATTTTAAATTCGGATTCAAATCAAAAACATAACCTCCCATTAAATAATAATGCAAACGATCATAATCTACTGATTCCTGTACATCATCATAATAGTTATTTTCTATAAAATTAGGAATCGAAAGTCCTAAATACCACTTATCTGTATAGTAATAGATTCCTGCTCCAACCGCTAATTTCATTTGGTTGTCGATATTTTGGTTTAATAAAACATCGTTTTGGTTGTAATATCTTCCTTTAGACCAGTCTACATTTAGCATTCTCATACCGGCTTTAAGTCCGAAGGCTAATCTTTTTTCATAACCAAGAGGTATTGAGTAGGCAAAATTTCCATCAAGATACAGTTCATCAGACGGACCAATTTTGTCGTTAACGACACTTAATCCCAAACCGATATTTTCATTGGCAAGTGGTCCGTGAATCGAGAACGATTGTGTTTCTGGCGCACCATCAATACCAATCCATTGTGAACGATACAAAAGTGTTGCTTCTAAGGCTCCTGTAGACCCTGCATAAGCAGGGTTTACGGCCATGGTGTTATACATATATTGTGTATACTCCGGATCTTGTTGTGCAGTAGCACTAAATGTTATAATAGAACATATTAAGATTAAATACGTTTCTAATGATTTTATATATAGTTTCATAACGATACTTATTTAGTTTATTAATTAGAGGATTAATTATGGGGCTTATCTCATTATAGATAACCATCCTTTTTTAACCTTTCCGTCTCCCATGTCTATCACATAAAAATAAGTACCTGTTGGCAACATATCTCCTCTATTTATAACTCCGGATACATTTGCTGTTCCGTCCCAATCGTTTTCATAATGTTTTTTGCTGTATACTAATGCACCATATCTGTTATATACTTTTAATTCGTTGTTTGGATATGATTCGATACAATCAATTCTGAAAAGATCATTTGCTCCGTCACTATTTGGCGTGAACTCATTGTAAACCGTTAAACAAACTGGTTCTACAAAAGCTGTGGCCGTATTGTTTGTTGGATCAACATCTAAAGGAGTTGAAATTTCGATCGTTGATACGTTTGTATATTCACCATTTGGCATCACAATCACTCTGATTTCTAGTGTTTCGCTTTCTCCTGCATTTAAAGTTGGAATTGTCCAAAGTCCGGTTAAAGGATCGTACACTCCGCTTGATGTAGAAGTTGAAACTAATTCATATCCACTAGGAATTAAATCACTAACAATTGTGTTGATAATAGTTCCTTCGCCAACATTATTGACGGTTATTGTAAATACTATTTCTTCACCAAAATTAGGAGTTGGATTACTAACCGTATTCGTTATCGTAAGATCTGAACATGTCGCTACTGTCACATTTAGTGTTTTTGTAGTAGTTTCATCGCATGTATTGGTGTAGGTTACTGAAACTGTTCCTGTACCAACATCTCCCCATGAAATTGTTGCAGATCCGTCTGAATTTCCTCCACCGGCAGTTATCGTTCCGGTTCCGCTTGTAATTGACCAAACATAATCGGATTTTCCGTTTGCCACTGAATAGGTTACGCCTTGGAAAACACATGGTGTATCGTCACTTGCCGTAATTTGATATGCGGCATCATTTATGAAACTAACCGCTACTGCTAAACGTGTCGCATTTTCACAACCATTTGTTGTATTGCTAACCGTTGTTGCATAATAGGTCGTTGCAGTAAGTGCTGTATTTGCTGCTAATGGAGTTCCTCCTGTTGCAGTAGCATACCAAATTACATTTGGCTCGTTTACCTGAATGCTAGCAACTGTTGGTGCTGCTGATAAACAAAATTCCTGTGTTGTATCTGTTGTAGTTACAACTTCCGGTGTATTTACATTTACTGTAACCAATAATCGTAGTGAATTTTCACATCCTATAGTACTTGAAATAGCTCCATAATATGTTCCTGTCACTAAAGCTGTTGTAGCTGGTATTACTGTACCACCAGTTGCAGTACTGTACCAAACTACATTTGCCTCATTAACCTGAATGTTGGCAACTGTTGGTGCATTTATTGAACAGAAATCCTGTGTATCATCTGTTGTTGTTGGTGTTGCGGTAGGATTGTTTATTGTTACTGTTACAAGTAATCTTGTAGTACTCTCACAACCTGAAACCGGATCTAAAATTCCTCCATAATAAATTCCGTTTGCTAAAGCTGTTGTTGGTGCAATAGCAACTCCACCTGTAGGTGTGCTATACCAAACTACATTTGCTTCGTTCACCTGAATATTAGCAACCGTTGGCGCATTAGAAATACAGAAGTCCTGTGTATCATCTGTTGTGGTTGGAGTAGCCGGATCTGTAACTGTAATTGTTACTGCTAATCTTACGGCACTTTCACAATTGGTTACAGGATCTAAAATAGCTCCGTAATAAACTCCACTTGCTAAAACTGTTGTTGGTGCAAGTGCCGCTCCGCCTGTGGCAGTACTGTACCAAACTACATTGGCTTCATTTACCTGAATGTTGGCAACTGTTGATGCATTTACCAAACAGAAATCTTGTGTATTATCTGTTGTGGTTGGTGTACCCGGATCTGTAACTGAAATTGTTACCGCTAAACGAACTGAACTTTCGCAACCTGTTACCGGATCTAAAATAGCTCCGTAATAAACTCCATTTGCCAAAGCTGTTGTAGCTGGTATTGCTGTTCCACCTGTGGCAGTATTGTACCAAACTACATTTGGTTCGTTTACCTGAATATTGGCAACCGTTGGTGCATTCACTAAACAGAAGTCCTGAGTGTCATCTGTAGTTGTTGGTGTTAATGGATCTGTAACGGTAATTGTTATTGCTAATCTTACTGCACTTTCACAATTGGTTACAGGATCTAAAATAGCTCCGTAGTAAATTCCGTTTGCCAAAGCTGTTGTAGCTGGTATTGCTGTTCCACCTGTTGGTGTACTATACCAAACTACATTTGCCTCGTTCACCTGAATATTGGCAACCGTTGGCGCATTTACCAAACAGAAATCTTGTGTATCATCTGTTGTGGTTGGTGTGCCAGGATCGGTAACTGAAATTGTTACCGCTAATCTTATAGCGCTTTCACAATTGGTTACCGGATCTAAAATAGCTCCGTAATAAACTCCGTTTGCCAAAGCTGTAGTTGATGGAATTGCTACACCGCCTGTTGCAGTGCTATACCAAACTACATTTGGCTCGTTTACCTGAATGTTGGCAACTGTTGGCGCATTCACTAAACAGAAATCTTGCGTATCATCTGTTGTGGTTGGTGTGCCAGGATCGGTAACTGAAATTGTTACCGCTAAACGAACTGAACTTTCGCAACCTGTTACAGGATCTAAAATAGCTCCGTAATAAATTCCGTTTGCCAAAGCGGTGGTTGGCGCAATTGCCACTCCGCCTGTTAAAGTGCTGTACCAAACTACATTTGGTTCGTTTACCTGAATATTGGCAACCGTTGGTGCATTCACCAAACAGAAGTCCTGAGTGTCATCTGTAGTGGTTGGTGTTAATGGATCGGTAACAGTAATTGTTACTGCCAATCTTACAGCGCTTTCACAATTAGTTACAGGATCTAGAATAGCTCCGTAATAAATTCCATTTGCCAAAGCTGTAGTTGATGCTATTGCTACACCGCCTGTTGCAGTGCTATACCAAACTACATTAGCTTCGTTCACCTGAATATTAGCAACCGTTGGCGCATTTACCAAACAGAAATCTTGTGTATCATCTGTTGTGGTTGGTGTGCCAGGATCGGTAACTGAAATTGTTACCGCTAATCTTATAGCGCTTTCACAATTGGTTACCGGATCTAAAATAGCTCCGTAATAAATTCCGTTTGCCAATGCTGTGGTTGGCGCAATTGCCACTCCACCTGTTAAAGTGCTATACCAAACTACATTGGCTTCGTTTACCTGAATATTAGCTACTGTTGGCGCATTCACTAAACAGAAATCCTGTGTGTCATCTGTTGTGGTTGGCGTGCCCGGATCGCTTACTGTAATTGTTACTGCTAAACGAACTGAACTTTCGCAACCTGTTACAGGATCTAAAATGGCTCCGTAATAAATTCCGTTTGCTAAAGCTGTTGTGGCAGGAATTGCTACGCCGCCTGTGGCAGTGCTGTACCAAACTACATTTGGTTCGTTTACCTGAATGTTAGCTACAGTTGGCGCATTCACTAAACAGAAATCTTGTGTATCATCAGTTGTAGTTGGTGTTAATGGATCTGTAACGGTAATTGTTACTGCCAATCTTACTGCACTTTCACAATTCGTTACAGGATCTAAAATTGCTCCGTAATAAATTCCGTTTGCCAATGCTGTGGTTGGAGCGATTGCCACTCCGCCTGTTAAAGTGCTATACCAAACTACATTGGCTTCGTTCATCTGAATATTAGCAACTGTTGGTGCATTCACTAAACAGAAATCCTGTGTATCATCTGTAGTAGTTGGAGTACCCGGATCTGTAACGGTAATTGTTACTGCTAAACGAACTGAACTTTCACAATTTGTTATTGGATCTAAAATAGCTCCGTAATAAACTCCGTTTGCCAAAGCTGTTGTTGGCGCAAGTGCAGTTCCGCCTGTGGCAGTACTGTACCAAACTACATTTGGTTCATTTACCTGAATATTGGCAACTGTTGGTGCATTTACCAAACAGAAGTTCTGTGTATCATCTGTAGTAGTCGGCGTACCCGGATCTGTAACTGTAATTGTTACTGCTAAACGAACTGAACTTTCACAGCCTGTTACAGGATCCAAAATGGCTCCGTAATAAATTCCGTTTGCCAAAGCTGTAGTTGATGCAATTGGTGTTCCTCCTGTGGCAGTACTGTACCAAACTACATTTGTTTCGTTTACCTGAATGTTGGCAACTGTTGGCGCATTCACTAAACAGAAATCTTGTGTATCATCTGTAGTTGTTGGCGTTAATGGATCTGTAACCGTAATTGTTACTGCTAATCTTACAGCGCTTTCACAATTGGTTACAGGATCTAGAATAGCTCCGTAATAAATTCCATTTGCCAAAGCTGTAGTTGATGCTATTGCTACACCGCCTGTTGCAGTGCTATACCAAACTACATTAGCTTCGTTTACCTGAATATTGGCAACTGTTGGCGCATTTACCAAACAGAAATCTTGTGTATCATCTGTTGTGGTTGGTGTGCCAGGATCGGCAACTGAAATTGTTACCGCTAATCTTATAGCGCTTTCACAATTGGTTACCGGATCTAAAATAGCTCCGTAATAAACTCCGTTTGCCAAAGCTGTTGTTGATGCAAGGACTGTTCCACCTGTGGCAGTGCTGTACCAAACTACATTTGCTTCGTTTACCTGAATATTAGCAACTGTTGCTGCATTTACCAAACAGAAGTCTTGTGTATCATCTGTTGTGGTTGGTGTGCCAGGATCGCTTACTGTAATTGTTACTGCTAAACGAACTGAACTTTCGCAACCTGTTACAGGATCTAAAATGGCTCCGTAATAAATTCCGTTTGCTAAAGCTGTTGTTGGTGCAAGTGCTGTTCCGCCTGTTGCTGTACTATACCAAACTACATTTGGTTCGTTTACCTGAATGTTGGCAACTGTTGGTGCATTCACTAAACAGAAATCTTGTGTATCATCTGTAGTTGTTGGCGTTAATGGATCTGTAACCGTAATTGTTACTGCTAATCTTACGGCGCTTTCACAATTGGTTACAGGATCTAGAATAGCTCCATAATAAATTCCGTTTGCCAAAGCTGTAGTTGGCGCGATTGCCACTCCTCCTGTTGCAGTGCTGTACCAAACTACATTGGCTTCGTTTACCTGAATATTGGCAACTGTTGGCGCATTTACCAAACAGAAATCCTGTGTATCGTCTGTAGTGGTTGGTGTGCCAGGATCACTTACGTTTATTGTAACTTCTAAGCGAACTGAGCTTTCACAATTTGTTACTAGATCTACAGCTGCTCCATAATAAACACCGCTTGTTAAAGCTGTTGTTGGAGGAATCGCTGTTCCGCCTGTTGCGGTACTATACCAAACTACATTAGCTTCGTTTACCTGAATATTGGCAACTGTTGGCGCATTTACCAAACAGAAATCTTGTGTATCATCTGTAGTGGTTGGTGTAAGCGGATCGTTTATTATTACAGTAGCTGCCTGAAGTGTTCCTGCAATGTTCTCACAAGTTGTATCACTTGAAACGCCTACATAATAAGTAATCGGACTTACAGCACGGGTTAAACCTGTGATTGTTAAAACTCCGGCTGCATCAATTGTATAAGTTGCTCCACTTATTACAGCTCCATTTGCAATTGGCAGTGTTTTAGCATTATCTAAATACCATGTAAATACCGGATTTGTTAATGTAGTTGCTGTTGGTGTCAATACCGCAGCTACATCATGACAAACTGTTATATCATCAACCGAAATATCAGTTTCATTTGATGGAGGCAATATTGTAAATGTTATTTGTTTTCTATCTGCTTCAGCAGTTTGACAAAATTCATCTGAACTAACTCCTACATAATAAGTATATGTTCCGGGAACTAAACCAGTCACAACTAATTGTGGAGTTGTTTCCCCTGGAATTAACTGAGCAGTTGTTCCGTCAAAACTATACCAATAGTAAATTGGATTTGTTAAGGTTGCTGTTCCGCTTAAGCTCGTTGCTAAAGTTACGGTTCCTGTTGGAGAACAAATTGAAGTTGTCGTAGCTCCGTTTAACGTAATATCTGTTAAGGCATTTTCAGGAGTTGAAGCGCTAACCTCAACAGTAACTTCTCCTCTGGCAAAAGTTTCGCAACCATAACGAACAGGCTGTACGTAGTATTTATAAATTCCTGCAGCCAATGTGCCTGGAATTGTATAAGTAACTCCCGTTGCTACTACAGAACCTCCCGTAGGCGAATCGTACCACTTATAAGTAGAACAGGCATCGGCCGGAATTTGCAGTGTGACAGGTGATCCCGGACAAACCGTTACTTTATTATTAAGATCGCTGCCTATGACTTTTGTATTTCCTACACGTTCAACAGTATGAACTCTAAGGAATTCTAAAACTCCTGCGACACCTCCAAAACGAATTCTCACACGATCATAAGGTTCTGGCTGAGAAGATACAAGTACCATTGACATTGTATTTCCCGGTAATAATCTTACGCTTAAAAATGTACTCGTATTTTCAATAGGAGCTCCTACTGCAACATTACCTAAGTAACGTTGAATCGTAAATCCTGTCAATAAATTAACATCTAATAAAACACCCGGTTTTGAAACTACTATTCTTAGTGTATCACTTGCAATTGCCGGTGTTTTAAAGGCAACTGTTAAATCGGCTGCAGCCAATGCTCCAACTCCGCTATACATTGTTGCAAAAGTGGTTATATCATTATCAGCAACATTAAATGCATCAGCAACTCCAACTGTAGCGGTTAATGCTCCTATTGGAAGACCTAAATCTGTTGCCCCATAATAAACATCCTGAATATCTCCTGGTGTACAAGTAACTGTTGGAACAGATATGTTGTAATAAGCATCAAATACTTTTGTGTTTTGTGCAACACTTAAAAGAGAAGCCGACTGAATTCTCACTCCATTATAAGCCTGAGGTCCGGAACCATTTGCCGGAACAAAAGTATATTCGAAACTATTATCACCTGATAATAAGTTTAATAATGATCCCGACACAGATTGTAAAGGTCCGATATCAACTCCGTTCAAAGTTCCAACTACTGATAGGTTTTGTCCCACTGCAACTGCGCTATACTCAGATCCTAATTTAATAGTAACCGGAGTTCCTTTTGCAATATTTGCAGGCCAGGTTAAAGTTTGCCAGGTTGTACCAACTCCTAAAAGTCCTAATCCGGTTGTAATTGTTGAATAAGTTTGCGGATTACCATCAACAGCATTTGCTCCGTTGGTTACTCCTCCTGTTATAATAGAACCTGAAGTTTGCGCATTGGCATAAACTCTTTCTGTTAAAGATTGACAAGTAGCAGGGTCTATAACATTAATAGAAACTGTTCCTGTAACTGTACAGTTTAAAGCGCTTTTAGCAACTACTGTATAAGTATAGATGCCGGGAGTATTTAAAACCCCTGTTGTAAACGGTGGTCCTGCTACTGGATTTCCTTGTGGATCAAACCATGCCAAAGTTCCGTCTGATGTTGCATTTAATGCTACTGTAGCTCCTACATTTACTGAAATTGAAGGTGTTACAACCAAACTTGGCAACGGATTAATAGTCACTGTTACTTGCAAAATAGCAGATGGACATGTAACACCGTTACCTTGAGCCTGAATTGAGTAAACACCACTTGTATTTATATTTGCTGCAGCATTTGCAGGTAAAACATTATTTGATGGATCATAAAAAGTATATGTTGTGTTTCCTGATGTATCAAAACCTGTAATGGCATTTGCTAAATTTACAGTACCACAACCTACTAGAGGTGTACCAATTACAACTAAAGGCGTAACTGTTGGAAAATTAACCACTACTTCTTTTAAAGTATTGATATCATTATCGCAAGTCGCACTGTTTGAAACAGAAACATAATAATTATAAGGAGCTCCTGCAGCGTTTAAACCTGCAATTGCTAATGCTCCGGTTGTTGGATCTTTTGTAAAAGTTACTCCCGGCTGCGCTGCAACAGTAGTTCCTGTTATAATTTCTTGTGTTTTATTTTGATCTGTATAATATCTAAATTGTGCTGCTGCTAAAGGAGATGTAGGAGACAAAGTAACTTCTCCAGCACATGAAGCTTCCTGCGGACTTGGTATTGTTACATCTGCAGCAGTTGCAAATGGCGCCACAGTAACCGTTACAGGTTGACGAACGCTATTAGTACAAGCTCCGTCACGTGTTGCTTCTATATAATAAGTTGTTGTTGCTGTTAAATTTGGTGTAGTATATGATGCTGTAGCTGAAAGCTGAGTTCCTGCACTTGGAGCATCATACCAGGTAAATGTTTCACCTGCTACTGTTGAACTAGCTGCTAAAGTTGCCGGTTGTCCGCTACAAATTGAAGACGCAGCACCAGTAACTGTTGCAGGATTGAATCTGTAAGAAGCTCCGTAAATATCTAAACTTGTTAATAAAGTAGCCACGCCGCCTAGTCTAACTTCAACAGCTGTAAAAGGTCCTGCTGCCACAAAACTGGCTTTTAAACGCGTAGAAGACAACAATTGAATATCAATTAATGATCCAACATTAACCTGATCTGCATTTGGAGTTACTCCATTATAACTTCTTAAGCTAATATAAGAAAGAGCAGTTACATTTACAATTCCGGCTGGAATTCCTAATTCTACATCTATAATATCGCCCGCGTGTCCTGCCGTAGAAAATGTTAGCATTTGTTGTATGTAATCATTTACTAAACCAACAGGAACTGAAAGATTTGCTGCTGTTGCATCATTGGCATCAATAGAGTTTCCTTCATTAGCTGAGCTACATAATAAACATCCTGTAAGTCCACCTCTTGACGTTACCTGAGCATTTACCTGTAAACAACTGCTTACAGTGTTACTTATTATAACATTTATCGCCGTTCTTGTACTACTAATACAAGTTGAAGTTGTATTTCTGGCAGTTACATAATATGTTTGATTTGCTGTTAAGACAGGAGTTGTATAAGTAGCTGTTCCTGTTCCTCCAGCCAATACTGTTCCTCCAGTTGGCACATTATACCAATCAAATGTAACATTAGAGTCCGGACTTGATACTTGTAAAGTTGCAGTTTGCCCTGATTGAATAATTACACTAGATGAAGCTGCTATTGGTACTGCCGGTAGAGGATTAACCGTTACAGTAACCGGAGTACGGGTTGCACTTGCACAACTTCCAATTCCTGCTTCAACATAATAAGTTGTGTTGGCAGTTAAATTTGGTGTTGTAAAAGAATTTCCGGTAAATAATAAATTTCCGGCAGAAGCTACATCATACCAAGTATATACAGTTCCTACAACTGGCGTATCTACATTTAATACTGTAGTCTGACCGCTACAAATTGTTGTACCACCTGCAGCAATAACCGGAGCAACCGGATTATCAATTGATATTAATACCGGAAAACGCTCACTATTAACACAACCATTTCTTGCTATTTCTATATAATAGGTAGTTGATGTTGTTAAAGCTGGTGTTGTATAAGCAGCTGTATTAGCAAGTGATGCACCGCCTGTTGCTACATTATACCAGTTAATAGTTTCTCCAACTGCAATATTAGCAACTAAAGTAGTCGTTTGTCCACTACAAATAGTTGTATTTCCTGCCACAGTTGGCGCTTTATATCTGTAAGTTGCCTGATAAATATCTACACTTGTTAAAACAGTGGCCAAACCTCCTAATCGAATTTCAACACGATCAAAATTAGCACCTGCAACTACACTCGCTCTAAAACGATTACCTGTTAATAATTGCAAAGTTACCAGCGGATTCGTAACTGATATTCTGTCATTATTATAAGTTACTCCATTATAAGTTGCCAAACTAACCGCTCCTAATAATTGAAGATCAGTAAGTCCGCCAGGCAATTCTAATTCTACGTCAACAATATCACCCGCTTTGCCAGGATTATTAAATTGCAAGGTCTGTTGAACCCATCCGTTAATTAAACCAACGGGAACCGAAATTCTTGCTGCTGTTGCGGTATTTCCGTCAACAGAGTTATTAGGATTAGTACTGTTGCATAGCAAACATAAACCGTTTTGAAGTGTTTGCTGACTGCCAGCTTCTAAACATCCGCCCAAAGCCGATGGTATAACTGTTACTGTCACAGGAACCCTTGTTGCGCTTACGCAGTTTCCTGACGCACTTTGAGCCTCAACATAAAAAGTTTTTGTTGCTGTTAAAACAGGAGTTGTATAAGTTGGCGTATTTATAGCAAGTGCTGTTCCGCCTGTTGCAACATCATACCAATTTAATGTAACTCCCGCCTGAGGAGTTGCCGCGGTTAATGTAGCATTTTGTCCAGATTGAATAGTAACACTTTGCGTTAAAACCGTTGGAAGAGCAGGAACAGCATTCGAAATTACATCTACCTGAGTTCTTGCAGGGCTCAAACAGCTTCCTATTGCAGCCTCAACATAAAAACTTGTAGTTCCCAAAGGAACAGTTGGAGAGTAAGTAATTCCTGAAGCTAAAGCTACACCTCCCGAACCTACATTATACCAATTGTAAGTCGTTCCCGGAATTGGGTTAACAACTGATAATGTAGTTTGTTGTGTTGCGCCAGCCGAACAGATCGCCGTACCGGTTGTACTAATCGCCGGAGCAACAGGATTTGACACATTAACTACAACAGGTACACGTTCATTTCCTTCACAGCCCGCTGCTCTGGCAACACCAATATAATAAGTAGTATTAGCAGTTAAAACAGGCGTAGTATAAGAATTTGTAGTTGACAAAGCCGTAGTTGAAGTTGGTGAACTATACCAGGCTATTGTAGTTCCAGCTGCCGGAGTTGCTGTTAATGTAGTTGAGCTTCCAGAGCAAATCGTTTGACTTAAACCTCCCGTTACTGTTGGAGGCACAAATTCTAAACGAACATCATAAATTCTTAAATCAGTCAGTACACTAACAAGCCCTCCTAACTGAATTTGAACCTGATTTGCAGGACCTGTTAAAGTATATCTTAATACTCCGATAGTGTTTCCCGGCAACAATGACAAATTAAGTAACGGATCATTAATCGCTACTGCAGAACCAACATTGGTACCATTTAATTTGGCCTGAACTGTACCCGAAGATAATAATGACAGATTAAGCAATCCGGCACCACTACCTATATACAAAACAATTTGATCGCCTGCACTTGCCGTTTGGTTAAAAACCAAAGTTTCCTGTGCAGAACACAACACTCCGACGACCGTACTCAGAGTTGTAAATGTCGTTAAGCCTGCGTCGTTATCGTAGGCCGCTGTAGGGTTAGTTACACTTGTACCAAGGCAGATCCCGGAAACACTATTAGTGTTGGATATTGGTCTGCAAAAGGTTTGTCCAAATGCATTATTACATAGAAGCAATAAAAAAAACAGCCCTAACAATCTCTTCTGAAAGAGGAGATTACAAAAAGTAAAGAATTTTTTCATAATTTGGAAGATTAGAAAATGGACAATAAAATACCTGTTGCGATAGGCACGTATGCCTAAGCAATTATAAAAAACGTTAATAATCAATTGATTAAATCAAATTTTAAAACCTTACCTAACTAAAATTTTAAATTAGATTTTGTAAAAAATTGTATTGTGTATATCAAAACACACGAAAGGCATTTTTTATCCCCAACGAATAAAAAATGTGGTTGAGCCTGCGTCATTGTCGTAGGCAACTGTAGGGTTCGTTACACCTGAACCAATACATATACCAGAAATACTATTCGTATTGGATGCTGGTTTGCAAAAGGTCGGCTCAAATGCATTATTACATAGAAGTAATAAAAAAAATAGTCCTAACAATCTCTTCTGGAAGATGAGATTACAAAAAGTAAAGATTTTTTTCATAATTTGGAAGATTAGAAAATGGACAATAAAACACCTGTTGCGATAGGCACATATTATACCTAAGCAATCATAAAAAAAATTAATAATCAACTAGTTAAACCGAAATTTAAAACCTTACCTAACTAAAATTTTAAATTAGATTTTGTAAAAATCATATTGTATAGTATATATCAAAATATACTAAAGAGCACTTTTTATCCCAAACGAATAAAAGATGGTCTCAAAACTTTTAGGAAATATTGATCTGGATCAATCTTCCAAACGGAGTGATTTGCACCTGAACTAATTTTCATAAAGAAAATTCTAGGTTAAGTAATACGGGGGGAGTTTAATAATATAGAGTATGATTCAATATCATAGAAAGTTGATTAGGCGATCTACAAATTTGTTTATTTAGAATTTAGGTTCTAAAATTGAATCATGATTTTTTATGCAAAAACAAATTGAATTTAAAATGAAACACAACAATGCTGTTCATTAACAAACCCTCTACTGGGGTTTGGAAATAAAAAGCTTCTATTATGTTTAAAATTATAAAACAAATTTGCCAGTGAATTAAAAATGGATTTTGGAGTAAATTGAATTTTACCCAAAAGAGAAATAAATAAAAACAGAAGAATAAGAATACCTAATGCAAACTTGATAAAAAGAGTAAATTTCAATTCCATAAGTAAATGAATTAAGTTTATATTAAATCTTCAGCTTTTAATCAACCTCAAAAACAATAATTAAGTTCATTTTTTTTTAACCAATTCAATTATGCCTTTGCTGTTTGTTTTTTATTTCAAAAAGTACAAACACATTTTGTTTAACTTTTTTCCTTTACTAAAATTAAGAAAAACCTAAATATAAAACAAGTACAAAACTCTTATCTTTTTTAAATTACTAAAATTCAAAAAAACAAAAAAGATATAAATCTCAATAAAATCAAGGCATTAAATCAAAAAAAGGACTGTTATAGAAATCATAAATAAAACCATATTTTTTCGTAAAAATACAAAAATGTAAGTTTATGATTACTTTTTAAATTTGGTAACATGTTTAAAATCAATATAAATACAAAAAATTGAAAAGTAAAACCTACAATAACAAGTGTAAAGAAGACATTTTTGAACAATTCGAAAAAAACAGGTAAAAATACGGTGTAAAAAAAATAAAAAAGTCTAAACAAAAGTTAAATAAGGTAAAAAAGGTAAATATTTTAACATCAATCATTTACCTTTTAAACAGTTCAACTACAACGATTACGATTCAATAATCGTATTAATTTGCTTAAAAAGCTGTCCGTCGCTTAAAAAAGCGCCTTGCTGAATTAATTCAAATATTGAGGCATTTCTATCTTCAGTAAAAACTTTCTTGCCTACTTTCATTTCAATTGTTTCAGTAAACATATTATCGCTCAGCCATTGCAACCCTTCTTTTGTTAAAAAATCAGTATCCGGAACTAACGATTTCAAGACTATTGATTGAACATGAGTTTCAAAACATTGAAATAAAAAGATGTGATTTTTAGAAAAATGCTCTAAAAATTCGGCTCTTGACAAAACACCTTCCCAAATTAAATCCGAAAAAACATCCAGCTCCTGTTCTGCCACTTCCGGCTTATTCTCTTTAATAGAATCCCACTCAGCTTTATCAATTGCCTGAGTTGCTAAAAAACTAGCAAATTCCGCATGCAATTCATCAAATTGCTCTTTTGTTAATCTTGCGTATTTCATTTATTTTTTCTTTGATTTAAACGCTTTAAAAAAGCTCTAACAGATTATTTCTAATTTTTAATCCATAAAAAAAGCCCTCACAAATGCGAGGGCAAATTTATAACTTTTTTTTACTTCCTAGAAGATATATCTGATACCAAATTGAGCCTGCCATCTGGATGTTAAGCTGGCATCATAACTAAACGTTTTGGTTTGCGTATTATTAAAAGTATAAGTTGGTGTATTTCCCGCAACTGTAACACCAATTGGCTGAACACTCGTAGGAACCTGAACAACTCCCCAATCAGAATTAAGTAAATTACCAAAATTTAAAATATCAATACTAAACTGGATCGTGTTCGTTTTTTCGGATGCAGAAGAAACTCTGAAATTATAATCCTGCAATAATTTAACATCACATCTTCCTCTCCATGGAGATATTGCCCCATAGCGCTCTGCATATTGTCCTCTTCTGTCTCTCATATATTTATCCTGAGAAATAAACTTATCAAAAGCTTCCCCTTGTCCCGGGGCGCTAAAATTCATCGTTGCAATTTCTGCAGTTGTTGGTATATAAATTAAATCGTTAACACTTGAACCGTCTCCGTTAATATCCCCTCCATAGGTATAATTAAAACGTCCGCCCTGAGCATATTCCAGAAAAGTTGAAACTGTTGTTGCCCATTTATCTTTTCCGTATTTCCATTTTTTAGATGCAACCCCTATAAAACGATGATTATCTCCATATTTAGAATTCGAAAGCGCAGCAGTATTTACATTTCCTAATGCAGGATTAAAAGAAAAAGCATCTCCCGTAATTTCAGCTTCAATAGAGTTTACATCTTTTGATTTTAAATAATTATAAGCCACACTTGCATACAGACCGTTTTCAAAAGTTTTTTGCAATTTAACAGAAGCATTAAAAGCACTTCCTTTATCAGAATTTGTCATTACATAAGCATTGTTTGCTCCTTTATCAGCAGCAACATAAATGGCTCTGTTGTCAACACCGGCTAAAGTTCCTGTTGGCGGTTTTAAGCCCCAGTTTTGAACCTGAACCGCATTTATATCCTTATTATAAGATAAATCAACTGTTACAATATAATTGCTTTCAAATCTATGATCAAATCCTAAACTACTTCTCCAGACTTGCGGCCATTTATAATCAGGATCCATAATTTGAAAGAAACTGTCATCGGCACCACTAACCTGGTTTCCTAACCAAACAAACGGAATTCTTCCTGTAAAAATCCCAGATCCTCCACGAAGTTGAGAAGTAGCATCGCCTTTTACATCCCAGTTAAATCCAATTCTAGGCGACCAAAGAATTCTATCGCTTGGTAAATCTGTAGAAATCAATTTAACAGCCTGACCTGTCTGCGGATTATAATAATCAATACTATTATCTCTTCCAGAACCTCCATTATCAGTGTCTATATATTTCTGAATCAAATCTGCTGTATTAAAATACAACGGTTTATCAATTCTTAAACCTACAGACAATTTAAAATCATCACTTACACTAATATCATCCTGTGCATAAAAGGCCAATTGTCCTACATTTAATTCCGCCAGTTTCCATCCACCGTCAGTTCCTACTTCAAAGTTACTTTTGGTATTAAAAACATCCTGAGCATATTGAAGGTTTTGTGCTATGATACTGGTTGCATAAGGCTGAGCAGCATCATTTAAGAAATCTTGTGTTGTGAAATAGGGAGTGAAAAAAGTTCCCGCATAACCATTCGGGTTTCCGAAGTTATCGTAACCACCCAGATTAAATGAATTTTTAAATCCGAATTTTTCAAAAGAAGTTCCAAAAGTAAAAGCATGTTTACCAACCGTATAAGTCAAATTATTGGTGATTTGAATTACTTTTTGATCTAAAGTATTATTGATCGAAAATGGTTCATGACCAGCAATAATATAATTAGAACCCGCGCCATCCTGAATATTAATTACAGGAGCCGGAACAGAAAATGGAACTCTGTAGTCATTAAAATGCGAATATCCTGCCTGAAACTTATTCGAAACTTTCTCACTGAATTTTGAGTTTAATTCAACTAAAAAAGAACTTAAGTTATTATTAATTTGATATCCGGAATTTTGAAATTGTAAAATTGAAGCATTCGGTCCTCTAAAACCAAGAGCTGTTGGATGCGCAGGTTTATCTTTTGAAGCATCAAGAAAATTATAAATAACCGCCAATTTATGATTATCACTGACATTCCAGTCGACTTTAATAATTCCTTTATTTGAGTTTGATTCATGAATAAAACCCTGATAAGCTCCTGTATTATATCCCAAACCTGCCAAAGCATTAGAAACCGCAATTAAATCAGATTCTAAAACTCTTGATTCATTAATTCCGGTCACACCATCGTTATTATTCGCAACGAAATTTGAACCTAAATCGCTTCTTTTATCAATTTCAAAATTTCCGAAAATGAATAATTTATCTTTAATAATAGGAGCTCCTAAACTAAAACCTGCCTGAGTTTGTTCTAATGTTGGCACAAATATTTTTTCTCCTTTAATTTTATCGCCGGTCAGATCCTGATTTCTGTAAAAAGCATATGCAGTACCATGAAACTCATTTGTTCCGGATTTTGTAACTGCATTTACAGAAGCTCCGGTAAATCCGGATAAAGTAACATCATAAGGAGCAGTCGCCACCTGAATTTGTTCGATCGCATCTAATGAAATAGGCTGAGCACCCGTTTGTCCTCCGGGAGTTGCAGCATCCAAACCAAACGGATTATTAAATACCGCACCATTTAAAGAATAATTATTATACTGATCATTTCTTCCTCCAAAAGATCCGCCGCTTGCAGTTGGCTCCAAACGCGTAAAATCTTCTGCAGATCTTGAAATTGTTGGTAATGCCGTTAATTCTCTTCTGCCAATTGTAGTTTCGGCACCTGTTTTTCCGCTTTTAAAAACCTTGTCTTTAGCAACAACCTTTACTTCTTCCAGCGCCTGGCTCGCATCTGCAAGCAGAACATCTATATTAAATGGTTTTCCTAAATCAAGATAGATATCATTATATTCCTGATCTTGAAAGCCCACAAAAGTTACAACAATTTTGTAAGGTCCTCCAATTCTCATATTCAAAATATTAAACCTTCCATCTTCATTTGAAACGGCAGAATATTTACCCCCAGTCGGAGTATGAATGGCTAATATACTAGCACCGGGCAATAGTTCGTTGGTTGAACTTTTTACAATACCCTTAATACTCGAAGTTGTTGTTTGTCCCGTGACCGCGGTTAAGGCCAGCAAACATAACAATAATGCAAAGATTTTTTTCATTTTCTTAGTTTTGAGTGAGTTATTTCCCTCAAAATTAGACAAAAAAAAGCCACTCGTTAGAGTGGCTTTTATATTTTATTAACAAGAAGTTAACAAAATGTTATTTTTCAGCGATAATCTCGTATGGTAAATCAACGATAACATCTCTGTGTAAACGGATGCTAGCAGAATATTTTCCTGTACGTTTTACGATACCACTAGTGATGAATTTTCTATCAATAGCATTACCTGATTTCTCTAAAGCTTCAGCAATATCGATGTTTGTGATAGAACCAAAAAGTTTCTCTCCACCAGCTTTTGCAGTAAGTTTAATTTCAAGAGCTTTTAAAGTTTCAGCTAATGCTTTTGCATCAGCAACAACTTTAGCTTCTTTGTGTGCTCTTTGTTTTAGGTTTTCAGCTAAAACTTTCTTTGCAGAAGGTGTAGCTAAATGCGCGAATCCTTGAGGAATTAAAAAGTTACGACCGTAACCAGCTTTAACTGATACTACATCATCTTTAAATCCTAAGTTTTGTACGTCTTGTTTTAAAATAAGTTCCATGTTGTTGTCCTTATATTTTAGAAGTTAGGTTCTGCATAACAGAAACCAGCGACTAGAGTTTTTAATTATTTTAATAAATCGGCCACGTATGGCATTAAAGCTAAGTGACGAGCTCTTTTTACAGCTACAGAAACTTTTCTTTGGTATTTTAATGAAGTTCCAGTTAAACGACGAGGAAGAATTTTTCCTTGCTCATTAACGAATTTCAATAAGAAATCAGCATCTTTATAATCGATATATTTGATTCCTGATTTTTTGAAACGACAGTACTTTTTAGTTTTGTTTGTTTCAATGTTTAAAGGCGTTAAATATCTGATATCTCCGTCTTTTTTTCCTTTTGCAGATTGCTCTATTGTAGACATAATAATTAAGCTTTAGTAGATTTTAATTTGGCTCTTCTTCTTTCAGCCCATGAAATAGCATGTTTGTCTAAACTTACAGTTAAGAAACGCATAACTCTTTCGTCACGTCTAAATTCAGTTTCAAAAGCAATTAGAACTTCTCCAGCTACTTTGAATTCGAATAAGTGATAAAAACCACTTTTTTTGTTTTGGATTTCGTAAGCCATTTTTTTCAGACCCCAATCCTCTTTTGACACCATTTCAGCTCCTCTACTAGTAAGAAATTCTTCAAATTTCGTTACTGTTTCCTTCACCTGAACTTCAGATAAAACGGGATTTAAAATGAAAACAGTTTCATAATGATTCATAAATACAATATTTATTTGTTAAAATTGGGTGCAAAAGTAATCATTATATTTAAATAAACAACTCTTTTTTACGTTTATTCGATGTAAAGTAAAAAATAAAGATCTACTTTAGTTTTTTTCCTAAAAAAATTAATATATTTACTACTGCTATCCTGATTTATATAAATTTAAATGTTATGAAACTAAATTGTGTTGTTGTAGATGATAGTTCTATACAGAGGACA
Organism: Flavobacterium sp. AK-345; assembly: GCF_058310175.1. Lineage (NCBI taxonomy): Bacteria > Pseudomonadati > Bacteroidota > Flavobacteriia > Flavobacteriales > Flavobacteriaceae > Flavobacterium > Flavobacterium sp. AK-345. The sequence goes on along the minus strand of NZ_JBZEER010000001.1, from coordinate 21,528 downwards.
ATTATTGCTAAATTAGTCAATAATCACCCAGGCTTGCATTTAATTGGTGACTTTTCGAACGCAATCGAGGCGAAAAGCTGTATCTCCTTAAATAATATAGACTTAATATTTCTTGATATAGAAATGCCGGTTATAAATGGCTTTGATTTTCTGGACGGATTAAAAACTAAACCACAAATTATATTTATAACTTCTAAAGCAGAATATGCTCTAAAAGCTTTTGATTATGATGCCACCGATTATCTGCAAAAACCTATTGCAGTAGACCGATTCAATGCTTCTGTAAAAAGAGCAATTGATATGCATCTACTTAAAAAAGAGGTAAAAGAAGAAGAAGGCGAACATATTTTTATCAAAAGCAATCTAAAAAAACTTAAAATCTTTACAGCCAAAATCAAATGGATTGAAGCTTTTGGAGATTACGTAAGAGTTGTTACCGAAGACGATAGCAATTTGGTTCTTTCAACAATGAAATCTTTTGAAAACGACCTGTCTAAAGATAAATTTATCCGCGTACACAAGTCTTATATCATTAATATTGACAAAGTAGAACGTTTCAACAGCAAATTTGCCGAAATTGGAATTACCAAGATTCCATTAAGCCGAAACAAAAAAGAAGATTTGGTAAAAGCACTCTCTACATCTTCTTAATCAATAAAAATCGACGTTTACAGTAACTTTTATAGCTCTGTATTGAGCAACCGCCTCAAAACTATTCAACATCTTCTGAATAGTTTTTTTTGTGTTCCCTAAATGTAGTTCCTGCGGAATCTTAATTAATATCGTCCTGATATATTCATTTCTGATTCTGCTAATTGCCGGTTCTTCCGGTCCCAAAACGGGCATACTCAGATTTTGACTCAAAACCTGATACAACCACATAGATCCTTCTTTTAGCTTATCAAAATCCCGATGTTTTAAAGTTAACTTTATAATTCTGAAATAAGGAGGATACCTATAAATCAGACGATCATACAATTGCTCCTTATACATACCCGCATAATTATGCGTAGTAACCTGTTGTATTGTATTATGATTTGGATTATAAGTCTGAATCACGACTTTACCCTGTTTTTCTGATCTTCCTGCTCTTCCCGCAACTTGCGTCATCATTTGAAAACTGCGCTCAAAAGCTCTAAAATCTGGATGATGCAGCATGTTATCGGCATTCATGATACCCACTAAACTTACGTTATCAAAGTCTAAACCTTTAGCCAGCATTTGTGTCCCTACCAAAATATCTATTTCGCGGCCTTTAAATGAATCAATAATTTTTTCAAAACCATATTTTCCGCGCGTTGTATCCTGATCCATTCTTCCGGTTTTTGCATTCGGAAAAAGAGAAATTAATTCCTGTTCAATTTGTTCTGTTCCAAAACCTTTCGTTGTCAAATCTATACTCGAACAACTATGGCAATGTGTTGGTTTTGCAATTGAATAACCACAATAATGACAGCGCAATTGATTTTTATGTTTATGAAAAGTCAAACTCACATCACACTGTTGACAATGCGGAACATGCCCACAAGTCATACATTCAATAATAGGTGAATATCCTCTTCTATTTTGAAATAAAATTACCTGTTCACCCAATGACAAAGCTTCGGCTATTTCTTCGATTAAAAGATCGCTAAAATGACCCGTCATTTTTTTTCTGAAGTGTTTGTCTTTTAAATCTACCAAAACAACTTCGGGCATTCGAACATTGTTATAACGTTCTGTAAGCGTTACCAAACCATATTTTGCAGTTTGCGTATTAAAATAGGTTTCAATACTTGGCGTTGCAGACCCCAAAAGAACTTTTGCCTGATGAAAATTAGCCAAAACAATTGCTGCATCCCGCGCATGATAACGAGGCGCCGGATCTGTTTGCTTAAAAGTCTGCTCATGTTCTTCATCTACAATCAATAAACCCAAATCAGTAAAAGGCAAAAACAAAGCCGATCTTGCTCCTATTACAATTTGTGCTTTTTCAGAATTTTCGAGTGTTTGTTTCCAAACTTCTACCCTTTCGTTATTACTATATTTTGAATGAAAAACCGCCACTTTGTCTCCAAAATGAAGTCTAAGACGAGAAACTAATTGAGTCGTAAGCGCAATTTCAGGCAGTAAATACAAAACCTGCCTGCCCGTTTCTAGATATTCTTCAATTAATTTGATGTAAATTTCTGTTTTACCACTTGATGTTACACCATGAAGCAGACAAACTTCTTTTTCCAGAAAATTATCTTTAATTGCTGTAAAAGCACCTTCCTGGGCATCACTTAATTGCAACTGTTTTTCTGAAGCTTTTCCATCAAAAGAAATCCTGTCGTGTTGCAGAAAATATTCTTCAAAAATTTCTTTTTCAATTAACGCTTTTATTACTGCAGAAGTAGATTTCGAAATCTCAACCAGTTTTTTTACTGTTATTGGTTTCTTCTCAGAAGCACGTAATTGAAAAAAAGCCAAAACAATTTCTTTTTGTTTATTGGCGCTTTTTAATATTTCAAGCAATTGTCCCAAACCTTCATCAGATTCGTATTTACTATGCAATTTTACATAGCGAATCAATTTTGGTTTGTAACTTTCTTTTATTTCTTCTTCTAAAACAATAATATCCCTGGCCATCATTTTTTGAAGAACCGGCAAAATATTTTTCTTATTTAAAATTGAAATAATCTCCTGAACTTTTAAAGAACTCTGTTGCTGTAAAGCCTCATAAACCAAAAATTCTTCATCTGAAAGTTCGTTTTGATTTACAACAACATCTGTTTTATGCGAAATAATTGTTTCACTTTCAAGCAATAATCCGCTTGGGAAAGCACCGCGATATACATCGCCAATGCCACACATATAATAATTTGCCACCCAAAGCCAGTGTTTAATCTGAATTTCGGTCGCAATAGGTTTTTCGTCTAAAATTTGATGAATTTCTTTGGCATCATATAAAGTCGGAGCATTTTCATGAATATCAATTACCAATGCTGTATAAATTTTACTTTTACCAAAAGGCACCGCGACTCTCATTCCTTTTTTAATGAAATGAAATTCAGCCTCAGAAATACGATATGTAAAGGTTTTGGCTAGAGAAAGTGGTAGAACGACTTCGACAAAAAACATGTAGATATTTTATAGGATTTAAAAAATAACTTTAGTGATGAAAATTAATAATTTTCTAACCAATTTTCTATTTGGATTACATCCAAAGAAATACTTGTGTCAAGTAAATAATCCCATTAAAATTTAGTTTCAGTATTTTTAAATTTTCGGTCGTATTTAATCTCTAAAACAATTTGTTCTGCAGATTTTTCAGAAACAAAAGCACCAAACGATTTATAAAAGCCGTTTCCTTTTGATTTATTAACTTTTAAAGATTTTATCAATCTTTCAATAAGTTCAATTTTATTACTAAAGCTAAGTCCTTTAAACAAAATTAAATAGCTTTCAATTATTTTTTTATCTGTAACAGTCATCTTACTCTATTTCAAATATAAGCAAAATTAAGCTATTTTTTATTAATCAAAAATAGATCAAAATCTAATATACAATTACTTTTTTGTTGGTTTACCAGAAGATTTCTGAGCAAGATATTCATCAACCAATTTCAAAGTATGATTCAGCGATTCTGTATTTGTCCAGTCTTCATGACCCGGAATAATATAGATTGGATTTTTAAATTTCGTCTTTACTTTTTCGATTGATTTTTTCCATTCTTTTACATCAGAATCAGCCAGATAACCCAAATCTTTGGCATCAGCACTTTTTATAAAACAGGCTCCGTAAAGTATTTTTTCTTTATCAAACCAAACCACAATATTATCTGGTGCGTGACCTTTTCCCGGATAATATACCTCAAAAGTATGCTGGCCAACAGTAAATATAGTATCATTAGGAACTATAAATTCAGCTCTTTTCTCGTTATTCTTTTTAAGAATATTATCCGTTAATTTACCTGAATAAGTCTTTACTCCTTTTTGTCTGTAAAAGTCTAAACCTCCCGCTCTGTCATCATGAGAATGCGTTGCAAAACACATAATTACTTCTTTATTATGCTTTGCTTTAATAGTATCTAATAAAGGTTGAAATTGCGATTTATCCCATGGTGCATCAAAAAGCACAACTCCTTTATCTGTAACAAGATACATTGCATTCGCAGAAATCATAGTTCCGTTATAATCATGAAAGGTCCTATAAACATAAAAGTCACCTGTAAGATGACTTATTTGTAATGGCGAATTCTTAGATTGTCCAAAACTGCTTGACAGCGCAACTAAGAATAAAATTATTGATGCTAATTTTCGCATTTTAATTATAAAATTAATTTTTTACTCTCGTCCAGTATTGTGTTCTTCCCATGATAGAAATCCCAACATAACCTCGAAGTTTTAGTTTATCGGCAGATTCAAGTTCAATATAACATTTGTATTTTTTTCCGTTTGTAGGATCCAGAATTGTTCCTCCGCTATATTCAGAACCATCTTTTTTAAGTCCGTTAATGATCACCATTCCTAAAATAGGTTTATTTTTATCTGCACCCTCGCATTTGACACATATATCTTTTTTATGATCAGCACGAAGTATATCTGATACTTTACCATAAATTTTTCCAGATTTTTCGTAAATCTCTACTACTGACTTAGCTTCTCCAGTCGCATCATCAATTGTTTTCCATTTTCCAATGACACTTTGGCCTTGAATTGTGCCTAAGGTTAGAAAACACAATCCAATTGTTAACATCCAATTTTTCATACTATTTATTTTTTTTTTGTTTTAATTTTCTGATAGTAGCATTCAATTCAAACCCTAAAAGCAGAATCATACAGTTTATCCAAATATAAAACATTAGAATTAATAATGTGCCAATAGAACCATAAAGTTCGTTGTATTTTGAGAATTTTATAACCCAAATCCCAAAAAAGAACGAAGATATAACAATTAAGACCGTTGTAAAAACTGACCCAATACTAATAAAAGGCACTTTATTGTATTGTCTTGTTCCGTAACGCAATAATATTGAAGACGTTACCAAAATCATTACCAAAACAAACGCATATCGCCCTAAAATAATCAGCGGAATGTTATCACTCAACACATCCTGAATAATTGTTTTTTGAATAAAGACCTCAAAAACAACAATTGTAGCCACAGTTACAAATAATATAATGGTCATTACAAGTGAAATCGCCAATGCCACTAAATATTGACTAAAAAAACCGCGTTTATCAAAAACATGTTTAGACGATTCAAAACCACTTAAAATTCCGTTTACACCATTTGCCATTAAAAAAATAGAAAGTAAAAATCCTGACGATAATAAACCAGAGTGACTATTATTTAAAATATCACTTATAATTTTATTAATAGCATCATAGGTATTTGGCGGAACACTTTGCTGTACAAATAACAAAAAATCTGCCTGAAAATTATCTATTGGAATAAATGGAATTAAGTTTAAAATAAACAGTGCAAAAGGAAATAATGCCATAAAAAAGCTAAACGAAACGGCACTTGCATGATACGAAAATGCACCCTCAAGAATACCTAAAGTATACATTTCGAGCAAATCGTATAACGAAAAACCTTCTAACCAGGGTAATTTTATCTGCTTTAAAAGCCTTACTACAGAACGCAATACAGGAACTTTTTCAATCCGGGCTTCTATCTCTTGGGACATATTTATGATTTTAATTTTAGAGTTCAGATTTTAGATTGCAAACCTAACTCATAACTTATAATTCAAAACTCATAACTTCATTAAAAAGCTTTAAGACTCAAATCCATGTTGTAAACAGAATGTGTTAATGCTCCGGACGATATATAATTTACACCGCATAAAGCATATTCACGAATTGTTTTTTCATTGATATTTCCTGAAGATTCTGTTTTCGTTTTGTTACCAATTAAAGCTACAGCTGTTTTAGTATCTTCATAATTAAAATTGTCAATTAGAATTCTATGAACACCGTCGCTTAATAAAATCTCACGAATTTCGTCAAGATTTCTGGCTTCAACGATAATTTTCAGATCTAAATTATTGGTCTTCAAATATTCTTTTGTTTTCTTAATTGCAAGCGTAATTCCGCCTGCAAAATCAATATGATTGTCTTTTAGCATTACCATATCATAAAGTGCAAAACGATGATTTTCTCCACCTCCAATTTTTACTGCCCATTTTTCTGCAACCCTAAAATTTGGTGTCGTTTTTCGGGTATCTAATATTTTTGCGCCGGTACCTTCTAAAAGCTTTGCGTACTGACTTGTTTTTGTGGCAATTGCAGACATACGCTGCATGGTATTCAAAACAACTCTTTCAGATTTTAAAATGGATTGCGAACTTCCTGAAACTTCAAAAACCACATCTCCATATTCTACATGCATTCCATCTTCAATAAAAGTCTTCACTTTTAATTTTGGATCTATAAATTCAAAAATCATTTTAGCAATTGCAACACCGGCAATAATTCCCTGATCTTTTACTAATAATTTAGCCTGACCATGAGCCGTTTCAGGAATACAGGCCAATGAGCTATAATCTCCCGTACCCACATCTTCGCGAATTGCGTTACTAATTAATAATTTTAATTCCGTTTGAAATTGTATATCGCTAATCATTTTTATTAAATTTTTATAAGATGCTAAAGTAGGATATATTTTGGGGATTTGAAAGTTTCATTCTGAAAAGTAAGAATAGATTGTTTTAATTCAGAGTACAGGAACTGTCTTAATTTGTTACTCTAAAAACCTTTAGGGGTAAGCTTTTTTTTTGTTTATAGACAATTTTTGCAGTTCTAATCATTACCCCTTAATTTTAATATTAAACCGTTTAAACATGAAAAAAATTACTTTATTTCTATTTTGTATTGCAATTTTCTCCTCTTGTGATAGAGAAGAACTTACTTCAGTTTCAAAACCTGATTTATCAGCTTATCCAACTAAACGTCAAAATACGTATCCTATAGTATTAGTACACGGAATGTGCGGCTGGGGGCGTGATGAAATGTTCGGTTACAAGTATTGGGGAGGATTTGGCGATACTCAAACTTACTTAAATTTTAATGGTTATAAAACCTTTACTGCATCAGTAGGACCATTATCAAGTAACTGGGATCGTGCTGTTGAACTTTACTACAACATTGTAGGCGGCAGAGTTGATTACGGAGCTGCTCATGCTTTGAAACACGGGCATAATCGTTTTGGCGAAACATACACCGGATTTTACAAACAATGGAGTGCTACAAACAAAGTACATTTTGTAGGACACAGTTTAGGAGGAGCATCTCCAAGATTTTTAATTCAATTATTAGAAAACGGAGACGCAGATGAAATGGCTTATGTTCCTAGTCATAATGAAACTCCAACTTCTGATTTATTCAAAGGAAATAAAAAGAATTGGGTAGCAAGTCATACTTCTATAGCAGGTGTACAAAATGGTGCTTTAACCGTAGATTCTGATTCTTTCAGAGAAGTACTTATGAAAATGGTTCTGGGTATCGGAACTATTGGAGGAATTGGATTAGAGCAAAATACTTTTTACAATTTTGATCTTGGACATTGGGGATTACAAAGACAACCAAAGGAAACTGTAAAAGCATATTTTGACAGAATATCTGCTAAAACAGCATCTGGAACACCAGTAACAGCTCGTTTTTGGGACTCGAAAGACAATTGCATGTATGATATGAAAGTAACAACCATGCAGCAACAAAACCAATGGGTTAAGAGCTCTCCTAATGTATATTATGCATCATACACATTCAATGATACAAAACAGCAATCTAATGGAAATTGGACTCCAATACCTAGTATGAGTTTATTATTTCAACTTGAATCAGCTCATATTGGTAAAACTAGTGCAGACTTACCAGAAGGTTTCAACAGCTGGAGACCTAACGATGGTCTTGTAAGTGTAGTTTCTAGTCAATACCCTCTTGGGCACGATTATGTATTAATGGATCCCGCTAACAGAAAATTAGCTCAAAAAGGTGTTTGGGACGTACATCCTACTATCAATGGCCAAGATCACTTAAGTGTTGTAGCACCAGATTTATTACAATCTACAACTATTTCGTTGAATAATTTTTACCTGGGTATAGCTAAAGATTTATCTTACCTGCCTAAATAAAAATCTGATAAAAAGAATATTTAAGAGTCTAAAAAGCAATAATTTTAAATTGCTTTTTAGACTTTTTCTTTTTTTAATACCTTCTTATATCACACAAAAACTTTACCTAATTAAATGCGATAAAAGCGATCAATATTAAATATCTTTGAAGTTCAATATTATTACAAAATGGGATTAATAAAAGATATTTACTCCGTTACTTTTTACGAAAAATTTGGTCAGGCCGTTGCCGAAGTACATTCAACATTCGATAAACAAAAATTCATCGAAGCCATTTACGAAGGCAATTTTGCTCAAAAGGAATGGAAAGAACGCATGAAATATACCACAGTTGTTTTGCATCAATTTATGCCTCAAAATTTCCCTGAAGCAGTTTCTCTAATTGATAAAATCATCGAAAATTTAAAGCAAAATAATTTTACCGAAGGAAATCTGGCGTTCATATTTTTTGCTGATTATATTGAAAAATATGGTTTAGATGATTTTAAAACTTCGGCGAAAGCCTTTGTATCTATCACACAATTTATAAGCTGCGAATTTGCCGTTCGCCCTTTTATTTTAAAATATCAGGAAAAAATGATAGGCGAAATGGTGAAATGGTCTTTACACGAAAATCATCACGTACGTCGTTTAGCCAGTGAAGGTTCACGCTCGAGATTACCGTGGGCAATGGCGATTCCGTTCCTAAAAAAAGACCCTGCTTCTATTCTGCCAATTTTAGAAAATCTTAAAAATGATCCGTCAGAATATGTACGCCGAAGTGTTGCCAATAACTTAAATGATATTGTAAAAGATAATCCTGAAATTGTATTAGAAATTGCAAAAAAATGGCGCGGTTTAAGCAAAGAAACCGACGCGATTATCAAACACGGCTGCAGAACTTTATTAAAACAAGGACATCCTGAAATCCTGAGCCATTATGGTTTAGAAAGCACAAATATTGAACTTTCTAACTTTGAAATCAAAACGCCAATTGTGAAAGTTGGAGATTATCTGCAGTTTCAATTTCACTTAAATAATAAAAATGACGAAGCCAAAACAATTCGTTTGGAATACGCCGTTCATTATAAAAAATCAAAAGGACATTTGGCGAAAAAAGTCTTTAAAATCAGTGAGAAAATCTATCAGCCACATCAATTAACCAAAGTCGAAAGAAAACAGTCTTTTAAACTAATTACAACCCGTGTTTTTCATACAGGAATACATCAATTGTCTATTATTATTAATGGAACTGAAAGTGAGGCTTTGGAATTTGAGTTGATTGAATAAATACTCTAAACATTAAACCTAAAAAAAACTAAAATGACATTTCCCGACTATTTAAAAGAATTTGAAAGTGATTTATTAAAGTATAAGTTAGGCTTTATTCAAATTAATGCAAAACCTATACAAGAAGAAAGTACTTTGCCTTTTACCCAAAGCAAATTTTTAGGAAAACCATATTTGCCAATTAATATGGAATATCCAAAAGACAAAGCAGGAAAACCAATGGTTTTGTTGGCGCAGCTTAATTTTTCGGAAATACCTAAATTAGAAAATTATCCAGAAAAAGGGATATTGCAATTTTATATTCCATCAGAAGATTGGTACGACATGAATGATTATAAAGTTTTATATCATACAGAAATCGAAAACAATCAAACTAATTTTGATTTTCTAACTGAAGAATTATATTCCGATTTTCCTGTTTATTGTGAACATAGCCTAACTTTTTCAAAACAAGAAGAATATGGAGGTGTTCTAGATTTTAGATTTGATTATAGTTTTAACGGTCTGGATTATTGGGAATTTGAAGAAAAATTGGATGATATCCAAAAAAAAGAAATTCAAAAATTGTTGTATTATGAAGGTCATAAAATTGGAGGTTATGCCTATTTTACGCAATCAGATCCAAGAGAATATGATGATAAATTAAAAAATGATGTTTTACTGCTGCAAATAGATACCGATGAAGAAATAATGTTTGGTGATAGTGGCGTTGCAAACTTCTTTATAAACAAAGAAGATTTACTTAATAAAAACTTTGAAAAAGCATATTTTAATTGGGATTGTTGCTAATTAACTAATCTTGTTTTAGCCATAAAAATTATCGCAAATTGCACCAATTTTCACTAATTTATGTGTGTTAATTTGTGCAATTCGTGTTATATTTTCAATTCAAATAGAATCTTTATAATTCTATTTCCTTACTTTTATAATTCATACCAAAAACAAATTTTCTTAATCTAAATTAAGTTGCAGATTGTGACTACAACTGTAATTTTGCTTTCAACTAAAACAAATACCATGTCAAATATCAGTTTAATTATCGAAGAACGTTCTGCCAGTATTGGCAATTTTATGGTAGGCAGATTATTGCCTTTCCGTGAAAAAAGAGCCGTTGGACCATTTGTATTTATCGATCATATGGGACCGGCACATTTAAGTGATCATGAAAATATGGATGTTCCTCCACATCCGCACATTGGACTTTCGACATTGACATTTTTGTTTGAAGGAAGTATTATGCACCGCGATAGTTTAGGAACAGAATTAGAAATAAAACCGGGTGCTGTAAACTGGATGACGGCCGGAAAAGGAATCGTACATTCTGAAAGAACGCCGGAATATTTAAGACATTCTGATAAAATGCTTCACGGTTTACAAATTTGGGTTGCGCTACCAAAAGAATTGGAACAAATGGATCCGAATTTTGCCCATATAGAAGCAGATGATATTCCGAGTTGGGAAGAAGATGGCGTTTCATACAAATTAATTGCTGGAGAAGCCTTTGGAAAAAAATCGCCGGTTCCGGTTTATAGCCCGTTATATTTTATTGAAATTAAAAGTACAGAGGCTAAAAAGATAAACATCGGCAAAGATTTATTTGGCGAAAGTGGCTTGTATATTTTGGAAGGAAGTATTAAAAGCGGCGAACATGTTTATGATCCGAAACAAATTTTAATTACAAACGACAGTACGCTTTGTGAGTTTGAAATAGCTGCAAATTCAACAGTTTACATCTTTGGTGGACAGCCATTTCCTGAAGAACATTTTATCTTTTGGAATTTTGTTTCTTCGGATAAAAACTTAATCGAAAAAGCCAAACAAGACTGGAGAGAACAAACTTTTCCAAAAGTTCCGGGCGAAACCGAATTTGTGCCTTTACCAGAACCTAAAATCAAATAATAATGGATACTATATCAGCACAAATTGATACACGTTTGTATCGAACGGAAGTCACATCTGCTAGTGGAAATATTTTAATTTCTGATGAACCTCAAATATTGGGCGGCAAGAATTTAGGCTTAAATCCAACAGAACTTTTGGCAGCTTCACTGGCTTCGTGCACCGTAATTACTTTGCGAATGTATATTAATCGTAAAGAATGGGATGTTTCTGAAATAAATGTCAAAATTGATTTTGAAAGAGATTCTGATCGAAATGTATCATTATTTACCCGAAAAATCGAAGTAATTGGCGAAGTCGACCAAACACAAAGACAAAGATTAGAAACAATAGCAAATAGTTGCCCAATTCATAAAACACTGACACATTCAATCGAAATTAAAACCACATTAATATAATTACCATGGAAATTCAACAAATTAACGATACAAGAAGAGGCTATTTTGAAGCTGTAGAAGAAGGAAAAGAAGCCGGGAAAATGACGTATACCTGGGCTGGAGATTCAAAATTCATCATCGATCATACAGAAGTAAGTGAAGAATTTAACGGAAAAGGTGTTGGCAAAAAACTAGTTATGGCCGCTGTAGCATATGCCAGAACCAATAACTTAAAAATCATTCCGCTTTGTCCCTTTGCAAAAAGCGTTTTTGATAAGGTTGAGGAAATTCGTGATGTGCTTTTTTCATAAGGTTCAAAGTTACAGAGGTACAAAGGTTCAGAGGTTTTTCTAACGAATATTATTGTAGAGACGCACAGCAGTGCGTCTTTCGCATTTCATAACGTCTTACATCTCATCTCGACGGAGGAGAGATCACACTCGAAACTCCGTAATCTAAATCACCAATCTTTGTCGAGCTACTAGTGTGATCTCTCCTCCGTCGAGATGACAAAAATGGCGCAAAGCTTAGTGAACTTTGCCAACTTTTCTACAAACACTCCACAATAAACTTTGTGAACTTTGCGAAAAAACTTTGTTATCTCTGCGGTTAAATTCACAACCTTAAACCCGCATCCCTAAATCAAATTTTTTAATCTCCTCCGAAACTCTTACATTTGCATGTAATTTAAACTTAGAGTATGTCAAGGATAATTACACTTTTCTTTTTTTTCATAGCACAAATCGGCTTTTCTCAATCAGCTGAAAATTATTTAGAAAAAATCAGAAATAACGAAGCTCTCTTAACAGCTTTTTTTCAGCAAATGCCTAAAGGCGGCGATTTACACCATCATTTTTCGGGATCAATTTATGCAGAACCTCTTTTAGAAAGAGCTATTGCAGAAGATTTTTATCTGAATATAGAAACGATGGCAACTTCTAAAACAAAACCTGCAAAAGGGAATTGGCAAACTTTCTCTTCGCTAAAAAATGAAGGAAAACTGGCTTTTTACGAACAGCAAGTTATGCAAACCTGGTCGGTTAAAGATTATAATGGTTCTGTGCCTTCTGATGATCAGTTTTTTGACTCTTTTCAAAAATTTGAACCAACTATACAAGGTCATTTTGCCGAAGGAATACTCGAATTAAAAAAACGCGCCCTTGCAGAAAATGTAAGTTATATCGAAACACAATTATCAACGATTCCGTGCGATATGAATGTTGCTGATTTATCTGATTTTAATTCGAAATTGCGTCAGGCTTCATCTCAAAAAGATGAAAAAGCAGTTCTAAAACTTTTAGACGATTTGTATAAATCACTTCAGAAAAAAGACGCTAAAAAATATGCAACAGATTTCAATACTAATTTTATAGCAAAACTTCATAAAGACTTAAAAATTGATGATGAGCGTTTTACCATGCGTTATCAAAACTTTGTACTTCGTTTTATGGATCCTGTTGATTTATTTAAGAACCTGACGATTGCATTTATCTCTGCCAACGACAGCAAATTGGTTGCGGGCGTAAACATCGTTTCGCCGGAACACGGTGAAAATTCCATGAAAGATTATTGGCTTCACATGGTCATGTTTAAATATTGCCACTCAAAATTTCCAGACGTAAAATACACACTTCACGCGGGCGAATTAACTTTAGGTTTGGTTCTTCCAGAAAATTTAACCTGGCATATTAACGATGCAATTCATATTGCCGGAGCCAACAGAATTGGTCACGGAGTTGATATTGCGTACGAAGCAAATTCATATGATTTATTGCAATATATGGCAAAGAACAATATTCCGATTGAGATTAATTTAGTTAGTAATGAATTCATTTTGAAGGTAAAAGATAGCCGTCATCCGTTTACACTTTACAAAGAATTTAATGTGCCAATTGTAATCAGTACTGATGATGCAGGAATTTTAAGAACCAATATGACGGAACAATATGTTTTATTGGCAAAAAGATATCCTGATGTTTCATACGCAACTATAAAACAATATGTTTACAACAGTATTAACTACAGTTTTATTCAGGATGAAGCGGTTAAAAAGCAATTAATCAAAGATTTGGATAATAGATTTAAAGCTTTTGAAGGGAAATTTTCTAAAAACTAACTGTCTAATCTTTGCGAAATTGCACGCAGATTTTAAAAAGATTTAAGCAGATTAACGCAGATAAAATTAAATTTAACTATGATTCTAGAAGCCGCATTCCTTTTCGTAAAACCAGATTTAGCAAATCAGTTTGAAATTGATTTTGCAAAAGCAAGTCAGTATATTTCATCAATTGATGGCTATTTAGGTCATACTTTACAGAAATGTCTTGAAGTCGAAAATAAATATCTTTTATTGGTTGACTGGAATACACTCGAAGATCATACCGTAGGTTTTAGAACTTCTGAAGCTTATCTGGAATGGAAAAATATTTTGCATCATTATTATGAACCGTTTCCTATTGTAGAACATTTCGAAACCGTTTTTGAGAATAAAAAATAGGCCACTGATTATATGATTGAACCGATTAACGCAGATTATTTATTTTTAATTCATACTCATTCGTGAATCCCGATAGCTATCGGGAGTGGCAAAAAACAAAATATAAACATGAACATCAAACTTATCGCCATTGGCAAAACCGACAATAAATCGCTGCAGAATTTAATCGACGATTATACCAAACGTTTGTCGTTTTATATCAAATTTGATTTGGAGATAATTCCGGATATCAAAAACGTGAAGAATTTATCTGAAAGTCAGCAAAAAGAAAAAGAAGGCGAATTGATTCTGTCCAAATTAACACCAACAGATCAGTTGATTTTATTGGATGAAAACGGTAAAAACTTCTCTAGCGTTGGTTTTTCTGAAGAATTGCAAAAGAAAATGAATTCGGGAATCAAAACTTTGGTTTTTGTAATTGGCGGCCCTTACGGATTTTCCGATACGGTTTACAGCAAAGCGCAGGGAAAAATTTCGCTTTCGCTAATGACATTTTCACATCAAATGGTTCGTTTGTTTTTTATCGAACAATTGTATCGCGGATTTACGATTTTAAGAAATGAACCTTATCATCATCAATAAAAAAGCTTTGTTTTTTTAGTTTCAGGTTTTCTTTGTTTCAAGTTTAGAAGATGAATTCTACCGGGAGTTTATCAAGATTGTATGACACATATTTTTGCAGTAAAATTTTATGTTGGATATATTCTTCATAACTCATGTTCTTATCAAATAAAAACACCACATCTGGCACCCTTTCAAACTTTATACTATAAAAACGTTGTAATATTTCTGATATTTTTATTTCCTTATTTCCCATCAAAACTTGCTCTTTTCCTTTTCTAAAACGAAATACAAAATTTTCTTTATTTGGCTTTTCCATTTTATAATACACTTTCGTGAAAGGCAAAAAGGCTAAATTCTTTCCAACAGAATCTGCGTAGGAATAGTAATTTTCAGCTTTTTCATTTTTGTGTGCTTTTTCGCCACGCTTTTTTTCCTGTAGTTTTATTACTTCCGGAATTACCAATTTTAATGGTAAACGTTTGTCAATATTAAAAATCCAGTTGGTTGAAATAATGCTGTTTTTTCTGTTTACTTCTGCAATTGTATCTTTTCCTTCTATTTTTAAAAAGATATAAATTGGTGAAAGATCTTCGACATTTTTAACTATTGAAATATTTGATTTTGGAAGTAGAACGTCTTTTTTTTCTTCGCAGGAAAAGAGAAGAAATATAAATATTAAGCTAAAGTATTTCATATTTATTTTGATTAAAATATTAATTGACTCAAAGGTTTGTCATTCCGAGGAACGAGGAATCGCATCCAAAGAGCGACGTACTGTGCGTAAGTTTTTAGTGTGATTTCTCCTCCGTCGAAATTGACAAACTAAACAGTTATTCTCTTTACAAACTCATTTTCTCAAACAAAGTCACACATTCCGTCGCCTCTTTTACATCGTGCACACGCAAAATTTTAGCTCCTTTTGTCAATGCAATGGTATTCAGAAACGTTGTTCCGTTTAAGGCTTCTTGCGCTGTATTATTTAGCATTTTATATATCATAGATTTTCTTGAAACTCCGGCTAAAACAGGCAATTCTAATAAATTAAAAAGTTCCATTTTCTGCATGACTTCATAATTCTGATCGGTTGTTTTAGCAAATCCGAAACCGGGATCTAAGATCAAATCATTGATTCCAAGACTTCTTGCATGTTTTACTTTCTCAGAAAAATAGAAAAGCATTTCTTTTACAATGTCATCGTATTGCGTCATACTCTGCATTGTTTGCGGGTTTCCACGCATGTGCATCATAATGTACGGAACATTATATTTTGCAATTACATCAAACATTTTATCGTCTAATTCTCCCGCTGCAATATCGTTTATAATTGCTGCACCGCTTTCTATACTTGCTTTTGCTACTTCGGCTCTAAAAGTATCGATTGATAATAAAGCTTCCGGAAAATGCTTTAAAATCAATTCAATGGCAGGAACAATTCGGTCAATTTCTTCCTGTTCGGTAACAAATTCGGCACTTGGTTTGCTCGAATAAGCACCAATATCAATAAACGTAGCTCCTTCTGAAAGCATTTTATCTGCTTGCGAGATTATTTCGTCTTCATTTTTATATTTTCCGCCATCAAAGAATGAATTTGGCGTCACGTTCAAAATTCCCATTACTTTAGGAATAGACAAATCAATAAGTTGGCCTTTGCAGTTAATTAGCATCTCTTGTTATTTTTGTTTCAGGTTTCAAGTTACTCAGCTTGCGCAATCTACTTCAACCTGAAACTTTAAACTTGAAACTTTTTTCATAAACTCTTTAATTTTATCCTTATTTTTGAAGAAATTTTAGCAAATATACAGCAATAAATGAAGAATACTTCCCTTGAATTTGATAATGTAATTACGGTTTGCCGTACTTTATTTATCAATAAAATGAAAGATTATGGTAGTGCATGGCGCATTTTAAGATTGCCATCATTAACCGATCAGATATTCATAAAAGCACAAAGAATCAGAAGTTTACAGGAAAACGAAGTTCGTAAAGTTGATGAAGATGAAAAAGGAGAATTCATCGGGATCATTAATTATTCGATCATGGCCCTGATTCAGTTAGAATTAGGCGTTGTTGACCAACCTGATCTTGATGTAGAAAAAGCAACCGAATTATACGACGCTAAAGTTAAGTTAACCAAAGAGTTAATGGAAGCTAAAAATCACGATTACGGCGAAGCGTGGCGCGATATGCGAGTAAGTTCATTGACGGATTTGATTCTGCAAAAACTACTTCGCGTAAAGCAAATTGAAGATAATAAAGGAAAAACTTTAGTTTCTGAAGGCATCGACGCGAATTATCAGGATATGATTAATTATTCTGTTTTTGCTTTGATCCTAAATCCTATAAACAAATAAAATTCCAATTTTTA
Organism: Flavobacterium sp. AK-345; assembly: GCF_058310175.1. Lineage (NCBI taxonomy): Bacteria > Pseudomonadati > Bacteroidota > Flavobacteriia > Flavobacteriales > Flavobacteriaceae > Flavobacterium > Flavobacterium sp. AK-345. The sequence goes on along the minus strand of NZ_JBZEER010000001.1, from coordinate 4,453 downwards.
AATTCCAAAACCCAATTTATAGAATTGGAATTTGGAATTTCTTTATTGAGATTTAAATTTTAATACTTTCCCCATGAAAAACATCATTACTCAATTCTCCCGATTATTTGTCGGTGTATTATTTATCATTTCAGGATTAATTAAACTGAATGATCCGGTTGGTTTCTCTTATAAATTGGCCGAATATTTTAGTGAGCCGGTTTTTAATATGCCTTTTTTAGAGCCTTTAGCTTTAGGTTTGGCTATCTTTTTAGTGATTTTAGAAGTAGTTTTGGGTGTAATGTTATTGGTGGGCTACAAATCAAAACTTACCATTTGGGCCTTATTGCTTTTAATCGTTTTCTTCACATTCCTTACCTTCTACTCTGCTTATTTTGATGTAGTTAAAGATTGTGGATGTTTTGGAGATGCCTTACACTTAACACCTTGGCAATCGTTTACAAAAGATATTGTTTTACTTTTCTTTATTCTGATCTTATTTATCAATAAAAAGCTGGTAAAACGTTTATTCTCAAAGACAGTTACCAATATTATTACGCTAATTGCTATCGTATTATGTGTTGTTATGACTGTTTGGGTTTTAAACCATAATCCGATAAAAGATTTCCGTCCGTTTAAAGTAGGAAGCAACATCGAGAAAGGAATGGAAATTCCCGAAGGAGCTCCTAAATCTGTAGTTGAAATGATTTTTATCTACAAAGTAAATGGCGTTGAAAAAGAATTTACAGAGAAAGATTTAATGAATATTCCTGAAGGTGCGACTTTTGTTGACAGAAAAGATAAAGTAATTACAGAAGGTTATGTTCCGCCAATTCATGATTTTTCGATGACAAAAGACGATTCTGATTATAAAGAAGAATTGCTGAAAGAACCAAAATTATTGATTTTTGTGACATACGATTTGGCTTTATCAAATCCTGAAGGAATGAAAAAGTTAGAAGATGTAAATAAAGAGGCAAAATCAAAAGGATATAAAGTTATCGCGATGACAGCTTCCGGAGCTGATGAAATTGCAAAAGCTAAAAAACAATATGGCATAAATGTTGATTTTTATTTCTGCGATGCTACAACTTTAAAAACAATCGAAAGAGCAAATCCTAGTATTGTGGTTTTAGAGAACGGAACTGTGATTCAGAAAGTTCATTATAATGATGTTGATGATTTAAATCTTTAAGACTCTCGATATAGTCTCTAATAAAACATATAATTCAAAAAAGCTACAATTTATTTTGTAGCTTTTTTTTTACTTATTTTTTGTATTTTTGTAGATTTAAATTAAAATAATGAATCATTTAAAATATGAACTTTATCGAAATACTGAAACAACTATTTTTGAATTTAAAAGCATTGGTCCTAATGGAGAAATAACGAAAGTCATAATTTTTAATGCAACTCAATCTAAAGAAATTTATAATCTGGCATTCGGAGATTTGATATATAATGAAGTTCACAAAAGATATATTTTAGATGATTCAATAATTACAAATAATGGAGATCGAAATAAAATTTTAGCAACAGTTGCCAACTCAGTTTATATTTTTACAGAAAAGTATCCTAAAAAGATGGTCTTTTTTAAAGGCAGTACACTCGCGAGAACACGTTTATACAGAAGGGCACTTTCAATTAATTTAGAAGAATTGTCCGAAACTTTTATTATCTTTGGATCAATAAAGAATGAGTTTGGAAACGTTAACAGCGTACCTTTCAAATCAAATGGTGATTTTTTTGGTTTTATTATAAAAAGAAAAGAATTATGAAAACTACAGTAAAGAAAGTTTTAACTGAAAACAAAAATACTTCTATAAATTCTAAAATAAAAATTGATAAAAAATTGGACGATTTAAAAATTATACAATCAAATAAACAAGAAGAAGTAAATAAACTCACCTTTAATTTGAATTTATAACTTTTATAGCCAATTATTATACTATAAAGTCCTTTGTTAAATTGGACTTTTTTTTATAAAAAAAATTAGTTTTATGAAATTACAAAAATTACTGTTTCTTTTACTAGTACTTTTATCAAGTTTTATTGCAGTTAGCCAATCTCAAACCACAAATAAAGATCAACGTTACATCTTCTTCTTTCATAATAAATTTGTCGAAGAAAACGATTTAAGTGTTGCCCATCCTGAATATGGAAAAGCAGAGTATAACGAGATTATAGATTCATTTAAAAAAGATAATTTTATTGTTATCAGCGAAAAAAGAAAGAAAAACACTAATGCATATGACTATGCTGAAAAAACAGTAAAACAAATTAAAAAACTTCTTAAAAAAGGTATTCCTCCAAATAAAATTACAGTAATCGGCACTTCAAAAGGTGGTTATATTGCAGAATATGTTTCTACTTTGTTAGCTAATCCAGATGTAAATTTTGTTTTTATTGGATGCTTTATAGACAGCGATATCGAACAAATTCCGGATATTAATTTCTGTGGAAACATTTTAACGATTTATGAAAAATCAGATATTTATGGGGTTTCGGCGATTAAAAGAAAAGAAACTTCAAAACTTAAGATAAATCATTTCAAGGAAATCGAATTGCATACCAATCTAAAACATGGCTTTTTATATAAAGCTTTGGACGAATGGATTGTTCCAAGCAAGAAATGGGCAAATGGCAATTATGATTTGAATTAAATTCTAAAAATCATATTTAAAAGACTTCAGTAAATTCTAAATTAGAAAATTTTACTGAAGTCTTTTTTTGCTTAAATCTGACGTTTTTTTGCTCCAAAAAAAACCTTCTTTCATTAAAAATATCTTTTTTTTCATTTTCTTAAAAAACCATTTTCCTGAAAATAATAAAATTTCGAGTTTTCCAAGTGAACTATTACGATTTCAAAGCTCTTTTTTTAACCGAAATTTCCCGTTTTGTGATAAAATAAACGAGTCTTCAAATTTTGTTAATCTCCATTTGGCATTCGATTTGTTTGTTTAACTTTGTTCGGAACCTTAATTTATGAAATTGCTCTGGTTTGAATTTGCAGATTCATTTCCTGAAAAGCAATTTAAAGTACATTACAAATATTATTTTAATATGAAACAAATAGCGCTAATTGTTATTGCATTTATTACTTTTTCATGCTCACAAGCTCAGAAAACAAGTTTTTCAAAAGAGGCTTTGTCTGAAAAATTATTAACCCTTGATGGAGGTCAGACTTCTTTCAAGAACATTCTTAAAAAATACAAAGGAAAAACTTTGGTTATCGAAGTTTGGGCTTCCTGGTGTGGTGATTGCGTAAAAGCAATGCCTAAATTAAAAGAACTTCAGGCGAATAATCCTGATGTTTCTTACTTATTCCTTTCGGCAGATAAAACGGCTGACAAATGGAAAGCCGGAATTGAAAAACACGAATTAAAAGGCGATCATTTTATGATGAACGACGGTATGAAAGGTGTTTTTGGAAAAGCAATTGATTTAGATTGGATTCCGAGATACATTATCGTTGATAAAACAGGTAAAATTGTATTATACCGTGCCATAGAAACTGATTTTGATAAAATCAATGAAACTTTAAAAGGTTTAAAATAAAATTTGAATGGCAATGGCAATGTCAATGCTGAATTCAATTTAATACTGAAATAAAAACAAAAAAAAAGAATAATAAAAACTACCAAAATGAGAAAAAAGATTGTTGCAGGAAACTGGAAAATGCATAAAAACGCAGGACAAACTGAAGAATTATTAAGTGAATTAATTACAAAAATTCCAGCACAAACAACTGCGCAAGTAATTGTTGCTCCAACATTTGTAAATTTACAAGCAGCTGCTGCTAAAGTAAAAAATACAACTATTGGTGTTGCTGCACAAAACGTTCACCAAGCGGAAGGCGGAGCTTTTACAGGAGAAATTTCTGCAGACATGTTAACTAGTATTGGTGTAAACACTGTAATTCTTGGTCACTCTGAGCGTCGTGCTATTTTTCACGAAACAGATGCATTGATCGCAAGCAAAGTTGATACAGCTTTGAAACATGATATGACTGTAATTTTCTGTTTTGGTGAAGAACTAAAAGATCGTCAATCTGGAAATCACTTCAACATTGTTGAAAACCAATTGCGTGACGGAATTTTTCATATTGCAAAAGAATCTTGGTCTAAAGTTGTTTTAGCTTATGAGCCAGTTTGGGCAATTGGAACCGGAGAAACTGCTTCTCCTGAACAAGCGCAGGAAATGCACGAATTTATCAGAGAAACAATCCGTAAAGCTTTTGGAGCTGATATCGCTGATGAAGTTTCTATTTTATACGGTGGTTCTGTGAAACCGGATAACGCTAAAGAAATCTTCGGTAAACCAGACGTAGATGGTGGTTTAATTGGAGGTGCTGCCTTAAAAGCTGATGACTTTTTAGCGATTGTAACGGCTATCTAATTTTAGATTTTAGATTTTAGATTTTAGATTTTAGATTTTAGATTTTAGATTTTAGATTTTAGATTTTAGATTTTAG